>NZ_JAAVJR010000470.1:0-493 GCF_012037645.1 Salinimicrobium oceani
CCTCTTTAAAAGAAGAAGAGTTAGAAGACGGAAGCAGCAGGACCGTCCTTAAATTACCTGCTATTCTTGCTCCTGTTAAGGCGGTAGTGCTGCCGCTAGTGAAAAAGGATGGTCTGCCCGAGCTGGCACAGGAGATCATAGATGAGCTTAAGTGGGATTTCAATATTCAATATGATGAGAAAGACGCTATTGGCCGCAGGTATCGCCGTCAGGATGCTGCGGGGACGCCGTTATGTATCACTGTAGATCATGACTCTTTGGAAGACCGAACAGTAACAGTTCGATATCGTGACACCATGGAACAAAAACGTGTTCCGGTTTCTGAACTTTCAAAGGTTATTTCTGAAGAAACAAATTTCAAACATTGGATGAAGAAGTAGCTTTTTTCTGTTTAAATTGAGTTAAAAAAGAGCAATTCTAACTGAATTGTTCTTTTTTTTGTTTCCACCTCTGGTAAATCCTTAAATTTATAGATTAAAGTTTCCCTACATGC
>NZ_JAAVJR010000471.1:0-492 GCF_012037645.1 Salinimicrobium oceani
GGGTAAAGATCTGGTTAAGGTCTTTTACCAGTTGCGGACGGTAAACTTTTACGTCATATTTCTCAAGCACCTCCCTAACTGCCTCAATTTCTTTCACCATATCTTCGTCTGTAGGATAAGTTCCTGCTTCAATATGTTCGGCAGATTTTGGATCGTAGGCATTTTCCAGCTCCGGTACCGGCCCCGGACTCTCGGCGGTACCAAGAACTACCGCTCTTAAGCGGGAAGTTTCGTTCTTAATATTCAGTTTCATAAAACCCAAATTTGCTGCAAATATAGGAAAAGGATTTGTCTGATTTTAAAGCCTGAGGAGGCTTATATTTTTATTTTTTCCTGCTTTTCCTTTTATTTATAATTACTAAAATCTGTTTTTCTATTTTTGTTTACAAACCAGAAGGAAGTCCACTGCTAATTTCCTCAAAGGAAACAGCAGATACTTTGATCAACGCCCTTGTTACGAGCTTCAGAGATTAAATTTTTCCATGTTAGATT
>NZ_JAAVJR010000472.1:0-492 GCF_012037645.1 Salinimicrobium oceani
CGCAGTGGCGGGGGCTTCGCCGGAATACATTCCGCAGCCGACACTGAATACGAATGGCCCTGGTACGGGAAGTTAGTTGGCGGATATTTTAAATCGCACCCACACATTCAGGAGGCAGTAGTTAAGGTTATAAATACAGACCATCCTTCAACAAAACATCTCCCGAAGCATTGGACTCGGCGGGATGAATGGTATAACTATAAGAACCTTAATCCCGAGGTCACTGTACTTGCACAACTGGATGAACAAACTTATGAAGGCGGAGAAAATGGCAGCCACCACCCAATCGCCTGGCACCACTCCTACGAAGGCGGGAGAGCCTTCTATACCGGTGGCGGACATACTTCTGAAAGTTATATCGAACCAGACTTTCTTCAGCATGTGATGAAAGGGATCATTTGGGCAGGAGACCTGCAAAAGGTGATGGATTAAAAATTCACTTCCGCAGAAAACCGGTAAAGGCTGAAGCAAATTATATTCAAAACATGGACT
>NZ_JAAVJR010000473.1:0-492 GCF_012037645.1 Salinimicrobium oceani
TTTCTTCGGCTTTAGAAGGGGAGGGCTGTACGCTGTCTTCAGTAAGTACCTCTTTCCCCTGTTCCAGGTATTCCCTAATAAATTCCCTAAGTTCCTGGGTGATCTCTTCCCATTCGGCCATGTCATATTTCATGATGGAAAGATAGTTTTCATCAATAAAAACTTCTTTCACGAACGGAAAATGAAACAAAGCCTTCGCTAAAGGGGCGTTTTTCGCATCATCAATATTTTTGAATTCCACAGTTTCTAACACGAGTTTCTTGTTCGAAACAAACTTCATCACTGTAGGATTAGGCGTGCTCTCTGCATAAACGGTAACGGGGATCTTTTTTCCGGTTTCTTCTTCGGAAGGGGTCACCACCTGTCCGCCGCTATTCAAAAAGGATTCGATTTGCTCTGCAAGCTCCTGTTGCACATCTTTCCAGTGCACAATATTGTATTTTTCAAGCGCCACAAAATTCTGCGCGATATAAACGGTCTTCACGAACGGAA
>NZ_JAAVJR010000474.1:0-491 GCF_012037645.1 Salinimicrobium oceani
AACCGATAGGGTTCTCCATTATAAGTGCCATTCTCCACTTCCAGTCTTCGAATATCAATATTCTGACTCCAGAAATCACTGAATTTAGGATTATCGATCTGTCTCCAGTCGCTCACATTGATCCGCGGACTCACATATAGCTTGTAAACTACAGTAATGGCTTCGTTGAGATAAGGATTTGTATTAGAGATCTCCGCGACAAGATGAATACTCTCTGAAGCAATATATTCAGAATTCTCACCATCAGTAGGTTGATCTACGGCTGCAGTTACCTCTACCTGTACGGGTGATGTTTTGTAAACTGTGCCCTCAATGGTGATCTCTGCCTGGCCTATAGTAAGATTACCTCTCTTTTTTGGCGCCAGAAAATAGCTGTAGGTTTTCGAAAAGCTTTTTTTCCCATTTACCCAGCTTTGGCTTACCGACTGGTTAGGCCCTCCCACCACTGTAAAGTCTGAAAATTGTGGCGGGGTAAAATTGTCGCCATCTTC
>NZ_JAAVJR010000475.1:0-491 GCF_012037645.1 Salinimicrobium oceani
GTATTTTTCCGTAATAGTTCTCCTTTTTAGTTTGAGAGTAGGTGTTAATTCTCCCCCTTCAATGGTCCATTCGTGTGGGAGCAGTCGGAATTGTTTGATCTGTTCTACCGGATTGAAGTTGAGGTTGTATTTTTTGACAGAATCACTGATCAATTGTTTCACTTCTGCGGCATGAAGAACCTTGTCATTTCCCGGGTAAGGTAATTCCTGATCCAGATACCATTTCTTAAGAGCTTCAAAGGCGGGAACTACCAGAGCACCAACAAATTTCTGAAATTCCCCAACAACCATGATCTGTTCTATCCATGGGCTCTCTACCATCTTGTTTTCAATAGGCTGTGGAGCTACATATTTTCCGCCGCTGGTTTTGATGAGCTCCTTTTTACGATCTGTGATCTTCAGGAACTTTCCGTCGATAATTTCTCCGATATCCCCGGTACGTAACCATTCCCCATCCATCACCTCTTCTGTAAGATCGGGTCGTTTATAAT
>NZ_JAAVJR010000476.1:0-490 GCF_012037645.1 Salinimicrobium oceani
AGGAATATGGCTTTAGGGACGGAGATCGGGTCCTGGAAGTAAACGACCAGGAACTTAAGAACATTATTGATATCAATAAATATCTTTTTCTACGCGATGTGAAGAATATCACTGTAGAACATCAGGACGGAACTTCTGAAACCATTGACGTGCCCGAAGATATAGGTTCACAAATGTTTGAACAGGGGGTGATGCAGCCTTTTGTTCCCATGACCATTCCCGTGCTGGATTCGGTAATTGCAGGGAGTCCGGCAGATCTTGCCGGCCTAAAAAAGGGAGACAGGATCATCTCTGTCAACGACATTGAAATAGGATACTGGCACCAATTAACCCGAAAGGTAGACCAGAGTCAGGGGGAGGAATTAAGACTGGTTTATAGCCGCGGCGGAGAAATGCAAAGTGTGGAAATGGACCAGGCAAAAGCAGAAGCACTTGAGAAAAAGCTGAATGAGGTGAAGCTAACTCCGAATGAAGAAGGGAATTTAGGAGT
>NZ_JAAVJR010000477.1:0-490 GCF_012037645.1 Salinimicrobium oceani
ATCGTCCAAAAATCCTATCGCTCCCATCCAAAGAGTGGTAACGATCAAAAGGATCACATAAATATTGTCGAGTCGGGCCAGCAACAATACAGGTATCAAGGTTGCTAAAATGATGATCAATCCTCCCATAGTAGGGGTACCTGCCTTTTCAGTTTGGCCTTCCAGCCCAAGATCTCTTACACTCTCGCCAATTTGTTTTTTCTGAAGATAATTGATGATCCTTTTTCCATAGATTGTCGAAATTCCCAAAGAAATGATGATAGCCATAGCCGAACGGAAGGAGATGTACTGGTACAACCGCTCCCCGGGAAAGGTGTAGGCTTCTTCAAGATATTCGAACAGGTGGTATAACATATCTTCTAATTTCCCTGCCTGGATTTTACTTTTTCAATTCTTTCAAAGTTTCGCTTACGATCTTAAAGTCGTCAAAATCTTTCCTCACACCATTGATCTCCTGATAGGTCTCATGACCTTTCCCGGCGATAAGGAT
>NZ_JAAVJR010000047.1:0-950 GCF_012037645.1 Salinimicrobium oceani
TTGGCAGAAGCTGGGGCATGACACTTCGGTCACTACGGCAGCATATCCGGTCTTTGAGGAAAAATATCTGGTGGAAAGCATCAAAGAATACCCAATCTCTTTTAACGGAAAGATGAGGTTCACTCTGGAGCTTCCTTTTGATATGAGTCCGCAGGAGATCGAACAAACGGTGATGGCTCATGAAAAAACCCAGCAGCAACTCAATGGCCGTTCTCCAAAAAAGGTGATCATTGTGCCGGGTAAGATCGTAAATATCGTGGGTTAAGATCTTTTCTGAAGCCGCAGCAGCAGCGGAAAACGACAAAATTTCAGTTCCGCGAAAAAATGTAAATTGGCTGGATTTTTGTTATTGAACCTTGAACTAAAACAATTTTAGAAACTATGATGGGATATTATATCATCGCCGGGCTCATTTTTATCGTGAGTCTTTATGTAAGTAACAAGCTTAAGAGTAAATTCAAGCACTATTCCAAGGTGCACCTGCAAAATGGGATGAGCGGTCGTGAGATTGCAGAAAAAATGTTGCGGGACAATGGGATCAATGATGTAAAGGTGATCTCTACTCCCGGGCAATTGACAGACCACTATAACCCCTCCAAGAAAACCGTTAATTTGAGTGAAGCGGTTTATACTCAAAGGAATGCCGCTGCGGCAGCTGTTGCTGCACATGAGTGCGGGCATGCCATACAGCATGCGAAAGCTTATAGCTGGTTGCAGATGAGAAGCAAACTGGTGCCGGTGGTGCAGGTGGCTTCCCAATTCTCCCAATGGGCGATCTTTGGCGGTTTGATCCTGATGACCATGGTCTCTGTAGGCGTAGGGCAAACAGTTCTATTAGTGGGAATCATCCTTTATGGAATGGGCACGCTTTTCAGCTTTATCACCCTTCCGGTAGAATACGATGCGAGTAAAAGAGCTTTAGTATGGCTGGAAACCGAAAACATGCTGAA
>NZ_JAAVJR010000478.1:0-490 GCF_012037645.1 Salinimicrobium oceani
TGTACCTGAAAGTCCGAAGAAAATTGCGGTATCTCCCTCTTCCCCAACGTTGGCAGAGCAGTGCATTGGTAAAACATCTTTTTCAACTGGCAGAATAAGGTTCAGCGCAGAGAAAATTCCTTTTTTCATCTCTCCGGTGTAGGCAGAGCCTCCCACCAAAGCTACTTTCCTGGTGAAATCAAGAATACTGAAGTTACCCTGGCGTAAACCATATTTTTGAGGGTCTTCTTCAACATATCCCGGGGCACAAACTACCAGCCATTCTTCAGAAAAATTTGCTAATTCTTCTTCTTCAAGACGAAGAAACATGTTCTTGACAAAAAAAGCAGACCAGGGGTATTCGGCAATAGTGCGCACATTCATCCTGTAGTCGGGATGGGCGCAAACATAAGCATCATGCACATACACCTCTTTTCCTGAAAGATATTGTGTCACCTTTTCGTAAAGCAATCGAAAATTTTCTGAAGTTAGTGGTTTATTAATGTTGCCC
>NZ_JAAVJR010000479.1:0-490 GCF_012037645.1 Salinimicrobium oceani
TATGCTCGTTCTGTGCTGCCTTCATAGAAATTAATAAAGGCTCTGTTCACCACTCTGTTTCCTCCAAAGGTTGGGTAATCCCCTGTAAAATACCAGTCTCCCAGGTTCTTTGGACAAGCTCTATGCAAATTTTCGACTTTTTGAAAGATGATCTTTACTTCAGCTTTAATGCTTTCATCGCTAAGTAGTTCGGCAATTTTATCTGAGATCTGTTCATCGGTAAAGGGATCATAGATCTCCTTTACAAAATTTTGCACTTCATTATCCTCCAGGTCCACCTGCTGTTTACATTTTTGGTAAACCTCCTCTATGATGTGATATTGATCGCTTTCCTTTAGCAATTCCAGTGTTGCCTGAAATGCAACCAGGTTTTCCAGCCTTGCCATGTCAATTCCGTAACAGTCGGGATAACGTATTTGAGGGGCAGAAGAAACAACAATGATCTTTTTTGGATTGGTACGATCCATCATCTTCAGGATACTTTTCTTTA
>NZ_JAAVJR010000480.1:0-490 GCF_012037645.1 Salinimicrobium oceani
TGATAATTATTAACTTGTTTGATTTAAAGATTATTTAGTAAATGCCACTTCGAATTTGATGTTTAAGTCGTCTCCTGTAGTTATGGTGCCAAACATGGCTTTTGGAGGATCTACGTTAAATTCGCTCATTTTGATCTTCTTCTCTCCGCTTAGCACTATTTTGTCTCCGCTTACTTTAGCATCAAAAATTATCTCGACATTTTTCTTAGTTCCTGCAATGGTTAACGCACCGGTGGTGGTCACTTTACAGCTGCTTTTTGAAGTACAATCGAGGTTATTCACTTTTTGAAGTTGGTAAATGATGGTTTTGTGCTTATCTGTGTTAATGGCCTTATAAGCGTTTTTGTCCATTCCTCCTTTTCCGCTCTTCAAACTTTCAGCAACCACGGTAAACTTGATGTCGTCGATCTGCACTAATTGCCCGTCTGTCATTTGGACCTTCATAGAACCCTGGAGATCCTCTGCAGTCATCTCCCAGTCGTGTACATTT
>NZ_JAAVJR010000481.1:0-489 GCF_012037645.1 Salinimicrobium oceani
TGTGGATCCTCAAGGAAATCTTCAGAACATCCTCCCAGTACAAGCACTGTTGTCAGGAGGAAAAGAAATTTGTTTAAATACTTTTTCATCTTTTTTTATTATAATTCAATGTTTAATCCTAATGATACAGTCTTCATGATATAAGATCTGTTATTAGTGGTACCGGCTAAACTTTGCTCCGGATCGATCCCAGAGTGGCTTTGCCAGGTCCATAAATTATCCCCTCTAAGGTACACTCTAAATCTATCCATTCCAACACTTTCTACCACATTTTGAGGAAGATTGTACCCCAGCGTAATAGCTTTTAATCTCACATAGTCATTGTCAAACAAGAACCTTGTAGAGGTTGAAGTGTGATCATTTTGAGAAGCCAATAATAGAGGAACATCAGTGATGTCTCCCGGCTCCTGCCAACGTGCAGCAAGATCTGGTGATTGTTGATATCCTACTGTTTCAAAGCCGCTCATAAGGGATGCGTAAGAGCTGTCA
>NZ_JAAVJR010000482.1:0-489 GCF_012037645.1 Salinimicrobium oceani
ATCTCAAGTATCTCTTCCTCACAGGAACCGCTTTATGTAATTGACGGGATGCCTTTGATCAATGATGATGAATCTGTTTCCCAGGCACCTATAAACCCGCTCATTTCCTTAAATCCTAATGATATCGCCTCCATTGAAATTCTTAAGGATGCATCGTCTGCAGCGATATATGGAGCAAGAGGTACAAATGGAGTCGTATTAATCACCACCAAATCAGGTAAATCGGGAAAGACAAAGATCTCTCTGAATACTTCCATGGGGTGGAGTGAACCTACCAATACATTAGATTGGTTGAATGCAGAGCAGTACGTGGAGTTATTCACAGAAGCTTCTGCCAATAGCTACGGAGCTGAAGACACCTGGCTTACTGAAGAAGGAGGTTATTTTGACTGGATGGCTAACGGACTTGACTGGAGAAATGGGGCAGTAGATACAGATTGGCAATCCTTTGCCCTTGTAGATGGTTCTGTTCAGGATCATACAATTTCT
>NZ_JAAVJR010000483.1:0-489 GCF_012037645.1 Salinimicrobium oceani
TCTTTGTTCACTTGGAAGGCCCAAATATTTTGCGGTTGCTCCGGTAGAAATAATAACAGTTTCGGCCTCTATCCAGGTTGAATTATCAACACATACCTGGTGAATTCCTCCCATTTCATTACTAAACTTCACCTCGGTCACCATACCTATTCTTACCTGGGTTCCAAACCTTTCGGCTTGCTTTTGAAGATCAATCATCATTGCAGGACCATCTACGCCCTCAGGATAACCCGGGAAATTATCAACTTCGGTAGTTGTGGTAAGTTGGCCACCCGGTTCCATTCCGGTATACATAACAGGATGAAGGTCTGCACGGGCAGCATATATGGCCGCTGTATAACCAGCCGGACCGGAGCCTATGATAAGACATTTAATTCTTTCTTTAGTTTCACTCATTACTGTAGATTTTTCTCAAAACAAATGTACTAACTTTCATAAAAAACTTTTAGGTTAAAACATACAGATTCGTTATTCAGGTATAAAGCTTCT
>NZ_JAAVJR010000484.1:0-489 GCF_012037645.1 Salinimicrobium oceani
GAGAAGAAACACTTGAGCAACAACAGTTAACTTCTGTAACATCTGCGATACAGGGTAATGTTCCCGGGGTTGCCATGGTGATGTCTGGTGGGCAACCGTGTGAAAACCCAACTATCAGGATTAGAGGGATTGGATCTATCAATGCTTCATCCGAACCTCTTATTATTGTGGATGGTGCTCCATTTAATGGAAATATCAACTCTATAAGTGCCGATCAGATCGAATCAATGAACGTCCTTAAGGATGCTGCATCTACGGCACTTTACGGTTCGAGAGGTGCTAACGGGGTGATCGTGATTACTACAAAAAGAGGATCATTAAATACTGCGCCTACTATTCGCCTGACTGCAGTTGGAGGTTTTTCAACCCCTGCTGTGGAAACACATGAAGTTTTGGGTACTAACCAGTACATGCAATGGGCCTGGGAAGCAAGAAGGAATACCAATATTGCCAACGGCCAGAATTCTGCAACAGCAGGTCAAAATGCTG
>NZ_JAAVJR010000485.1:0-489 GCF_012037645.1 Salinimicrobium oceani
ATGTATGGGGTCAAAGGGGAAGCGCTTTTAAGTTATCGTACTCCTCAAAACCTGCAGGTGGATCTTAATTACATCAATTATGATAAGGAGCAGACGGCAATAAATTTTAATTACCTGGAGGAAAGGAAGATCAGCCTCTCTACTCCTATTCGCACCAGAAATTTTACAATGTTCGGCCGGCTTTCGCTGAACCAGATCATTATGCCCTCTACAGAGTTCACTACTGCACAGTTATTACTTTCGGGTGCGGTTATGGGCATCAGCACGAATTTCACCACTTACGGCCTCTATAATGATCGTATGGATGAACCCACTATCTACAGCTCTTTGTCACAGACGTACAGACTTCCGAATAAATTTCTTTTCTCTCCGCAGGTACAGTATGATTTCAGTAGAAACCGCATCAACAATCTTATTCTTGAAGTGGAACGCCCGGTCTTTAAACAAGGATTCCTTAATCTGGCCTATGAGAACAACTTCCTTCGGGAT
>NZ_JAAVJR010000486.1:0-488 GCF_012037645.1 Salinimicrobium oceani
GTCAACAAGAAAGAATTTATAACCTTTCTTCTTCCGCTGGATCAACGTGTTCCCGGGAGAATGGTCCAGGAATTCCACTCCTTTTTCATGCAATTCAAAAGTAAACCTTGTAAATGCCCTTATGATCTCTTCTCTTAGAGGATATTCGGGTTGTTGAACAAGATCACGATACCTGAGATCATACGGCAAATGTTCTGTCACGTAGAAGCTGTTTTTAAAAAAAAGAGGTGATTTTTCTACGGCGTATGCTACAGGAAAAGGCGTGTGAAGCCCTTTCTTTAACAGGAGATGGGCATATTCGAAAGACCTCTCAGCCTTCGATTTTCTAAAAAACCGGTAAACGACCCGGTTAACGGGATTGGGAACCTTAAAAGATTTTACATTAAGTTGAATTTCTCCATAAGAAAAAATTTTGATCCTGTTTCTCGCCCCCGACCCCAGCAACGTACCTTCGCTATCGAAATTCTGAAGCAGCATGTCAATCTGCT
>NZ_JAAVJR010000487.1:0-488 GCF_012037645.1 Salinimicrobium oceani
TAACCTTCGGCATCCAATTCCACCCGGGCCACATCCTGCAATCTTATAAACTGGCCGTTATCCAGTGCCCGTATAATGATATTCTTGTATTCCTCTTCGGTATTATATCGTCCGCCGTAGGTGATCACATATTCAAAAGCCTCAGCATTATTTTGTCCCAGGGAACCAGCTGCGGCTTCCAGACTCTGCTCATTGATAGCACCAATCACATCCTGTGGAACCAGATTATAGGCTGCAAGTCTTTCGGGTTGTAACCAAACTCGCATTGCGTAATTTTTAGCCCCAAAAACTGAAACATCTCCAACTCCATTGATCCTTTTTAACTCAGGAAGGACGTTGATATTCAGGTAATTTTGAATATAAGTGGCGTCATACTCCTCATTTTCAGAAAGCATGGTAAGAAACATGAGGGCACTGGTTTGCTGTTTTTGAGTTGTTACCCCACTTTGGGTTACCTCCCTGGGCAGCAAAGGAGCGGCCCTTGCCAC
>NZ_JAAVJR010000048.1:0-943 GCF_012037645.1 Salinimicrobium oceani
AGCCACAGACCTCACCTGCTGACCAATGAGATATTCGGGATTTCTGCCCGAGAGCAGGCTCAAAAAGAGTAGCGCATCTGCCGAATTGGATATTTGTTGATGATCTCCGGGAAAAAGCACAAGGGGCAGGAAAGTTTCAGCCTTTATGGTTTTAACACAGCTCTCCATTTCTTCGGAAGTAACTGTGCTCCCTCCAATGAAAATATGGGTGGTAAAAGATGGCAGCTTCCGAAGAAAATCTGAAGCCGTCGCGGGATCAAATTTTTCAGGATCTATAAGTACAGCCAGTTGTTTTTTTCCGGCTTTTTCGGCTTCGATAAAATTCCGCAGCACGTGCTTCATCAAGCAGGAGTTTCTACTTTTCTAAGGGTATAAACACAGGTGAAGCCTTCAAATTCCAGGAATTCAAATTCATACCAGCTGGTTTGGCCGTTGAAATTTATCTTACCTGTCGTCCTGTTATCGTCAAAATCAAAGTCGGAAATATTAATATGCTGCAAAAAGCTCACTTTTGGCTGGGCGTATAGCTTGTAAACTGCCTCTTTGGCGCCCCAAACTATGGTTAATTTTCTTACCAGCGCATCTGTATTGGCCAGGGTTCTGTATTCTTCAATAGGAGTGAATTTATGAGCGATCAATAGGATCTTTTCCCGCTGCATCTCTATATCGATCCCTACTTCCCGGTCACTGATAATAATACCCGAAAAGCTGAAAGAATGCGTTATGGAAATATATTTTCCATCCTTAAGATGTGGCTTGCCTTGATCATCATAAAAAAGATCCCGGTCTGTATATCCCTCTTGTGCAAGCAGATGCCGCACACTTAAGAATCCCCTTCTGTGAATATCGCTTTTCATCCCCGCAACTCTTTCCCGGCAAACTTCTGTAAGCTCCATCCCCTCGTTAAGCACATCATAAGGCTCTTCTATCTTCCAAATGAGGA
>NZ_JAAVJR010000488.1:0-488 GCF_012037645.1 Salinimicrobium oceani
GACTAAAAATAATGAGGTAATTGCAATTGCAGATATTTCGCCTTCAGGACTCTTTTTGGAGGACATTTTTTGATCCCCGGGTTAAAACCCCGGGCTAACGATATTTCGCCCCTCTCTGGGGCTTTTTTTTGCTGTCGGCACAAAATCTTCTAAATTCGTATTCCGAGGTAATCCCTCTGTTTAGCGGGGGAGGTACTACTCACTATCATATGACTAAACAAATAATCGGGTGAATATGTGTCGCCCTTACAGGGCTCTTGTCAGGTGGTTCTTTAAACCCGGGGTTAAAACCCCGGGCTAAAAATATTGCGCTCCGCCGGGGCTTTTGATTCCCCGAATTAACGATTCCCGAATTAACCATTCCCGAATCAACGATTCTCGAACTAACGATTCCCGAACTAACGATTCCCGAATTAACGATTCCCGAATTAACGAATTTTGCCCGGTAATCTCGCTGTTCAGCGGGGAGTTACTGATCACTGACCACT
>NZ_JAAVJR010000489.1:0-488 GCF_012037645.1 Salinimicrobium oceani
GCGATAAAAGCATTAAAAGTTCCTGCTCCGAGCGACTGCAGGTTGTTGGAGAGCCAATTAGCAACCCGCGAGGAATCTATTCCCTGGCTGAGGTCATATCCCACATAAGTTTCGGCATCATTGATCTGGTCCTTGATCACCTGTATGACTTTTTCGGAATTTGCTGCCGCTTTTCCAATTTTGGAGGTAAGCATGAGAACTGTGAGGGTGACGGGTACCAGGATTCCTATAAATGAAAGAAACATTAGAAAGGATGCTGCCATTACAGGTCTCCAGCCTTTGTCTACCAGCTTGATCATTGGCTTTCTTAGCACCACATATAAAGTGATGGCACCAAGTACTCCCGAGAGGTAAGGTAAAATTTCCCTAAAGATGAGAACCGATAGAAATAATATGAGAAGCAGTACGAACAGCTGTCGTACCAAAGATGGTTTCAATTGGTTCATTTAGGTTGAAGTAATTATTTTGCAAATAGCTGGTCGATATTT
>NZ_JAAVJR010000490.1:0-487 GCF_012037645.1 Salinimicrobium oceani
CACGGATTACAAATCCGCGCCATCGGGTTAATAGAAAGGTAAATATTTATTTCAAGAACCATCTCCAAATTTGCATCAAGTCTGGGTCTTTATCCCGGTTCTAAATGTCCCCTGAGCGCCCGACCGGAGGGAGAGTAGGTCGAAGGGCATGGGTGTGAAAAAGCTAATTATTGTTTGTATTAATTTGTTTGGTAATAGAAGTCGGCACGGATAACAAATCCGCGCCAACAAAAACTAAAATTGAATTACATAACCGGTTTCGGCCGTTTTCCACCCTCCCGGCCGGAAAATAGCTCAACCTGACAAATTTGGATGCGACACAAAATTTCACGGGAACAAAATGTTCCGTAGGGACAAAAGATTGGTAGAAAAACATCACCACCAGATTAAAATTTCCGTAGGAGAATAGCTGTAGAAGTCGGCACGGATTACGAATCCGCGCCAACAAAAATAGATTGAATTACATAATCGGTTTCGACCATATTTT
>NZ_JAAVJR010000491.1:0-487 GCF_012037645.1 Salinimicrobium oceani
TGCCGGAGAACCTATCCTGAACTATCGTCAAAACTTCTATGTTGTACGTCTTGCAGACACTTACCTAATGGAAGCTGAAGCTCTTGGGGGAACAGGTGCAAGAGCCCAGGCGCTTTTAGACGCAGTAAGAGCCAGAGTTGGTTTGCCAAGCGTACCAGTTTCTTTACAGGCTATCTATAGAGAACGTAGATTGGAATTAGCAGGAGAAGGTCATAGATTTTTTGACCTGGTTAGAACCGGAAGGGCCGCTGAATTTTTATCTGATGAAGGATTTGTGCCAGGCAAACATGAAATTCTTCCAATTCCGTACAGGGAAACAGAGAATACAATAATTGAGCAAAATCCGCAGTATCAATAAATATGAAAAACATGAAAAAATTTAAGTTTATACTGGGCCTATTTAGTTTTCTTGCAATCTTAGGTTGTAGTATGGAAGACGGAATAGACGATGATACTTCCTTTTTGGAAACAGTCAATTCCGGTAATA
>NZ_JAAVJR010000492.1:0-487 GCF_012037645.1 Salinimicrobium oceani
GATCATCGCTCCCCTGGTGCTGCTTATCCTCACAAGGATGCGGATGCCGGTATCAACCACCTTCCTTATTTTAAGTGTATTTAGTGCAGATACATCGGGAATCACTTCGGTAGTATGGAAATCCTGGTCTGGTTATATCATGGCCTTTATCCTGTCTTTTCTGGTATGGTATCTTTCCTATAACACCATTAAAAAATATTTCAAGAGCCGTAAAACCCACAGGGCCTGGACAGCAATTCAGTGGATCGTAAGTGGTACGCTCTGGGGAGTTTGGGTAATGCAGGATGGTGCGAACATTGCAGTTTACCTGCCCCGAACCCAAAGCCTTACTGAATTTATCATTTTTGCCACCACAATTTTTGCAGGTCTTGGTTTACTCTTTTACCTGAGAGGTGACAAGATCCAGGAAGTAGTAAGTGAAAAAGCGAGGATCTCCGACATTCGTGCGGCAACTCTAATCGATGCTACTTACGTGATCCTGTTGATC
>NZ_JAAVJR010000493.1:0-486 GCF_012037645.1 Salinimicrobium oceani
GGGACGGGGAACCTTATAACATTTACCGGGACGGGTTACAGGTACATACCACTATAGATTACGAAATGCAGATATTGGCCGAAGAAGCTATGGAAGAACACATGGCGGCCCTTCAAAAGCAGTTTGAGAAGGCCTACGGTAGTAATCCGCCGTGGAAGAGGAAAGATCTGCTGCAGGAAGCTCTGGAGGAAAGTGAGCAATATAGATCTCTGGCTGCCGCCGGGTGGGATAAGGAAAAGATCCTCGATTCCCTGCATCGTAAAACCGATATGGAATTTTTTGACTGGGGTAAAAAGAAACTTACTGAAGCCAGTATTGCCGATAGTCTGCAGCACTACATGAAATTCCTTAACATGGGGATGGTCAACATGGATCCCGGCACAGGGGCAGTGAAATCCTGGGTTGGCGGCATCAACCACAAGTATTTCAAATATGATCATGTGATGCAAAGCCGCAGGCAAATTGGTTCCACTTTTAAACCCGTGG
>NZ_JAAVJR010000494.1:0-486 GCF_012037645.1 Salinimicrobium oceani
AAGTTCACGTGCGAAGTGATGTGAATATTTTAATGGTCTCCCAGGGAGAACTTTACATTCCTATAGATTATAAATTAAATGCCAATGAGACTATTGCACTTATACAGCATGAAATTGGCACCCATGTCCTCACCTATTACAATGGGAAGCGGCAACCTTTAAAACTTTTATCCATAGGCCTGACTGACTATGATACGCTACAGGAAGGGCTGGCCGTGATGTCTGAATATTTTGTAGGAGGATTGACGGCAAACAGGATGAGAACTCTCGCCGGGAGAGTAGTAGCTTCTGCAGCAAGAATGCATGGAGCAGATTTCCAGGGAATCTTCAGATTGTTACACAAAGATTACAACTTCTCCCCTGCCCGTTCTTTTAATATTACTTCAAGGATCCTGCAGGGAGGCGGATTCACCAAGGATATTTCTTATTTCAAAGGCTTTTTACAGGTGAAGGAATATTTAGAAGAAGGGGGAGAACTGGAGCCTT
>NZ_JAAVJR010000495.1:0-486 GCF_012037645.1 Salinimicrobium oceani
CTCTACCGGCACCGTGGGATCAAAGGTTAGTCTTGGCTGCTGCCCTGCTGCTATCGCTACTATCATAGTCTCACCAATTGCACGGGAGATGGCCAGGATAATTGATACTATAATTCCCGATGAAGCCGCAGGCACCAATACCCTGAATGAATTCTGAAGTTTGGTAGATCCCATACCGTAAGCTGCTTCTCTTAAAGAATTAGGAACAGCATGTAGCGCATCCTCGCTCAAAGAGGAAATGAACGGAATAATCATGATTCCCATCACCAGCCCCGCAGATAGCGAGTTAAAACCTGATAATCCAGGAATAAAGGATTGCAAAAAAGGGGTCACCACTGTTAATGCAAAAAATCCATAAACTACTGTAGGAACAGCCGCCAGCAATTCCAGCGCGGGTTTGATGGTCTTCCTAAAACTTCGCGGCGCATATTCGCTGATGTAAATACTAATGGATAACCCAACAGGTCCCGCAAAAATAATCGCGAT
>NZ_JAAVJR010000496.1:0-486 GCF_012037645.1 Salinimicrobium oceani
TGAAGAATATAATGAAAGCATGAAAGGAAAAACTCCTGCTGAAAATGCACCAACATTAAATGAATACCTGATGGACAATTTCACTCCGCAGCAAAGAGCAGAGATGAAGATGCCAAAGTATTTTTACCAGGTGACCTTTAACAAGCCGGGCGGACTTGTTATGCCTATTATTGTTGAGTACACCTATGCTGATGGTACTTCAGAAAAAGTGACTTATCCGGTACAAATCTGGAGAAAGAATGACAATCAGGTAAGCAGAGCTTTGGCGACAGATAAAGAGATCACCAAGATCGTAGTAGATCCCGATCTGGAAACTGCCGATGTTGATACCAGCAACAATTCCTGGCCACAAGCTGCTAAAGCAGATAAATTTCAGGAGTTTAAAGAGAGAACTCAGGGGTAAGGCCTTGTCGCCTGCGGCGGGTTCGTCTCCGGGACCACCCCGTCAGGCTCTCGCCTGCCACCCCTCCTTAAAAAAAGGAGGGG
>NZ_JAAVJR010000005.1:0-371368 GCF_012037645.1 Salinimicrobium oceani
GGGATGATATTTTAGAGTTCATCAAAAATTCCCAGCGCGGAATTATGAAAGGATATATAAGTTCAAATTAATAAGTCTTAAAAATGGCAAGTACAAGTGATATTAGAAATGGATTGTGCATTAGATACAACCACGATATTTTCAAAATTATAGAATTTCTTCATGTAAAGCCGGGCAAAGGACCTGCTTTCGTAAGAACAAAATTGAAAAGTGTTACCACGGGAAAGGTGATCGACAACACCTTTTCTGCAGGTCATAAGATCGAAGATGTAAGGGTGGAAACGCATAAATTTCAGTTCCTTTATAACGATGGGGAATTCTACCATTTTATGAATACTGAAGATTATACGCAGATAAGGCTGACAGAAAATGCTCTTGATGCCCCAGGTCTTCTTAAAGAAGGTGAAGTGGTAACTATCCTTATCAACACCGAAGATCAAATGCCGCTATCTGTAGAGATGCAGCAAGTGTAATTCTTGAAGTTACTCATACAGAGCCCGGAGTAAAAGGAAATACAGCTACAAACGCTACCAAACCTGCAACAGTAGAAACAGGAGCTGAGGTGAACGTTCCGCTTTTTATCAACGAAGGAGATAAGATCAAGATCGAAACTGAAAAAGGAACATATAAAGAGAGAATTAAGGAATAGTGTTCAGTGATCGGTGGTCAGTGATCAGATAAAAACTCCATACTCAAATCTAATATCTCATATCTCATATCTCATATCTATTAAATGAAGTTCCCGCAGCAACATACTCTTGAACAGATCGCTACTATCATTTCTTCGGAATTTGTTGGTCCGGCAGAATTTCCTGTATTAGGAATGAACGAGATCCATGTGGTTACCCCGGGAGATATTGTTTTTGTTGATCATCCGAAATATTATGATAAAGCTTTACAATCGGCTGCTACAGTGATCCTTATTAACAAGGAAGTAGAGTGTCCTGAAGGAAAGGCATTGCTTATTTCAGATGATCCCTTCAGGGATTTCAACAAGCTCACGAGATACTTCAAACCATTTGAAAGAGCCGCAGCAACGATTGCTCCTTCCGCAGAAATAGGGGAGGGAAGTGTGATCCAGCCGGGAGCCTTTGTTGGGAATAACGTGAAGATTGGAAAGCATTGTCTTATTCATGCAAATGTAAGTTTGTATGACAATACGGTAATTGGAGATCATGTCACCATTCATTCGGGATCTGTTCTAGGTGGAGATGCTTTTTATTATAAGAAACGTCCTGAGGGTTATGACAAATTGATTTCCGGAGGAAGAGTGGTTATTAAGGATCATGTGGATATAGGATCGAACTGTACTATTGATAAAGGGGTCACAGGAGACACTACGATCGGAAAAGGAACAAAGCTGGATAATCTTATCCAGGTGGGTCACGACACTGTGATTGGAGAAAATTGTCTTATCGCTTCTCAGGTCGGTATTGCTGGTGCGGTGGTGATCGAAGATGAGGTAACCATTTGGGGACAGGCCGGTTTCCGCAGTGGGATCGTGGTCAAAAAAGGAGGTGTCGTAATGGGGCAGGCCGGAATAACCAAGTCAACAAAAGAAAATACCGTATATTCAGGGAATCCAGCGATGGAATCCAGGGAATGGCTTAAAGAGTTGGCGCTTTTGCGTCGATTGCCTAAATTAATGGAAAAATTAAACAGTTGATATGAGCTTAGAACCCAAAGACTGCGTTGCAAAATTTTATTCATCAGATTTTTACAAGAATCCTGCTTCAGTAGAGGAGTATCTTCATCCCGATGCCGAACTTTTCTGGAATAGCAGTGGAGGATTTCACAAGCTTACTTATCCTGAACTGGGAGCCCTTTCTCAGGAGCTCTCAAAATCCTTTGAAAGCCTACGAGCAGATATCAGCCACCTTCTTAGTGATCAGGACATGGTTACCATAAGATTCACGTATTATGTGAGAACTGTAGAGAATCCGGATGAGGAACTTCCTATGGCACATTTTATTGCCATTTGGCAGGTGAAGGATGGCAAAATGTATCGCGGCCATCAGATTAGTCAGCAAGCCGATGACAGCCCTGAAAATCTCGATTCTTTTCTTCCAATTAATTAATAAAACCCTTTAGGTTTCTTTTTTAAAAACCTAATTTTGCAACTGAAAATTCAAAAAATCAACTATGAGCGTTTTAGTCAATAAAGATTCAAAAATAATTGTACAAGGTTTTACCGGAAGTGAAGGTACTTTTCACGCCGGACAAATGATCGAATACGGAACGAATGTGGTAGGTGGTGTTACTCCAGGAAAAGGAGGACAAAAACACCTTGAAAAACCTGTTTTCAACACCGTGTCTGATGCTGTTAAGGAAACCGGAGCCGATGTATCTATTATTTTTGTACCACCGGCATTCGCAGCCGATGCTATTATGGAAGCTGCAGATGCAGGGATCAAGGTAATCATTACCATTACTGAAGGTATTCCTGTAGCCGATATGATTAAAGCAGCTGATTATATCAAGGATAAGAACTGCCGCCTGGTAGGACCAAACTGTCCGGGAGTGATCACTCCGGGAGAAGCTAAGGTGGGGATCATGCCTGGTTTTGTTTTCAAAAAAGGGAATGTAGGTATCGTTTCTAAATCTGGTACTCTTACTTATGAAGCAGCAGATCAGGTTGTGAAACAGGGACTGGGAATTACTACGGCGATAGGAATTGGAGGAGATCCTATTATTGGAACTACTACCAAAGAAGCAGTTGAATTACTCATGAACGATGATGAAACCGAATGTATTGTAATGATCGGTGAGATTGGAGGCCAGTTAGAAGCCGATGCGGCCAAATGGGTGAAGGAAAACGGAAACAGAAAACCAGTAATTGGATTTATAGCAGGTGAAACTGCACCAAAAGGTAGAACTATGGGGCATGCAGGTGCTATAGTTGGTGGAAGTGAAGATACAGCCCAGGCTAAAAAAGCCATTTTAAGAGAGAATGGAATTCATGTAGTTGATTCTCCAGCCGAGATAGGCAAGAAAGTAAAAGAAGTTATGGGATAATTTTCCCAGAAGCTTTTTAATAATATTTACCTCCGTAACTTGTCAAAAAGGGCAATTTTCGGAGGTTTTTTATTGGAAGCCACTTGTTTTATTATATTTGAACGAATAATAATCACCCAGGAAAACAGATAATCAATCATGAAATTATTAGAAGGAAAAAATGCTATCATCACCGGTGCCAGTAGAGGAATTGGGAAAGGAATAGCCGAAGTATTCGCAAAACACGGGGCCAATGTTGCCTTTACCTATAGCTCCTCTGTAGAAGCAGCAAATGAACTGGAAAAGGAACTTCAGGAATTAGGTGTGAAAGCCAAAGGATATAAATCTAATGCCGCCAATTTCGCTGAAGCTGAAGAGCTTGTTAAAAATGTGCTGGCAGACTTCGGAAGTATTGATGTGCTTGTCAACAATGCCGGTATAACAAAGGATAATCTCCTTATGCGCATGAGTGAGGAGGATTTTGATAAGGTGATCGAAGTGAACCTGAAGTCTGTTTTCAACATGACTAAAGCCGTTCAAAGAACCATGTTAAAGCAGCGCCAGGGAAGTATCATCAACATGAGCAGTGTGGTAGGAGTGAAAGGAAACGCGGGGCAGGCTAATTATGCCGCTTCCAAAGCTGGAATGATAGGTTTCTCCAAATCTATGGCTCTTGAGCTGGGTTCTAGAAACATTCGTACCAATGTGATCGCACCAGGATTTATTGAGACCGAAATGACAGGAAAACTGGATGAGAAAGTCGTGGAAGGCTGGAGAGACGCCATTCCATTGAAGCGTGGCGGCACCCCAGAAGATATCGCTAACACCTGTGTCTTCCTTGCAAGTGACCTGAGTGCATATATCACCGGCCAGGTAATTAACGTGGACGGCGGAATGCTAACCTAAAATTGTAAAGAGTCTGTCTGATAAGCTTGTCACAACGTCCTCCTGAATTTTATTTCAGCAACTTAACAAGTTGAGAGTTCATCGCAATTTGGAAGCTAAAACAAGTTCTGTGTAACGAAAAACGGGCTTTTCAGACAACTCTTTTAACTAATCTTACAATGAATGCCGGCAACTACAATCGTTTTAATCATTGCTGCCTTTTTTTTATCGCTGGCACTCGCTTTTTTTCAATACTTCTATAAGGCAAAAGGAAGACGTTCTCAAAATGTCATTTTTGCCAGCCTAAGATTTATTTCCTTTTTCGCTCTTTTGGTGTTGGTCATCAATCCTAAGACCAACCGAAAAACCTATTTTACTGAAAAGCCAAACCTTGTGTTGGCAGTTGACAATTCATCGTCTATTACAACATTTGAAGCAGGTGATGAGGTAAAGGAGTTTGTGAACAAATTCGAAAATGATAAGGAACTCAAAAAGAAATTTGAGATCCAGATCTTTAGCTTCGGAAAGACTGTAACACAGAACGATAATCTGGATTTTTCTGAGACACAAACCAACCTTTCCCGTCTATTCGAGAATTTAGGAAGTCTTTACCAGGAAAAAATTGCACCAGTGATCCTGATTTCTGACGGAAATCAAACCGTGGGTGAGGATTTTACGTATTCAGCGCAAGGTTTTGCAAATCCAGTAATTCCCGTAGTGGTGGGAGACACAGCGCGTTACCAGGACCTTGCGATCAACAGGGTCAATGCAAATAAATATGCTTTTCTGAATAACCGTTTTCCGGTTGAGGTCATGCTGAGTTCTTCGGGGAATTCTTCAGTCGAAACTGAACTGAAAATTTCAAAAGCTAACGCAGTCGTTTATTCAGAAAAGCTCCTTTTTTCTTCAGAAAAAAGAGCTGCTGTGGTAAGGGCAGAACTTCCGGCATCCAGTATCGGAACGCATATTTACAAGGTAGAGATCACTCCTTTACAAGGGGAAAAGAACTTGCTGAACAACACCCGGCAGTTTGCCGTAGAAGTGATTGATGAACGTACAAAGGTGCTTATCGCGTACTCATTTTTACATCCCGATCTGGGAGCATTAAAACGATCAATCGAAAGTAATGAGCAGCGGCAGGTGAGCTTGTTGCCCATTACTGAGGTAGAGGGAACCGATGAATTTCAGCTCGTGATCCTTTATCAGCCCGATAGCAGGTTTAGTAACCTGATGTCTACTTTAGCTGCCAGTAAAAAAGGTTACTTCCTTATTGCTGGTCCCGGCACCGATTGGTCGTTTCTCAATAATGCTCAGCAGATCTTAACCCAGGAGATCACCCGACAATCTGAAGAATTCATACCTGTTTGGAATGAAAACTTTAGGGCTTTTCAAACTGAAGATCTGCAGTTCTCCAGATTTCCTCCGCTTACTGGAAATTTCGGAAATCTTGAGGTTTCAGAAGAGCTCGATGTGCTGCTCTATCGAAAGATACAGGGAATTGACACCAAGCTTCCTCTTTTGGCAGTTACAGAAACAGAGGCTTCAAAAAAGGCATTTTTGATGGGAGCTGACCTTTGGCGCTGGAGAAATCACGTGTTTCAAACCGAGGCTTCCTTTGAAAAATTTGATGCACTAATTGGAAAGCTGATTCAGTTTCTTTCTAGTGGCAGCAGGAAAGAACGTCTCCTTGTGCATTACCAGCCATTATATCAGGGCAATGATGGAATTAGCATTCAGGCCGAATATTTCGATAAAAGCTATTTGTTCGATCCCAGAGGTTCATTGGAAATGGTTCTAACTGCAAAAGAAGGGGAACAAAGACAGATCCCTTTTCTTTTAAAAGAAAATTCTTATGAAGTAGATCTCAGCAGCCTTCCTCCCGGGGAATATGCCTTTACTGTAAGAGTAAAAGGCGACGGGCTTATGCGGTCTGGTAATTTTAGCATTATGGACTTCAATGTAGAGGAACAGTTTGCCAGTGCCAATCTGGATGGGCTGCAGAGAATTGCCCGGGAAAAAGATCAGGATATTTTTTTCCCAACTGGATTTGAGCAGCTCAAAAATGAGCTGCTATCAGATAGTTCTTACGCTGCGGTTGAGAAAAGCCGTCAAAAGGACGTATCTTTGATCGACTGGAAATTTTTGATGCTCATCATTATTCTTTCGCTTAGTGCGGAGTGGTTCCTGAGAAAATATTACGGTCTTATATAATTCATACTTAATTTTTATCATGGAAAGATTACCCAAAATTGGCCTGCCAATTCTTTTTGCAGGAATTATTCTAATTATTCTTATTGCCAAATCCACCATCACCATAGATTCCGGGGAAGCCGGAGTTTTGTACCAGACCTTTGGAGGTGGGGTTGTGATAGATGAGCCGCCTTTAGGGGAGGGTTTTCACTTTGTAGCTCCCTGGAATAAAGTTTATGTTTACGAAGTTCGGCAGCAGTCCCTGGATGAAAGAATGCAGGTATTGTCTTCTAACGGACTTGAGATCGAGATAGATGCTTCTGTATGGTTTCAGCCAGATTATAAGGATCTTGGCGCGTTGCATAAGGAAAAAGGAGAGGCTTATATTCAGAGGGTACTTCAGCCGGCAGTTCGATCGGCAGCCCGTGCTGTAGTAGGAAGATATAATCCGGAGCAGCTTTATGCAAGTAAACGTGAGGCTATTCAGAAGGAGATCTTCGAAGAAACACAGTTACTGCTTAAAGATCAGTATGTGCAGATCAACGAGGTACTGGTGAGGGATGTCTCCTTGCCTTCTACGATCAAGGAAGCCATAGAAAGAAAGTTGAGACAGGAGCAGGAATCTTTAGAATATGAATTTCGTTTGACAAAGGCCGAACAAGAGGCCGAAAGACAACGTATTGATGCCGAAGGAAAGGCGCGTGCTAACCAGATCCTGGCAGCTTCTCTTACAGATAAAGTACTGGAGGAGAAAGGAATACAGGCGACCCTGGAACTGGCAAAATCTCCAAATGCGAAAGTGGTGGTGATTGGTGGCGAAAATGGAATGCCAATCATTCTGGGAAATAATTAAAACTTAAGCGAAAAAGAATTTTTGATTTTAAAATAAATCTGTATTTTCGCAATAGTAAAATGAAGTCACAACAACTACATCATCATCATTCTCATACGTTCGCTCTTGCGAGGTGAGATTGATATGTGTATAAACCATATTTCTAAAACCCGTTTGAGCAGCTCAAACGGGTTTTTTTATTCCCTTTGTTCTGCCCAGACTAAAAATGAAAATCATGAAAAGAATAAGAATAGCAGTACAAAAATCGGGGCGGTTACATGACGATTCCCTAAAGCTTTTAAAGGATGCCGGAATTTCCATTGACAACGGGAGAGAGCAACTAAAAGCTACCTCCGGCAATTTTCCGCTGGAGGTATTCTATCTCCGAAATGGTGATATTCCTCAGTATCTACGGGATGGAGTTGTTGATGCTGCGATCATTGGTGAGAACGTGCTTGTTGAAAAAGGCGAAGACATCAAAACGGCCGAGAGACTGGGCTTCTCCAAATGCAGGGTTTCCCTGGCTGTTCCAAAATCGGCCCGCTACAACGGTGTTGAAGGCCTGGAAGGAGCAAGGATCGCCACCTCTTATCCCAATACGGTACGAAATTACCTCTCAAAAAAGGGAGTTACAGCCGACCTTCATATTATCAACGGCTCGGTAGAGATTGCGCCAAACATTGGTCTAGCCGATGCGATTTGTGATATTGTCTCCAGTGGGAGCACCCTGTTTAAGAATAATCTCAAGGAGGTAGAGGTCATGCTAAAGAGCGAAGCCGTACTTGCCGTTTCTCCAAAGATCTCTTCGGAAGTTGATGAGATCCTGAAGAAACTTCAGTTCAGGATCCAAGCTGTATTACGCGCCCGCAATTCAAAATATATCCTGATGAACGTCCCGAATTCTAAAATCGAAGCGGTTGTAAAACTCTTACCGGGAATGAGAAGCCCAACTGTACTGCCACTGGCTGAAGAAGGCTGGAGCTCCCTGCACACCGTGATTTCTGAAGAAAGATTCTGGGAGGTAATAGATGAGCTGAAATCAAACGGAGCTGAAGGTATTCTGGTCGCTCCAATCGAAAAAATGGTACTTTAAAAAGCTGAAGCCATGAAGAAATTTTTTGATCCGGAACAAACTGAATGGGAGGCAATCCTTGAACGTCCAACCAAAACTGTTGCCGATATCGAGCAGATCGTGGAACAGATCTTTAGAGAAGTCAAAGCCGATGGTGATGCTTCAGTAAGAAAATACGCCGAACTATTTGATGGCTTCAATTCTGAAACTTTTGAAGTTTCTTCCGAAGAAATAGAAGCAGCAAATGGCAAGGTTTCAGAAGAGCTTAAAGCTGCTATTGCTCTTGCCAAGGAGAACATCCGGAAATTCCACGCAGCTCAGAAAACGGAAAAAGTTTCTGTCGAAACTCTAGCCGGAGTGAAATGCTGGCAGGAAAAACGACCTATTCAAAAAGTGGGTCTGTATATTCCCGGCGGTACCGCTCCCTTGTTTTCAACGATCTTGATGCTTGCTGTCCCTGCACAGATCGCAGGATGTAAAGAGGTAATTCTTTGCACGCCGCCGGCAAAAGATGGTTCTGTAAATCCCGCCATTTTATATACCGCTAAGCTTTGTGGCATAGAAAAAATTTACAAAGTTGGAGGGATCCAGGCCGTTGCTGCCATGACGTTTGGTACTGAAAGTATCAAGAAGGTTTACAAGATCTTTGGCCCGGGTAACCAATATGTCACTGTGGCAAAGCAAATGGCGACAAAATATAAGGTGGCCATCGATATGCCGGCGGGTCCTTCAGAACTGCTTGTGATAGCCGATGATACTGCTGATGCAGCTTTTGTAGCTTCCGATCTGCTTTCTCAGGCCGAGCATGGTATTGACAGTCAGGTGGTGCTGGTTTCTCCTTCCAAACAGCTTTTGAATAAAGTAGAAGCTGAAATTGAAAGTCAGTTGAAAGATCTTCCGCGGAAGGAGATCGCACAGGCAGCAATAGAAAATTCCCGCTTTATCTATATGAGTTCTGCTGAAAAAGCTTTAGATCTCATTAATGAATATGCCCCTGAACATTTCATCGTCTGTACCTCCAAAAATGACTTTTTTGTGCACGGAATTATAAACGCGGGTTCGGTTTTTATAGGCAATTATACCCCCGAGAGCGCAGGAGATTACGCATCGGGCACGAATCACACCTTGCCTACTAACGGTTACGCCAAACAATATAGCGGGGTGAATCTGGATAGCTTTACCAAAGCCATTACTTTTCAGGAGATCTCTGCGGAAGGAATTCAGAATATTGGTAGTTCCATTGAACTTATGGCTGAAGCTGAAGGTTTACTGGCTCATAAGAATGCCGTTACTTTAAGGTTGAACCAGCTGAAATCTTCGGGAAATGAATAAGAATTTTGATCTAAATCGCCTGGTGCGACCAAATGTTCTGCAAATGAAGCCGTATTCTTCGGCGAGGGACGAGTACAAAACAGACGGCCGAAAAATGACATTTTTGGATGCCAATGAAAATCCGTTTGAAAATGGAGTGAACCGTTATCCCGATCCCCAGCAGGGAAAGGTGAAGCAGGTGCTTGCCTCTCAAAAAGGGGTTTTGGAAGCACAAATTTTGTTGGGGAACGGCAGTGATGAAGTGCTGGATCTCATCTTCAGGGCATTTTGTCGGCCGCAGGTTGATAATGTCATTACGCTGCCGCCAACCTATGGCATGTATAAGGTATTGGCGGGATTAAACGAAATTGAAGACCGGGAAGTAGTTTTAAAGCAGAACTTTCAGCCAGATGTGGATTCAATCCTTGAAAAAGTTGATGAGCGGACGAAAATTATCTTTTTGTGCTCTCCAAATAATCCTACAGGAAATTCATTTTTAGAAGCTTCGGTAGAAAAGATCCTGAAGAACTTCAACGGACTCGTGGTAATTGATGAGGCATATATAGATTTTTCAGCTGAAAGAAGCTGGCTGGAACGATTGGAGGAATTTCCGAATCTGGTGATCACCCAGACACTTTCAAAAGCTTATGGCATGGCAGGAATAAGATTGGGAATATGTTATGCTTCCGAAGAAATTATTGCTGTTCTCAACAAGATCAAGCCGCCATATAATGTTAATGAGCTTACGCAACAAAGAGCACTGGAACGGCTTTCAAAACCGGAGGAGGTTAATATGGAAGTGCAGCTGATCTTAACGGAAAGAGAACAGCTTGCTGCTAACCTCTCAAAAATGGCATTTGTGAAGAAGATTTTTCCATCAGACGCGAATTTTATTTTGGCGAGAGTTGAGAATGCCGGGAAAAAGTATGAGCAGCTAATCGAAGCCGGAGTGGTGGTACGCAATCGCAGCAATCAGCAGCTATGTGAGAACACTCTGAGGTTTACAGTAGGTACGCCTGCGGAAAATCAGGAATTATTAAAAAAAATTAAAGGAACTTGAAGCATGAAAAAGGTATTATTTATAGACCGTGATGGTACAATTGTATTAGAGCCGGAAGATTTTCAGCTTGATCATATTGATAAGCTGGAATTTTATCCAGAAGCTTTTCAATACCTCTCAAAGATTGCACAGGAACTGGATTACGAGCTGGTGATGGTCACCAACCAGGATGGATTGGGAACAGATTCCTTTCCGGAAGATACATTTTGGCCCGTGCAGAATTTTGTGCTGAAGGCTTTTGAAAATGAAGGAGTGAAATTTTCAGAAGTAATAATTGACCGCACTTTTCCGGAAGATAATGCGCCTACGCGAAAACCGGGAACAGGTTTACTGAAAGCTTATTTCGATACTGAGAAATATGATCTGAAAAATAGCTTCGTACTAGGGGACCGGCTTACCGATATGGAGCTGGCCAGGAACCTGGGTGCAAAAGGAATTTTTATCACCGGTCATGAGGAATTAGGAAGCACTGAGCTTTCAGTAAAAAAGGAGGAGCTTCAAAAAAGCATAAGGCTGGAGACCAACAGCTGGAAAGAAATTTATGAGTTCCTGAAGCTGGAGGAGCGTACGGCCAGCATCGAAAGGAAAACGAATGAAACCGATATTTCTATTTCTCTGAATCTCGATGGCACCGGTAAAAGCAGGATCGACACCGGGATCAAGTTCTTTGATCACATGCTTGACCAGATCGCCCGCCACGGACAAATGGACCTGGAGATTATGGTGAAAGGAGATTTGGAAGTAGACGAACACCACACGATCGAAGATACTGCGATTGCCTTGGGTGAAGTTTTTTCTAAAGCATTGGGAAATAAACTCGGAATTGAACGCTATGGTTTTGCACTACCAATGGATGATTGTCTGGCGCAGGTAGCCATTGATTTCGGCGGAAGGAACTGGCTGGTTTGGGAAGCCGATTTTAAAAGAGAAATGATAGGTGCAATGCCTACAGAAATGTTTTACCACTTTTTCAAATCCTTTACCGACGGCGCAAAAGCAAATCTGAATATTAAAGCGGAAGGCACCAATGAACATCATAAGATCGAAGCCATTTTCAAGGCTTTTGCGAAAGCGATAAAGGTTGCGGTTAAACGGGATCCCGATAAAATGATCTTGCCTTCAACAAAGGGAATGTTGTAATAGATCTGAGATGTTAGACTTGAGATATTAGATATGGGAATTGAAAGAAATAAAGCTTCTGAGAAAGTTGTTATTATAGATTACGGGGCAGGGAATATTCAGAGTATAAAATTCGCCCTGGAGAGACTTGGCTACACCGGAATCCTGAGCAGTGATGCGGAAGAAATAAAGGCTGCCGATAAAGTAATATTTCCGGGAGTGGGAGAGGCGAGTTCGGCCATGAAAAAACTGAAAAGTACAGGATTGGATCAAGTTATTCCGCAGTTAAAGCAGCCCGTTCTGGGAATTTGCCTGGGCATGCAGCTCATGTGCAACTGGTCTGAAGAAGGAGATACAGAAGGACTCGGGATCTTTGATGTGGATGTAGTCCACTTTGAAAAAACTTTAAAAGTTCCGCACATTGGCTGGAACAGAATAAAGGAGCTTAAAACTGACCTTTTTGAGGGGATATCTGAACAGGAATTTGTTTACCTGGTACATAGTTTTTATGCGCCGGTCTGCTCAGAAACCATAGCCAAATGTGACTACGGAGTGAATTATTCCTCTGCGTTACAAAAAGACAATTTCTATGGCGTACAGTTCCATCCGGAAAAAAGCAGTGAAGCAGGGGAAAAAATTCTTGAGAATTTTTTGAAGATTTGAAGATTTGAAAACGTGAGGTTAAGAACCTCCCGACTCCGCTCGAGGTGACCAAATTGCAGTATTAACTATTAACGACTAACTAATAACAATGCGTATTATTCCAGCCATAGATATCATCGACGGAAAGTGTGTAAGGCTTTCCCAGGGCGATTATAATTCAAAGAAAATTTACAATGAAAATCCGTTGGAGGTGGCGAAGCAGTTTCAGGATCACGGAATTCAGTATTTACACCTGGTAGATCTGGACGGAGCCAAGTCAAAGCATATTGTCAATTATAAGGTGCTTGAACAGATCGCTTCAGGAACAGATCTAAAGATAGACTTTGGCGGCGGATTAAAATCTGATAAAGATCTGGAGATCGCTTTTAATAGTGGCGCTGCTCAGATCACCGGCGGGAGTATCGCGGTAAAGGACAGGGAAACATTTCTTTCGTGGCTTGAGAAATATGGAAGCGAAAAGATCATTTTAGGAGCAGATGCCAAGGACGAAAAGATCGCGGTGAGTGGTTGGCTTGAAGAATCTGAGGAACATTTATTGCCATTTATCCAGAGATATCATGAGAACGGAGTCCAGTATGTGATCTGTACAGATATTGCTAAAGACGGCATGCTGGGAGGTCCGTCTTTCGACCTGTACCAAAAGATACTCAGGGAAATACCAGATGTAAAACTGATAGCTTCAGGAGGAATTGCAGAATTTGATGATCTTCCGAAGCTTCAGGAAATTGGATGTGAAGGAGCCATTTTAGGAAAGGCGATCTATGAGAATAGGATTAGCCTAAAGCAGTTGGAGAATTTTCTTCAATAGGAACCAAGAATCAAGAATCAAGAGACAAGAATCAAGACAAAAAAATTATAAGCACCAAATTATAAGCACCAAATTCCAATAATAAAATGAGAGGATGGATTAGCAAAAAGAATCTCACATCTCACATCTCAAATCTAATATCTAAATCATGCTGACAAAAAGAATAATTCCCTGTCTGGATATCAAAGACGGAAGAACTGTAAAAGGAGTGAATTTTGTGAGTCTTCGGGATGCGGGAGATCCTGTGGAGCTGGCGGAGATCTATTCAAAGTCGGGCGCAGATGAGCTGGTGTTCCTGGATATTTCGGCTACCGAAGAAAAACGTAAGACTCTTGCCGAACTTGTGCGGAAGGTGGCGGCTACTATAAATATTCCGTTTACAGTTGGTGGCGGAATTTCATCTGTAGAAGATGTGGATGTTCTGCTTCAGAATGGCGCCGATAAAGTTGCTATTAATTCTTCAGCAGTGAAAAATCCGGAGTTGATTAATGAGCTCGCAGCAAAATTCGGAAGGCAGTGCATAGTGGTGGCGATAGATGCAAAGCAGGTGAGGGACAAGTGGCTGGTGCATTTGGTTGGTGGAAAAGTACCGACAGAAATTGACCTTTTTGACTGGGTAGTCGAAGTAGAAAAACGCGGTTCCGGGGAGATCCTCTTCACCTCCATGGATCACGACGGCACCAAGGCAGGATTTGCCAATGAAGCTCTCGCGAAAGTATCACAGCTGGTGAGCATTCCTGTTATTGCTTCCGGCGGTGCAGGAAATAAAGAACATTTTTGTGAGGCCTTTAAAAAGGGAAAAGCCGACGCTGCTTTGGCGGCAAGTGTTTTTCACTTTAAGGAAATTGAAATCAAGGATCTTAAACAGGAAATGAAAAAACAGGGGATTGAAGTTAGGATTTAGGTGTTGGCTAAAAGTGGATTAGTGATTAGGTAATTATGATAATGGAAATAAAATTACGGATTTAATTTTCACGCTAAGGCCGCGAAGATTTTCGCAAAGAACGCAGAAAAATATTACCTGGAATTTGGTGCTTCCAATTTAAAGAGATCTTCTCAAGAATAAAAAGATAAAAATGAAAATAGATTTTAATAAAAACCCGGATGGCCTTGTTCCGGCGGTTATACAGGATGCGGAGACGAAAAATGTTCTGATGCTGGGTTATATGAATGAAGAGGCATTCAGGAAAACACAAGAGACCCAAAAAGTGACATTTTTCAGCAGGAGCAAGCAGAGGCTTTGGACGAAAGGAGAGGAAAGTGGTAATTTTCTTCACCTGGTAAACATGCAGGTCGATTGCGATAATGATACGCTGTTGGTATTGGTGAAACCTCAGGGGCCAACATGTCATAAAGGAACTGACACCTGCTGGGGAGAAAAAAATGTTTCAGAAATGTCATTTTTGACACAGCTGGAAACCGTGATCTCTGACCGTAGATCAAATCCTGAAAATGAAAAAAGTTATGTGGCTTCCTTGTTTAGAAGTGGGATCAACAAAATTGCCCAGAAAGTAGGTGAGGAGGCAGTAGAAACCGTGATCGAAGCTAAAGATGATAATGATGACCTGTTCCTCAATGAAAGTGCCGATCTCCTGTTTCACTATCTCATCCTGTTGCAGGCCAAAGGATTTACACTTGCCGATGTCATTGAGATATTGAAGTCAAGACACAGTAGAAAATAAAAGAGCCTGTCTGAAAATTGCATTTCGTCAAGCTGAACTTTTTCAGCTTCCATTTCCAATTTACTTTCGTTTTCAATCGGTTAAGATCCTGAATTAAATTCAGGATGACGTATTACATGCTTTTCAGACAGACTCTTTACAAATCTATTCTTCAAAATATTATTTAGAATCTTCGGAATTTGTTTCCTTTTTGGCCTTTTCAACTTTGATGGTCAATTCCTTCTTCTCTTCATCCAGATCCATAAAGACCTTGTCTCCTTCAGAAATATGAGAGGTAATGATCTCTTCGGCCAGAGCATCTTCAATATATTTTTGGATAGCCCGATTCAATGGCCTCGCACCATACTGCTTATCAAATCCTTTTTCAGCAATATAATCTTTCGCTTTTTTGCTTAATTCCAGATCATAACCTAAGGCACCGATCCTTCCAAAGAGTTTGTCAAGCTCGATATCGATGATCTTGTGAATATCTTCCTGCTCAAGCGGGTTAAAGATCACTACGTCATCTACACGATTCAGAAATTCTGGCGCGAAGGCCTTTTTCAGAGCGCTTTCTATTACTCCGCGGGCATTCTCGTCCAACTGGTTCTTTCTTGCCGAAGTTCCAAATCCAACTCCCTGACCAAAATCTTTAAGTTTACGAGCTCCAATATTGGAGGTCATGATTATAATGGTGTTTCTAAAGTCGATCTTACGACCTAAACTATCTGTCAAATATCCGTCATCAAGGACTTGTAGCAGCATGTTGAAAACATCGGGATGTGCCTTCTCAACCTCGTCCAGCAGGATCACCGCGTAAGGCTTTCTGCGGACCTTCTCGGTCAACTGTCCACCCTCCTCGTACCCAACATATCCTGGAGGTGCTCCTATCAATCTACTTACAGCAAACTTCTCCATGTATTCGCTCATGTCAATACGTATCAACGCATCTTCATTGTCGAACAACTCACGGGAAAGGATCTTTGCCAGCTGCGTTTTACCAACTCCGGTTTGCCCAAGGAAGATAAAGGAACCAATCGGTTTGTTCGGATCTTTTAATCCGGCACGGTTACGCTGGATTGCCTTAACAACCTTTCCAACGGCTTCATCCTGTCCAATGACCTTACCTTTAATTAATTCAGGTAGCTGGTAGAGCTTATTGATCTCGGTTTGTGCAATTCTATTTACCGGCACTCCTGTCATCATGGAAACAACATCGGCAACATTATCTTCTGTCACAGTTTCGCGATGCATTTTGGAGTCTTCTTCCCAGCGTGCCTGAGCTTTGGCCAGCTCCTTTTCAATATTCTTTTCGTCGTCGCGAAGCTTCGCAGCCTCTTCGTATTTCTGTTTCTTGACAACAGTGTTCTTAAGTTCTCTTACCTCCTCAAGTTTTCTTTCTAGCTCGAGAATTTGCTTTGGAACTTCAATATTGGTAATGTGCACCCGGGAACCTGCTTCATCAAGGGCGTCAATAGCCTTGTCTGGCAGAAACCTGTCGGTCATGTATCGGCTGGTAAGCTTCACACATGCCTGGATAGCCTCATCTGTATAAGTAACATTGTGGTGCTCCTCGTATTTATCCTTGATGTTATTCAGGATCTCAATAGTTTCTTCAATAGAAGTAGGCTCTACGATCACCTTTTGGAAACGTCTTTCAAGAGCTCCGTCCTTTTCAATATACTGCCTGTACTCATCGAGCGTTGTCGCACCTATACATTGAATTTCACCTCTTGCAAGGGCTGGTTTGAACATGTTGCTGGCATCCAGACTTCCTGTAGCGCCACCGGCACCAACTATTGTATGGATCTCGTCAATGAAAAGGATGATGTCATCGTTCTTTTCCAACTCGTTCATTACGGCTTTCATACGTTCTTCAAATTGCCCGCGGTACTTGGTTCCTGCCACTAAACTTGCAAGATCAAGAGTTACCACACGCTTATCAAAAAGTATCCTTGACACCTTTCGCTTCACGATGCGCAGGGCAAGCCCTTCAGCAATAGCCGATTTACCAACTCCGGGTTCCCCAATGAGAAGCGGGTTGTTCTTCTTTCTTCTGCTAAGGATCTGCGATACCCGCTCAATTTCTTTTTCGCGGCCCACCACAGGGTCAAGTTTATCAAGTTCTGCCAGGGCAGTTAGATCCCTTCCGAAGTTATCCAGCACAGGAGTTTTGGACTTCTTGTTCGTTTTTCCCGGTGTACCGGCAAAAGGATTGCTTTTTCCGGAATCGTCTGAAGTTGCATCCTCATCAGAAAATGATTCAGAAGTCGGCGATTCAATATAATCGTCATCGTTTGTGATCATATATTTAAACTGGTCTTTAACTCCGTCATAATCCACTTTCAGCTTATTTAAAAGCTTGGTGGTGGGGTCATTTTCGTTCCTTAAAATACAAAGCAAGAGGTGAGCAGTATTTATGGAAGTACTTTGAAAAAGCTTAGCTTCCAAAAATGTGGTTTTTAAAGCTCTTTCTGCCTGTCTTGTTAAGTGTAAATTTCTTTTCTCGTTAGATTCTATAGCCACGTTGGGATTTGCGGGGCTAAGGATCTCCACTTTTCTGCGTAGGTGAGTGAGGTCTACATCAAGGGCGTTCAATATATTTATAGCTTTCCCATCACCATCTCTCAATAGTCCCAGCATCAAATGTTCTGTACCTATGAAATCATGACCTAATCTTAAGGCCTCTTCTTTGCTATAGGCAATTACATCTTTTACTCTTGGTGAAAAATTATCATCCATGTTATTTCCTTTCTCTCTGATTATTTTTTATTCAGGTTTCAAAAATCGTACCCGATTATAAGCAATGCCGTTTCTGAAGTAAAGCTAATTGACGAATTTGATCCCTTAAAACAAAGAAGAATGTAATGAACTTATTAACGAACAACAACTAAAAATTTGTTAATAAAATACAAGAAAACCTCAATGAATATAACGGCCAGGTTGCCTAAAATGCGTAAATTGGCACGTTAGATTTTTGAACCAAAATATGAAAATTTATGGCTGAAGGAGAAAAGTTAATTCCTATCAATATTGAAGATGAAATGAAGTCGGCCTACATTGATTATTCAATGTCGGTCATTGTGTCACGTGCACTGCCAGATGTGCGTGATGGCTTGAAGCCGGTTCACCGCCGGGTTCTATATGGAATGTATGAGCTAGGGGTGCTTTCCAACAGAGCTCACAAAAAATCGGCCAGGATCGTAGGGGAGGTATTAGGTAAGTTTCACCCTCACGGAGATTCTTCTGTATATGACACTATGGTGCGTATGGCGCAGGAGTGGAGTTTGCGATATATGCTAGTTGACGGGCAGGGTAACTTTGGTTCTGTGGACGGGGATAGCCCGGCTGCAATGCGTTATACTGAAGCCAGGATGCGCAAGATAAGTGAAGACATGCTTGCCGACATTGACAAGGAAACTGTCGATACTCAGCTCAACTTTGACGATACCATTCACGAGCCGGTAGTTCTACCTACCCGTATTCCTAACCTCCTGGTGAACGGAGCCAGTGGTATTGCTGTAGGTATGGCTACCAATATGCCGCCACACAACCTTTCAGAAGTTGTTGATGGGGTAATAGCTTACATCGATAATAGTGAGGTGACTATAGATGAATTAATCGAGCATGTAAAGGCGCCTGACTTTCCTACGGGAGGGACTATTTATGGTTACGATGGGGTAAGAGAAGCTTTTAAAACCGGCCGTGGACGTGTAGTTATAAGAGCCAAGGCCACTACAGAAGAAGTAGCGGGGAAGGAAGCAATTATCGTAACCGAGATCCCATACCAGGTCAATAAAGCTGAAATGATCAAGAAAACAGCTGAGCTGGTAAATGATAAAAAAATAGAAGGTATCTCTTTGATAAGAGATGAGTCAGATAGAAATGGAATGCGCATTGTCTACATCCTCAAAAGAGATGCTATTCCAAATATAGTTTTAAACACCTTATATAAGCATACCGCATTACAGAGTTCCTTTAGTGTAAACAATATTGCACTTGTAAAGGGACGGCCACAAATGCTGAACCTAAAGGATATGATCCACCATTTCGTGGAGCATCGACATGAGGTTGTAGTGAGACGTACAGAATACGAGCTTCGCAAAGCGGAAGAGAGAGCACATATCCTCGAAGGATTGATCATCGCTTCTGATAATATTGATGAAGTGATCGCTCTTATAAGATCTTCCAGCAATGCAGATGAAGCGCGCGCTAAATTAATTGAGCGTTTTGAGCTTTCTGAAATTCAGGCTAAAGCGATCGTGGAAATGCGATTGAGACAACTTACAGGTCTTGAACAGGATAAACTTAGAGCGGAGTATGAAGAGTTGATGCTTACCATTGAAGATCTTAAGGATATTCTTGCCCGTAAGGAAAGAAGAATGGAGGTGATCAAAAATGAAATGCTCGAAGTAAAAGAGAAATACGGCGATGAAAGACGCTCTATAATAGAATACGCTGGAGGGGATCTTAGTATGGAAGATATGATTCCAGATGAGCAGGTGGTGATCACCATTTCACATGCTGGTTATATCAAAAGAACTTCTCTTACAGAATATAAGATCCAGAACCGTGGGGGAGTAGGTCAAAAAGGATCTACAACCCGTAACGAGGATTTCCTGGAAAATCTCTTTATCGGAACGAATCACCAGTACATGTTGTTCTTTACTGAAAAAGGTAAATGTTTCTGGATGAGAGTTTTTGAGATCCCAGAAGGAAGTAAAACTTCAAAAGGGAGAGCCATTCAGAACCTTATTAATCTAGATCCGGACGATAAGCTAAAAGCCTTTATTTGTACTAAAGATCTCAAGGATGAGGAGTACATCAATAGCCATTATGTGATCATGGCTACGAAAAAAGGACAGGTAAAAAAGACTTCTCTGGAACAATACTCGAGACCTAGAACAAATGGAATTAACGCAATTACCATTCGTGAAGGAGATGAGCTGCTTGAAGCGAGGTTAACTACTGGAGAAAGTCAGGTAATGCTGGCCCTTAAGAGCGGGAAGGCAATTCGTTTTGACGAAAGCAAAACGCGCCCAATGGGTAGAAATGCTTCCGGAGTAAGAGGTATTACTTTGGCCGATGATAATGATGAAGTAGTTGGAATGATCGCTATTCAGAACCCGCAGGAAGAAACAGTTCTTGTAGTTTCTGAAAATGGATATGGGAAACGTACCTATATAGATGATCCCGAAGATGGGGAACCAATCTACAGAATTACCAATCGTGGAGGAAAAGGGGTGAAAACTATTTCCATTACTTCCAAAACTGGTAACCTGGTTGCAATTAAAAATGTTACCGATCTTGATGATCTAATGATCATTAACAAATCGGGTCTTGCCATAAGAACGTCTGTGTCTAACTTAAGAGTTATGGGCCGGGCTACTCAAGGAGTGAGACTTATTAATTTAAAGAATAACGATTCTATTGCTGCTGTTGCAAAAGTGATCAATGAAGAGGAGGATGTTGAAGACGTAGCAGAAGATGCAACACCCGAAAACACTGATCAAAATCACGATGGCACAACTATTGCAAACGATAGTGAGGAATAATTTAAATCAAAACCAAAAAAGATGAAAACTAGAATTTTAACGGCGGTACTAGCTATGTTTACTGTCGTATCATTTGCGCAGAAAAAGGAAATAAAGCGTGCCGGTAAAGCTGTTGAAAAAGGCGAGTACCAGGAAGCAAAGAGCTATTTAAATCAGGCTGAAGCACAATTGGCCAATGCTGATGAGGATGAAAAGGCAGATTTTTACCTTTACAAAGGATATGCATTGGTAGGAAATGGTGAGAACGTAGCTTCTGCCGATCTAATGCAAGCTGCAGAGGCTATGAAAAAGGCTAAAGAGTTAGGGCATGAAGAAGCCCAGGAGGGTATGGCAACGGTTAGCAATGCCTTGGTAAATTCGGCAATAGCAGATCAGAACACCGAGAAATATGCCGAAGCTGCAACGAAACTGGAAACCAGCTACAGGTTGAATACTCAAGACACAATTTATTTATACTATGCAGCCTCTAATGCTGTAAATGGACAGGATTATGATGCGGCTTTAAAGTATTATAATGAGCTAAGAGATCTTGGATTTACAGGAGAAGAAGTAATGTATACTGCTGTAAACAAAGAAACTGGAGAAGAGGAGAGAATGGCTTCAAAAGAGCAGAGAGACCTTTTTGTAAAGGCTGGTACTTATATCAATCCGCAGGAAAAGAAATCTGAATCCAGAAAGGGTGAGATTGCTAAGAATATCGCCTTGATCTACATTGAAAAAGGAGAAAATGAGAAAGCCATTGCTGCAATGGAGAGCGCTAAGCAGGAAAATCCTGGTGATGCCAGTCTCATGCAGGCTGAAGCCGATATGTACTACAAAATGGGCGACATGAAAAAGTATCGTGAGACCATTGAAAAGGTTTTGGAGCAAAATCCCGATGACGCTACCCTCTATTATAACTTAGGAGTTAGTTCTGCAGAACTTGGAGAAAATGATCGTGCTATTGAATATTACAAGAAAGCTATTGAGCTTGATCCAAGCATGAAAAATGCACGTCTTAATATCGCATTTGTCATCTTGTCAAAAGAGGAGCCTATTGTTAAGGAGATGAACAGCCTCGGAATGAGCAAGGCCGATCAAAAGAAATATGATGAATTGGCGAAAAGCCGTCAGGGACTATATAGAGATGCACTTCCTCACCTTGAAAAGGTGCTTGAAAATGATCCCTCTAATATAGAAGCAGCGAGAACGATCATGAACATTCATTACCAGCTTAATCAAACCGAGGAAGCTGAAGCAATGAAAGCTAAGATCGACCAAATGCAGGCTGAAGGAACTCCGGCTAACGGACAGTAATCAGCTCAGAAGTCTGAATAAAAATAATAGCCCGCTCAACTTGAGCGGGCTATTTGTTATATGATCTTTTTGATCACCCGAAGCTGGTGAGTATGCCTTCTAAGCTCGGCATTGTAAATTCCCGAATGGTCAATCCTGTCAACTCTAACCTTTCCATCTGCATGAATGATGTAATTGTCCTGCATCATAATGCCCACGTGGTTGATAATTCCTTCAGGGCCATCAAAGAAAGCCAGGTCACCTGGCTCACTTTCCTCAATAAAACTTAAAGAATCTCCCTGCCTGGCCTGTTCTGAAGCAAATCGAGATAACCTATGTCCATGTAGCTTATAAACCATTTGGGTGAAGCCACTGGCATCAATTCCAAAGGGCGATCTTCCGCCATGCAAAAAAGGTGCGTTGAGATACAAAAAAGCAGTATCAATAAGTCGCTCCTTTCCAATTATTCCAGTAGTGGTACTTCCAGAATGCCTGTGATTCAAGATTTGTTTTCCAGTTAAGGAAGATCCCAGGGGAATAGGAATGAGTTCCTTCTCGGTTGTCACAAATTCCACGAGATCGGCAGAAAGTTCAGCAGAACATGCCAAAAGTTCCTGATAGCTGCTTTCGTTGATCTTGAAGACCTGCTTATTGTCGATCCAGGCTTCGAGATCTTCAAATGAAGTTTTAATTCTGGACCACCTTGCTCGCTCCTCCAGGATTCTGAATGTCTCTCCATACAGCAACTGACTTAACATTTCCGCAGTGTGTGAAGGTTCAGCCCTTAGAGGAACCATGCCTAAATTGCCTATGGCATATTGCATCAAAAATGTGATTTGTGGATGGCTTTCTTTACGGACGTTCTATAACGATTGCTGAAGCTCCTCCACCTCCATTACAAATGGCAGCAGCACCAAGCCTTGCATTATTTTGCTCGAGTACACTCAGGAGCGTGATGATGATCCTTACTCCCGAGCAGCCCAGGGGATGCCCCAAAGAAACTGCTCCTCCGTTCACGTTTGTATTTTTATCTGTTAATCCCAGAAGTTTCATATTCGCCAGTCCCACTACAGAAAATGCTTCATTAAATTCGAAAAAATCTATGTCCTCTTTAGAGACATTGGCTTTTTTCAAAGCTTTTGGTAATGCAATAGCCGGGGCGGTAGTGAACTTCTCTGGATCTTGTGCTGCATCGGCGAAACCTCTAATGATACCCAGTATTTTTAGACCTAGTTCCTCGGCTTTCTCCCTGCTCATAAGCACCACTGCTCCTGCACCATCATTGATGGTTGATGCATTGGCTGCAGTAACGGTTCCTTCCTTGCTAAAAGCAGGACGCAGAGAAGATAGTTTATCCATCTTTACATTTTTGTACTCCTCATCTTCCTTTACCACAAGAGGGTCACCCTTGCGTTGAGGCACTTCTACTGGTACCACCTCATTGTCAAATTTTCCTTCCTTCCACGCTTTGGCAGATCTTTCATAAGATTGGGTAGCAAATTTGTCCTGATCTTCCCTGGAAAATTCATGTTCGATAGCACAATTATCAGCACAAACACCCATAGCAAGTTGATTGTATGCGTCCATTAAGCCATCCTTTTGCAGGCCGTCGATCATAGTCGCAGGTCCAAATTTTTGACCATTTCTCAAGTGCAGGTAGTGAGGGATCATACTCATATTTTCCATTCCGCCGGCCACAATAATATCTGCATCGCCTAAAGCAATAGATTGTGCTCCCTGCATTACTGCTTTCATTCCGCTTGCACATACTTTATTTACTGTAGTACATGGTACAGAGTGTGGGATTCCTGCACCCAGAGCAGCCTGCCTTGCAGGTGCCTGTCCCAATCCTGCCTGTACCACATTTCCCATGAGCACTTCATCTACCATATCGGGATCAAGGCTAATTTTATCAAGGGCTCCTTTAATTGCTATAGATCCAAGCTTCGTTGCCGGAACGGTGGATAAGCTGCCTAAAAAACTTCCTATTGGAGTTCTTGCTGCGCTTACTATTACTACTTCCTTACTCATGGTTTAGGTTTTAAATTTTCTATTGCGAATTTAATCATTTTATCAGGAAGAAACCAACGTTCTCCACAGCCGCGTTTTTTTAGTACATTTGAAAGGTGATAACGTTTGTATGAAACCGTTTGTAAACAGCCTTTATAAAAATCAGGACCTTTTTTACAAGGTTTTTTTATTTCTCCTTACCACCTTTCTCATCGTGTACCTCTTTCCCAAAGGAGGTAAATTCAAGTATGAAATCCCGAAGGGTAAACCCTGGCAATACGAGAATCTTTATGCTCCCTTCGATTTTGCAATCCTCAAAACTCCAGAAGAACTCGCTGCAGAAAAGGCGGAGATCAATAAGAATCATATTCCTTATTATGATTATAATCCTGAAGTCGCAGTACAGGTAGAAACCGCTCTTGATGAACAATTTCCCCGTATCTTTTCTGACACCCTTAGCCGGAATGAACGAAATAGGCTGCAGAATTTCATTGATGGCACCTATAGTGAAATTTATGAAAGTGGATTACTTCAGGAAATTCTACCTCTGGAACCCGATCAATTGGTCTATTTAAGAGAGGGAAATGAGGTCACAGAAACTACCTATAAGAGTATTCTAAAACAGAATCAGCTAAGAGATTTTCTCAATCGGCGAATTGACCAGGCGAGGCTTCAGAATTTCAGGGATGATCTTATAAGTCTCTTTTTTGATGCGGTAAAACCCAATGTTACCTATAATGAGGCGCTCACCCAAAGCGATCTCGAAAGCAGGTATAATCAGATCTCCTATACGCGGGGCAATGTAGAAAGAGGGACAATCATTGTAGCTAAAGGTGAAGTGGTTGAGGGGAATAAGTTGCAGATATTGAACTCATTAAAGGCCGAATATGAATCTCAGGTGTGGAGCGAAGCAAACTACAACTGGGTGATTGTGGGTTATACACTCCTGGTTTTTCTGGCGCTTCTCATGTTGATGCTGTTCATTAGAAAGTATCGCTATGACATCTTTCAGAATAATACAAAAGTAACTTTCATCTTCTTCAATGTTATTTTAATGGTCCTGCTTACAGTAGTAGTGATCAATTTTAATGTGGAATATGTATATGTGGTACCACTATGTATTCTGCCTCTTACTATTAAAGGTTTTTTTGACTCCAGGCTGGGATTGTTTACGCACGTCATTACCGTGCTCCTGCTGGGCTTTATTGTTCCCGACAGTTATGAGTACATGTTCCTGCAGATCATTGCAGGGATAGTCACTATTCTCACGGTTTCTGAACTCTACAAAAGGGCCAATCTCTTTATCACTGTAGGCCAGATCACCCTGGTGTACATCCTTTCCTATTTTGCTTTTACCATCATTCAGGAAGGTTCCATTTACGAGCTGGAGCCCGAAACTTTCCTTATGTTCTTATTGGGAGGGCTGGCAACACTTTTTGTGCAACCTTTGATCTATGCTTATGAAAAGATCTTCGGACTCATTTCAGACATGTCCCTGTTAGAATTGTCCGATACCAACAGCAAGCTCCTTAAGGAGTTGTCAGATAAAGCTCCAGGTACTTTCCACCACTCTTTAAATGTTGCTAACCTCGCCGAAGCTGCGGCAAACGAGATCAATGCCAATTCCATGCTCGTAAGAGTAGGGGCGCTTTATCACGACATTGGGAAGATGAAGAATCCCACTTATTTTACCGAAAATCAGACTACCTCTGTAAATTCCCACGATGAACTTTCTCCTAAAGAAAGTGCAGAGATCATCATTGAACACGTGATCAATGGGATTGAAATTGCCAAAAAAAGGAATTTGCCAGATAGAGTGATCGATTTTATACGTACCCATCATGGCACAACAACCGTATATTACTTTCTTAAAAAAGCACAGGAGAACGAGAGTGAAGTAAATGAAGAAGACTTCAGGTATCCCGGGCCAATGCCTTTTAGTAAGGAAACGGCTATTCTCATGATGTGTGATAGTGTAGAGGCAGCTAGTAGAAGTATTAAGGAACCCACTTCCAGGATCATTGATGAATTTGTTGAGAAGATCATCAACAAGCAAATGGAAGAAGGACAGTTCCTTAATTCAGATATTACTTTTATGGAAATCCAGCTGGTCAAAAAGGTGCTGAAGCGTAAGCTCAAAAATATCTATCACCTGCGAATAGAATATCCGGAATAAGGCTTCTACCAAACCTTTACGATCTCTACCTCGCCATCTCTGAAGTTAAAGGAATCTCCTGCCTTTCTGCCTTCCAGTTCTTTATATAAAGGAGCTTGAGTGGAAATTGCATAGACCTTGCTTCCACTTTCCAAATCAATTTCCCCAAGGGGCACCGATATAAAGTAGTAAGCATTTTTGGTCTCAACTACGCTTCCCGGCCTCACTACTTCGCTGCGATGCTCAATATCAAGATTAGCCAGGGTTTCTTTCATGGTACGAACCCTGTCGAGATAAACAGCGTTCTTCTCATACTCTGTAAGCATCTCTCCTTTGTTACCATATTCATCAAAGTCGGGATGAAATTTATGCTGTTCATTCTGCCCGCTTATGGTATCCATTTTTTCGTTGTACTGGTCAATTCTGTCATTGACCAAATCCAGGCATTTGTTGTAAAGTTCTTCTTTATTAATGCTCATTTTTTTCACGTTTTCCTTAAAATTAGCCAACGTGATTTTTAATAAAGAACAATTAGCAAAAGTTTAATAATTGTATTTCTTGTCCACAGGAGTACCTTTAAATTGCAGATCTTGGGTCGAGGAGCTGTATCGAATTTTGTATCCTTTCAATCACGAGATTCATCATCCTTTTATTAAGTGCAGAAGAGTTGGTAATATAGTATTGGTACTCCTCGATCGTGAACTGGCCAATGATCATTCCCTTAAGGCTATTGCGGAATTTGATATCTTTTTGGATGGCGTTTTCAATAAAATGCAACCTCTTTTCCACACTCATTTCCAGGAAACCGTTCTTATGCTTCTGAACATAATTTTTAAATGCCTCCAGTAAAAGGTCGTTCTGCAACTTGATCACAGGTCTTAAAGTGCGATTTTGAAAGCTTTCATCGGGTAAGGTAGCCGAAGAAACAACAGCCGAGTCAATGTTTGGCCTTGCCCTTAGCAGGTTTTCATCACGAGTATCCATAATCTGTGTTTTACCTAAATATAAGAAAAGGTTTTGCAGCGATAACAAACGCGCTCAACACTTATAAACGGGTTGTGAACACCCGTTAAAATCCCGTAAATAGTTTTTATGCCTACCTTCTTCTTTTTACCTTTAAAAAAAGCCATTTTTCATGATCATTTCCCATAACCCTTACACCGGTGAAAAGCTAAAGGAGCACAAAGAATTTACTTCTGAAGATATCAATACTACCTTGGACAAAGCGACCCATGCCTTTTCAGAATGGAAGCAGACCTCGTTTTCTCAACGTTCAGGATTAATGCTGAAGGCTGCGGAAGAATTAAAAGAAAATAAGCAGCAGTACGCAGAGACCATTACGAAGGAAATGGGGAAACCTATTAGTCAGTCAATTGCTGAAGTGGAAAAGTGCGCCTGGGTGTGCGAATATTACGCTCAACATGCCGAAGCCCAGCTCTCACCTGAAGCTATCGAGACAGACGCTGAAGACAGTTACATAAATTATGCACCTCTCGGAGTGGTGCTGGCAATAATGCCCTGGAATTACCCTTTTTGGCAGGTATTCAGATTTGCTGCCCCGGCTCTCATGGCAGGTAACGTGGGGGTACTAAAGCACGCCAGTAATACCATGATGTGTGGCGGGAAGATCGAACAGGTCTTTTTACGGGCTGGATTTCCTAAGGGAATCTTTCAGAATATGATCATTGGTAGTAAAAAGGTTGAGGAGGTTTTAAAAGATGACCGGGTCAAGGCAGTTACTTTAACAGGAAGTGGTCCTGCGGGTAGTGCTGTGGCAAAAACAGCAGGCGGGCTTATCAAGAAGTCAGTTCTGGAACTTGGAGGAAGTAATGCGCTTGTGGTCTTTGCAGATGCAGATCTTGAAGCGGCAGTAGAAAACTGCGTGCAGGCCCGTTTCCAAAATACGGGACAAAGCTGTATCGCCGGAAAAAGATTGCTGGTAGAGGAAAAAATTGCAGCCGACTTTACAAAACTCTTTATTGATAAAGTTAAAGCGCTGAAGGCGGGAGATCCTATGGATCCCAATACTTATATTGGAGTGCAGGCAAGGGAGGATCTGGCGAAAGATCTGGAATCACAGGTGGAGCGCTCTGTGGAAATGGGAGCAGAGCTGCTGTTGGGTGGGGTGCGAAAAAAGGCATTTTTTGAACCTGCTGTCTTGAGTGGTGTTACCAGCGAAATGCCGGTCTTTAATGAAGAAACCTTTGGGCCGGCTATTGGAATAACCATTTTTAATTCTGAAAATGAAGCGGTAGCATTAATGAACGATACGCAATTCGGGCTGGGTGTTTCTTTATTTACGGCAGATAAGGAACGGGCCAAGCGTTTAATTCCCCAAATAGAGGACGGAGCTGTTTTTATTAATGAACTTGTAAAAAGTGATCCGCGGCTACCATTTGGCGGCACAAAAAAATCGGGTTATGGCAGGGAATTATCTGCTTTTGGAATCAGGGAATTTGTAAATGTTCAAACGATATATTTTAAGTAAAGATGAAGCAGCAAATTTCAGTAACTACAGATTGCGTTGTGTTCTACCAAAATTCTGAAGCCATCAAGGTGCTCCTGGTAAAACGGAAAAAAGATCCGTATAAAGGCCAATGGGCTATTCCGGGAGGTTTTCTTGAAGAAAAGGAAACTCTGGAGGAGGGTGCAAAAAGGGAGCTCAAAGAGGAAACCGGGCTTTCTGTTGATCGGTTATGGCAGTTAAAAGCTTTCGGTACTCCGGGCAGAGATCCCCGGGGTCGAACCGTCAGTATTCCTTTCTATGGAGTTGTTACTTCAGAAGAGAAAGTGCAGGGAAGCGATGACGCCGAAGATGCACAATGGTTTCAGCTTGACCAGTTGCCAGATTTGGCTTTTGATCATTCAGAAATATTAGAAGAGGCGAAAAAGTCTTATTTTTCTGAAATTAAAAATCAGTAAACAGAAAAGCAATGAGATTTCATACCCGTAAATGGATCAAGCCACAAGATCTCAATCCTAATGGAACTTTATTTGGCGGCCGACTTCTGGAATGGATTGATGAGGAAGCTGCTCTTTATGCAATTATTCAGCTTGAGAATCCCCGTACCGTAACTAAGTTCATGAGTGAGATCGATTTTAAAAGTTCTGCGAGGGAAGGGGATATCATTGAGATTGGAATGGACGTTGTAAAATTTGGCAAGGCCTCTTTAACTTTAAGGTGTGAGGTAAGGAATAAAATGAATCGGCAGGTGATCATTAGTATCGAAAGAATTGTAATGGTGTGTCTGGACGAAGAAGGTAAAGCCAAACCTCACGGTAAAACCCAGATCGAATATGTAAAAGACAGACTGAAAGAGTAGTTACTCCTTGCCTTCGGCCTTTTCTTTCTGATCCTTTCTGTTCTCTTTTTCGATTTGATCTTCAGCTTTTTGTAAATCTTCCTCTTTGGGAGGAGGTAATTCCTGAACTGCTGCTTTCTCTGGCTCCAGGCTCAGCTTGGCATAAAGCGGAAAATGATCTGATTCCACGTCATTACCCACCTTTATTTCCACCAGCCTGAATTCTTCTGAAACAAACAAATGATCAAGGGGCCACCTCATGATCCAACTTTCTGCATTGAAGGTATTGTAAAACCCTCTGCCTATTCGGGGATCAAGTAATCCGCTTACATTTTGGAACAGTCGGGTGGTCTCAGACCAGGCAACATCATTAAAATCTCCTGTCACTATTACAGGAAGCTCCTCTTCATTTGCCATTTTTGCGACCATCATCATCTGGGCGTCTCTATCTGTAGAGGTAGCGTCATGTGGCGGCATGGGAGGAGTAGGATGAATAACGTGAAGGCGCACCAGTTCGCCCGAAGGTAAAATGATCCTCGCGTGCATGGAAGGGATGCTGTCATCAAGTAAAAATCGAATTTGTGGGTCTAGTAGCTTAAAGCGAGAGTAAACCAGCATGCCATAGGTGTTGTCAAGCGGCATCTCCATTCTGTAGTTGTAGCCAAATCCTCTCAAACCTTTTCTCAATTCTTTTTGCCAGGTCTTGTCGGTTTCTGTAAAGATCAAAAGATCGGGGTCCTGTAAAAATACTTCATTGACTACTCTTCCATACTCCTTGTTTTTCTGAAGCACATTTGTGGCTAGTATGCTAATGCTGCTTTGGGGTATGGCAACTGTATTTTTTCTTACCTCCACATTGGCAAATGGGGTATATGGATAAATTTTGCCTAACTGTAGCAGAAAGCAGGCTCCCAGAACACCTATAAAGGTATAGTCTCTCCAGTTACGAAGGTCAAACCTGAAGAAATAAACCATTAAGGCGACAAAAGTTAGTACAGTCAGCTGTACATGTGGGTAATCGAACATTCTTATCCACCAGTAATCTGCAGCTACAAAAGGAAAAAGAGAAATAATAACGGCAATGATACCGAACCCCTGAAGAAATGGTTTAAGATGCATGTGCGTTTTTCCTGTTTTGGTGAAAAGCTGTGAAAATTTTATCTAAAGTAGAGCTTTCTTTCGTCTGGAAAGGAAAACAGAGATATTTTTTAAGCTTTGGGTTGAAACCAGCCTTCGAGCCATGCGTTCAAAATCCAGAATAATTACTTACCTCCTGAAATATGTTTCAAAGACTTGATAATGTCGTCACCCGAAGGAGATTCGAACAGCTGTAAATCAAAATAAGGTACAGCCGCTATAAGATGATCAAAGATATCGGCGGTAATTGCTTCATAGTATTCCCAACGCTTATCTGCACTAAAGCAGTAGATCTCCACCGGAATACCCTGAGTGGTAGGCGGTAAATGCCGAACCATCATAGTCATTTCCTGGTGAATCTGAGGATGGGCTTTGAGATAAGCCAGTGCGTAGTTCCTGAAAACACCAAGATTGGTCTGATGTCGGCCGTTGAGCAAATGTTTTTTATTGATGCCCAGCTTCAGGTTGTATTCGTTGATCTCCTGTTGCCTTTGCTTAATGTATGGTGCAACGAGACCATACTCTTCAAACTTTTGAATATCCTCCTCATTTATAAATCTAATGGAGTTTTGCTTGATATTCAAAGATCTTTTAATGCGTCTTCCGGGAGATTCCTGCATTCCGCGCCAGTTGTGAAAGGAATCGGCGATCAGGTTATATGTTGGGATTGTCGTATATGTATTATCCCAGTTCTGCACTCTTACTGTAGCCAGGTTGATCTCTGTCACGAACCCATCGGCTCCATATTTGCTGAAGGTGATCCAGTCTCCAATTCGCACAATGTCGTTAACAGAAACCTGGATTGAAGCAATGAATCCTAAAATGGTGTCCTTGAAAATAAAAAGGATTATAGCCGAAGCTGCACCCAGTGAAATAAGAAAGCCGAGTACAGATCTTTCGGTGATTTCTGAAAAAATAAAAATAAGCCCAATAGACCAGAAACCTATCATGAGCACCTGCGCGTAGCTTTCAATAGGCTTATCATGATAACGCTCATGGCGCTTCATGTAATTGGTAGTCGTTCTCACCAGGCTTCGGCAAATGAAAACTGTGAGCAGGATGATATAAATGTCTACCAGTTTTTCAAAGACTTCAAGAAGTTTGGGATAATCTTCAAAAACTACAGGAACTGTAAGTATAAGGAGCAGGAGGGGAAAAATATTACTTACATATTTGGGAAAATTACTTTTGACAAGGTAGTCATCAAAAGTAGTTTTAGTTTTATTGGTAAACCTTTGAAAAGCCGTAAGTAAGATCCTTTTTGTGATATGATGAATGAAATACCAGAGAACAAATACTACAGCAATATTCACCAGCATATTCAGAAAATGCGCAATATCCTCGTCCAGGCCTTTCCCAATAAGATATTCTGCTAAATAATTACTTAGTTCTTTGATCCTTTCCCACATTCTCTAAAGGTATTTTTTCTCAACGTAAAATGGACCCAGAGGTAAGACAGAGCTCACACAGATGATCAACAGGGTCTTAAGATCCCACCTCAAAGGTTTGAAAAGGAAAACTGCACCCATGATGTAGGCTATGAACAAGAAACCGTGGGCCGCTCCAACTAGTCGTACCATTTCGGGAGCATTCCAGATGTACTTTAGAGGCATGGCGATCAACAAAAGGACCAGGAAAGAAATCCCTTCTAAAATACTGATCCACTTAAAGGTTTTAACCTGATTTTCCAGCGACATGTGTTCTTTTTTTGTTGCTGCAAATATATTTCATTTTAATCGAAATGCGGTCCCATAATACATTCTTCTTTAGTAACTAAATTGAGTTGCAGCAGGTTAAACAGCGTCAAAGAAAGGAGATCAAAAATCCCCTTTTTGGAACCACATATTTATACGATTTCGCAGAAAGTAGCCAGGTAATTCTTATTTTGCGAATGATTTGGAAGATAAATATAATGAGTAAAAAAATATTAGTTACAGGAGGTTTAGGATATATTGGTTCCCATACTGTGGTAGCGCTTCAGGAGAAAGGTTTTGAGGTAGTGATTATTGACAATCTCTCCAATTCTTCATTGGATGTCTTAGGAGGTATAACGAAGATCACAAAGATCTCCCCCGAATTTGAAAATCTTGATCTAAGGGAAAAACAAGATGTAAATCGCTTTTTTGAGAAGTATAGCGATCTTGCAGGAGTAATTCATTTTGCTGCTTCGAAGGCTGTTGGGGAAAGTGTTCAGAACCCGTTGCTTTATTATGAGAATAATATCAATACGCTTGTATACCTGTTACAGCAGCTAAAGGAGAAGAAAAGTTCAAATTTCATTTTTAGTTCCTCATGTACTGTTTACGGCCAGGCAGATGAACTGCCTATTACAGAAAATGCACCAGTAAAACGGGCGGAGTCACCTTATGGAAATACAAAACAGATAGGTGAGGAGATCATTGCTGATACCTGCAAAGTGGTGCCGGGTTTACGGGCTATTTCCCTGAGATATTTTAATCCTATTGGAGCACATCCCAGCGCCCAGATTGGAGAATTACCCATTGGCACACCACAAAATCTCGTGCCGTTCATAACACAAACTGCAGCGGGAAAAAGGGAACAACTCTCTGTATTTGGAAAGGATTATCCCACACCAGATGGCACCTGTATAAGAGATTACATTCATGTTATGGATCTCGCCAGGGCTCACGTCGTAGCTCTGGAGCGGCTGCTGGATGGGGAACAGCAGGACAACTACGAAGTTTTCAATCTTGGCACAGGAAAGGGAAATTCTGTGCTGGAGGCTATTCAGGCTTTCGAAAAAGTTTCGGGTAAAAAATTACCTTATTCCTTCGCCGAGAGGAGGGAAGGAGATATAACTTCGGCGTATGCCGATACACATAAGGCTAATAAGGTGCTTAACTGGAAGGCAGAGTACAATATTGAAGATGCAATGGCCAGCGCATGGAAATGGCAACAAAAGCTAGAGGAAAAGGAGCAATAAAAAATAAGAAACTGTCTAAAACATAAGCTTAAAGGCTAATTCAAACTTTTGGATACCTTCTGGGAAGGTCATACCTGATCTCTTACATCAGGATTTTAAAAGGGGATTTTACGTTTTAGACAGTTTTTTCATTAGTTTACTATAAAGGCGTGGATAACTCCAGGCAACCAACCAATCAGCGTAAGGATAATGCTTATTAAAAGAGTAGTCCCTACACCATGATTCAGATAGACTGCTAAAGGAGGTAAAAGGATATTCAGAATAATAGTAAGCATAATTTCTTTTTTATTGGTTATACAACCAAATTAGTGATAAATTATTAAAATTTATCGCAGATTTTTTGGTTTAGCTTCATTTTAACATGCACATCCTTAATAAATTAACCAGCTGTTTGAATGAGTGCAGATGCCGTGCGGCCTCGGGTAATTTGAAGCCCAGGAGAGCGCGATCCTTAAGAAAAAGTTATCTTCGCTAAAAATTAACGCAATGACATTTAAGGAACTGGGAGTTTCAGAGGAAATTATAAAAGGGCTGAAAGAGATGGGAATCGAACATCCCACAAAAATACAGGAAGCAGCCATTCCTGTTTTGACAGAAGGTATTGTAGATTTTGTAGGCCAGGCGCAGACGGGAACTGGAAAAACGGCAGCCTTTGGTTTGCCATTACTCGCCCAGATCGATCCTTCAAATGAAGAGATACAGGCTTTAATTCTTGCACCTACAAGGGAGCTGGGCCAGCAAATTGCCCGTCAGATCTTCAAGTTTACTAAATACACAGACAAAGTTTTTACTGAAGCTGTTTATGGAGGTGAAAAGATCGACATCCAGATCGCAAGATTAAATCGCCCCACCCAAATTGTAGTTGCAACTCCGGGCCGACTCATTGATCTTATAAAAAGAAAGGCGATAGACATCAGAAAGATCAAGACTTTGATCCTGGACGAGGCAGATGAGATGTTAAGCATGGGTTTCAAGAAAGATCTTTCTACCATCCTGGAAATGACGGCTTCTAAAGAAAGAAACGTATGGCTGTTTTCTGCTACCATGCCTCAGGAACTCAATGAGATCATCAACAAGTATGTAAATAAGAATGCCCGAAGAGTTGCTATAGATAAGCAGGACGCGGTAAATACAGGGATTGAGCATCAGTATGTGTCAGGTGATGACAATAGTAAACTCGATACGCTCGCTTATTTTCTCAAGTCCATGGGCAAGAAGCGTGGAATAATTTTTACCAAAACAAAAACTGCAGCCAGAACTTTGTCCAAGCAATTAATAGCTAAGAACTATGAAGTGGGACTTCTGGAAGGAGACATGTTGCAGAAAGACAGGGATAAGGTGATGCGGGCTTTTAAAAATGAGAACCTGAGGCTCCTGGTTTCAACAGATGTTGCTGCTCGTGGCATTGATGTTGCAAACCTTGCCTTTGTAGTGCATTATCAATTACCCGATCAAACTGAATATTATACTCATCGTAGCGGCCGTACAGCGAGAGCCGGTAAAACTGGAATCTCCCTCGCCCTTGTAAATCAATACGAGCGCAGACAAATTACTCAGCTGGAAAGAACTTTGGGTATTAAATTTACACAGATCAGGTAGTTCTGTTTCTGTGGTGATATCAACAAAAAATCCCAGTAGAAGGAACTCCTTTCTACTGGGATTTTTTTATAATCTATATTTTAGTACTATACGATCTTGAAAATGACCAGGGCATATCCATAGAATCGAATGAATCTAAGAAGCCCGAAAAGCAGGTAATATTTGAATTTATAGTTAATAATACCCGCAGCAACACTTGTAATGGAAAAGGGAATTGGAAGCAGGGCTCCAACTACAATAAGAAAACCTCCCCATTTTTCGGTGTTCTTTATATGCTTGGCCATCCGCGTTTCCATGTAATTATGAACTGCCGGGATTTTGGTAATGGCTTTCCCCATAAAGTAGGAAATAATACCTCCCAAATAAGATGCCAGTGCCAGAAGACTCAGATAAATAACAGGCATAGCAGATTTTCCTGCCCAGGCAATGAACAATTCCGGTGGGACTAATCCCAGGAAAATGGATTCAGATGCCAGGAAAAATGCAAGTATTCCTATAGGAGAAAAGGTCTCTGTGACAGTGACCAGGACCTGATTGATATTGATCACATATTCATTAATGGCAAACAAGGCGGCCAGAAAAAGAATGATCGGTAAAATGGCCTTTTTGACACTATTGCCTACAAACCGGTAAAATCCAGTGTAGTTGTAATACTGATGAAGTAATTTCCAGCGGGGTTTTTTGTTCAGAACTACCTCATTTTTCTTCTTCATATTCGTTTCCTCCATTAAAAGCTCGATTTTCAGAAATATATCCAATTATTGAGCCACATTGCCTCAACAAAAGGTTAATTCTCTTCGGCGTACGCAATTAAGTTCTCACTGTACTCTCTAAGTTCCAGGGCGTTGATCTTATTTCGAGATTCCGCCATTAAAGAAAGTAAATAATCCAGGCTTTCTTTTGGATCAACTTCATTAGGCTCTTCTTCCTCTTCAAGATCTTCTACTGGCTCATCTTCCGGAATTGGAATATCAAAGGTCTGGTAGGTTTCGATATGTTCGTAAGTAAGCCTAATCACTTTTGCAAGCAAAGGATTCTTCTCTTCTACTGCATACGGCCTCAACTCCTTAAGATCTTCAACGATGGTGTTGGTAATAATGCCATTGCGCATCAGGTCGCGCTGTATTTTGTTCAGAAGTTTTTGTGCCTTTGGATTTTCCAACTTTTGCAATTTTTTAATTAAACATGATTCTAATCAGGAAAAACTTTTTCCCTGCTTAGAAGGAGTGCAAAGATAATTGAATCTCGGTGTAATTTGTCGGACTTTTTTTAAAGATTTTTCGCTTCGGAAGTTAATTTTTGAGCAGGATTTCTCCTGAAACAATTAACAAACTCTTAAATGATGTATTTTTCTGTTAGCTGAAGTATTTAATAGTTTTATCATAAAATAAAAGCATGAAAGATTTAAACAACAAAGTTGCTTTTGTCACTGGCGGAAGCAAAGGTATAGGTTACGGCGTAGCTGCAGCCCTTTCTGCAATGGGTGTAAAAGTTGGAATTACCAGCCGGCACTTAAAAGAAGCAGAAAAAGCAGCAAAGGAAATCACATCAAAAGGGAAAGCTGAGGTAATAGGCATTGAAGCCGATGTTCGAGATTTTGAGAGTCAGAAAAAGGCGATTGCCCAGGTCACCGCAAAATGGGGGCAATTGGATGTCTTGGTAGCCAATGCAGGGGTAGGGCATTTTGGTTCTATAGAAGACCTTACCCCACAGCAGTGGCAGCAAACTATAGACACCAATCTTACCGGTGTTTTTTACAGCCTTAAAGCTGCTATCCCTCACCTCAAGAAAACAAATGGATATATTTTTACGATCTCCAGTTTAGCAGGAACGAATTTCTTTGCGGGAGGCTCGGCTTATAATGCCAGTAAATTTGGAGTTACAGGCTTTACCCAGGCTGCAATGCTAGATCTCCGAAATTACGACATCAAGGTGACTACCATTATGCCCGGCTCTGTTGCAACGCACTTTAACGACCATACACCCTCTGAAGAGGATGCCTGGAAAATTCAAAGTGAAGATATTGGAGAACTGGTGGTTGACCTTCTCAAGATGAACCAGCGTGCCTTACCTAGCAAGATTGAAATTCGACCCACAAAACCGCCTCAGAAATAATTTGAGGTGTCAAAAAGGAGGTTTTTTAGACCTCCTTTTTTTCTACTTTCTCGGAGACAGGTGTACAGATTTTGCCAGGTCCACAATTTTATCGGCCAGGGCAAGCCAGACCTCCTCTTGTAAGAAGTGGCGGGATTTTAACTGGTGAATTTCTTTTAAACCAGCAGCTGCCTGGATCTCTTTTCCGTGGGTTTCAAGCTGTAGTGCAGGATCGTTGGCTCCCCATATCGCCTGCACCGGATAATCCTTGTTCTTTACCGCCTTATAACACAGTTCCCGGAATTCGGGGGAATGATCAAAATTGCGCATGATCTTCAGAAATGCTTTTCCGCCATCATCTCTCTTCAAGAGATCTACGTAAGCGTTCATTTCTGCAGTGCTAATTTCCGAAGTATTCAAAACACCCATTTGCTTGAACATGACAGGCCAGGTGAGATGTGTGATCATTTGTAGTTCTGCTTCTCCTAAAACTCTTTTTTCAAAAGGCCGCATTACAACAGGCTTTTTAAAATTGACCACATCAACCCACGTGTTGAGAACAGTCAGGGATAGAATACGATTAGCATGTCTCGCGGCCAGGGCAAAACCTATTGGCCCGCCTACGTCGTGAACCACCAGGTGGAATTTTTTAAGCTTCAGCGCTTTAACTGCTTTATAAAGAAAGTCGGCCAAATTCGAGAAGGAATATTCGAAATTCTCAGGCCTGTCAGATAATCCCAATCCGGGGAGATCTATTGCCACTCCTTTGTAGCCTTTTTTTTCAAGAGACCTAAGTACTTTTCTGTATAAAAAGGAGGAAGTAGGAACGCCATGTACACAAAGCACAGTTTCTCCACGGCCATACTTTAGGGCAAAAGTATTAAGCCCATCTACATCAAAATAAATCCCGGAGGCTTCATGCTCCTTAATGACCTCTGTTACAGATCTCTCTTTTTTCGCCATATGATTGCCCTAGGATTTTTGCAGCATGCGCAGTAATTCTCGCGCCGCTTTTTCTGAAGATGCAGGATTTTGTCCTGTGATCAACTTCCCATCCACCATTACATAAGAGCTCCAGTCTTCTCCTTTGCTAAAATTGGCACCCAATTGATTCATTTTATCTTCAACTTTAAATGGCACCACGTCTGAAAGACCTACGGCATCTTCTTCAGAATTTGCGAAGCCGGTGACGTTTTTCCCTCTCACCAAAGGATTTTTGTGGTCTTCAACATTGGCAAGCACACCAGGGGCGTGGCAAACAAAAGCCATAGGCTTCATTTGTTGATTGAAATCCTCGATAAGTGAAATAGACTTCAGGTCGTTGGCAAGATCCCACAAAGGGCCATGGCCTCCCGGATAAAACACTCCATCAAAATTGGAGGCCTCAACATCTTCCAGTTTCTTGGTCATTGCAAGTTTTTTCTGAAGCTCCTCATCCTTATCAAAACGCCTGGTGGCGTCTGTCTGCGCATCTTCTGTAGTACTTGAAGGATCGATAGGAGGTTGACCTCCATTTGGGGAAGCCAGTGTTATTTCGGCACCCGCATTGGCAAGTATATAATATGGGGCAGCAAATTCTTCTACCCAAAAACCTGTTTTCTTTCCTGTGTCTCCCAATTGGTCATGAGAGGTTAAGACCATTAAAATTTTCATAGTTTTCTTTTTTTTTGGTGGGAGCAAAGCAATTTTAGCCCTGCATCAATTTTTTTAAAATTACGATGCCTGCAGGCTTATGCCAAAGTTGAGATACTAATTAAAGGTTAAAAATGGGCCCTGAATATAATTTTTCGTGATTCTTCTGCCTCCACTTTAAAAACGAGTTTAGCTTTGTAATAAATTTTGAAGTAGTAGATGCTTTTTCAGCAAATAAGATCCTTTTTCCAACTCTTAAAAACCGCCGAATTCTCCAGAGGGATCCGGTTTGCTGTTGCTGCAATCCTGCCTCTGGTGGTGGCGAATTATCTTGGGCAAATGAATGCAGGAATAGCCATGGCGGTGGGGGTGCTGCTCACTTCTCCAAGTGAAGTGCCAGGCAGCCTGCGCAGACGGGTAATTGGGGTCGCACTTTCTGTGATCATCGCCGTACTTGCTACCCTCATTATAGGTTATGCTTCGTCCTATACCTTTTTATTTCTGCCTGTTTTCATTCTCCTGATTTTTCATTTTTCCATGATCTCGGTCTATGGCTTTAGAGCCTCCCTTATTTCCTTTTCGGGATTACTGGCGATCGTACTAAGCCTGGCGCAGGTAGCTTCAGAAGGAGGTGTGATCACACATGCACTTTGGATAGGAGCCGGCGGACTGTGGTATCTGTTATTTTCTCTCGTGTTGCACTACCTCTTCCGCAGAAGAGAAACCGATCATTTACTGGCCGAAGCTTTTGAACTTACTGCAAAGTATCTGGAAATTCGGGCGCAGCTCATGTCTCAAAAAGGGGAAAAAGCAGAGGAATTTCATAAGGAGCTTTTTGCGCTTCAAACCTCCATTAATGAGAAGCATGAGCTTATTCGGGAAATGGTTATTAGCAGGCGCAAGAACTTCGGAAGGTCGGGCATGGTAAGGAAGAGGCTGCTCATTTTCATGGAACTTGTTGATATTCTTGAATTGGGAATGGCAAATCCTGTAACTTCAGAAAGAATGAAAAAGCTGCTGAAAAATTATGAGGCAGAAGTAAAGCAGGTGGAAGCCTGGAGTAACCTGATGGCCGATAGGTTGAGGATCATTGCTGAAGTTCTTAGAAGAGACAGGCGCTATAAAAAGGATACAAGGCTCCAGCTAAAAAAAGCTGAAATCTGGAAGAATTTTGAACTTCTTGAAAGCAAGGTTTCCCATCTTGAGGAAAATGATTTACTCCTGGTCTACCGCAATCTTATTTCATTCAAGGATAAACAATTTCAGAAGGTAAGATCCATAGAGCGCTTGATCACCGAGTGGCAGGGAAAAAGTGAAACGGGGATGAAGCGACAGGATGCAGTTCGGTTTTTAACCACTACAGAGTATGACCTCAAGACCTTACAGGATCATCTTGATCTACAATCGCCAATTTTCAGGCATTCCCTTAGATTAACGGTAGCGATGATCACTGGTTTTGTCATTGGAGAATTTTTCGCCGTACAAAATGCTTATTGGATCCTGCTTACAACCCTGGTGATCATGAGACCGGGTTACGCGTTAACAAGAGACAGGTTCAAACAACGCCTTTTCGGCACCTTAATAGGTGGCGCAGTGGCAGTCACTATCGTGATCTTCATTAAAAGTGCTGTTGTTTATGGCGTGCTGGCTGTAATCACTCTGGTGCTGGCTCATTCCATGATCCAGCGGAACTATAAGACGGCTGCCGCTTTTATTACACTTAACGTGGTATTTATATACAGCCTTCTGCGTCCCGACGTTCTTGAAGTGATAGAATTTCGGGTCTTAGATACCATAATTGGTGCAGGCATTGCGTTTTTAGCTGCAAAATTTCTCTGGCCAACCTGGGAATATGCCACTATCAATAACTTTATAAAGGAAAGCATTCAGGCAAATCGGGAGTTTTTAAAAGAGGTTGAGCTGCTTTACAGCAATGAAACAGAAATGGCGTCTTACAGACTGGCTCGAAAAAAGGCGTTTCTGGCTATGGGTGATCTCAACGCCGCCTTTCAACGCATGGCTCAGGAACCTAAAACGCATAAACAACATCTCGAGGAGACCTTTAGAATAGTTTCTCTAAATCAAGAATTGCTTTCGGCGACAGCTTCTCTGGGAACTTTTATAAGATCACATCCTACTACAGAAGCAACCGTGCATTTCAGGAATTATATGGCGGCCATTCAGCAACATCTTTCTTTTTCCTCTTCCGAAGATAAAGTTGCAGTTAAAGATTCCAAAGATGACATAAGTGCAGCCGAAAAATATTACAGGCAGCTGTACCAGCAGCTGCTGGAGGTAGAACATGGAAAGGAGAAGAAGGATCCCGTGCGAGAGCGGTTACAAGAGGTGCAGGTAGTGATGGACAGGTTAAAGTGGCTGGAGGAAATAAGTGAGAGTCTCAGGAAGTTTTTTCTGTCAAAAGCATAAAGCCACCCTTTTGAGGTGGCCTAAAAACATGCTCGAATGATATTTCAAGAACAGCTTATTTCTTAGTGTTCTGTCTTCCTGCGGATTTATCCGATTTCTGATCGCTCTTCTTTGCTGAATCTTGTTTTTGTCCGGATTTTTTTTGGTCTTCTGCCATGGTTATAAGTTTTTGATTAATAATACATTTAAAATTACAACACCCTGACTAAGAATGGTTTTAGGAGGCGCGATTTTTAACCTTTCTTTTATAGTTAATTATTTTTGTAAGAAAACATTAAGTCAAAAAAAAAGCGGGCCTTTACTGCTATTTACTAATTTTGAAATTCACTCTTTTCCTATGGACCATAAAGAAGTAATTCAACGAATCACAGCTCAAAAACAACTTCCCAATCTTCGATTCAAGATCAAGGAAAAGGTGGAGGCTTTTACAAAGCATCTTTTTTATACCCTTTTTGACAGGGATACGGCCGTTGAAAAGAACCTCAATGATCTTGCATATGATTTTAAAGAGTTGGGTGAGCTGGTGTGCTGGGAGCCCGGAAAACCCTGTATAGAAATCTGGGAGGGCTACTGCAGGAAGCTGCCTCACTTACTGGAAAAGATCAACCTTGATGCTGTAGCTATTGCCAGCAATGACCCAGCTGCAAATTCGGTGGAGGAGGTTTATCTATCCTATCCGGGGTTTTATGCCATTGCGGTCTACAGGTTAAGTCATGAGCTTTATAAAATGGGGCTGCCACTGGTACCACGTCTAATGACCGAGTACGCTCACAAGATGACTGGAACAGACATTAATCCCGGTGCCCAAATTGGAGATTCCTTTTTTATAGACCATGCAACAGGAGTGGTAATTGGAGAAACCACTGTGATCAAGAACAATGTAAAGATCTACCAGGGCGTTACCCTGGGAGCTTTATATGTGGAACGGGAACTTCGAAATGTCAAGCGGCATCCTACTATTGAAGATGGGGTTACCATTTATGCCAATGCCACTATTTTGGGAGGAGCAACCACTATTGGTGCCAATAGCATCATTGGTGGGAATGCCTGGCTTACAAGCTCGGTGCCGGCAAATTCTTTTGTAACGCATTCTCCCACCATTAAAATAAAAAACATAGCACAATGAATAAAACCGTACTCGATCTTATAGGAAATACGCCCCTGGTAAGGGCTCAGAATCTTATAAAAAATCCCCAAGTGGAGCTTTATTTTAAACTGGAAGGTCAAAATCCTGGAGGTAGCGTAAAAGATCGTCCGGCATACAATATGATCTCAAAAGCTTTGGAAAGAGGAGAGATTTCTAAGGAAACAAAGCTAATCGAAGCCACGAGTGGAAATACCGGAATAGCGCTTGCCATGGTGGCCAGGTTGCTGCAGCTGGATATTGAACTGGTAATGCCCGAAAACTCTACCGTAGAACGCGTACAGACCATGAGAGCTTATGGCGCCAAAGTGATCCTTACAGATGCCGAAGGAGGGATTGAAGGTGCCAGGGATTACGCCGAAGCACGGATGAAAACCGGTAACTATTTTATGCTCAACCAGTTTGGAAATGATGACAACTGGCAGGCACATTACCATACTACTGCACCCGAAATATGGAGAGATACAAACGGCGAGATCACCCATTTTGTATCTTCCATGGGCACCACAGGTACAATTATGGGTACTTCTACCTTTCTAAAAGAAAAAAATGATAACATCCAGATCATTGGGGTGCAACCTGGAGAAGATGCAAGAATTCCGGGGATAAGAAAATGGCCTCAGGAATACCTGCCGCGTATTTTCAATCCAAAAAAAGTGGACAGGATCTTAGAAGTAACAGAGCAGGAATCCCGAAACATGACCAAAAGATTAGCCGAAGAGGAAGGAATTTTTGCCGGGATGAGTAGTGGGGGAGCTGCAGCTGCAGCCGTGAGGTTGTGTAATGAGCTCCAAAAAGGAGTTGTGGTAAGCATTGTGTGTGACAGGGGAGACAGGTATCTCTCATCAGATCTCTTTGACCAATAAAAAAAGGTTGCCAAAAAACCTTTTTTGAATACTCTGTTTTCTAATAACTATAAGAGTTTGAGATCTTATTCTGAAAACAAATCATTCTGAAGTTTGGCAACCTCTCAAGCAGGTAACAAAAGCTTTATAAACTGGTTAGAGTGTACAGACCTCTGTTATTATCAACACGCACACGTCTTGTTTTATCTCCGTCTTTGATCTTTACAATATAGTGCGATTTAGTAAGGTCCCAGCCTTTAGTTGATGCGTAATACTTATTTCCTACAATTGAAGCATCGCGATGCTTTGCAAGGATTGATAACCGTGCAGATTCGGGAAGTGCGATGTTTTTAAATTTTTGAAAAGAGGATACCAAGTCGCCTGTTTCATCAAATTTTGCAGCTAAATATCCTTTATTACTTTTAAAGTTTACAAAATAGCTATCATAGTCGGAATCTTCATTGTCTACAATAAATTTTTGTATGTCGAATTGTCTTCTCATAAAATCAAGAGGATCTTTTTGGAAATCACCTGCAACTTTTTCTTTTATCTCTACAACTAAACTGTTGGTACTGGGATCGATTTTCATTGATTCTGGTTTGTAATCAACTTTGGCTTCCTTTAAAAGGATCTGTGAATGACCTGTGCTTATAAAGCCGAACAGGAACAAACAAATTAATAACTTTTTCATAGTACATGTGTTAGATGTTTATGATGTAAAGTTAATTTGAATATAACGGGTTGAAAACTACCTAAGTAGCATATGATGTTAAATCGCATTTTAAAAAGACGGTGGAAACTGGCTTCGCGCCTTCTCCAGTAAGAGATCAAGATCTTTTATGGCCACTTTTTCCCTGCCAATACTTAAAATTCCGTCATGCTTGAACTGTTGCAAATGTCTGTTCACAACCGCTCTTGTAGAACCTATAAGATTGGCAATTTCTTCGTTGGAAAGGTCATTGATCAATTCCAGTTGATGAGATTCCCTATTGATATTCTTGAGAATAAGCCTGGCGAGTCTCGTTGAGATATCGATAAGGGTGACATTTGAAGCATACTCTTCCAGGATCCTCATTTGATGGCTTAGGTAAGGGAGAAGGTTTTTATTGATCTCAGGATGTTTTGCGATCCAATCTCGCATAGCAACAATGGGTATTGATAAGAGCACAACTCTGTCTATGGTTTCGTAGTAAACATCGTGTTCGCACCCATCTAATAGGCATAGAACATCAAAAGCATCTCCTTTCCTCAGGATAAAAAAAGTGAATTCTCTACCTGTCTCTCTTTCTACCTGGTATACTTTAAGGCGACCCGAAATTATAAAATGGAAGTAATGCGAGGTGCGGCTCTTATTTACATTACAAGAGGTTTTTGGCCATATTTCTTCCTCTAACTTGTTTAGGAAATTTACAAGATCCTCTTCCTTTAAATCTTTTAGTAATTTGTTTGTCTTTAGTGCCTCCAGATATTTCTTCCTTTTCTTTTCTCTTCTCATACTCACTGGCTTTAATACACCAAAAAATCTGGGGACAAGAATATTTGGGAATCATTTCATTTTGATGATTTAAAGGTAAGCCATTTAAAATGAGGGGTTTGTTAAAACCAGAAATTAATTTTTCAGGTTTTAAGACCTAATGTTTTGTACGAGCTTGAATTTCAGTTATTTTTGCAAAATTGCAATTGAAAGGAACAATAAATGGCGCAGGACACTTTTGGAATAGTAGAAAAGACAGTAGACAAGGAACTTTACGAGTACCAACAACAGGATATCAATAAGATATTTAAAGTTATTGAAGCTCATCCCGAACGTTACAACCTACTATACCAGCTGCCAACAGGAGGTGGAAAGACAGTGATCTTCTCACAGATCGTGAGAGAATATATTCAGCGCACTAACAAGAAAGTTCTCATTCTTACTCACCGAATAGAACTTTGCAAACAAACCTCCAGAATGCTTTCGGGCTTTGGAGTTCACAATAAGATCATCAATTCCAGTATCAAAGAACTGCCAGACCAGAATGAGTACATGTGCTTTGTGGCTATGGTTGAAACCCTCAACAACCGTCTAAACGACGAAAAAGTAGAGCTGGAGAACCTGGGTATGGTGATCATCGATGAGGCACATTACAATTCCTTCAGAAAGCTTTTTAAATTCTTCAATAAGTGCTTTATTCTGGGGGTAACGGCCACACCTCTTAGTTCCAATATCAAGCTTCCCATGAAAGATAACTACAGGGAATTGATCGTAGGGGATTCCATTAGTTCCCTCATTGAAAAAGGCTTTTTGGCCAAGGCTAATACCTACAGCTATGATGTGGGTCTCTCTACCTTAAAAGTAGGGATCAACGGAGATTATACAGTAAAATCTTCAGAGGAGCTCTATTCCAATTTCAGTATGCAGGAAAAGCTGCTTGATGCCTACATGGAAAAATCACAGGGAAAGAAGACGCTTATTTTCAATAATGGGATCAATACTTCCCGGGAAGTCTATGAAACCTTCAGAAATGCGGGATTTGATGTAAGACACTTAGATAATACTACAAGCAAACAAGACAGAAAGGATATTCTGAGATGGTTTAAAAAGAAACCTGATGCTATTCTCACTTCAGTAAGTATTTTAACTACAGGATTTGATGAGCCCACGGTTGAATCCATTATTCTGAATCGCGCAACTAAATCGCTCACCCTGTATTACCAAATGATAGGTAGGGGATCTCGCGTCTTGCCCGGCAAAAGTGAATTCACTGTTATAGATCTTGGAAACAATGCTGCTCGTTTTGGACTTTGGAGTGCACCTGTAGATTGGAAACAGATCTTTAGATCTCCAGATTATTTCCTAGAAAACCTTGTGAGCGATGAAGAGATCGAACAAAACTTCAGGTATGAAATGCCTAAGGAGCTTAGAAAAAAGTTTGAAAAGACCAAAGATGTATTCTTTGATGTAGACGAGGAATATGATGACATCATAAAGAAAGGCTTGAAGTCAAAAGCGGTCTTAGAACGCTCGCTGGAGCAACATTGCCGCATGTGTGTTGAGAACAGTGAGGATGTTTTTGATGCGCGAATTCTCGCCAAAGAGCTGGAAGAAGATATTGCTTACCGCATTAGAAAATATTCCTACTGTATTAGTAACAGCACAAAAAATTATCGCGACTGGCTCAAAGAAGACTACATGCGAAAGCTGAGGATGAAGATCAATCAAGCCAATTTTTCTTCCTGAAGCCGAAATCTATCAGGTGTCAAAAATGCCTTTTTTGACACCTCTTATACTAGCTGTTTTCTGTGATATCCTTTGCTTCTGAAGGATTTTCGATCAGCCGATCTTTTGACCAAATGATTTTCGCCTTCTTAGTTCTTCTTTTTAAAGATCCCTTTGATCTTTTTGAACAGGCCTTGTTTTTCCTTTTTCTCAGGTTTTCTGGGTTGATCTGACCTTGTAAAAAGCCGCTCTAAGAAATTATCCCGCTGTTCCGGTTCACAGTCCAGCATCATCTGTACTGTGGAGGAAGGAGGGGAAAATTGTGCCTTGGTAATCTTATTGAACTGTGAATCGGCATTCATTTTTTGAAGGAGCAGGGCAAAGGCCGGTAGTGCCGAATTTGCCCCCTGTCCCAGCGCAGTAGAGGGGAAGCCAATACGAGGATCATCTGTACCCGCCCAGGTTACCGAAATAAGACTTGGAGTGATCCCCACAAACCAGCCATCCCGGTTGTTCTGGGTAGTTCCGGTCTTTCCTGCAATGTCATTAGGCAAGTTGTACTTGTACCTCAAACGTGCAGCAGTACCCGAGTTCACCGTACCCTTCATCATTTCGATCATCACCTGCCGGGTAGTACTTGAGAATGCGGGAGTAGAGGCAACCTGTGGGCGGAATTCGGCAATGGTATTTCCATATTTGTCATTGATCCTGGTGAGGTAATAAGGTTTAGCTGCTTTGCCATTGTTCGCATAACTGGCATAAGATCCCGCTAATTCGGCTGCTGTAAGTTCGGCAGTTCCAAGCGCAATGGAAGGATACTTCGGAAGGTCTTTAGGGAACATCATCCTTTCGGCCTGGTCAATGACTTTTTGCAAACCTACATCATAAAGCACTTTTACAGCGATGGTATTAATAGATCTTGCCAGGGCGGTAGGCATTGGGTATCTCATGTATGGATCTTCCTCTTCATCACCCGAATTGGATGGCGTCCATCCACCTTCATAAGTGACCTCTCGTAAAGAATAATAAGTGCAGGGATCAATTCCCGCTTCTATTGCTGCAGTATAGACCACAGGTTTAAAAGTAGAACCAATTTGGCGCCTGCTTTGGGTCACATGATCATATTTAAAATACTTGTGATTGATGCCGCCCACCCAGGATTTTACTGCTCCTGTACTGGGTTCTAGATTGATCATTCCCATATTAAGGAATTTCATGTAATGCTGCAGGCTATCTGCAATACTCGCCTGGGTTAGCTTCTTCTGGCCCCAGTCAAAAAACTCCATGTCGGTCTTTCGATGCAGGGAATCCAGTATTTTTTCTTCACTCCATCCGGCATTAGCTAAAGATTTATATTGCTCACTCTGTTTAAGGGCTTCTTCAAGTAAGTTTTTTCGCTTCCAGGGCGGATTCTTTCCGTAGGCTTTTTCAAATTGTTCCTGCAGTTGCGCCATATGCTCCTGCATTGCCTCTTCGGCAAGAAGCTGCATCTCATAATCTATGGTGGTATGAACCTGAAGGCCATCCCGGTAAAGATTATATGGCTCTCCGTTTTCCTTTTTTAAGGTGTCAAGGATGCTTTCTACATCTTTCTTGAGCTGTGCCCGAAAATACGGTGCCACTCCGCCATTATTGCTGAAGTACTGGTAATCCAAATTAATGGGTCGAGATTTAGCCTTCACATACCTTTCTGAAGGTAAGAATCCGTACTTGTTCATTTGATAAAGAACAACATTCCTGCGTTCCAGGCTGCGCTGCGTATTGAGCCGCGGATTGTAATAATGTGAAGCTTTTAAGGTGCCTACAAGGGTTGCTGCTTCTTCGAGTGTTAGCTCACTGGTGGTGGTATTGAAGAACTTCATGGCAGCGCTTTCAATGCCATAAGTATTGTCGCTAAATGGAACAGTGTTAAAGTAAAGACCAAGAATTTCCTCCTTTGAATAAATATCCTCCAGGCGTCTTGCGATAATGGACTCACGTAGTTTATTCACTACGATACTAAGGTGCCCGTAGTCTTTCCTGCCGAAAAGGTTCTTGGCAAGCTGAAGGGTGATGGTGCTTCCCCCGCCCGAAGATTCGTCACCCATGAGGATCGTCTTCACAAAAACACGGAGTAGACTCCGGCTGTCGATGCCCGAATGTTCATAAAATCGCACATCTTCAGTAGCTATAAGTGCATCGAGCAAATGCTGAGGCAGTTCTTCAAAGAGTACAGGTTGCCTGTCAAAAATGTAATATTTGCCTATCAGTTTTCCTTCAGAAGAGAAAACCTCGGTAGCCTCATTTTGTTTTAGATCCTTAAGTTCGGCGGTTGTGGGTACTTTTCCCCACCAGCCCCAGTAGATACTTAAGTAAAATAACCCGAAGAGCAGGAAAATTGCAAGTATGGATCCTAACACCCATTTCTTTACAGGTGTTAATTTGAAATTCTTAAACTTCATAGGCTAAGTGTCTGCCAAAGAAACGAAGACTTAGAACAAAAATTCTGAAAGTTTAAAAAACTTTAGGATTTTCAAGTTCCTTAAATCCGTCTTAATCTTTTAAAAGGAAGTTTTAAAGTTCATCTCCTGCACGATTGCTTTCTTTATTTTTAGGCAAAATGAAAGAGATGGGGCATAATAAGATAGTCTTTCTGGTTACGACCGGACTACTTTTGATTTCGGGCGTATTTTTTTATACGGTGCATGAGAATGCGGAGGAATATCAGGAAGGAGTTTCTTCCGAAGTAGAGGTGGAGCAGACGTGGGAGCTGCCCGATGATCTTAAAGAGATCTCAGGAATCGCATTTTTGGAACCTAATCTCCTGGCCTGCGTCCAGGATGAAAAAGGCGTTATTTTTATTTACAACCTTGAAACTTCTGCAATAGAAAGGCAGATCAAATTTTCTGGCTCTGGAGATTATGAAGCTATTGCGGTAAATGGAAATACAGCTTATGTACAGGTGGCAGATGGGCTTATTTTTAGGATCAATGATTTTATGGATAAAAATGCATCTGTAGACAAGTTCAAAACTCCATTTAGTTCCAAGAACAATATTGAAAGCCTGTTCTTTGATCCTGTTTCAAAGAGCTTGTTGCTCATTCCTAAAGAACGTGGATTAGATTCCAAAGAAGCTAACGGGATCTATGCTGTTGATGTGCAGACTATGAAAATGAAAAACAAACCCATTCTTGAACTTGATTTTAAAGAAGAGATCTTTGAAAGCCTGCGGGAAAGAGAAAAAGATCGGCTTTTCTATCCGTCAGATCTCGTGCGGGATCCAAAGAGCGGAAATTATCTTATCCTCGAGGCCGAAATGCCGCACCTCTTAATTCTTGATAAAAAGGGAAAACCCCAGACTTTACATCGATTAGATCCTAACATTTTTCCGCAGCCAGAAGGCCTGGCTTTTGATAACGCCGGAAATCTCTATATTTCCAGCGAAGGAAATCCAGCTACCATACAGCGGGTAAGCTTCAAAAAGAAAAAGTAATTTATGCCCGATAGTATCGAAACCCCTTCGGTTAAGCAAAGTAAAGCACCTCTCTATATTTCTCTCGCAATTGTTGTTGCCCTGGTTCTAAGTTATTTCTTTATTCCCCAGGTGCAGGATTTTTTTAGTGAAGGCTGGAGCGTGCTTACGAGTGGTGATGAGCAAAGAACAAAGAACTGGGTGGCGCAATTTGGGTGGTTTGGACCGTTGGTGATCATCCTTACGATGATCTTGCAAATGTTCCTCATCGTAATTCCTTCGCCACTGGTAATGGTGGTGACGGTACTTGCATATGGGCCCATTATTGGTGCAGTTATCCTCTTTGCAGCTATTTTCATGGCCTCCAGCTTCGGATACTTTATAGGCAGGTATTTTGGTCCGGTTATCGTTGAAAAGCTTATTGGCTATAAAACCGAAAAGAAGATCTCGAATTTTATTGAGGAATATGGATTCTGGACGGTGATCATTATTCGACTCAGTCCGTTTTTGTCAAATGACGCAATAAGTTTTGTGGGCGGAGTTTTAAAAATGGGCTATTGGAAATTTATTGGTGCCACCATGATAGGCATCTCTCCTTTGATCATTTTTATTGCATACCTGGGTGGAGATTACGAGCGTCTTAAAACTGGGCTGCTCTGGACCTCGATCATTAGTCTTACGCTTTTCATTGGTTTTATTTTCTGGGATAAAAAAATAAGAAAGGCCCGGCAGTAATATCAAATTGCTATTGCTGCTATAATTGCTCTAAATCCTAACACTTTTCACTATTCTTTTGCTTTTCTTTAAATAATTGTAAGTCTTTTCCGCTTAAAGACGGGTAAATCGCTATTTACTTTTTAGCTTTATAATATATTCTTCCCCATTTTCAATTTCCTGGCGTTTCAATTCCCCCATTTTGTTCTTGTAATTTAAAATGTGTGATATGAGAAATTTTATTCAGAAGTCGGCCATTGTTGGGATTATTTGGGGAATGACCGCATGCAGTGTTTACCATCAGGATACTACAGATGTTCAACATGCGGTAGATTCAAATAATCGTGTGAAAGTAGAAACTGTTGACAACCTGGTTTTCGAACTCAGGGAATTAAGAAGAGAGGACAGCGGACAACTGGTAGGTATTACCGGAAAAAAATCTGATGCAGCAAAACTGTTTCTTGACCGGAATAATGTAGAAGAAGGCAAATTTTTGAAGATTCCATTTCAGGATAATGAGATACGCGCAGTCTATCTTAAAAATCGAAAAATGTCAAATATTGTGAATTTTGGGGTGCCGGTAATGGGAGTTGTAGGTATAGTGGGACTTACGAATCCAGACTTTAGGCCCGATGTTGGTTATTAGAACAGAAGCTGCCCGGAAATTTTTTTAGCTATGTGAAGCCTTTATTATCACGCTTCACTGGAAAATAGCAAAATGAAGTTTTTTATTTTTCGGGCAGCCTCTATTGTTTTTTTACTTTTTCTGAAGCCTTTGTGCTACAGCCTGAACTTCATCCAGAACTCTTAGCAGATTTTCTCCCCACAATTTTGCGATCTCCTGCTCTGTATAACCTCGTTTTACCAGCTCAAGGGTGATATTAAATGATTCGGAAGCGTCATTCCAGCCTTCAATTCCGCCACCACCATCAAAGTCAGAACTTATCCCTACGTGGTCAATTCCAATCTTCTTCACCAGGTAATCCACGTGATCAACAAAATCTGATACGTTCACAGGAGGAACCTGTTCCTTTAGTTTCTGAATTTTTGGCTGGGAAAGCTTTCTCACCCTCCTAAAGTCTTCATAGTACAGATCGCGTTTTTTGCTTTCCATCGCCCTGACTTCCTCCCGGCTCAAAACCTTGAATCCTATTTTTTCACCTACGTCCTGGTAGATCTTTTTTACTGCAGCATCAAAATTATTGTGTTTTTCGGTGTTCAGATAAGAACTAAAGGCCACAGTTTGTATCACTCCGCCATTGTTTTTGAGCCATTGCAGCTGCTCATCATCAAGATTACGACTGTGATTACATAATGCTCTTGACGAGGAGTGAGAAGCGATGAGTGGCGCCTTGGAAAGTTCGATCATTTGCCGCATGGATTCCTTGGAAGGATGAGAGACATCGATCATCATTCCCAGCCGGTTCATTTCTTTTACAACTTCTTTCCCCAAAGGGCTTAGTCCGCCATGTAACCATTCTTTATTGGCTTCGCCGGTATTTGAATCACATAACTGGCTATGGCCATTATGAGAGAGCGACATATATCGTGCTCCCAGGTCATAGAATTTTTTAACGTTCTTAATATCAGTTCCCACTGGATAACCATTCTCAACCCCTATCATGGCTACTTTTTTGCCCTGGGTCACTAGTTTTCTTACTTCCTGAGATGTGGTGGCAAGACCTATTTTAGATGGGGCAATCTCATTTACCAGCCTGTGAATGGCTTCAAATTTTGACATGGCTGTTTCTAAAGCTGCTTTGTAGCCTGCGGAATTAAGAGATTCCTGCCCTGTATATACAATGAGCCAGGTAACATCCACACCTCCTTTTTCCATTTTTGGCAGGTTGACCTGGGTATCCAGATCCTGAGTATAATTCTTTTGAGCAGTAAAATTATTGGTGTTGATATCGTTATGAGTATCAATAGTAATAACTTTTTCATGAATGCGCCGGGCCTTTTCTTTCAGGGCTTCATCTGTCGTCTGGGCATTGGCAGTAAGTGCAGCAAAGAATATAAGGCAGTAGGTTTTCGAGAATTTCATATTTGGGATTTGAATTAAAAAGCTCAAAATAATAATTATTTTAAGAACGGCATCTTTTACAGAGATTATTGGATTTGTTGCCTGCGGAATTTTTCAAAAAAGGAAGCCGTACAGCTTTGTATTCAGGATCTTAAGTGGAGAAAATTGCTTTTTTTATTGCTGTTTTATTTCTTCTTCTTATCTTGTTAAAATATTTAACATTTAAATTTCTGAAATCATGAAAGTTAGATATCCAAAAAGCAGGGTTAAGAACAATTTTATTTATGGGCTATTGATGATCGCGGTTGGCTTGTTCGCTATTTACATTAACCGCGAATCGCTCTTTAGTTATTTATGGGTGTTCATTGGAATGTTGCAAACGGGCACGGCTTATTATCAAAAAAGGAAGCAATATCTCACTATAGAGGGAAACCATTTGATCAAACATTCGTTTATTCCAAAGTCAATACAAATTTCGGAGATCACCCGAATAAGAAAATTTGTAGACAGCTATCGTATCGAAACAACAGGACAGTCCCTGCTCATAGAAAAGAGCTTTATTGAAGAAGACTCTTTACAGGAGCTCAATCATTTTTTCGAATCTTTGAGTCCGCGGTTGGCAACTTCATAAATTTTTATGGATACGGGGTTGATCTACATTCTGCCGATTTTCCTATTCCTTATTTTCTGGATATGGGCCCTTCTGGATCTTGCCAATGCCAGGTTCAAAGATGTTAAATGGAAATTAGCATGGTTGCTTATTATTATCTTTTTTCCGCTCCTGGGTTCTATCCTCTATTTACTGCTGAAAAAGAATTTCAAGCAAAGCCGAAGACGCAGTTTCGCCCCTGAATTTCGCCCCCGCAGGGAATAGAAATAATACCTTTCAAAAATGTCATTTTTGAGAAGCTTTTCCGGGCTCGGCCATAGCTTCAAAACCTGTCTGCACAGCTATTGAGACCTGTAACGGAAAGCCACCAAATTTCTTGATATCTATTGTAGGATATGTTTACCTTTATCAAAAGTTAAAAGCTGCAGAAGGAACTGATGTTTTTAACTTGAGTAGAGCCTCTTTTTTAGCTGAAAAATAATTTATTATGAAAGTTCGTACCTGTCCCAATTGCGGTTATAAATACTCTTTTGGCTATCACCTTAAAAAGCATTTTTTCCAGAATGTTTTTTCCAGCTGGGAATGTGCCAGCTGTGGCATAAAATTGACAGTTGATGCAAAAAGAAGAATTCTCCTGGCGGTTGTCGGGATCTTACCGGTAGGCGCACTGCCCATTTTAGCCGATTTTTTCATGGGCTATTACCTCGGAAGACCCGTTAGCTGGACGCTCTCCGTCCTTCTGGTAGTAATTTGGTGTATTTACATCTTTAGTCTTGATCATTTCTGCCTTGCTGAAGGGGAAGAAGTAAAGGACGCTTAATTTTTATAAATACTTTCCCGCTATGCCGCTCAAAAATGTCATTTTCGCGTTGCTTTTTTCTGTCAGCATTTCAGCGGCAGCACAATCTACTGCTTCGGCCAATGTGAAGACCTTTCAACTTGAGGCACCTCAGCTGGATGCGATCAGGACTATTCGGGTCTATCTTCCGGCAGGTTACGATTCCGCCAAAGAGCGTTACCCGGTGGTGTACATGCATGATGCTCAGAACTTGTTTGATACAGCAACTGCTTTTTCGGGAGAATGGCAAGTAGATGAATTCCTGGATGCTCAAAAAGGGCAAAAAGTGATCATAGTAGGCATAGATCACGGTAATGAAGATCGAATTGCAGAACTCACTCCTTTTGCAAATGAGAAGTACGGAGGCGGGGAAGGGGCAGCATACGTTGACTTCATTGTCAATACCTTGAAATTATATATTGACAGCAATTATCGCAGCCTCCCTGAATCAAAAAATACTGGGATAATGGGTTCTTCCCTGGGAGGATTGATTTCATTTTATGCCGGCTTAAAACATTCTGATACCTTCGGAAGGATCGGCGTTTTTTCGCCTTCTTTCTGGTACAGTGAAGAAATTTTTCAATTTGTAAGAACCTCTGAAATCTCTCCAAACACCAGAATATATTTTTTAGGAGGTACTGCTGAAGGCGAAGCTATGGTCCCCGATCTTCTTAAAATGAAGTCGCTCCTGCTGGACAAAAATTTTCCGCAGGAAAATCTGCATGTAAAGATCGTAGAAGGAGCAGAACATAATGAGGCTTTTTGGAGCAGCGAATTTCCGGAGGCATTGCAATGGCTCCTTCATGAAAACTAAAAAGCCCTGTTGAAACTCAATTTTTAGGAAGGCTTGGTCTATCTTCATTTAATCTGTAAAAAAATCAAACTTGCCACGCCCGCAACAGTCGATATCCACAAATAAATTCAGGTTCAGGGAAAGTTTTTCTTCCCTGAAGTTTGTTCCCCGTTTTTTTAAAGAGATCCGGAAGGTAAATCCTGCCTTGTTCTATGCGAATATAGTGGGCAGGATCATCAATGCGGTCCTTCCTGTTCTTATGCTGTGGCTTGGAAAATTGATCATTGATGAGGTGGTAGTTCAGATCGCAGCAGAGGTAAAGGATATGGACAGACTGTGGACTCTCGTTGCAGCAGAGTTGGCGCTGGCAATCTTGTCAGATCTACTAAGCAGAGGTATCAGTTTGATCGATGCTCTTTTAGGTGATCAATATGCTATTGATACTTCTGTAAAGATCATTAAAAAGACTTCGGAAGTTGATCTCGATGAACTTGAGGATTCCGAGTTTTACGACAAGTTGGAGAGAGCCAGGCAGCAAACTACGGGCCGGGTGGGGTTGATGTCTAATATTCTTACCCAGGCAGAAGATATTATTGTAATTGCCACCTTGCTCGCCGGGGTCGTGGCCTTTGAACCCTGGCTGATCCTCTTACTCATCGTGTCGATAATACCCACAATGATCAATGAGATAAAATTCAGCGGCACCAGTTATTCCCTCGCCCGAAGCTGGACACAGGAGCGGCGGGAACTTGATTATCTGCGGTATGCTGGAGCAAGCGATGTCACAGCAAAGGAGGTTAAGCTGTTTGGTTTAAGTGATTATCTGGCCAATAGATTTAAAGGCCTCTCAACAAGGTACTACGCCCAAAGTAAAAATTTAGCCAAACAACGGGCAGGCTGGGGTGCATTTTTTAATGTTGTGGGCACTACGGCCTATTATGCCGCATATGTACTCATTGTCTTTAGAACTGTTGCAGGGATCTTTTCACTTGGAGACCTCACTTTCCTTGCAGGTTCCTTTAACAGATTAAGGCAAAAGCTGCAAGGATTTTTTACTCGTTTTACTGCTATTACTGAAAGTGCCCTCTACCTTCAGGATTATTTTGAATTCCTCGATCTTAAGTACGAAGAACGAGATACTACAGGGGTACTTCCGCTGCCTGAAATTATTCAGAAAGGCTTTGAATTCAGAAATGTTGGCTTTAAATATCCTAAATCTGAAAAATGGGTAGTAAGGCACATTAATTTCGAACTCAGTGCAGGTGAGAAACTTGCTTTTGTAGGGGAAAATGGAGCGGGAAAAACTACTCTTATTAAACTTCTGCTGCAGTTTTATGAGCCTACAGAGGGTGAGATTATGCTGGATGAAATTCCAATTAAGAGATATGACCGCAGAGCATACCAGCAGTATTTTGGGGTCATTTTTCAGGACTTTGTGAAGTTTGAGCTCACCCTTAGAGAAAACATTGCAATGGGAGAGATCTCGGGCATCGATGACCAGCAAAGGATCTCATTGGCAGCCGAGAAGAGCCTGGCAGATCAAGTAGTTCATGAACTGCCTTTTGGTTATGACCAACAGCTGGGGAAACGCTTTAAGCAAGGTAAGGATCTCTCTGGCGGACAGTGGCAAAAAATAGCAATTGCACGAGCTTATATGAAGAATTCAGAGGTGCTGATCCTTGACGAACCCACTTCGGCCCTTGATGCACGTGCCGAGACAGAAGCTTTTAACAGGTTCATCAAACTTACAGAAGGAAAAACTGCGGTGATCATTTCCCATAGATTTAGTACCGTTCGAATAGCCGACAGGATCATGGTGTTGAAGGACGGAGCTGTACTCGAAATAGGTACGCATGAAGAGTTGATGGCTAACGGAAAGCTTTATGCCGAACTCTTTAATCTCCAGGCTGCCGGCTATAAATAATTTTCGCAGGAAAACTTTTGGATCTAAATTATTACAAACAAAAACTGAAAGGAAACATTTTGGGATTCAGTACTTAATAAAAATATTATGGATAGCTTGTCAGTTTCTATCGGTTCCCATCGTGTTGTTAAAACTTTTCTTCAAATTTTAACTTTTTGAAGGGTAACAAAAAATATATTCTGCGTCTAACAGCCAGGATTAATTTTCAAGATGAAATTAGAAGAAGCCATTCAGCGCCTTGACAGGGCTGTAGGAGTCCACGGCAGCAGTAATTCTTATAGAATTAGGCAGAAGTTCAGCAATATTCTTCAGGAGGTAAAATATAAAAATCTCACTCAGGAACAGCTCACTGCAGTTGAAAAAGAGCTGGATGAAATTTTTGAAGGGCTGGATGTCGAATCTTCAAATGCAGAAGCAGCACTTGAACCAAAATTGATTTCCTTTATAAGAAATTTGCGACGAAATTTTTCTTTAGTCCCTGAAAGTTACTGGGCCATGTACGGTTTAAAAGCTGGACTTTTTGTGGGGCTCACCATTATGAGTCTTCTCATTCTTTATACCGATTCTGAAATCAAATTTTACGTTCCGTTATGTTGCCTGTTGCTGGGATTCTTTATTGGTTCCCTCTTTGACCGTCGCCAAAAAAGTAAAGGTAAATCCCTGCTGACACGTATGATCTAAGACCTTTCTAAAATGTCATTTTCAAGGGCTCTTTATTTTACCGCCGTTCTTCCACCTGCAGAGATCAGCAAAGAAATTCTTGACCTAAAGCTCGAAATGAAGGATACGTACCATGCTTCGCATGCGTTGAAACTTCCTGCCCACATCACCATTACTCCGCCAATTAACCTTGAACAATCGCAGGAGGAACAATTTAAATCTTCAATTGCGAGAGTAGCTGGAGCGCACCGCCGATGGCAGGTTGAGATTAATGGGCTTGGGCATTTTGGCAAAAGAGTGATCTTTCTTCAGGTTCACGCACAAAAATTCTTTCAGGATCTGTATCTCGATCTCATTGCCGCACTGGAATCTTACGATCTAAAGCTTTCAAAGAGCATTCACCCGCACATTACTCTGGCCTCCAAAGATCTTAGGAAGGAATTTTTTGAACGTGCCTGGGAGGATTTCTCCAGTAGGGCCTTCAGAAAAATTTTTTATGCCGAATCTCTGTGCTTATTGAAACACGATGGGAAAAGCTGGAGTGTACTCGAGGAATTTCCTTTTCAAAGCCTGGAATGAAAAAAAGATTTTCCCAGTACTTTTCTTTTACTTTGACGGCCGATATCAACTTGAAATTAAATATTTTTATTCAGCAGCTTAAAACCTTTATTTATGCATTTTCCATTACTTCAGGATATCGTTGTCTTACTAGGATTTTCTGTGGTGGTGGTACTGGTGCTCCAGCGATTTCGCCTGCCTTCCATTCTTGGCTTCCTTATTACGGGCATAATTATCGGGCCCTTTGGTTTTGGACTCATTGAAAACAACGAGCAGGTAGAGATCCTTTCAGAGATCGGGGTCATTCTGCTTATGTTCGTGATTGGAATGGAATTGTCCATTAAGCAACTCGCCCTCATGAAAAGGACCGTAATTTACGGCGGATTCCTTCAGGTGGGGCTAAGTGTGCTGGTAACAGGACTGGTTTTTTATTTTCTCGGCTTTTCCTGGAATGAAGCCGTTTTTACAGGTTTTCTTTTTTCGCTATCCAGTACTGCAATCGTACTTAAGATCCTTCAGGACAGGAATGAGATCACCACGCCCCATGGCCGTACAGCCCTGGGGATCCTTATTTTTCAAGATCTCATAGTGGTGCCAATGATGCTGGTAACCCCTATTATGGCTGGAAGTTCCTCAAATATTTTAAACGAGATCCTTTTCCTGCTCCTTAAAAGTGCACTTATCATTGCGTTTACATACATAAGTGCTAAATATCTTGTCCCCAGAGCAATGTATCTTATTGCCAAAACTAAAAGTAAAGAGCTTTTCCTACTCGCCACAATAACGCTTTGTTTTACAGTCGCCTTTGTCACGGCTTCGGCAGGCCTTTCGCTTGCCTTTGGCGCATTTTTAGCAGGCCTTATTATTTCTGAATCAGATTACAGCCACCAGGCTACAAGTACGATCCTGCCTTTTAGGGAGCTGTTCATCAGTTTTTTCTTTATTTCCATAGGGATGCTTCTTGACCTGCAGTTCTTCATCGAAAATGCCGGAATTATTCTTTTGATGGTACTCGTGGTCTTTATCATAAAAGGAGGAGTTGTTTCTTTTGCAGTAGCCGCTCTAAAATATCCTTTCAGAACTATTTTGTTAACAGGAATGGCGCTTTTCCAGGTAGGGGAATTTGCATTTATACTTTCAAGAATAGGAATCGAAAATGGATTGCTTTCTCCACAAATGAATCAATATTTCCTTTCGGTTTCAGTATTTACAATGTTCCTCACGCCCTTTGTCATCCTCTTTTCTGGGAAAATATCAAATTACCTGTTGCGGCCAATATGGAGTAAATCTGCTACAAGGACAAAAACCGAAAAAAAGAGCGATGAAGAGTACGGACTGGAAAACCATCTGCTCATTATTGGATATGGAATCAATGGCACCAATCTCGCGAAAGCCGCCAAATACGCCGAGATCCCTTATATGATCCTGGAACTTAACGCACAGATCGTAAAACAGGAAAAAGCGAAAGGAGAACCTATCATTTTTGGAGATGCAGTGCAGGAACATATGCTGGATGCAGTCAACGTAAAGAAAGCGCGGGTAGTGGTGGTAGCCATCTCAGATCCACAGGCTACAAAAGCAATTGTTTCCAATATTCGGCATTTGTCACCGTCGGTTTATATCGTGGTGAGAACGAGATATGTGAAAGAAATTGAGACGCTGCTGGCCTTGGGTGCAGATGAGGTGATTCCGGAGGAATTTGAAACTTCCATTGAGATCTTTTCGCGGGTTTTAACCAATTACCTCGTTCCGATCAATGAACTGGAGAGCCTGGTAGATTCAGTAAGGGCAGACAATTATCAGGTATTCCAGTCCAGGAAAAGCTTGCAGACCTTTAATTCATCGACCATTCCCGATTTTAAGATAAGTTGCATCCGCCTCCTGGCCGATAGTGGTCCTGTTGTTGGCAAAAGTATTGAAGAAGTGGATGTACGTCGAAATTACGGCGTGAATATCCTGGCGGTTTCCAGAAAGGGAGATATGATCACAAATGTTTCTCCCAATGAAAGGCTCCTGCAAAATGATCACATATTCATAAGCGGAGATCAGGAGCATATTGACTCATTCTATAAAGCTGTAAACTAGAATTAAAACGGAGCTAAAACGTTGTAGAAATCTTTAAAAACCTGATCCTGATCATTCCTCCTGCCTTGCCTAAAATGTACTTTTGGGATCATTAACAGCAGGAAAATCATGATGACCACAGCGCCACTTACAGATCTTGAGATCGCTCAAAACATTCAGTTAAAACCCATTACCGAGATCGCCAGGAAGTTAGGTCTGGAGCCAGATGAGATCGAAATGTATGGAAAGTATAAAGCCAAACTTCCACTCTCTAAAATTGACAAGGAAAAGCTGAAAAATGGAAAGTTGATCCTGGTTTCGGCTATTTCACCAACACCTGCAGGAGAAGGAAAGACTACTGTTTCCATTGGTCTCTCTGAAGCTTTGAACAGGCTGGGAAAGAAAACCACTGTAGTTCTTAGGGAACCTTCCCTGGGACCGGTCTTTGGAATAAAAGGCGGTGCAACCGGTGGCGGTTTTTCTCAGGTTCTGCCAATGGAGGATATCAATCTGCATTTTACAGGAGATTTTTCTGCCATAGAAAAGGCCCACAATCTTCTGGCAGCCCTGGTAGACAATAATATTCAGTCCAGGAGCAATAACCTGGGCATTGATCCCCGCACAGTACGCCTTAAGAGGGTTATGGATGTTAATGACCGGGCGCTTCGGAATATTGTTATTGGCCTTGGCGGAACGGGATCGGGCATTCCAAGAGAAAGCGGATTTGACATCATAGCAGCTTCCGAGATCATGGCCATTATGTGCCTTACCGAAAATCTGGAAGATCTGAAGGGTCGGTTGGGAAATATCTTTATAGGATATACATTTAATAAAAAACCCGTCTTTGCTCGAGATCTTAATGCTGAAGGAGCTATGGCCACATTGCTCAGAGATGCGCTTAAGCCTAATCTTGTACAGACCATTGAAGGAAATCCTGCCATTATTCACCTTGGGCCATTTGCGAACATCGCACAGGGAACAAATTCGGTCATTGCCACTCGCATGGGAATGAGCCTTTCTGATTATACAGTTACAGAAGCCGGCTTTGGGTTTGACCTTGGGGCAGAAAAATTTCTGGACATCAAATGCCAAAGTGCAGGACTAAAGCCCAAAGCCGTCGTATTGACCACTACCATTAGAGCTTTAAAGTATCATGGAGGCGCAGCATTAAATTCGCTTACTATTCCCAACCTTGAAGCTTTGAAAAACGGACTTCCAAACCTGGAAAAACACCTGGAAAATGCATTGCTTTACCAGATCCCTCCTGTAATAGCTATCAATAAATTTTATACAGATAGTGATGAAGAAATCCAGCTGATCATAGATTTTGCAAAGAAGATGGGAGTAAAGGTTGCCTTATCTGAAGGATGGGCCAAAGGAGGCGAGGGAGCGCTTGACCTTGCAGCCAGGGTGATCGAAATTATTGAAGAAGACCAGTCTAATTTTAAACCCTTATATGATTGGGAGCAGGATGTGGTATCAAAAATTGAGATGATTGCTAAAAATATCTATGGTGCCGCAAAAGTAGTTTTTGCTCCAAAGGCACAAAAAGATCTCAAGACTATTCTGGATCTGGGGTTGGAAGGGCTGCCAGTTTGTATTGCCAAGACCCAGAAATCCCTGTCAGATGACCCATCACTTCTGGGAAGACCTTCAGGATTTACTTTAAATGTTCGAGAAATTGAGATTGCTGCCGGTGCAGGATTTTTAATCCCCATCACCGGAGAAATGATGCGGATGCCAGGCTTACCGCCTCATCCGGCATCTGAAAATATAAATATAGATCTGGAAGGAAATATTTCGGGGCTAATTTAGGGGCAAGATCTGTTTTCTTCAGAAGAAAAGAGGCTGTCTGAAAAGCCATTTTGCGGCAGGCTGAACTTGTTTCGGCTACCAAGTCATTCTGATTTTTAAATAGTTAAGATCCTGAAAAAATTCAGGATGACGTATACCGTGCTTTTCAGGCAAACTCTTTTATTTTTCCAGCCATATTCAAATTCGCATTTCCTTCTTTCGCTGGAATTCCTGGAGATGGTGTGTTGTAATTCAATAAGTTAAGCTCTCTAAAATATTTCCAAACGGCACATTTTTCCTCTGATATTTCATATACCTTTGATCAAATTTGTTATACATTAATGAAGAAGTTTTTAGTAGTAAATAAACCTGAGAATTGGGATCTTTCCCTTGAGAACATGGAAGTGATCTCGGCTCGGGATTATCTTACAACCCCCGAATATTCGCAACTAAAGAAGGCACGAATTTTCAATTTATGCAAGGACTATTCCTATCAAAGTAAAGGTTATTATGTTTCCCTGCTGGCCGAGGCCCGGGGCCATCTTGCAATTCCTACGGTTAAGAATCTCGTGGATCTAAGGGAGCCAAGGCTGGTGAAGATCGTTTCAGACGAATTTGATGATCTCATTCAAAAAAGCCTGAAGAGCATCAAGTCCCAGGAGTTTACGCTGAGTATCTATTTTGGTCAGAACGTGGCGCAGAAGTATCGGGAACTTAGTGCAATGTTTCACCGGCATTTTCAAATTCCGTTTTTGCGGGTTAAGTTCAGTTATAGCAACAAATGGAACATCAAATCGATAAAAGCCTTATCGGAAATGGAAATTCCAGAGGAGCATTTGCCTCTAATGCGAAAATTTGCAGTTCAGTATTTTGCGAAAAAGCGATACGACACTCCCAAAAATGAATCCTACGAGTATGACCTGGCTATTCTTGTAAAGGAGCATGATCCTGCTCCTCCCAGCAATCAAAAAGCTTTAAAGAAGTTCGCAGAACTGGCTGAAAAAATGAATTTTTATGTCGAATTCGTTTCTCCCCGTGATCTTTCACGGCTTTCGGCCTTTGATGCACTTTTTATTAGGCAAAGTACCGAAGTGAATAACGAAGCCTACGCTTTTGCACGAAAAGCACAGCAGGAAGATATTGCGATCATAGATTATCCCGATGCTATACTAAAATGCTGTAACAAGGTTTTTATGGCCGAAGCCCTGGAAAACGCCGGAATTCCCACTCCTCGCACTATTATTGTACATAAAGAAAACCGCAATAAGGTTATAGAAAAAACAGGCCTGCCTCTGGTCTTAAAATCTCCCGATTCGACCTTTTCCTTTGGAGTAAAAAAAGCTTCAACGCCCGAAGAATATGAGAAACTGGTAGGAGAGATGCTTCGGAAATCGGAGCTGGTGATTGCACAGGAATTCACACCATCAGATTATGACTGGAGGATTGGCATCCTGGATGATAAGCCCATTTTTGCCTGTCGGTATTATATGGCTAAAGGGCACTGGCAAATCTATAACTGGGATGCAAAGAAGAAAGACGATCGTGATGGAGATGCCGATGTTATAGCCATTGAGGAGGTGCCAAAGAAGATCATGGATGTCGCCTTGAAATCGGCAAAACTCATGGGGAAAGGCCTGTATGGAATAGATGTGAAAGAGGTAGATGGAAAACCTCTGGTTATAGAAATAAATGACAATCCAAATATAGATTTTGGAGTAGAGGACAGGTTCTATGGAGATAAGGTTTATATAGAAATTCTCACTGCCCTAAAAAATCGTTTAGAAAAGAAAACAGAATGAGTTACCACCTATTCGAAGTATTTGGTATTGAACTGGAGTACATGCTGGTAGACACAGAAACCTTCAAAGTCAATCCTATTGTGGATAAACTGCTCACCAGGAAAAATGGCACGCTCACCTCAGATGTTGAGAACGGCAAAATAGAATGGAGCAATGAGCTGGTAGCCCATGTAGTTGAAATGAAAACTAATGGTCCTACTGCAAATCTTGAGGATCTTGACGAACTTTTTGCCGAAAATGTATCGGAAATGAATAGCCTTCTGAAGGATCTCAATAGCCGGTTGTTACCTTCAGCAGCACATCCCCTCATGCACCCGGAGGAGGAAATGCAATTATGGCAACATAGCTATAGCAGGATATATGCGCTATATAACCGCATTTTCGACTGTAGAGGACATGGGTGGAGCAATGTACAGAGCATGCACATTAACCTTCCCTTTTCGGGAGATGCCGAATTCGAAAAATTACATGCAGCTGTACGTATTCTCCTGCCTATTATCCCAGCCCTGAGTGCCAGCTCTCCAATTTTTGAAGGACGGCTCACAGGTTTCAAGGATTCAAGAATGCAGGTGTACAAGACCAATCAAAAGGAAATTCCTGAAATGACGGGGAAGGTCATTCCAGAGCAATATTTTACCAAAAAAGATTACTTCCAGGGGATCTTTGAACCTATCAATAAAGCCATTGCCCCACATGATCACGAAAAGATCCTGGATCACCATTTTCTTAATTCTCGCGGTGCAATTGCAAGATTTGATCGTGGTGCAATTGAAATACGCGTTATAGATATACAGGAATGTCCAAAAGCAGATGTAGCAATTGCTGTATTAATTATAGAAGCTTTGAAATTACTGGTGGGTGAGGAGTTGATCTCCCTTGAAGATCAAAAAAACTGGCATGAAAATGACCTTTTTGAGATCCTTAATGCTGTGATCATTGATGCTGAAGGCACAGGTGCCAAAAATGACAAATACCTTGATATTTTTGATTTACGAGCTGGGAAGGCTGTAAAAGACATTTGGAGTAAGATCTATGCTATGGTGAAAGAGAACATCTCCGAAAAACATCAGAAGAACATTGAATTTATTCTGCAGCATGGAAGCCTTGCCACCAGGATCATCAAAGCTTTGGGAGAAAAACCTTCTGAAGCAGAAATTCTGAAGGTTTACAGAACCCTTAGTGACTGTCTAGAAGAGAACAGGTTTTTTTCAGCTTCAGAAATTATGAGATAAGCTGCCACAGGAGCAATTTCAAAAATGTATCTTCGAACATCAAATTTTTAGTGTGATCTTATTTCTTACCTGCGAGCATGCCGGGAATGAACTTCCCGATCAATACCAGGAATATTTCCAGGAGGCTGAAGTTATCCTCGAAACTCACCGGGGTTACGATCCCGGGGCATTAAACCTCTTCAATAGGCTTTCAAGACTGTCACATTTTTCACAGCCTTATATGATAAGCAGGCTGCTGGTAGAGCCCAACAGGTCCATAGGGCATCCACAGTTGTTTTCTGAATTCACAGAACAATTGTCAGATCCCGAAAAAGAGGAAATTCTCCATGAGCTTTATTTTCCTTACCGAAATTATATAGAAGGGAGAATCGAAAATTACAGAGCAGAAGGGCATATAGTATTGCATCTCTCGGTACACACATTCACTCCTATTCTGGACGGGGAAGTAAGAACGGCCGATATAGGTCTGCTTTTCGATCCCGCCAGAAGGGAAGAAGCCGACTTCTGTAAGAGCTTCCAAAAAAGCCTTTTTAAAAAGGATAAGGATCTTCATGTTCGCTTTAATTATCCTTACCTGGGAGTGGATGACGGGTTTACTACCTACTTAAGGGATAAGTTTCCAGAACATTACCTGGGGATCGAGCTTGAGGTAAATCAAAAGTTTGTTGAAAAGAACATAATGGAAAAGCGCCTCAAAAATGTCATTTTTGAAGCGCTTAACGATATCCTTTAAAATAAGAGAGCTATTATCCGTTTAGAGAAGAATCTAAGGTGATCTCTGTATTTAAAAGTTTCGAAATAGGACAGTTCTCTTTTGCATGCTTTACGAGTTCATCAAATTTTTCTTGCGAAACTCCGGGTACTTTTGCAGATAGCTGGAGGTGTGATCTCTTTACAGTACCGTCTTCAAACGTAATATCACATTTTGTTTCCAGCTCAACAGGATTAAAACCTTCCTTACTTAAATTAGCAGACAATTGCATGGTAAAACAACCAGCATGTGCTGCACCAATGAGTTCCTCCGGATTAGTCCCTTTCTCATTTTCAAACCTCGTGTGAAAGGAATAGGGCGTGTTTTGTAACACCTGACTTTGTGTAGAGAGATGTCCTTTTCCTTCTTTTATTGTACCATTCCAAATGGCAGTTGCATTTCTTTTCATTTTAATTATGTTGGTTTTGGTTTTTTAAAGATTTCATATCGATCACAAAGCGATAGCGAACATCTGCATTCAAAGTTCGCTCATAAGCTTCATTGATCTGGTCTATATTGATCATTTCAACTTCAGAAACAATGCCGTGGGACGCACAATAGTCAAGCATTTCCTGGGTTTCCTTTATCCCACCTACTAAAGAACCTACAAGGCTTCTCCTTTTCATAATCAATTGCGCTGCCTGCACTTCTGAAGGTTTTGGAGGAATACCGAGCAACACCATAACGCCGTCGGTCTTTAAAAGATTGAGATATGGATTGTAATCATGTTGAGCCGAGACTGTATTAATTATAAGATTAAAACTGCCAGAGAGCCTTTTCATGTTTTCTTCACTGGTGGTGAGCTCAAAGTTTGCAGCTCCCAGTTCATTGGCATCTTTTTCTTTTTCGGGAGAACGACTTAGCATCGTTACTTCTGCACCCATAGAGGAGGCCAGTTTAACCGCCATGTGACCCAGTCCGCCTAAACCTACAACGCCAACTTTATCACCTTTTTTAACCTTCCACCGGCGCAGCGGAGAATAAGTTGTTATTCCTGCACATAAAAGTGGTGCTACCGCGTGCAGTGGCAACTTATCAGAAATCTTTAGAACAAATTCCTGTTTTACTACAATATGTGTAGCGTAGCCACCGTAGGTATGCACATTTTTATCTAATGGAGATGGAGAATTATAAGTTGCTGTAGGACCATTTAGGCAGTATTGCTCCAGGTCTTCCTCACAGTTTTCACAGTGCCCGCAGGAGTCAACAAAACAACCCACGCCCACGGTATCACCTTCTTTATGTTGCGTGACTGCATTTCCGATCCTGGTAACCCTTCCCACGATCTCATGACCCGGCACACAGGGATATTTAGTGCCACCCCATTCATTACGCGCAGTATGTATATCTGAGTGACAGACCCCGCAGTACAGAATTTCTATTTCAACATCTCCCGGTCCGGGTTCATGCCTCTCAATTTGGAAGGGTTCCAGATCTTTATCTGCTGCCTGTGCGGCATAAGCTTTTACGTTTTTCATATTTTTTTATTCGCTTCTGAAGATAAGAATTTACGAAGGAAAATCGCCCTTAAGGAGGTTAAAACTAACTTAACTTCAGGAATAGAATAAAAGGAAGTTGAACATCCCCGTGTGCTCGATTTTAATTGAAATTCTTAAGATGATCTTTATGTTCTAATAAAAAAGCTACCTGCGGATTATCGGAGGTAGCTTTTTTCTTTTTTGCATCAGGTCCTTTTTAAGTAAATGACCGCCATGGGTGGCAGGGTAAGGGAAAGGGAATTCTCCTGACGGTGAGCAGGAATATCCTGTGTTCCTATTTCCTCTGAATTCTTCACATTGCTGCCGCCAAAACGTTCTTCATCGCTATTAAAGATCTCTTTCCAACTCCCTGCTTGCTCAATTCCGATCCTGTAATTCTCCCGTGGTACCGGGGTAAAGTTGCATACCACAAGAATATTATCTTCCGGCTTTTTAGCTTTTCTCATAAAGCTGATAATACTGTTTTCAGCATCCATAATGTCTACCCATTCAAAACCTTCATGCGAAAAAGCTTTTTCATAAAGAGCAGGTTCCTTTTTGTAAAGCTTATTCAGCTCTTTAAGGGTCTCCTGAATCTTGCGGTGTGGATCTTCATTGGTAAGATGCCACTCCAGGCTGCCGTCATGGTTCCATTCTGAAGGTTGCCCAAATTCTGCTCCCATAAAGAGCAGTTTGGTGCCCGGGTGTGCATACATATATGCGTACAGGGTTCTTAGATTTGCAAATTTGTTCCATTGATCTCCCGGCATTTTATTCAGAATGGAGTGCTTCCCATAGACTACTTCGTCATGAGATAACGGGAGCATGAAATTCTCGGTAAAGGCATAGTTAGAACTAAAGGTGATGGTATTTTGGTGATACCTTCTGTGGATGGGATCTTCGCTGAAGTACTTCAGCGTGTCATGCATCCATCCCATCATCCATTTCATTCCGAAGCCAAGGCCGCCAAGATATGTAGGTTTGGAAACCATTGGCCAGGCGGTGGATTCTTCGGCAATTGTAACTGCATCAGGAAATTCCTTGTAGACCGCCTCATTAAATTCTTTTAAGAAACTAATAGCTTCCAGGTTCTCCCTTCCTCCAAATTCGTTTGGTTCCCATTCTCCTTCCTTCCTTGAGTAATCAAGGTAAAGCATGGAAGCAACGGCATCAACCCGAAGACCATCTGCGTGAAATTTGTCTAACCAGAATAGGGCGTTGCTTATTAAAAATGATCTTACCTCACTTCTTCCGTAGTTGAAAATGTAGCTCTGCCAGTCTGGATGAAAGCCTTTTCTTGGATCTGCATGTTCATATAGGTATGTGCCGTCAAAGTAATGGAGTCCGTGAAGATCTGAAGGGAAGTGTGAAGGCACCCAATCCAGGATCACACCAATATCTGCCTGGTGAAGGCTGTCAATAAGCTGCATGAACTCCTGGGGAGTTCCAAAACGACTGGAAGGCGCGAAATAACCGGTGATCTGGTAACCCCATGACCCGAAGAAGGGATGTTCCATTACCGGCATAAATTCCACATGGGTAAATCCCATTTCCTTTAGATATTCTGGCAGCTGCTGGGCAAGTTCGAGGTAAGTAAGCGATCTAAAATTGTCTTCGGGAACTCTTTTCCACGATCCAAGGTGCAATTCGTAAACAGACATGGGTTGTGGTTGTTGTTCCTTCTTTTTGCGATTTTTAAGCCACGTCTTGTCCTTCCAGGTATTTTCAAGATCCCAGACAACAGAAGCTGTGTTAGGGGGAGTTTCCCACATGAAAGCAAAAGGATCTCCTTTCTCGGCTTCATAACCATTATTGGACTTTATGAAATACTTATATAAACTACCTTTTTTGGCACCCGGAATAAAGACCTCCCAGATCCCGGAATGATCCCAGCGTGACGCCATGATATTAGCACCTCTGTCCCAGTTATTGAAATCTCCTATAACTGATACTTGTTCTGCATTTGGTGCCCAAACTGCAAAATATACACCCTCTGTTCCCATGTAATCCATAACATGAGAACCCAGCTTATTGTAGAGGTGGTAATGTTTGCCTTCTTTAAAAAGATGTATATCAAAATCTGAAAGCAGTGTTGCTTCTACCGGTTTTTCGGCAGAAGATTTTTGCTCCTCGGTCTTACCTGAGGCGAGATCTTCGATAGTTTTTTTTGCCTTCTCGGTAACACTGTCTATGGTGTCTTTATCGGGAATTATTCCCTCAACCATTTCCTTTGCCTTAGCAGGGTCGGGAATGAACCTGTCGGCAATTTTCTGAGCTGTGTCCTTTATGGATTCAGCACTTGGAACGTAATCTTTCGCCATTTGCTCGAGATCTCTTTTCGTCTGCTCATCTGGCGAAAGCTTTTCCTTGATTCCCTCGGCAGTTTCTTTTGCAGTCCTTTTTAGATCGTCTGAAGGAGAAGTGTTTGGCAGTTTCATTTTTTCTTCTGCACTTATTCCCGGTACAGATTTTTGCCGGGACATTTTCTTGGCCGGTCTTCGGTCTTCTTCCTGTGTCTGATCCTTAATTTCTTTATCTTCCTTTTTGGAACGAGCTGGTGATGCTTTCTTTTTCCCTGCAACAGGTTCTCGACTCGGTCGCTTTGATTTTCCAGGGTCTTCATCTGGACTTGCAGTCACGTTCGTGGCAGGAGCAGCAACGTGTGGTACTGGTTCATCTGTTAGCGGCTCCTGAAATTTTCCTGGCTTTGAAGTTTTTTTCGTTGGCGATTTGGCTGCAGGTTTCTTTTTAGTTGCAGCTTTCTTTTTTGATGGCGCTGTATCACCCGAAACCCCATCTGGTGTACCCGTTTGAGGCAGCGCTTTCTTTGGCTTCGGAAGTTTTGGTGTTGCCGAAGCTGTTTCTGAAGTTTTTACTGTTGCTGTTCCTTTTGAAGCATCCGAATTTCCTGAGGAGGTTTTTCCTAAAGGAGTTTCGCTTTTTTCACCAGCATTTCTAGTGGTGTCTCCCACTCCCATTGGACCTTTGACCTCGCCAGAAGCTGTAGGCTTATCTGAAGGTTTTCTTCCTGCGCTTGTTTTTGGCGCTTCCCCCGATTTTGAAATCTTTCCTTGTATGTCTTTTTTATCTTCCTTTTTCTTAGCCATTTCTTACTTTTTTATACATGATTTAATACCTCTTAATGGGATCAATACCCAGTCTGGCCGATTGTTCAATTCATAATTCATCTCATATATTGCCTTTTCCAACAGGAAGACCTGCATGAGAATTTCAGTATCTTCCTTATCTGGCGGGATAAAATCATTTTCTCCCACATGGTCGTAATATCCTTTCAGGAACATCTGGGTGACCAGATAATACCAGTTTTCTGCCCAATGGTCAAGATCTCCCTCCTTGTTCTGCTGGTCGAATTCAGACTCTATGATACTGCTGTACGCAGCATAATGGAAGGAGCGAACCATTCCAGCAACATCCCTTAAAGGCGATCTTTTTAATCTTCTTTCACTAAAGGATCGTGCAGGTTCTCCTTCAAAATCGATGATCACAAAATCTTTTCCGGTCCACAGTACCTGCCCCAGGTGATAATCTCCATGGGTTCTTATCTTCATTATTGGGATCTTGTGGTTATACACCTTTCTGAAGGTCTTAAGCACCTCAGCTTTCATATCCAGCACTTCCTGGGCTTCTGGGCGAATATGTTTTGGAAGGCTTTTTATGCTTTTTTGAAGATTCTGAAAAGCATTCCTTGTGAGGGACTGTAAAGAGGAGAATAAGGATCGCTGATAATGAAGGGAAAAAGGTTCGGGCTCGAAATCCTTTTCATGCGGATTTGCTGCCAGGGCTTTGTGCATTTCTGCTGTTCTTTGCCCCAGTAGAGAAATGCGCTCGGGGAATACCACGCCCATAAGCTCCTTCATGTTTTCAGAAAGATCCTGATAGGAGAGGGGATTAAGATTGTGCTGCACCGCCTCAAATTCCATTTCTTTAGGGGTGGTAAGTACCCTCTCAAAAAAGCGATTTAATGCATCCTTTGTATAATCCCAGGCATCTCCCTGGTTCGGAATGAGGTCTTGCATCATCCCCAGAACAATAATATTCTTTGAATCTGGCTTATATTCAATTGCGCCCACAAATCTTGGAGAATTCTTGTATTCCGTTTTTTCAGTAAGATATTTTGTGATCTCAAGATCTGGATTAATAGTATTATCCAGCTTCCGATAAAGTTTGAGAAAATACTTATTATCAAAAATGAGCGAAGTATTGCTTTGTTCAGCATTAAGGATCTTGGAATGCACCTTGTCATATTGGTCAATACCATTTTCGCTATGATAGAAGACGAGATTTCCGCGACCGCTTTTCAGTTTCCTTCCTTTTTTAATATTCCGGAATAAGACATTTCTAAAGCTTTCACTGTAGACCGAATCAAAAAGATATCCCTCTTCACCATTCAGAGTAAGTTTGGCAATGATTCCTTTAGGTGGTACCTCTTTATATTCTTCATCCATCTTTGGACTCATAAAGCCCAAGGGAAGTTGATATACTTCTGGCAGTCCGTCATTATAATTCACCTCAATGGTAATAAGAGTGGAGGGCAGCTCAGGAACCGGAATATCCACCTTGTTTAGTACCGTGACATTCTGGATGACCCTTGATTTTCCTCCAAACCACCTGCAGGAATTAAGGTAGCTGGGTAATATATCATGTTCGAATTTGGCTCGCACCTTGTTCTGGAACAATTGTTCCCACTCCTGGATATGAAGATCGGGCGTTTCAGTTTTTGCCTGATGACCTTCTTCTTTTTGCAAAACAAACCAGTAATAGCCGTGTGGGGCCATAGTAAAGAGGTATGGCTGATCAGTTATCCGCGGAAACTTATTATGGCTAAAAACTTCTACAGGAATGAAGTCCTCATAGGGTTCCAGATCCAGTTCGGCAGCCTGTGGAAAACGTGAAAGATTTCCAAGAACCAGAACATCCTCATCTTCATAAGTTCTAGTGTAGGCTATGATCTTAGCGTTACTTGGAGAGAGGAAATTGATATCACCTCTTCCAAAAGCCTTATATTTTTTACGCATAGCAATAATGCGTTTCATCCACCAGAGCAGGGAAGACGAGTTCAATTGCTCTGTCTCTACGTTCACAGATTCGTATTTATAAGCTGGATCAATGATCACCGGCAGGTAAAGTTTGTGAGGATTTGCTGCCGAGAAGCCCGCATTCCTGTCTGAAGACCACTGCATTGGTGTGCGCACACCATCACGATCTCCCAAATAGAAATTATCTCCCATTCCTATTTCATCGCCGTAATAAATTACAGGAGTGCCGGGAAGAGAGAACAGGAGTACGTTCATCAGTTCTATCTTGTTTCTGTTGTTCTCCAGGAGAGGTGCCAGTCTATGCCTAATACCTACGTTGATCTTGGCCTGCGGATCTTTAGTATACACTTTGTACATATAATCTCTTTCCTCATCGGTCACCATTTCCAGCGTAAGCTCATCATGATTCCTTAAGAAAATAGCCCACTGGCAGGTCTCAGGTATTTCGGGAGTCTGGTCTATGATGTCCATGATAGGATATCGATCTTCCATTTTTACAGACATGAACATACGTGGCATGATGGGAAAATGATAGTTCATATGACACTCATCTCCATCCCCAAAATAGGCCGCAGAATCCTCGGGCCACATATTTGCCTCGGCCAGCAGCAACTTATTTGTATACTTACTGTCCACATGAGCTCTGAGTTTTTTTAAGAAATCATGGGTTTCCGGAAGATTTTCACAATTTGTGCCTTCTCTCTCGAACAGGTAAGGAACGGCATCTAATCGAAATCCGTCCACTCCGAGATCAAACCAGAAATCAAGCACATTGAAAACCTCCTGCTGTACCTGCAGGTTGTCAAAATTAAGGTCGGGCTGATGACTAAAGAACCGATGCCAGAAATATTGATTGGCCACTGGATCCCATGTCCAGTTGGAAGGTTCTGTATCTGTAAAAATGATACGTGTGTCCTTATATTTATTAGGATCATCTGTCCAGACATAGTAATCCCTTTCCGGAGAACCAATCGGGGCATTACGGGCCCGTTGAAACCATGGATGTTGATCTGAAGTGTGATTAATGACCAGCTCGGTAATGATCTTTAATCCGCGGTTATGTGCTTCATCGATCAGCCGTTTAAAAGTGTCAAGATCGCCATAGGAGGGATTAATACTGTAATAATCTGCAATGTCGTAGCCGTCATCCTTTAGAGGCGACGGATAGAAAGGCAGAAGCCAGATTGCAGTAACTCCGAGGTCCTCCAGGTAATCCAGTTTTTGAAGCAGGCCTTCAAAGTCGCCAATCCCATCTCCATTACTGTCAAAAAATGCCTTGATGTGTAACTCATATATTATGGCGTCTTTATACCAGGTCTCCTGGTCGCCTGAATTTATTGGTTTGATCATGCTTTTGTTTTTAACTAATTGGTTTTTTGGTTTCTATTTTTAGAATATGAGCTGGCACTGCCTTTGGATGTAACTCCACATAATTCCATTCATTCTGCCATATGTAACTGGCACCAGTAAGCAGATCCTTGACCGAATATGAATCGTGATCTTCGATCTTCAATCTTTTTAGTGGCACCTTTACCCAGCCAGATTGTGTGTGATTTGGATCCAGGTTAACCGCAATGATGAGCTTGTTAGTCTCCTCCTGGTCTATTTTGGAGTAACAAATGATCTGATCATTATCTGTATCACAGAATTCGATGTTCCAGGTCGTTTGAAGTGCAGCATTTTCCTTTCTAATACGGTTAAGGATGCTTATCATTTCTTTGATCCTGGTATTGCGATGCCAGTCCCACTGGTAGATCTGATATTTTTCAGAATGAACGTATTCTTCCTTGCCAGGATAGGCTTCATTAAGTCCAAATTCAAACACCGGCCCGTACAGTCCGTAATTAGAAGACATGGTTGCCGCGAGAATGAGCCTTATGATAAACGATGGCTCCTCTTTATTTTCCAGGGAAATGGGAAGAATATCGGGTGTATTTGGCCAGAAGTTAGGACGGTAATACTCCCTGACTTCAGTTTTTGTAAGCTCGGTTAGATATTTGATAAACTCTTCTTTTGTATTTCGCCATGTGAAATAGGTGTAGGACTGGTTGAACCCGATCTTTGCAAGTTCTTCCATGACCCGGGGTCGGGTGAAAGCTTCAGCCAGAAAGATGATACCTTCATATTTGCTGTTGATCTCCCTGATACACCATTCCCAGAACGGAAAGGTCTTGGTATGTGGGTTATCAACGCGAAATATGTTTATGCCTTTTTCTATCCAGAACTCAACAATGCTTTTTAACTCCTCCCATAAATTCTCCCAATCTTCAGTTTCAAAATTAACCGGGAGAACGTCCTGATATTTCTTCGGCGGATTTTCGGCGTATTGTACAGTGCCGTCTGGTCTCCACTTGAACCATTGCGGATGCTCCTTCACGTAAGGATGATCTGGAGCACATTGAATGGCAAAGTCCAAAGCGATTTCAATATCCATTTCCTTTGCCCTTGAAACCAGCTGTGTAAAATCTTCCATACTTCCCAATTCGGGATGTATGGCTTTATGTCCGCCTTCCTTTGCGCCAATTGCCCATGGAGATCCAGGGTCTCCTTCTTTGGCTTCGGTGGCATTATTTAGGCCTTTTCTATGGCTGCGGCCAATAGGGTGAATGGGCGGAAAATAGATGACGTCAAAACCCATTTTTGAGACCTCAGGTAAGATGTTCTCACAGTCTTTAAAAGTTCCGTGTCTTCCTTTTTCAGGAGAAGCCGATCTTGGGAAAAACTCATACCAGGCGCTGAAGAGTGCCTTTTTTCTTTCTACCCTTACCTCCAGGACCCGCTCATATGGATATGCCCTGTTGCGGTCTCGGGCTTCGTACATCACGCGAGTGGCGGTATCGCTTAACACTTCAGAGACAGCGCGCTTTTCATGCTCCTCGTTTTTCAGCAGTGCGATCCATTCTTTAAGCTTTTTTTTATGAGGTGCAGAGGCCCTTGATAAAGTTTCTTCCATAAGTTCTGCACCAATGAGCAGCTCTGTTTTAAGATCTTGATTGGCGGCAGCTTTTTTCTTTAGTCCGTCCTGCCAGGTCGCAAAGTGATCTACCCAGGATTCAATAGTATATTCAAAAACGCCGGTATTGGTTAAACTGAAGGTGCTGCTCCAATGATCATTCCCTTCAAATTCCATTGGCTGTTCCTGCCACTTCTTATCCTTACCCCGGCCTTTTTTCCTTTCTCTGTACAGTAGGACTGCATCGACCTTATCATGGCCATCACCAAAGATGTCGGCTTCGACCTTTATTTCTTCATTGATTATTCTTTTTATAGGATATTTTCCACAGTCAATTTGAGGTTTTACATTTCTTATACTTACTCTTTTATGGCCATCAATCTTCATATGATTTATTTATAGGTAAATGTGCTGTTACTTTCTGAAGTGCCCGTATTTACAGGACCTCGGCAATCTAAAACACTTAAATTTAGGCAAGTAAACCCACACCCTTAGTTAAAAAACTATTAAACATAAAATCTTCCGTGATATCATTCTTAGCTTTGATTGTGCTGGAAAAAAATGAGAGAAAACAGATCTATGGGAAAGAAAGTTGGTGCTGAATATTTAGGAAACGGAATCTGCGAATTTTGTGTTTGGGCGCCTCAGGTCGATTCGGTTGAAGTTGTAATCAGGGAAAACACTCGGTCCTATCCTTTAACCCAGGATAAAAAAGGCTATTGGCATACAAGGCTATCTGAAATTGAACCTGGAAGTCATTATAAATTCAGGCTCAATGGAGAATCTGAATTGCCGGACCCTGCCTCCAAATCACAACCTGAAGGGGTGCATTCCTGGTCTCAGATCATAGATCCTGGTGCGCATTCCTGGAAGGACAACGGCTGGAAGGGCCGGGAGCTAAGCGAAATGATCATCTACGAGCTCCACGTTGGCACCTTTACTCCTCAAGGCAGCTTTGAAGCAATTATTAATAAGCTCGACCACCTCGAAGAATTAGGGATAAATACGATCGAGTTAATGCCTATAGCGCAATTTCCCGGAGAAAGGAACTGGGGCTACGACGGGGTTTATCCTTTTGCTGCGCAACACAGCTATGGAGGGGCGGCAGGCTTAAAAAAACTTGTTGATACCTGCCATGCCCGCAATTTTTCCATTCTGCTTGATGTGGTGTATAACCATTTGGGGCCAGAAGGGAATTACATTTCTGAATTCGGACCTTATTTTACAGATAAATATCATACTCCCTGGGGTAGTGCCATCAACTTTGACGATGATTATGCAGATGCCGTGCGAAATCACTTCATCCAGAACGCTCTCATGTGGCTTGAGGAATATCACTTCGACGGCTTGAGACTGGATGCCATACATGAGATCATCGACAGGGGTGCCCGGCATTTTCTTAAAGAGCTTAGCGAGGAAACGGATCTGCTCGAACAAAAAACAAACCGAAATTACGTGCTCATTGCCGAAAGCGACCTTAACGATACCCGCATAATTGCCGATTACGAAAAAGGTGGATATGGTTTAGAGGGCCAGTGGGTAGACGACTTCCACCACGCGGTCCATACCATTCTTACAGGAGAAAATTCGGGTTATTACAGCGATTTTGGCAAGATGGAATACCTTGCAAAGACATTTAAGCAGGCTTTCATCTATGATGGCATATATTCTCCTTTTAGAAAGAGGTCTATAGGTAATAGCCCCAAGGGATTTGGGCCAGAGAATTTTGTGATCTGTATACAAAATCATGATCAGGTAGGGAACAGGCCGGTAGGAGAGCGGCTATCACAGCTGGTGAGCTTTGAAGCGCAAAAACTGGCAGCTGCCACTTTACTTACCGCAGGCTTTGTTCCAATGTTGTTCATGGGAGAGGAATTTGGAGAAAAGAATCCATTTCAGTACTTCGTGAGTCATGGTGATCCCGACCTTGTGAAAGCTGTTCAGGAAGGGCGGAAAAAAGAGTTCGAATATTTTTTCCGAAGTCATAAAGATCTCGATTTTCCCGATCCGCAGGCCGAGGAAACCTTTAAAAATTCAAAACTGAACTGGCATTTTAAAGAGGATGAGGAAAAAATAAAGCTGTTCGAATTCTACAAAAAGCTTCTGGATCTTAAAAAGAAGAAGGTTTTTGCCCTTTTTGGGACTGCAGATCTAACAACAGAAGCAGATGAAGGTAACAAGACGCTCAAAATTTCGGCGGAAAATAATACTGAGCAGCTTTTCGGGATCTATAACTTCGGAAGTAGCACCTATCGTGAAGATTTTCCGGAGAAGAAACCTCCGGAGATCATTCTGTCTTCTGCAGATAGAAAATGGGGCGGTCCATTAGACGAGCAACCGTCACAACAGAAGGAAATTGTGGTCATGCCTGAAGCTGTAGTTATCTACACCTTGAAAAAATAGGTGTCCAAAAATGACATTTTTGAGACCCTTTATCTTCAGCAATTTATTAATTAATAAAAAAGATTATGAGTAAGAAATATATTTGCGTTCACGGCCACTTCTATCAACCCCCTAGGGAGAATCCGTGGTTGAACAAAGTAGAACTTCAGGAGTCGGCTTACCCTTACCACGACTGGAATCACAGGATCAATGCAGAGTGTTATGTACGGAATTCGGCTTCGAGAATTCTGGGAGAAGGTGGTAAGATCCAGGCAATTATGAACAACTATGCGTGGATGAGTTTTAATATTGGTCCCACGCTCCTGGCCTGGATGGAGAACGAAACTCCCGAAACTTATGAAGCTATCCTGGAAGCCGACAAGCAGAGCATGGAAGTCTTTTCGGGTCATGGTGCAGCCTTAGCGCAGGCATATAACCACTTGATCATGCCACTGGCTAACGAACGTGACCAGGAAACTCAGGTTATTTGGGGTATTGAAGATTTTAAATCCCGATATAACAGAGAACCCGAAGGGATGTGGTTGGGAGAAACGGCTGTAAATACCAGTGTCTTGGAAATGCTTGCAAAGCATGGGATCAAATTTACCATTCTTTCCCCTTACCAGGCGAAAAGGGTAAGGAAACTGGGCGCTAAGGAATGGCAAGACGCTACAGATGCCAAGGTGAATACACGCAGGGCCTATACCTGCAAATTGCCTTCAGGGAATGAAATAAGCCTGTTTTTCTATGACGGCCCGGCTTCTCAGGCTGTAGCCTTTGAAGGGCTGCTCAACAATGGGGAAGCATTTGCCGATAGACTGCGTGGGCAGTTAAACGACAATGATGAGCTGGAGCTGGTAAATATCGCGACAGACGGGGAAAGTTATGGCCATCACCATAAACTGGGAGAAATGGCATTGTCCTACTGCCTTGATTCCCTTGAAAAAGATGACAACATCAACCTTACCATCTATGGCGAGTTCCTGGAAAAATTCCCACCCGAATATGAGGCTGAAATTATTGAAAATACCTCCTGGAGCTGTTATCATGGAGTGGAACGCTGGCGAAGTGACTGCGGATGTAACACCGGCGGAAATGGAGACTGGAACCAGCAATGGAGGGAGCCACTTCGCAATGCTTTTGACCAGGTAAGGGAAAAGCTCATTGTGCTTTATGAGGAGCAAATGCAGCAATATACTTCCGATCCCTGGGAGGTGCGCAACAAGTATATTCAAGTGATCCTCGACAGGAAACATGATAATGTAAAGCAATTCCTCTCCGATAACTTTGGAGAAGATCTGGCTGAAGATGATGAGGTGAAATTGCTGAAGCTCCTGGAAATGCAATATCATACCATGTTGATGTATACCAGCTGCGGATGGTTCTTCGATGAGGTGACAGGCATAGAATCCATGCAGGATATTTTTTATGCAACGAGGGCCATTCAGCTGGCCGAAGACCTGAGCGGGGAAGAATATGAACCCGATTTTATAGAATCACTTAAGCAGATACCAAGCAACCTTCCGGAATATGAGAATGTGCATAAGGCATACGAGCTTTTTGTGAAACCAACGGAACTGGACATGATAAGGGTTGGTGCCCACTATGCCATTTCTTCTATTTTTGAAGAATTTCCTGAAGAGGTCACCCTTTATAATTTTAGTGCAACCACCAAAGCTAGTCACACTTACGAAGCAGGGAAACAGAAACTGATTATCGCCCGCACTGAATTCCGAAGTGATATTACCTGGGAAAAAGTAGATATTTCGTACGCCGTCCTTTATATGGGAGATCATCACATTTTTGGAGGAGTGAGAAAATACATAAGTTCTGAAGCGCTTGAGGAATTGCATTCCAAAATGTCCTCTTTCTTTGAAAAGGGGAATATGTACGAGATCTTCAACCTCATGGATACACATTTCGGAAATCACAATTATTCTTTTTGGCACTTGTTTAGAGATGAACAGCATTTGATCATGAAACAGGTAATGGAAAATAACCTTAGGGGAGCAGAAGGTGCAATGCAGCAGTTGTACGATAATACCTATCCATTATTGAAAACTTACCAGGAGATCAACATGAACGTGCCTTCAAGGTTAAAGTTGCCTGTAGAGATGGCAGTAAACAACAGGCTTGTGAAAGAGCTAAAGAGGGCAGATTGCAATTTTAAAAAGCTGGTGAAGCAAATAAAGTCTGCCGTAGCCATTGAGGCTAATCTGGACCTCGTAACCCTGAATTATCTGGTGGATCGAAAACTTACTGAGAAAATTATGAAACTGGAAAAAGATTCTGAAAATCTGGCACTTTTGAAGGAGATCAATGCGCTTGTTAAACTCATTGAAGAAACTCCTGTCACCCCCGAAAAATGGGAAGCACAGAACATTATTTTCGGGATCAAGGAGAACGAGTACGAGACCATGCAAGAGAAGAAAGAGAACGGAGATGCCGCCGCAGCCGAATGGATAGATGCGTTTCATGAACTGGAGGAATCTGTAAATCTTGTCGTGGAATGAAAAATCCTGTATCCACTTACAGGGTGCAACTTTCTCCAGAATACACCCTGGAAGATCTGAGTAAAATTGTAGACTATCTCGAAAGCTTCGGCATTTCGACGATCTATTCTGCCCCATTTTTTCAGGCACGTAAAGGCAGTAGTCACGGTTATGATATCACAGATCCCTTTAAGCTCAACAAGGAAATTGGCAGGCTTGACATTTTTAGAGCTATAAGTAAACGGCTGCAGCAAAAGAATATGACCTGGTTGCAGGATATTGTGCCCAATCATATGGCTTTTGACGGTTCTAACGTCTGGCTTCAGGAAATTTTCGAATTAGGTCCCGATGCTGTGCATTATCAAGCCTTTGATATTAACTGGGAAGATGGAGGTAAAGTAATGGCTCCTTTTCTAGGGAATCCTTTAGAGGAGGTACTCGCTAAGGACGAATTGCAGCTTAAGGTGTCAAAAAAAGGATTTTTCATGGCCTATTATGATCAGGAATATTCGGTTGCTGCCAAATCCTATAAATTGATCCTAAATGATGGATTTGGTGAGGCCTGGGGAAAAAGGCTGGAAAATATTTCAGCCGAAAAAGAAGGTTGGGAAGAAGTTAAGGAATTACTGGTGAGAGAGTATGAGAAGGATGAAGGATTCCGAAGTAGAGTGGAGGAAAGACTGGATGAGATCAATTCTTCTGAAGATAAACTGAGAGAATTCCTGGATGCCCAGTACTTTCTTCCTGCTCACTGGAAGGAAACAGAAAATCACATCAATTACCGCCGTTTTTTTACTATTAATGACCTTATTTGCCTGCGAATGGAAGATAAGGAAGTGTTTGAGCGTTATCACAGGTTCATCTTTCAGCTTTGTGATGAGAAACTGATTCATGGTTTAAGAATAGATCATATTGACGGATTTTTCGACCCCAAGGCATATCTTGAGAACCTTAGAGAAAAACTAGGGAACGATTTTTATATCATTATTGAAAAAATACTGGAATGGGATGAAAAGCTTCCGGTACATTGGCCGGTACAGGGCACAAGCGGTTATGGGTTCCTGGCAACTGTGAACCAGGTGCTGACCAATAAGGAAAATGAAAAGCGTTTCCTGGAAGCGTATCAGACCATTGATCCTAAACATTCAGATTATCACGACCTGGTTTTCAAACAAAAGCTGTTCATTCTGAATGAGCGAATGGGAGGAGAGTACGCCAATTTATGGCAACTGGCGCAAGACCTTGACCTGCTGGAAGAAAAAAATGAGACTCAAAAGGAAGCTTTAGGCTTATTTTTAGCGGGATTTCCTGTGTATCGGATTTATCCGGAGGAGTTTCCTCTAAGGAAAAGACAAAAGAAGATCATCGATGCTGCCTTTAATAATGCAGTCGCTCATGCCCCTGCTTTACAAAAGGAGCTGGAACGGGTGAGAAGTATTTTCCTGGGAGAAGCAAAGAAGGACAGGGAAGCCATGCTTCAGTTCCTTCAGCGCTGCCAGCAGTTCACCGGTCCACTTGCTGCCAAGGGCGTGGAGGACACCTCTTTTTACATTTTTAATGAATTGATCTCCCATAATGAAGTGGGAGATTCCCCAGAAAATTTCGGATTATCCGCTGAAGGTTTTCACAAGAGAATGCAACTTAGGCTGGAAGATTTTCCTCTATCGATCAATGCAACAGCAACGCACGACACGAAGCGGGGAGAAGATTCCAGAATGAGGCTGAATGTCTTGAGCGAAGTTGCCGATGAATGGTTTGAAAAGGTGGCAGAATGGAAAGCTATTGCCGCTGAGATCAGAAAAGACAAGGATGCCCCCGATGCCAATGAAGAATATTTTATTTTCCAAATGCTCATTGGCGCATGGCCATTTTCTGAAGACCCCGGCGAAGAATTCCTCGAGCGTTCCAAAGCTTATTTACAGAAAGTGCTTCGGGAAGCAAAAGAACATTCTTCCTGGGCAGCTCCAGATGAAGAGTATGAAGCTGATGTTTACGAGTTTCTTCAGCAGTTAATTAGTGATCCACAGTTTCTGACTTCCTTTAAAGACTTTCACAGAAGAATTTCGATCTTTGGAGCAATAAAGTCCTTGTCACAGGCACTCTTAAAGGTCACAGCGCCCGGTATTCCTGATATTTACCAGGGCACAGAACTCTGGGACCTCAGTTATGTGGATCCCGATAACAGAAGACCTGTGGATTATGACCTCCGCAAACACATTTTGCAGGAGTTTAAAGATACTTCGCCAGTGCCGTTAGTGGATTTAAAGAAGGATTTTTTCAATGGAAAGATCAAAATGTTCTGTTTGCATAAAGCATTGAAAGCGCGCAGCACCTTTGCTGAGGTCTTTGAGGAAGGAAAGTACATTCCCCTGGAGATCAAAGGAAAGAATGCCCGACAGGTATTGGCATTTGCCCGGGAACTTTCGGGCAGGACAATAGTTGTTGTTGTACCTTTAATGGTATCTACGTTGTTTTCTGAAGATCTTGAGGTAAAGAGAGATGAGGCCGAAGATCTGGAAATTGTATTTCCTCCGGAGATCTCAGGACCTTTCAAAAATGTCTTTTCTGAACAAGAATTTTCTCCAGATAAACTTTCAATTGCAGATCTTTTTCAGGACTTTCCAGTTGTACTTTTAACAAGTTCCACCTAATATGAAAATAAAAAGAAGCAGCGGCATCCTCTTACATATCACTTCCCTTCCGGGGCAATTCGGGATAGGAGATCTGGGTCCTGAGGCATATAGATTTCTTGACTTTTTGCGAAGAAGCGGGCATACCTATTGGCAGATTTTGCCCGTAAACCCTACAGATGGAATTTACAATCATTCTCCTTACAGCAGTCATTCGGCTTTTGCTGGGAACCCTTTGCTAATTAGTCCCGAGCTTCTGGAACTGGAAGGATATCTTGATCTTGAAGATTTCGATCTTCCAAAGGGAAGAAAGGAAGAAAAAGTCATTTTTGACACCGTAGTTTCCTATAAAGAACAATTATTTGAAGCTGCCTTTAAAACCTTCAAGGCAAGGAAAGGAGTTGATCCCGGTTACCAGGAATTTTTATTGAATCACGATACCTGGCTGGAGAATTACTGTTTATACCTTGCCCTTAGAGAAAAATATAATCAGGCGAACTGGGTGGATTGGCCATTAGCATTGCGAGACAGGAAAAAGGATGCTCTGGCAACAGCAAAAAAGGAGCTTAAAAAAAAGATCGAAAAGGAAAAATTCATCCAGTACCTGTTCTTTTCACAATGGTCGAAATTTATGCAGGAGGCACACAAGCAGGGAATCAGGATCTTTGGGGATGTTCCCTTCTACGTCAATCACGATAGTGCCGATTGCTGGGCTAACCCAAAGATCTTTAAACTTGATAAGGATAAGCAGCCTACACATATCTCTGGAGTACCTCCAGATATGTTTAGTGAAACAGGCCAACTTTGGGGAACACCGGTATATGATTGGCAGGCGCTTAAAGAACTCCAGTATTCCTGGTGGATTGAACGCATTAGGCAAAACCTCCTGCTGTTTGACGTTTTGAGAATAGACCACTTCAGAGCTTTTGCGGCTTATTGGGAAGTGGAGGCAGGAGAGGAGACAGCAATAAATGGGAAATGGAGGGAAACGCCAGGGATTGACTTTTTCCATATCGTTAAGCAGCACTTCCCAAAAATGCCATTTATCGCAGAAGATCTTGGAGTGCTGGATCAGCCCGTATATGATTTGCTGGAAGAATTCAATTTCCCGGGAATGAAAGTCCTGCAATTTGCTTTTGGAGATAAAAACCGTGATAATCCATATATTCCTTACAATCACACTTTCAATAGTGTTATATACACAGGTACTCATGATAATAACACCACTCTTGGATGGTACAGGAACGGGGATAGAGATTTAAAGCAGCATCTCAAGAACTACCTTGACAGGAAGATATCAGAAGATGAGGTCCCTGAAATTTTACACCGCATGGCATTACAATCGGTTGGCGGGATAGCTATAGTGCCGCTGCAGGATATACTTGGACTGGGGGAGGAAGCAATAATGAACATACCTGGTAGTACAAAAGGGAACTGGACATGGCGAGCTCGCGCTGCCCAAATTCCTTTTTCAAAGGCACATAACCTTTATGAGATGAACGAGCTCTATGGCCGAATAGAGGAAGAAAGCAATTCCTGAAGGTTCTTAACAGCATTGCATTAAAAAACCCGGGATTTCCCGGGTTTTTCTGTTATGCTGCATATTTCCTACATGCTTCGGCACATTCTCTACATGCCTTTGCACAATCTTTACAGTGCTGATGTTCGTGCTTCTCACATTCCTCGGCGCATTCTTCACAGATCTGTACACAATACTGCATGAGCCCTTGGATATTGCCGTATTTGGTGACCAGCAAATCGGCTGCTGTAGCGCAAACAGAGGCACATGCACGGTCTATTCGAATACATTTTACCATTTTCTGAACATTTTCCTCATCAAGACAGGCATCTGCACAATGGTTACAATGATTGATGCAATTTGAAAGCGAATTCAATATTTCTTCATTTCTCATCTTTGAATTTTTTAGGTTTAACGTTAATTCCCTTCAATTTAATCAAACCCGTAATGAAAGAAATGTAAATAGCTGTTAAACAAAGCAAAGGAAGGGTTAAAAGTCTTTTTTTTCGACAATTCCATAAATTCTTAGGACGGGCAAGATAACCCATACTATCAGCATGATCATTGAAATAAGAGCTCCCAGCCCCGTTCCAAAGAAATCTTTGAAGACAGCCCCGGTATAACTAAGAAGGGCAGAAATATCTAGTTTCAGGAGAATAAGAATTCGGGAGAGGTCAATGGGATTGATCATGGTTGCAAAAAGTGCGAACCGGTCTAAAGGATACTCCTGGAAATAAACCAAAGATAGCAGGAACAGGCCATCATAAATTACAGCAAGAAACAGCCACAGCAGGATGGCGTATCCAAAGCCTTTAATTTTGTTCTCATTAGAAAGAGCAATGTTAAAAGCCAAGGCAGAAAAAATGAGAGTTAGAAAGAGACCCGTTACCAGCAACATTGCAAAATCCCAGATCACTGCCGATTTAAAGATCCCGTAGACGGCAAAAGGAAGCCCTAATCCCACAACCAGGCTAAGTGAAAGGGAGATGGCCACACCGAGGTACTGGCCCAGGAAGATGGAACTGCGCTTTACAGGCTGGGCCAGCAGCAGTTCGGTAAACTCCCGGGAGTTGTAGTAATACATCACACCAAAGATGGTCCCAATTAGTGGCACAAGCATGATGATCACGTTCATTAAAGTGATCACTGCTGTGGAGAGATCATTGTTCAGGAACAACAATGTCATGCCCAGGAGCAAATAAAAAAAGAAATATACATAACTCCAGCTGCTGCGCACCAGGTCAAAAAAGCTGTATTTAAGGATCTTAATCATGGTCTTTAGATAATAAATGAGCGATGGCGTGTTCAAAGTCGGCCTGGCCTGTGGAAGATTTTAACTGGCAAACGTCTCCGTCGAAATATATTTTTCCATCCAACAGGAAGACAATCCGATCTGCCATCTCTTCGACAAAGCTCATGATATGGGAGGTGATAAGTATGGTTTTGCCCTTTTCCTTTTCATTCCTAATGAGTTCGCGTAACCTGAGCATCGAAACAGGATCAAGACCCGAGGTAGGTTCATCGAGAATGATCAAGGGACTGTCAAACATGAAGCACAGCAATAAATTCACTTTTTGACGGGTACCGCCCGAGAGTTTGTTCAATTTTTTCTCCAGGTAAGGATGCAGGCCAAAGAAGTCTATAAGCTGTTGATCTCTTGCCGGTTTAGCTCTAAGGTCCTTGATCATGGTAATTAATTCCTGAACTTTCAGGTTACCCGGAAAATTTGCGATCTGAGGCAGATAATCAAGCTCCTGCCGATATTCCCATCTTTTTAGAACACTCTTGTTATTGATTTGGATTTCCCCTTTTTCTGGAACTACCATTCCCAGGATACTTTTGATAAGCGTCGTCTTTCCGGAACCATTAGGTCCAAGCACTGCAATAATCCCCTGTTCCTGGATTTCAAGATTAAGACCATCCAGGACTACCTGGCTGCCAAATTTTTTATGTAATTCCTTAATACTTACCATTTGATCTTTTGCATTTTGGGTTTTGGATCTGCCAGTTCGGCTGGGGTGAAAATAGGGGAGACCTTTTCAGAAAAATCAAGCAGGCCAATAAAAGTGCTTCGCAACAGGATGATGGCTTCTGGAGTGGTATTTACCAGGTAGGAGAATAATTTTACTGGGCGGAAGGGAACGTCTCCAATCCCATTTTTGTCAAGATCATAGCCTGTGTATTCGCTCCAGAAGTTACCACGAAATTCATTTTCATTGAGGTTTCCCGTATAAGAGACGTCAAAGGAATTCGCCAGAAAATTATTTTGAGTAAAGACATTTTTATAGCAGGCTCCTCTTATTCTAACTGCATACCCATTACTTATAAAATCGTTCTGCTTATAAATGATCCTGTTTGTATTGTCGGCACTTATAGCGATAGTGTTGTCCTCGAAATAGTTTTGGTTCAGGGTTGCATCTGCAATCTCTTTTAATAGGAGTCCGTAAGAAGCACTGCCCCAGTTTTTTCTGAAACGATTTCCTGTCATTTCAATGAACTTCGAATACATAACAGCGACTCCCGCTCCATTGTTCTCAAAATCGTTTGCTATATATTTATTGTGATCAGAAAACATGAAATGAAGACCATACCTAAGATTTTCCTTACAGATATTTCCTGAGATCCTGCAGTTGTTTGCAAATTCGAGGTAGATGCCATCTCTTACCCCTTTGATATCATTCCCTTCTACAGTAATATCTTTGGAGTGCCAAATGTGAATCCCATTACCTGAATTCGCCTGACTCCTGGCTTTACTCCTTATCCTGTTGCCGACAATTTTTCCTGCTGAAGATTTTTCCAGCAGTATACCAAAGAAAATATTGGTTAACCGGTTGTTTTCAATGCGAAAATTATTGGAGCGGGAAACGAGAATGGCAGCCTGATCACTGGTATGACTGGTTCCAATGTTCTTGATGTGAAGACCTTCAATAGAAAAAGTGTCGGCTTTAATAATGAAAGCAGTTCCCTTCATTTCGGCATCAATTACCGGAAAATCTTCTCCAATGATCACGAGAGATTTATTGATGATCTTTATTTCATGTTCCCTGTAAAGACCTTTTTTTATTCTTAGTGTATCTCCGCTCTCAGCCATTTCTACAGCCGCTCTCACAGAAGTTATTTTACACGACTCACAGACTATTATTTCTTTCGCTCCAAGTGTGGTGAAAGCAAATAAAAAGCTCAGGAAGAATAACAGGGTTCTCATAGTTTACTGAATGATGGAATCTGAAGCCAACAGATGTTCAAGGAGGTCATTCCAGGAAAAGGTATCTGCACTTTTAGTTGTCGCGACGTAAGTTTTTCTGTTCACGGCAGCTAGTTTTGCTCCCATAGGACTATTGATACTATCGTTGATGATAAATACTGCTTTATCTACGGAGATCATTTTTCCGGGATCAGAAAAATCAGCTACTCGTTGAACTGCCATAGTCACGGTGCTGTTTTCAAGATCATGGATCATGCATTCTATAGCATCGTACTTTGACTGTTTTCCTTTTTCAGAAACCGTCTGTGCAGCGTAAGCTCTGTCAACGATGGTCATTTGGCAAAAATCGCAGGCATCTTTTCCGTAAGCGATGGGCCTAGTCTCCTTACTGCAGGATTGCACTAAGAATATGATCAAAAGGTACAGCAGCTTTTTCATCATGTTAATTGTTTACTTTGTTCCTTCCGAAGAACCACGCTACGAGCGTAAGGAACATGCCGGCAAACATAAGATAGGCACCGGTTTGTGGATAGGAGTGTGCAGTGAAATTCAGGATTTTTTGAGAGCCTAATAATGGTGGTTTGTAGCTTAAGGGATCACCATTGGCATCGGTAAGTTTTATAATGGCTTTTGGGTCAAGATCTGTTCCGTAATCAATTAACCAGTTGTTGAAATCGTACATTCCCAAAATGCCCAGAAGACTCATGAGGATAAACCAGCCCAGGAACCAACGGCTGCTTATTTTTCCAAAAAGGCCCAGGATTCCCAGTATTATTCCGAAGACAGCCATTCCACCAATAACAACAGGAAAGGTGTTGAACTCCCACATATCCTTTGGCTTCGGAATTTTCTTCATGCCAATGTAGTGATTGATACCGTCAATATTCTGAATATCAAATTCTTCTTCCCCCTCGATCCCTGCGATGTAAATATCCATTCCTAATGGATCGGGGTACTGTGGCGCTTCAAGTTTTATATTCCATAAAGGAAAAAAGAATAGTCCCAGCAGTAAAGCTGAACCTATTATCATTATAAATCCGGAGGTTTTCATGTCTTTATGTTTAGGAAAGAAAGCGGGTAGATTACCCTAACCCGCTTTCTTTAAATGAAGAGTTGAAATCTTATAACTAACTTAACATACTACTCTCCGTCCAGAGTCCATTTTAAAGGCAGGTTTGAATTCTTTCCTGAAACCCGCACATATCCCTGCATTTCCTGATGCAAAGCAGAGCAAAAGTCGGTACAATAGAATGGCCATACCCCTTCTTTTTTAGGTTCCCAGATCACTGTTTTTGTTTGTCCTGGCATAATGAGCAATTCAGATGTATTTGCTCCGATCATGGCGAAACCATGTGGTACATCAAAATCCTGTTCCAGGTTGGTCACGTGAAAGAAAACTTTGTCTCCCACTTTAATGCCCTCGAGGTTATCTGGTGAAAAGTGACTTCGAACAGTGGTCATGTAAACATGCACATTGTTACCTTCCCTAACCATTTTGGTCTGGTCTTCACTTGTTGCTGCAAAGGCATGTTTATTCTCATCCAGCCTGTAGATCTTCCTGGAATTTGCTTTCACTTTTTCTGCAGATATTCCAGCAGCGTAGTGAGGTTCCCCATGGGTTGGGAAATCGAGCAAGAGCTCCATCTTCTCACCAGAAATATCGTAGAGTTGGGCAGAGTGTTCCAGTTCAGGCCCGGTTGGGAGGTAGCGGTCTTTGGTGATCTTATTCATAGATACCAGGTACTTCCCTTCAGGATTTCTTGAATTTCCGCCAGGGATCATAAGGTGCCCTACAGAATAATAACTGGGCTGCCTGTCAAGAACTTCCCAGGTTCCTAATTTCCACTTCACTACTTCAGAAGAGATAAAGAAAGTGGTATAGGCATTTCCTTTTCCGTCAAATTCAGTGTGTAGTGGTCCTAATCCCCCTTCTTTTACAGTTCCTGCAAGGGTTGAATCGAAGTTAAGGATTGGAATATCATAAGCTTCTCCCGTGAAATCTTTATTTTCAATGGCCTTCAGCATTTTTGAGAAGGAGTGAACCGTAAGGTCTGTTGAAAGTTTTCCGTTACCTACAATATATTCTCCCGAAGGATCAACGTCACAACCATGTGGTGATTTGGGAGTAGGCATAAAGAAAACAGCGCCTTCAACTTTACGGGGATCAACTCGGGTCACTTTATTTCCCATAGTTGTAGTAGCGGTATGGGTGCTGTGGTCATAGACGTTATGTGCATATTCGGCATCCATTTGTTCTCCCCCACCGTTTCTCACATATTCCTGGATCTTCTTCCAGTTCACGGCCGCAATGAAATCCTTGTCATTTTGAGAAGCATTTACTTCCTGCATCGTGTGCGCCTCTTCAGTGTTGTAAGTGGTAAAGAAGAACCAGCCATGAGAATCTCCACGACCAGGGTGTGAAAGGTCGTAATTGAATCCTGGCATGTCCAGCTGGAAGTCGATCTTCATTCTCCCGTCATCACCAACTGCAATAAAGGTAAGGGGGCCTTTAAAATTTCCTTTCATATCTTCAATAGGCATGTCCTTTTGAGGATAAGGAACAGAAAATCTTGTTCCTGCAACCACATATTCTGTGTTTTCGGTTACAAAGGAAGAGGAGTGATTTCCGGCACTGTGAGGGATCTCGATGATCTCTTCTGTTTCAAAGGTCTCGAGGCTTATACGGGCGATACGAGGAGTATTGTTTTCATTGATGAATACCCATCGGCCATCAGTCTCCCCATTGGTTTGAGAAATGTCTGGGTGGTGAGAATCTCCCCAGGGTACAAATCCATGGGAGGTCATTAGCATTGGCTTGGTTTCTTCAGAGTACCCATACCCGGAAGTCGGGAACTGAGAGAACACTGGGATCTCCTTTAGCATACGACCTGAAGGCAGACCGTAAACAGTGAGGTTTCCGCTATAGCCACCTGAGATGAATGCATAGAATTCATCGTGCTCTCCGGGAGCTACATATACTCGCTCTGCTGCATTAGAGGCCATGGCACCGCCTGTTGCTTTGTCGGTCCCGTTATTGTTTTCTCCACCACAGGCTGTGATAAGCAGAGAAAGCATAGTAAGAAATAAAATGGAATTTAGTTTTTTCATGATCTGGAATTATTTGTTCTTAGGTAATATTACACCGTCCACTACGTGAACCCAGCCATTGCTGACCTTTACAGTACCAATTATCTTGGCTCCTCCAACAAAGAGGTCGTCGCCCTGTTGAGTTACTTCCACGTTCTCGCCAGAGGCCATATATAAGGTCCTCCCTTTTTTCACATTTTTGAGGAGCATATCTACAGGATAGTTGCTGGGAGCGACGTGGTTTGTGAGAATGTATGCAAGCTTCGATTTGTTCTCTGGCTTAACGAGTTCTTCAACTGTGCCCGCAGGTAATTTGTTAAAAGCCTCATTAGTAGGAGCAAAGACTGTAAGAGGCCCTACGTTAACCAGCGCATTCTGAACCTCGGCTGCTTCAACGGCGGCGACAAGGGTAGTGTGATCTGGAGATTCAATGGCGGTGCGTAAGGCATTTGGCGTTTCACCTTCATCATCAATATATGCCTGTCCCTTGTTAGAAGAGGTTGAAGCAACTTCTTCGGAATTTTCAACTGCCTCTTTCTGCTGTTGATCTTCCTTACAGGAAGAGAACAACAACGTGCCGAGGCATAGAAATAAAAATGTGATTTTAATGGTTTTCATAGGTGTTGGATTGGTTTAAAAACTGAAAAGAGAGATCTCAAAAATGACATTTTTGACACCTAATTCTGAAGGTCATAATGCCTGAAGTATTCGAGGATCGCTCTGGTTTCTTCTTCACTAAGATTCTGATTAGCCATGACAGCCATGTTCGATTCTACAAGAAGTTTTTTGGCGATTGGGTCTTGCTGGATCATGGTCTGAGGATTGAGGATCATGTTCATGATCCATTCTGGCGCACGTCTTTCGGTAACGCCTGCAAGGGAAGGCCCCACAAATTTCTTGTCCATCTTATGACAGGCAGAACACATGTTTTTGAATAGTTCTTCACCTCGAGTCACCATGGCCTGGTCAAGCTCATCATTTAGGACGACCTGCGAAATTGGACCAATACCTTTATTTTGCATATTGTCTACTTCAGCAGTGGTTGTTGCGGCTTTTTCGACAACCTCTTTTTTGACCGAGCTTTGCCCCTCAGATAATTTGATGCTTTCCTTTTCTTCCTTTTCACCACAGGCTATGACTAACAGAAGGAGAAATACAGAAAAGATTTTAAATGTTAATTTCATGATAAATGATTATTGTGTTTATGGGACAAATTTATAACTTTATTTGTAATTAAAGATAAAGAGGTCTTTTAATATTTTTTATTGTTGTTCCTTTGGGTAAAATAGGGGAGCAGCAATATCTAGGACAAATATCTCCTCCTTCTCTAAGATAAAACCTGATAAGAATCAGGTTTTCTGTAAATTTGGACTTCCAAGTCTTTTTTACAAGCTAAAGCCAACAAAAACCAATGAAAAATAATGTTATCCAGTTCTAGTAAATACGCTGTAAATGCTGTACTGTACCTGGCCGTGCACTCCAGTGACAGTAATAAGATAAGAGCAAAAGAGATTGCAGAAGCCATAAAGCTGCCATCGCCGTTCTTGGCGAAGCTGTTGCAGTCCTTATCACGAGAAAATATAATCTCTTCTTCAAAAGGTCCCACGGGAGGGTTTTTCATAACCGAACAGGCTTTGAAAAGACCTTTAATAGATGTAGTAAATACTATTGATGGCACTCAAAGACTGGATGAGTGCGTGCTGGGATTGAAAAGATGTAGCTCAGATCAGCCTTGTCCTGTTCATTTTTCTGTACAACCCTTAAAACTGAAGTTCCGGCGGGAACTGGAGGAAGATATAAGTGTTTTTGCAGCAAAAGTAAAAAGCGGAGAGGCACACCTTTTTGTGTAGCAACCCTCCGCTTTTGATTTTGTTTTTATTAATTATAACATCGCAAGGGTCTGTTTTGCGATTTCGAGTTCTTCATTTGTAGGGATCACCAGGATCTTTACAGCAGCCTCTTCTTTTCCAATTTCTCTTATCTCCTTCGATCGCACACTGTTCTTATCGTGATCAAGGTGCAGCCCAAGGTACTCCATGTCCTGGCAAACCAGCTTTCGAATAACGTCTGAATTTTCTCCGATTCCAGCAGTAAATACTACCGCATCGAGACCATTCATTGCTGCGGCATAAGCGCCTATATATTTTTTGATGCGATATGCATTCATCTCAAGGGCCAGCTTACATTCCCTGTTGCCATTCTCTGCCTGCTCCTCAATATCGCGAAGATCGCTGTAGCCAGTTAGCCCTAGCATTCCACTCTTGTGATGCAGCAGGTCACTCACTTCCTTTGCCGAATAGCCAAGTTGTTCAATAAGATAAAAGATCACCGACTGGTCGATGTCTCCACTTCGGGTGCCCATGATCAAACCATTTACCGGACCAAATCCAAGGCTATGATCAACGCTTTTTCCATCCTTTATTGCAGTCATGCTACAACCATTCCCCAGGTGCACAGTGATCAATTTTGTATCCTTCTTATCAAGATACTCATTTGCTTTTTCTGAAACGTACTTATGACTGGTCCCATGGAATCCATAAACCTGAATTTTTTCCCGATCATAAAATTCATTAGGAATTGCGTATCTGTTAGCACGCTCAGGAATATTCTGGTGGAAGGCAGTATCAAATACAGCCACCTGTTTCGCCTGCGGAAAAATTTCTTCGGCCACTTCAATTCCTTTCAAGTTGGGCGGATTGTGCAAAGGTGCCAGGGAAAACAGTTCTCTGATCTTGCTTTTCACCTTTTCATCGATCACAATAGTATCAGAAAAACTGGCGCCCCCATGTACCACCCGGTGGCCAATTGCAGGAATTTCGACAGGATCCTTTATTACGCCATAATCCTTGTGCATTAGATGCCGGGTGACGGCTTTTAATGCTACAGAATGGTCTTTGATCTCCATTTCTTCTGAAGTATTAAACGCAGCCGACTTATAATGAATTTTGCCCAGAGCCTGGCCTATTCGCTCCACAAGTCCAGAGGCCTTTACTTTTTCAGAAGGCATTTCTATCAGCTGGAACTTTAGGGAGGAACTTCCGGAGTTTATAATCAGTATATTTTCGTTCATAATTTTAATTTAGGATCAAGAGCCAAGACTTTACAATTAGCAATTAACAATTAACAATAACCAATAAACAGAGGTATTTTTTTTACCACTGCTCATTAACCACTAGAGCCCCTGAGCTTGTATAGCTGTAAGGATCACGGTATTAAATACGTCATCAACGGTGCAACCGCGGCTAAGGTCGTTTACCGGCTGGTTGAGGCCCTGCAACATTGGTCCAATGGCCAATGCGCCGGTTTCCCGTTGCACTGCTTTATATGTGTTGTTTCCGGTATTGAGATCGGGGAAAATAAGAACACTGGCCTGGCCTGCAACTTCAGAGCCTGGTAACTTACTTCTGCCCACGTTGAGGTCTACTGCTGCATCATATTGAATTGGTCCTTCTATCTTTAGATCTGGCCGCTTTCTTCTTACGATCTCGGTTGCCTCCCTCACGCGATCTACATCTTCTCCTTTTCCAGAACTTCCGGAAGAGTAGGAGAGCATTGCAATTTTTGGTTCAATTCCAAAGGCCTTACTACTTTCGGCAGAAGAGATACATATTTCGGCAAGTTCTTCGGCAGTAGGATTAGGATTAATTGCACAATCTCCAAAGACTGAAACCCGGTCTTCCAGACACATGAAAAACACAGAAGAAACCACAGAGACTTCTGGTTTGGTCTTGATAAACTGAAGTGCTGGTCTTATGGTATGCTGCGTTGTATGTGCAGCCCCCGATACCATTCCGTCGGCATGGCCTTTATAGATCATCATGGTTCCAAAATACGATACATCACTCATAAGATCGCGAGCAATGTCCATGTTCACGTTCTTGTGTTTCCGCAGCTCATAAAAGGTCTTGACATAGTCGTCAAAGTATCCAGAAGTTGTGGGGTTGATGATATTTAGTTTTGAAAGGTCCATTGGCAATGCCAGATTCATTACTAATTTTTTGATCTCATCCTCATCGCCTAAGATGGTGAGATCTACAATATCCATAGCAATAAGTCTGGAAGCTGCAGTGAGGATACGTTCATCTGTACCTTCGGGTAAAACTATATGTTTACGCTGCTGCTGCGCCCTTTTTACCAGGCTGTACTGGAACATACGAGGGGTTAGGCCCGTAGGCTGCAAGCCCGCAAAACGCTCAATTAAAGGATCAATATTTATATACTTCTCAAAAAGGCTAATTGAGGTTTCGATTTTCTGAGTACTGTCGGCATAAATATTCGAGTTGATAGCGCCCACTTTGTTCGTCACCTGGAAAGTTCCTTCCTCCACAGAAATAATTGGGACTACCTGAGAAAGACCTTCTATTAACTTTATGATAGAATCTTCCGGAATCAAACCACCTGTGAGAATAATTCCCGAAATGCGGGGATAATTGCTGGAGCTGTGTGCCTGCAACGCGCCAAGAATGATATCTGCTCTATCTCCGGGCGTGATCACGAGACTTTCATTTTTAAGGTGGTTGAGGTAATTGCGCAACTGCATCGCTCCAACATTAAAACTTCCCGATTGATTGTCCAGGAACTCCTCTCCAAAAAGTACTTTTCCATTAAGCGTTTCCACGATCTCCTTAAGCGTGGGGTTTGCGAGAGTGTCTATTAAAGGCAATGCAAAAACGGCAACATCATCTGGTAAAAATTCCCTCATCCCGTTGGTGGCGATCGTAAGATTGGCAAGTTCGATCTTGTTGCTCACCATGGCCATCACTCGCACATCCTTTCTAATAAAGGTTTGATAGGCCATTTGCAAACTTCCCATAAGGCCTTCTTTGGTTTTGCCTCTTCCGCTCGCAATAATAATAACCGGAAGACCCAGATTCTTTGCGATGTTTACGTTCTCATCAAATTCAAAAACACTTCCCTCGCCCGAAAAATCACTGCCTTCCACCAGTACAAAGTCGAAATTTTCTTCGAGCTTCTTATATTTCCTTATGATCGTATCAATGATCTCGCCCGACTTCCCTTCATTCCTTTTCTGAATAACTTCGTGCCGGTTGTAGGCATAGGCATCTTCATAAGACATGGGAAGATCAAAATATTTCAAGACAGTATCAATGTGATTATCTCTGTTTCCCGGCTTTGCCTCATTAATAATGGGTCTAAAGTAAGCTACCTTTACAGTTTTTCCCAGCAATGCCCGCATCACCCCAAGCGAAATAAGAGATTTCCCGCTGTTAGGTTCTAAAGTTGCGATATAAAGTCCTTTATTCATAGTTTCTGAAATTCTTTTGCAAAAGTAAGGCTTATATAAAATTTGAACCGGAACAAGGGGTTAAAAAGTGATGAAAATCTGACGAAAATCAGTTGAAGCCGGACTTCCCTGTCCTGTTTTTGCTTCGGAAGAATGTCCTTCAAAAATGCTATTTTAGAGAGGTCATCTTCGACTGAAATTTTTAAAAATGAAAGATCTCTTTTCAGGGCATTCCAGGCAATATTCGCAATACCGGCCGGGCTATCCCGCCGAGCTTATCCAATTTATTCTGCAGCTTTGCAAATCCCATGACAGTGCCTGGGATTGTGCTACAGGAATCGGGCAGGTGGCGGGAGCCCTGGCAGCGCATGTTAAGACGGTTGCAGCTACAGATATTAGCATTAATCAGCTTTCACAGGGCATCCAGATGTCGAACGTTATTTATACACGGCAACCTGCAGAGAGAACAAACTTTCCTAATGAGTACTTCGACCTGGTGACAGTAGGGCAGGCGGTACACTGGTTCGATTTAGAACGATTTTATCCTGAAGTAAAACGAGTCCTGAAAAAAGACGCTGTAATTGCCCTTTTTGGATATGGATTATTTAAGAGCAATAAGGAGACCAATGAGATCATAAAGCATTTTTACGACATTGTGATCGGGCCATACTGGCAACCGGAAAGGCGTCTCCTCGACGCAGCTTATCGCAGTATTCCTTTTCCATTTAAAGAAATAAAAGCTCCGGAATTTCATTTCGAACAACGCTGGAGCCTTGAAAGATTAATTGGATATCTTAACACCTGGTCTGCAGTAAAGGCCTACGAAGCTGAAAAAGGTGAGAACCCTGTAGAAAAGATCTCAAAAGAGCTACGCAGAAGTTTCGGTGAAGTAGGAAAGGTGAATTTTCCAATTTTACTAAGAGTGGGTAGAAATGGTGAAATCACTTAATTCCCGGGCCTTGGGCAGAAAAAAGGCGCCTTTGGAGATTCTCCTTGGGCGCCTTTCACATGTAGGGGGTAAAATCCTACTTTTTCATACTTATTCGTGTCTCATCCTTCTTTCGCTCATATAACTCTTCCATTACAGCATCTGTTCTGCTGTCGTATCTCATGGTCTTGAAATTTCCCAAGGAATCAAATCGTCCAAAGGAGACATCTTCGGTATGAGTTGAAGTCATAATGTACAAGCCATCATCTGTTGTTCTACGAAGCAATCCAAAATCGATTTCCTCGTTATTCACTAATTTTTTCACCCTTATGCTGTTAAGCTCGGGAGAAAAAGAAAAGGTCTGGTCATTAAAATTATAGCTTTCCTGTTTGGTAAGCCTGTAATTCTCGGTTTTCGCAACCGCTTCTTTCGCTGGTGTTTCCTGTGCCTGACTCATGGTGAAGACCAGGAAAAATACTGCAATGAAAATCCTTCTCATATGTTCTGGGTTTTCATCCTAAATTATAGGAGACTTAAGAGAAATCGTAATAAGGCTTCGTTAAATTTTTGGAGGCTTGAATTCCAATCCTTATACCTATATTTGCACCCGCTAAAAAAGCCACAAAGTATCTCATATATGAAAGCCGGAATTGTAGGATTACCCAACGTAGGAAAATCAACTTTATTCAATTGTCTCTCTAACGCCAAAGCGCAGAGCGCCAATTTTCCCTTCTGTACCATTGAACCGAACATTGGAGTGGTAAATGTGCCCGACAGGCGTCTCGAAAAACTTGAATCTCTTGTTAATCCTGAGAGAGTGCTGCCTGCGACTGTTGAGATCGTGGATATTGCAGGGCTTGTAAAAGGAGCAAGTAAAGGAGAAGGCCTCGGAAACCAATTTCTCGGAAATATTCGGGAAACCGATGCGATCTTGCACGTATTGAGATGTTTTGAAAACGACAATATTGTTCACGTGGACGGAAATATTAATCCGGTGCGAGACAAGGAGACCATTGATATGGAACTGCAGCTGAAAGACCTCGAAACAGCAGAGAAAAAGCTTGAAAAGGTGAAAAGAGCTGCAAAAACAGGTAATAAAGAGGCACAGAAAGAAGAAGCTGCCCTTTTGAAAGTGAAGAATGGCTTGGAAGCAGGAAATTCTGTAAGGGCGATAGAACTTTCAGAAGAAGAGAGAACAGAATTCATAAAACCTTTGCAGTTCATTACAGATAAGCCTGTAATGTATGTATGTAACGTGAATGAGGAAGATGCTGTTTCCGGAAATGAATTTGTTGAAAAGGTAAAAGAAGCGGTCAAGAATGAAGGAGCTGAAGTTCTTGTATTAGCTGTAGGAACAGAAGCTGATATCACAGAACTAGAAGATTATGAGGAGCGCCAAATGTTTCTTCAGGATATTGGTCTTGAAGAACCGGGATCGGCAAAACTTATTAGAGGAGCCTATAAACTCCTTAACCTGCAAACTTATTTCACTGCCGGAGTAAAGGAGGTGAGAGCCTGGACAATTCCTATTGGAGCTACTGCTCCACAAGCTGCAGGAGTGATACATACAGATTTTGAGAAAGGATTTATTCGTGCCGAGGTTATCGCTTATGATGATTATGTAAGCTATGGAAGTGAAGCGAAGGTGAAGGAAGCTGGAAAAATGAGGGTAGAAGGGAAGGAGTACATTGTTAAGGATGGCGATGTTATGCATTTTAGGTTCAACGTTTAATAGACATGAGATATTAGATCTGAGATCTGAGACTTTTTTAAAATATCAGACCTCACAGGTTTTCAAAACCTGTGAGGTCTTTTTAGTAAAAGAATACTCCATTTTTATTTCCCTGAAGAATACTTTTCAAAAATGACATTTCTGAGAAGTATTTTGACAAATAATTGAATCTTGAATTCTGAACTTTGAATTTTAAATTCCCCTGTTTGTGAAACAATTGTTAATTATTTTGTTTGCCGGAGGTTTCAACTTTTTAGGGGAAACCTTATATTAGCCACGAAACCGCAGGAGGCAGCTATGATCGAAGAAACAAAATATACAGAAGATAACATACGGTCTTTAGACTGGAAGGAGCATATTCGCATGCGTCCCGGGATGTATATTGGGAAACTTGGCGACGGCTCAAGCGCAGATGATGGTATTTATATTCTTCTTAAGGAGGTAATTGATAACTGTATCGATGAATTCGTCATGGGTGCAGGAAAAACCATCGAGATCTCTGTGCAAAACCAGAAGGTGATTGTACGAGACTACGGCCGGGGAATTCCTCTGGGAAAGGTTGTAGATGTAGTTTCAAAAATGAATACGGGTGGAAAATATGACACTCGCGCCTTTAAAAAGTCGGTAGGTTTAAATGGAGTGGGGACAAAGGCTGTTAACGCCTTGTCCAGCAGTTTTAGAGTTGAATCTACCCGTGATGGCAGATCGAAGTCGGCGGAATTTGAGCAGGGAAACCTGGTCAATGAAGAAGAGCTGGACGAGACTTCCAGAAGAAGAGGAACTAAGGTCACCTTTACTCCAGATGAACTTATTTTCAAAAATTATAAGTTTCGGGCAGAGTACATCGAAAAAATGCTAAAGAACTATGTCTATCTCAATCCGGGCCTGACTATAGTTTTTAACGGTGAAAAGTTCTTTTCAGAAAACGGACTTGCCGATCTGCTTGCCGATAGTATAAAGGATGAGGATCGCCTGTATCCAATAATTCACCTTCGTGGCAATGACATTGAAGTAGCTATTACGCATAGCAAGACCCAGTATAGTGAAGAATATCACTCATTTGTAAACGGCCAGCATACTTCGCAGGGAGGAACTCATCTTGCAGCTTTTAGAGAAGCGGTTGTGAAAACCTTAAGGGAATTCTACAACAAGAATTTCGAAGCCAGCGATGTTCGCAAGTCTATTGTTTCTGCAATAAGTATCAAGGTGATGGAACCGGTTTTTGAAAGTCAGACAAAAACCAAACTGGGCTCTACAGACATGGGTGGCAATCTCCCCACTGTAAGAACCTATATCAATGATTTCCTTAAGACCCAGCTCGATAATTACCTCCACAAAAATCCTGAGACGGCAGATCTACTTCAGCGGAAGATCCTGCAGGCAGAGCGAGAGCGAAAGGAGCTTTCGGGGATTAGAAAACTGGCTAAAGATCGCGCTAAAAAAGCAAGTCTTCACAATAAGAAACTGAGAGACTGTCGCATACATCTTGGCGATAATAAAAAAGAGCGTTACCTGGAAAGCACCTTATTTATTACAGAGGGAGATTCTGCGAGTGGTTCCATAACCAAATCCAGGGATGTGAATACCCAGGCGGTATTCAGTTTAAAAGGAAAACCTCTTAACAGCTATGGTTTGAGCAAGAAGATCGTTTATGAGAACGAAGAATTCAACTTGCTTCAGGCAGCACTTAACATCGAAGAGTCTATGGAAGATCTTCGCTACAACAATATTGTGATCGCCACAGATGCCGATGTTGATGGAATGCACATCAGGCTGTTGCTTATCACCTTCTTTCTCCAGTTCTTTCCGGAGTTAATTAAAGAGAATCACTTGTACATCCTTCAAACTCCGCTCTTTAGAGTTAGAAATAAAAAGGAGACGATTTACTGTTATTCAGAACAGGAGAGAAGAGATGCGGTGGCAAAACTATCAGGAAAACCTGAAATCACCAGGTTTAAAGGGTTAGGAGAGATCTCTCCCGATGAATTTAAACATTTTATAGGTGAGGATATTCGGCTTGACCCTGTCATGTTAGATAAAGACATGAGTATTGAGGAAATGCTGAGTTTCTACATGGGGAAAAATACGCCCGACAGGCAGGAGTTTATTATTGATAATCTAAAGGTTGAGCTGGATCTTATTGAAGAGTAATATATGAAGTTCAACAACAGGAAGGAAACCAGCGTTATCCCCTCAATTTATATTATTGTGGTGGCAGTTTTTATTACTAACGCCTTTGCTTCTGTAGAGCTTAAATATGACGATGTACCGTTTAATTACAGCAGCCTTATTCCCAATGTGATTGCACTGCTGGTAGGAATATACATCTTTGTGGTTGGAAAAACCTTTGAATTTGACAGTGATGGCGAAACCATAAATTTTAAAAGCAACGGGGTGCTGGTGTCACAGTTCATGCATTACAGGGAACAGAGAACTGAGGTGCCAAAATCTAAGCTAAAGGATTTTAGAGTAGAAAATTACTTTTTTTACAAGCGCCTGCACATTTATATACATTCCAGAAATAGTAAGGGTTACAGACACTACAGGTATAATATAACCTTTTTGACGGCGAAGAAAGTAAAGTCACTAAAAATGTCACTTGCCAAAGTGTTGGAAAAAAATAAAGCGAGGGTTTAAATGGAGAACGAGAATCTTAACGATCCGCAAGACGAGCAATTTGAGCAAAGCGAGGAGATAAAAACAGAGAATCAGGAGGTACTAACCAAAGTTACCGGGATGTATAAGGACTGGTTCCTGGATTATGCTTCCTATGTGATCCTGGAAAGAGCGGTTCCAGCTCTTGAAGACGGTTTTAAGCCTGTACAGCGTCGAATCATGCATTCCATGAAAGACCTGGACGATGGGCGATACAACAAAGTTGCTAATATCGTGGGGCATACCATGCAATATCACCCTCACGGAGATGCGAGTATAGGAGATGCCATGGTGCAGGTAGGACAAAAGGACCTGCTCATAGATACCCAGGGAAACTGGGGAAACATTTTAACCGGAGATGGGGCTGCGGCACCCAGATATATTGAAGCCAGGCTTTCAAAGTTTGCACTCGATGTAGTTTACAATCCAAAAATTACCGAGTGGCAGTTATCTTATGACGGCCGTAAAAAGGAGCCGGTAAATTTACCGGTAATGTTCCCGTTGCTTCTGGCACAAGGGGCCGAAGGTATTGCTGTAGGCCTAAGCACCCGGATCTTACCTCATAATTTCAATGAACTTATTGAAGCCAGCATAAAACACCTCCAGGGGAAAAAGTTTAAGTTATATCCAGATTTCATTACCGGAGGTATTGCCGACATTACCAATTATAATGATGGAATGCGAGGGGGACGGGTGCGCGTAAGGGCAAAGATCTCTCAGCTTGACAAGAACACGCTGGTTATAAAAGAAATTCCTTTTAGCACCAATACTTCCACTTTAATTGATTCTATTTTAAAGGCCAATGATAAAGGCAAGATCAAGATCAAGAAAATAGAAGATAATACCTCTAGTGAGGTGGAAATTTTGATTCATCTTCCTGGAAATATTTCTCCAGATAAAACTATTGATGCCCTATATGCCTTTACTAATTGCGAGATATCTCTATCCCCGCTTAGTTGTATTATTATTGAGAATAAGCCTGCGTTTTTAGGGGTTTCTGAAATTCTTAGGCGATCTACAGATCACACATTGAGCCTGCTTAAGAGTGATCTGGAGGTAAGATTGGACGAGTTTCAGGAACAATGGCATTTTGCTTCCCTCGAACGAATCTTCATCGAGAACAGGATATACAGGGATATTGAGGAAGAGGAAACCTGGGAGGGAGTAATAAGGGCCATTGACGACGGTCTGAAACCTCATACCACTCACCTGAAGCGCGCAGTGACCGAAGAAGATATTGTAAGGCTTACTGAGATCAGAATTAAAAGAATTTCCAAATTCGACCTTGAAAAAGCGCAGCAGAAAATTGATGCGCTTGAAGATGAGATCGCGCAGATCAAGCATCATCTTGATCACCTTATAGCTTATGCTGTTGCATATTTTACAAGGCTTAAAAAGGATTATGGTGCAGGGAAGGAAAGAAAGACCGAGCTGCGTCTATTTGATGATATCGAAGCAACTAAAGTGGTGATAAGGAACACTAAACTTTATGTCAACAGGCAGGAAGGTTTTGTGGGAACAGCACTCAAGAAGGACGAGTACGTTACAGATTGTTCCGATATAGATGATGTGATCTGTTTTACCAGAGAGGGAAAAGTGATGGTGACAAAAGTAGATTCCAAAACCTTTATTGGTAAGGACATCATCCATGTCGCTATTTTTAAAAAGAAGGATCGCCGCACTATCTACAATTACATATATAAAGATGGAAAGGGCGGGGCATCATATATAAAACGTTTTGCCGTTACCTCGGTAACCAGGGACAGGGAATATGACCTTACCCAGGGGAAAAAAGGTTCAGAAGTGCTTTATTTTTCTGCTAATCCAAATGGAGAGGCAGAAGTAGTAATGGTTTACCTGAGACAGGTTGGAAGTATCAAAAAGTTGAAATTTGAAGTAGACTTTGCAGATATGGCTATTAAAGGCCGCGCCGTTAAAGGAAACATAGTCACTAAGTATCCGGTGAAAAAGATAGAATTAAAGGAAGAAGGTGTGTCGACTCTCAAACCAAGAAGAATATGGTTTGATGATACAGTTAGAAGACTAAATGTTGATGAAAGAGGAGACCTTCTTGGGGAATTCAAGGGAGATGACCGCCTTTTGATCATTACTCAAAGCGGAATAGCAAAAACCATTAAGCCTGAATTGACAACCAGGTTTGATGAAGATATTATAGTACTCGAAAAATGGTCCCCCAAAAAGCCCGTTTCTGCTGTCTATTGGGAAGGTGAAAAAGAGAAATTCTATGTGAAACGCTTTTTAATAGAAAATCGCGATAAAGAGGAGAACTTCATTGGAGATCATCCTAAGTCGTACCTGGAAGTGGTCTCTACAGATTATCTTCCCGTAGCTGAAGTGGTCTACAACAAAACACGGAATAAGGAACAGAAGCCAAATGATTTACTGGAGTTTGAAGAATTCATTGCAATAAAAGGAATTAAGGCTCTTGGAAATCAGCTTACTACTGAAAAGGTGAAACAGATCAATCTCCTGGATCCAAAGCCCTATGTGGAGCCAGAAGAAACTGCTCCCGAAGACATGGAGGTGGTAGGAGAAGAGGCTGTGAAAGACAATGATAGCGAGCCTGAAGAAAGCTCTCCCGATTTTAATGCAAGCCAGCTACAGAAGAAGTCTGGGAAGGCAGATGAAGCACAGATTAAGCTATTTGATGAGTAGGCGCTAATGGGATTATTTAAGGAATTCAAAGAATTTGCCGTTAAAGGCAACATGATAGATATGGCGGTAGGTATCATTATTGGTACCGCCTTTAACAGGGTAGTGGACGTTCTTGTCAAGCAGGTAGTGATGCCACCTTTATCCATGTTGACCGGAAGGATCAAATACGGCGAGAGAAAATATGTGCTGCAGGAAGCTATTCCTGCTACACCAACTTCAGAAGCGATAGAAGAGGTGTCTATTGGCTACGGTTTGCTTATTGAAGTTTTTATCGATTTTCTCATCATTGGCTTCACGGTTTTCCTGGTAGTAAAGTTTATGAATCGGTTCAGGAAAAAGGCAGAAGATCCAAAGGATAAAACGGTTAGTACTCCAAAGGACATAGAACTTCTTACCAGTCTCAACAACCTGATGCAGGAGCAAAATGAAATTCTGAAGAAAAACAGCAGTCTTTAGAAATTTTGTTCTTAAACTTGTAGTTCCTCTACACTCATTATTTTTCTAAATCCAAAACAATCATTAAATGACAAAACAACTATTATTTATTTTCGCATTTTTATTTGTTGCAGCTCCGGGTGTAGCACAAATTGGAACTTCTGGAGGAGCAGGTTCCATGAATAGGGATGATAACGAAGAGATCATGAACCAGTACCTCAAAGGTATGGTAAAGAATGAAACTCCTACAGATGTGAAGGGATCTCCTTATTTAGAGAGTGAGTTTGAAATGGCGAAACTGGTCTTTCCTGAAAATCAACCGCTCACTGCAGCCGTACGTTATGACGTTGTAAAAGAGGAAATGCAAATACAGCTGGAAGAGGATACTTACCGTATTCTTCACCCTGGAGTAGTGGTGGAGATTGAAGGAACACCATTTAAAATGATGACCTACCGCGGAGAAAACAAGAAATTCGATTTGCTTGGATATTTTGAGATACTTACACCAGAGCCCGATTCCAAAAAGCTTGTATTGCTGAAGAAATATAAAAAAGAGGTGCGAAGAGGAAAAGCCGCAGCAGCAATGCAAAAGGCCACAGCGCCACGCTATATAGATAAAGATTATTTCTATATCAGGTTCAATGACTCCAAACCAGTAATGGTGGAGAAAAAGACCAAAAAATTCGTAAAACTTTTTCCCCAAGAACATCAGGATGAAGTGCAGGAGTTTATGAAGGAGAATAATCTAAAGCCTAAAAAGCAACAAGATCTTCAATCCCTTGTGAATTATTATAATTCTAACTTTTAGGTAAGTAGCAAAAACTTTTAGGCAAGGGGCAGCTTTACAAAGGCTGCCCCTTTTTTTATTCTACTTTAATAACAGTACCTCTCTGCTTTTTTGGTTCCCCAACGAGGCCATATTCAAAAGTATAAGAATTCCCTTCAGTTGTCAGGATCTTGATATGAATAGGTTTTTCTTCTGCCCTGTTCTTTGGATTCAGGTTGGAGATCAAATATTCGCAGTTATTGATCCACCGTACAGAAGAAGTATCTGTTTCCCCTCGAAAGAAGTCTATTTCGATGCTGTCATTACGTACAAATCTGCTCTTTACAAGCTCACCATTCAAAAGAGATTCAAACTCGAAGGTACCAGTCTTAAAATCGGCGCAGTTGCGTTCTGGCTGTACACAGGAGGATAGACTCATTACAACGGCAGTGAAGAATAGGAATTTTTTCATGCCGCAAATTTAATATCTTTTTTCGCTTTTAGTTTTGATACGCTTCAAAACTCCCGTCTGAATAGAAGATAACGATCTTCTGAATGATTTTTCCCTGTGCAGGAGGAGGAACAGGAATATTTTCTGGATCCCGGGTGGAGGTAAAGAGATCATCTGCCGGTTTCTTTACTTCTGGCTTTTTAGTTTCCACAGGTGCTGCTGAATCTTTTTTTGGGAAAGTTCCCTTCCCATTAAGAAGCCAGTAAAGCTCGACTTCCGGAAAAGCATTAATGATCTTCATCACAAAATCCAGACTAGGTTTATTTCGACCAGATAATAAATGGGAGATGGAAGAGCGACCAACGTCGATTTTATCTGCAAAAGATGCTGCGGAAAGATCATAGTATTCCATCACCTTATTGATTCTATTTGTAAATTCCTCAGTGTTCACCATTGTAAACGATGTTGGTTTTTTGTGTGTTTACAAAAGTAACACAATTATTTGAGCTTTACAATAACAATTAATTTCAGGAGGTTTAAATTAATCTATCACTTCATATAACATATTGTAATTTATTAAAACAAAGGTATTTGACCCATAAATATTAATAAATAGGAATTTTTCCGCATTCCTGGCACCCCTAATGTTAACTACTGTTTACATAAGTGGACAAGTAAATCTCAGAATCATGTTTACAGATGTAACTTTAAGATTATTTACTTTTGTAAACATGAACCTAGCAGACATTTTTCTTGACAACTATTCAAGATTCAGAGTTGATGAGATCACCGGAAGATTTTTGTCCTTTCAACATCTGGATCCTATTCTTAACCAGCTTGCACCTCACTTTAAAGTTGCTGAAGTTGGCCGCTCTTTTTTAAATGTTCCTATTAAGAGCATACAAGTTGGTAGCGGACCTATAAAGATCCTTGCCTGGTCTCAGATGCATGGAAATGAAACGACCACTACAAAAGGAGTTCTCGATCTGCTCCAATTCTTTGCAGAAATTAAGGAGGAAGCAGATGGAGCGGAATTGCTTACAAAGTTCAGCTTATTGCTTATTCCTATGCTCAATCCAGATGGTGCAGCGAGATATACTCGTGAAAATGTGAACAAGATCGACCTCAACAGGGATGCGCAGCTACTAAGGGAGCCGGAAAGCAAGGTGTTGAGGGCCTGCTTTGAAAACTTCAGGCCCGATTACTGTTTAAACTTGCATGATCAAAGAACGATCTTTGGAGTAGACGGAAAACCCGCAACCCTTTCCTTTCTGGCACCTTCCATGGATGAATCCAGGACTGTAAATGACGTAAGAGAAAAAGCCATGAGCGTCATAGTTGGAATGAACAGGGCACTGCAAGGAAAAATTCCCGGACAGGTGGGCAGGTTTGATGACAGCTATAATATCAATTGCACCGGTGATTACTTTCAAACCCTGAAGGTACCTACGATACTTTTTGAGTGCGGACATTTTTCCAAGGATTACCAGCGTGAAAAGACGAGGGAATTATTTGCTTATTCGCTGCTGGTTGGCTTGGAGGAGATCGTTTCGGGTAGGAAAAATGCGAAGGTGAAGGATGAGTACTTTAGTATTCCCGAGAATCAGAAGAATTTCTATGATATCATTCTTCGAAATGGAGTAGTAGCGGGAGAAAAAGTGGATGTTGCAGTCCAGTATACAGAGATAATGAAGGCAGGAGAGATAAACTTTGTTCCAAAGGTCCAAACCATGGCTCCAAATTTATCTTCCTTTGGTCATGAAGAAATAAACTGCCATGGTGGAGTGCTCAAAAATGTGACTGGAGGGGAACTTTCCGAAAACGATATAGTAGAGGTTATTTTGTTAAATAAAGAGAAGTTATCAATAAAAACACCATAAAATCGGGAAATATTGGTTATTAACTAAGTATTTTGTGCTAATTTTGTACTTCGTTTAAAATATTGAGAGAATCTACAAAAGACAAGATATGGCAAAGTTTAGATTAGATGAAACCGATCACCAGATACTTAATATGTTGATCGATAATACCCGCACACCGTTCACCGATATAGCAAAGAAGCTGAACATTTCGGCGGGTACCGTTCACGTAAGAGTAAAGAAGATGGAGGAAGCAGGGATAATTTTAGGTTCTTCCCTTACTTTGAATTATGAAAAACTGGGCTATGCGTTTATCGCCTATGTGGGAATATTTCTGCAAAATACTTCTCAAACAAAATTCGTCCTGGAAAGGATCAATGAAATTCCCTTTGTAACGGTAGCTCATGTTACCACAGGGAAATTTAATGTTTTTTGCAAGGTACGCGCTCGAGATACGCAGCATGCAAAGGAGATTATCTTTAAACTAGACGATATAGAAGGAGTTTATCGTACCGAGACCATGATCTCACTTGAGGAGAGTATCAATGATAAGAAACGCTTGATGCATTCGATTTTTGAAAATTTATAGATTTATTAAAGTCTTATTAAAACCCTTTAAGCTGCAAGTTTAGAGGGTTTTTTTATGGAAATATATTTCTACCTTGTAGTATGGGAGAGATAAAACGAAAGTTTAAGGTATTCGTTAGGTTGCTGAAGAATTCCTACTTCAGCTGGAATAGAAACGATCCCTGGGCCAGAAGTGCAACCATAGCATATTATGCTCTCTTTTCATTGCCGTCCTTGCTCATCATAGTTGTCACCATTGCCGGTTATTTCTTCGGAAGGAAAGCGGTACAGGGACGAATCAAGGAAGAAGTAGGTGAGTTTATAGGGCTCGAAGCCTCCATTGCCATAGAAAACATGATAGCAAACGCAGCTTTAGATCAGAGCTCTACCTGGGCAGTGATTTTCGGTTTTGCATTCCTGATCTTTGGTGCCACAGGAGTCTTTTTTCAACTGAAAGCGGCCATGAATAATATCTGGAATATTGCTGTCAAGAAGAATACGGTCAAACGAATTATCATCAATCGCATTATTTCTCTTGGAATGGTTCTGGTTCTGGGATTACTTCTGCTCATTTCCCTGGTAATTTCTACAGTAATAAAAGCATTGCGAGATTACCTGGCTTCCATAGCTCCTGCAATTACCACTTTTCTTTTGGGCATTGCAGATCTGTTGATCTCATTCACCATTATCATGTCTTTATTTGCGGCTATCTTTAAATGGCTTCCAGACGTTAAGTTGAAATGGAAGACAACATATCTGGGCGCGATGCTCACTACTATTTTGTTTTTGGTGGCAGAATATCTAATAGGTTTCTATTTTGGGCAGAGTGATCCGGGTTCGGTATATGGTGGTGCCTCTTCTGTAGTGCTTATACTTCTGTGGGTCTACTATACCTGTCTTATCGTGTTTTTTGGCGCCGAATTCACTGTGCAGTACGCCTTGTACAAACGGGAGAAGGTGGAACCTAATGAATACGCAGAACCCGCCATATATCAGGAGCTGGAGCGGCTTGAACAAAAACGAGGGCAGCTTATTGATGAAAAGAGAATTCTTGACACGCTACAATCCTATTCTGATAAGGAGGAGGAGCAAAAAAAACAAGCTGAGGACAGGGAAAGGCAAAAGAACGAGCGGAAAATTCGTCATCAGGCGAAAAAGAACAAGAATAAATACTGATCTCACTTTTACAAAATTTAACCTTAGCCATAATTTTTTATCAGCATGTTAGTACAATTTTCCTTTTCTACTGGTTACATTATATCAGGTATTAATTGAAAAAAGAAAAGACTAATGAAAAAGAAGATCGCAATTTTAGCAACTAATGGTTTTGAAGAAGTTGAACTTACTTCTCCTAAAGAAGCTATGGAAAACGAAGGGTTTGAAGTAGATATAGTAAGCCCGGAGAAAGGAAGTATTAAAGCCTGGAATAAAACGGACTGGTCCAGGGAATATGAAGTTGACAAAACCTTGGATAATGCCAGAGCAGAAGACTATAATGCTCTTGTACTGCCAGGAGGTGTCATAAATCCAGACCATTTAAGAACTAATGAAGATGCATTAAAGTTTGTGCGTTCATTTTTCGAGCAAAAGAAGCCTGTTGCGGCTATTTGTCATGCTCCCTGGATCTTGATTAGTGCTGGAGTTGTTAAAGGAAGAACCATGACCTCTTACAACTCTATGAAAGAAGATGTAATGAATGCCGGTGCTAATTGGGTAGATAGGGAAGTAGTTGTTGACGAAGGTTTTGTTACCAGTAGAAATCCAGATGACCTTCCTGCATTTAATTCCAAATTGATCGAAGAGATCAAAGAAGGAAAACATGAGGAGCAACATGCTTAACCTCTTAAAACGGGATAAAAAAAAGCCGCTTATTAGCGGCTTTTTTAATGCTTATTTTGTGCTATTCCTCAGCATCCTCTTCTTCTTCAGGTTCTTCCTCTACCTCGTCTTCCGTTTTTTCAGGAATTTCAACGATAGGCTCATTAAAATCTGCATCCTCATAATCATCCTCATCGTAATTAGCCATGGTGTTCTCTAATCGGGTACTTACCTTAACAAGGTAAATACTGTCTTCGGTTCTTACCTCAACTGCTTCAACAGTTTCATTTTTGGCATTTTTGAAGGAAATGATCTGGTCATCATCGTATCCATCAGGATATTTTTCCACCAATAAACCTAAAATTTCGGGAGTGAGCTTTTTGTAGTCAACAATAATTCTTTTCATAAGTGATTTTTTGGTCCTCCATCTTAGCGAAAGTAACAATTCATTTTTCCGCTGCCGTTAAAATAAATAAAAAATTTAATGTCAGAACTCTTTAATTTCGAGCTCATTTAATTGTTAATCAGCATAATACTTAAAAGCTTCAAACAAGAGGCTATTAGGCACTTCCCGATCTATAACGGGTTCTGCGATCTTCCGCAAAAGAACAAAATTTATTTTTCCTCCCTCATTTTTTTTATCAAATTTCAGAAGTTCGATGATCTTCGCTTTATCCTCCTCAAGAATATCGATCTTTCCAAACATGGAATGTATCACCTCACGAATTTCATTATATTGATCTTTGGGGAATCCTTCCAGTTCTACTGAAAGATATGCTGCCATTACCATACCTGCGGCAACTGCTTCGCCATGCAGAAGTTTTGTCTTTTGCGGCTGCTCCAGGAAGTAAGATTCTATAGCATGACCGAGCGTATGTCCAAAATTCAGACTCTTTCTAAGGCCTTTCTCGTAAGGATCCTGCTGCACTATGCGTTCTTTTATAACAATGGAATCTGCAATAAGTTCATCGAGCTCGTCCATTTTCATTGAGCTAAGGGAATTCAGCTGTTTCCAGTAAGATTCATCAGCAATGAGTCCATGCTTATACATTTCGGCCAGGCCACTTCGCATTTCAGGTGCGGGCAGGGTGGTGAGGAAAGCTGTGTCGGCTACAATGATCTCCGGATTTTTAATAATTCCTACCTGGTTCTTCAGGCTTCCGAGGTTAACTCCATTTTTCCCTCCAACTGCAGCATCAACCATCGCAAGTAAAGTGGTGGGAAAATGCACGCATGAAATTCCCCTTTTAAAAGCTGCAGCTACAAAGCCTCCCAGATCTGTGACGACTCCACCTCCCAGGTTGATCAAAAGACTTTTGCGATCACCTCCTAATTCCGACAGGACATTCCATAATCCACTACAGGTTTCCAGGGTTTTATTTTCCTCTCCAGGTTCAATTTGAAGAACCTCAATGGGAGTCTCTGAATCTAAGTGCTGCAGGAAACGAGGAAGACAATATTCATGGGTGTTATCGTCTACCAGAACAAAGAGTTTAGTGAATTTCTGATCCCTTAAAAACTGGTTGAACGTAACATATCCATTTGCATTAAAATAAACGGGTAATTTCTCTGAATTTGAAGTCATAACTGGGCAAAAAAAATGAGCAATAAAAGCCCGAAAATAAGGAGAAAAAATCTAACAATCTCTAACCAATAACTATCTTTGTGATCCCTAATTTTCAGTAATGATCACTAAAAAAATATTTAATGATACTGAAACAGCTTTTTCTCTAAAATCTGATTCAGAACTTAACAGGGCGATATTCCTTTTTGAGATGATAGATCGTCCTCTCCTGGTGAAAGCGGGAACTACCGTGACAAATCTTGCACTAAAAGTGCATTTGCCGGTAGAAACGCTTATTAAAAAAACCATTTTCAACCAGTTTTGCGGCGGAGTGACAGAGAAGGATTGTCTTCCTACTATAGAAAAAATGTACTCCAAGAATCTTCACAGCATCCTTGATTACTCTGTAGAAGGCAAGGAAAAGGAAAGTGAATTTGAAAAAGCCATTGAACGAAAGACTAATATTGTAAAGTTCATCTCTAAAAGAAAGGAAATGCCTTTTGCTGTATTTAAACCCACAGGGATTGGTCGTTTTGAACTTTGGCAAAAAGTTTCTGCCAATGCCAGTCTTTCCCTTGAAGAGGAAGAAGAGTGGCAACGGGTCAAGAACAGGGTGAACAGGATTTGCGAGGAAGCTTATAAACAAGGAGTTCGACTGTTAGCTGATGCCGAAGAAAGCTGGATGCAGGATGCTGCCGACATTCTAATGGAGGAAATGATGTTTAAGTATAACCGCGAAAGAGCGATTATCTATAACACCCTGCAGTGCTACCGTTGGGATAGGATGCAGTACATAAAAGATCTGCACAGCCGTGCCAAGGACCAGGGCTTTATTGTTGGAGCAAAAATAGTACGTGGAGCTTATCTTGAAAAGGAAAATGAAAGAGCTTCAAAAATGGGATATTTATCGCCAATTTGTGAAAACAAGGAAGCGACAGATGTAAACTATAACGGTGTTCTCACATACGGCCTTGCACATCTGGAAGATATTTCCCTCTTTATAGGAACTCATAATGAAATGAGCAATTACCTGGCGCTGCAGGTAATGGAGGATAAGGAGATCGACAAAAATGATGATCGCGTATGGTTCTCTCAACTTTTTGGAATGAGTGAACACATTAGCTACAATCTTGCTGAAGCGGGTTACAATGTTGCCAAACTGGTACCTTTTGGGCCGGTCAGGGAAGTGGTTCCATATCTAATAAGAAGGGCAGAAGAAAATACCTCTGTAAAAGGGCAAACTGGTCGGGAATTATCCCTGCTTTACGAAGAGCGAAAGCGAAGAGGCGGGAAGATCACAAAGAGCAACAGGGAGAGTGAACTGGTTAGCTAAATTCATCTACTTTAAATTAATGGGCTGGAAGTTCGAAGGACACTGGCCCGAGGGAGTGAATAAGGCTGTTGTCATTGTGGTTCCACATACCAGCTGGCATGATTTTTATCTTGGCCTACTTGTAAGAAGGATCCTGGGAGTAGACATAAAATTCGTTGCTAAAAAAGAGCTTTTTAAGCCCCCTTTCGGCTGGTACTTTAGATGGATGGGAGGAACTCCGCTTGATCGGACTCCTGGACAGAATAAAGTGGAAGCCATGGCAGCAAAGTTTGAAGGCAGAGAGGAATTTCGTATGGCTATTGCGCCCGAAGGAACCCGTAAAAAAGTGTTGGAATGGAAAACCGGGTTTTACTATATCGCCAAAACAGCTCAAGTGCCTATAGTGATGATAGCTTTTGATTTTGGTAAAAAACTGGTAAAAGTTTCGGCTCCTCTAAGTGTCACCAGTGATATAGATCTGGACCTCAAGAAAATAAGAGCATTCTATAAGAATATCACCGGAAAGGTGCCCCACTACACATAAAAAAATATCTGTCTGAAAAGTCAGTTGTTCGTCATACCGAACTTATTTCAATCTCCAATTTATTTTGATTTTCTAATTCTTAGGATACTGAAATAAATTCCCAAAGACGTATTCCATGTTTTCAGACAGACTCTTTTACTATAACGCAGCAGTACGATCAATACCTGTAAACTGCATTCATTTTGGAATCATTGTTTGGCATAAATTCCTTTTCCACAAGATAGACCTTGCCTTTTTGCTCAATAACTTTTACAGCTGCAAGGTTCATGAGGGAAAGACTTCCGTTTTTCCTTTCATCATGTACATCTACAGAGGCCATATTTTCATTGTAATTCCCCCAAATATCTTCGCGGTTCTGCAGGAAGAGCGTATCCACTTTTCCTTCGAAGATTGCGGGAATGATCTCACTTACACTAGAAGATGTTCTTGAAGGATTAAGTTCGTTAAATTCTTTCATTTTCACTTCTCTTTCTTCTTTGAAATGGGGTTCCAGCACATCAAGAGCAGCGGCATGAAGCCCTAAAAAGCTGTCGTGGTCTGCCTCAGGATTCCCGGGCACAGGCTTCGGAAAAAGATATTTGTACCGACTCGCTTCGCGATAAATTGGGAAATAAGAATCCTGGCATGCTACTACCAGGGGCACGTGCTCATTGTGAAGGAGCTCATAAATCCCTTTGTCTACCGCCCTGAAGTATCGCAGGATCTCATTTTTGCGATCGCGACTGGCCGGTTCATATCCATGCTGTGTGGAAGTGCCATCGGCATTGGCACCTACAGCGTTTCTTTGTGTTTTATGCTTACTGTTCTTTTCTTCGTAATCGTATCCCACCCTGTCTTCTAATCGATCTGGTGTGAGGTCATCAATTTTCACCTCGCCAATTGAAAATCGGGTAGCTTCATACAATTTCACCTCATCAAGTTGCAGGTGTAGAAGGTAGAATCTCCCGTCTCCATTGAACATAGGTACAAGAGGTTTTAAATAAAAGTGATCTGCGACATAAGTAAAAGTTTCAAAATTCACCGGTACTGTATACCTTTCTGAAAAACCATCTGCGAGAAACAGGGCAAGTCCGTCGCTTTGGTGTCTCCAGAAATCTCTGTCATCCAGGAGGCTTTCAATCGGTTTACCTATTTTATCTATCTTTTCCTGTGCCAGGCCCATTGCCTTAAGCTCTTCAGTCGCCTTTTTCCACTGACTTTTTAGATTGATCTTATCTTTTTCTTCGAGTACGTCTTTACCTGCTCTTTGAGTAGGGATGAAAATAGATACGCACGGGTTACTGTCAAATTTTGCTAAGCTTTCGAATTGTTCTTTTGTCAAAATTGGCATGATCTATAGTTTTTGCGGAAGAAAAGAGCCCAAACACGCGGCCCGCTTCCAGATTTATATTACCTAGTTAAGATACTAAGATGACAAAAAAGCCACAGGACTGCACATCATAATTTTTCCTTAATGAGCTGGGGTTTAGCCGTTAATATTCTGCTAAGGCCTACCACCACACTACGAAGAAGCGCTCCAAATCGCCCTCGGGAGTTTTCATCCAAAGCAGGGGAGCGTACTGTTTATTTAGCAGGGGAGTGATGATGTTCACAATTTCATCGAAGGAGTTCCAGGAAATTTTCCTGGTGGGTAAAACTGGCCAGTACTTTTTTCTTGGGCAGAAGAACTTATTGTTAGCATAAGTGGTTGCATTAAAATCTGAAGCGTGGATCCAGAAACCTGCCACGGCGGCGGGATGAATTTTCTGAAAGCTGATCTTTTCGAATTGCTTCGGAAGAAAAACTGCTGCCTTAAAACACATTTTTTGAACCACCTCTTCAGGTGCTATATGAAGTTCGCGCAGCAAATCTCTCGTTGGCTCCTGAAATAGCATAGGAAATTGCCATTTTTGAAGCCTTTCTAATTTTCTGTTCAGGCTGTCCCTTTTATTAGGACCAATAAAATGATCTAGCTCTGAAGTGCCTGTAGCGGGATCAAAGAGATAGAATTTGTAGATCAACTCCACATGAGAAATTTCTTCAGAAACCGAATTCTTCAGGAGGAAATCCAATTCTCCCAGGGTGCGCTTGTGGTGGATGATCTGTTGATTCTGCAGCAGAATTTCTTCAGAAGTAAAGGAGGAAAGGTAACAGGCAAAGAAATGCTCCATGCGTTTCCCTAGCACAGTTGCTCCTGGAGGTGATAAAACTTTGTTGTCAAGAACTTCAGGAATGAAGGTCCGTAGAAGCGGGTACTCAAAAAGGGTATTTTCAGCAAAGATTTCTGACGTTGCCAGGAAACCCTGAAACTGTTCTTCTAGAGTGAATTCCATCTTAATCCTTCTCCTTGCTCAACAAAAATCCGAAGGGTTTTAAGGGCGAAATATGATCGAAAACCACATTTACGATGGCCAGGATAGGAATAGATAGCACCATACCAGCAATTCCCCATACCATTCCGCCAATGATCACGGCCAGGATCACGAAAAATGGATGAAGATCTACCTGGTCTCCTACAATATAGGGTTCCAGGATGTAACTTTCCACAAACTGGGCTACAGTAAAGGTGAGAACGATGCCAATCAATATTCCGGTTTCTCCCGAAACCAGATAGCCGAAGATCATTGCCAGCCCGAAACCTACAATATTGCCAATGTATGGCAGGAGACTCAAAACAGCAGCCAGCAAACTAATAAGAATGAAATTATTTACTCCCGAAATACCCAGTCCTATGGCATATAAGACTGCAAGGAGCCCAATGAGTATCAATTTTCCCACCAGGTATTTCTGGGTTACTTTGGCAGAATTTTCGATTACCGATTGTACTTTATGCCGCTTTGAATCGGGGAAAAGCAACAGCAGGAACTTTTTGAATCTATGTCGGTAATTCAGTAGGAAAAAGAGATAAATAAAAGTGAGCAGATAATCCCCAAAGAATCCAAGAACTTTATTTAGAAAAGTAGCAGCCTTTTGTCCCGCATTCGAGTTGCTGTTCATTAGGAAACCTCCCGAGCCCTGGTCTGAACTTTCCAGATCTTTCGCGTTCAAGGGAGTGTGCTCGAGTAAAAAAGCCTTGAGATTCTCGACCTTAGGCTTCATAGTTTCTTTGATTTGGGGCCAGTCATCTACCACGGTTTTCACCTGCATGGAAACCAAAGCCATGAATCCTACAGAAACCAGGAGGACTATAAAAGTACTCAGAAGAGAGGAGGTGGACCGGTTTAAAAAGGTCTTCTCCATTCTTCGGGAAAGCGGGATCATGAGCAAAGCGAGGATCGTAGCTGTAGCCAGCGGAATGAGAAAACTACTGGCTTTAACAAGACTCAGGAAAAGAACATAGATCCCCACCAGGAAGAGTGTTGCATAAATTAGGATCTGCTTTCCTTTAGAAGAGGTGATTTTTTCCATATGTAGTGAAGATACAAAAGTAAGTGGCAATTAATTTTAAGTAAAAGTTAAAGGGTTTTTATCACTGGAAAAGGACTAAACCTTAGAAAATGCAGATTAAAAGCTAAATTGCGCGGAAAGGATCATTGTGAACAAACAGAAGTATTTTTACCTTATTAAGATCCAGTACCTGGGTTTCAGGTTGCACGGCTGGCAAAAACAGCCGGGCCTGAAAACTGTAGAAGGTTTGATAAAAAAGACGTTGCGCTTTGTGCTGGGGGAGCTTCAATTCAAGATCCTGGGTTCCAGTCGTACAGATGCTATGGTTTCTGCACATGAATCTGCATTTGAGCTCTTTACTTATCACGAGCCTCTTGAAAATCTTGCCGATTTTCTAGTACTGTTTAACCGCAATTTACCTCCAGATGTAAGAGCTTTGAGCATTAAAGAAGTAGGCCCCGATTTTAATATCATTCAGCACCCTAAGAGGAAGGAATACCTATATTTGTTTTCTTTTGGGAAGAAAAGCCATCCTTTTGCTGCTCCTCTTTTAGCTACATTCCTCGAAAAGCTTGACCTGGACGCCATGAAGAACGGCGCCAGACTTTTTGAAGGCACCCATTCTTTTCATAACTACTGTACCAAGCCTACAGAACATACTATTCTGGAGCGAGAGATCAATACCTGTGAGATTGTGCTCAATACAGAAATTACAGCCAGCTTCTTTCCGGAAAGATCTTATTTACTGAGAATATCGGGCAGCGGATTTCTAAGAAACCAGATTCGGTTAATGATGGGGGCGCTGGTACTGCTGGGGAGAGACGACCTTTCTTTAGATGATATAAAATCTAGTCTTGATCCTGCAATTCAAATGCCTATGAGCTTTATCGCGCCAGGAAGCGGCTTAATTCTTAATAAAGTAGATTTCGATTAAGGCATTGCAAAAATGCCTTTTTTGAAAGGCGAGAGGAATACTCGTTATTTCAGAAATAAGCCCCAGGTTAACCTTATCCTTCTTTTGCCAGAATGGTAAGTGCGACACGTATTGTTCCGTAATCCATTGCTTCCTGGAAATGTTCGAAATAAGGGCGTAAGGTTTCGGCTCCATCGAGCTCGGCTTTAGCTTTTCGAACAGCAGCCAGATCGACTTCAGAAATAAAACTTTTGAGATCTACATCTTCTCCTGTCTCGTATAGTTTTGAAAGATGAGAGAAAACAGTGGTGGGAGAGAGATTCCTGGCTCCTGCAATTTCTTCTATACTCATTCCTTCCTTATACAGCTTAAAAGTTTCCTTATAGGTATTGCCTTTTTTACGAGATTTCTTTTCCCTTTTTTCCTTGCTGTGTGCAATGATCTCTTTGATGAATTTGTACCCGTAGTTCTGCATTTTTTGCCTCCCAACCCCACTAATTTGCATAAACTCTTCATCGGTCATTGGTCTTTCTTTTTCCATTTCCTTTAAAGTGGCATCATTGAAAATAAGATAGGCGGGAATTCCTTCATCTTTTGCGAGCTCCAGTCTTAGTTTTCTTAACCTCTCAAAAAGGGTATTTTCTGCACTTGTTCGTTCTACAGTGGGTTCTTTCTTTAGCTCTGCCTGGGTGACATCAGCCAGCGAAACTTTTTCTCCGTTGAAAAGGACATTTTTGGCAAGGCTCGTGAGTTTGATCTTGTTCTGATCGTGGAATGCGATCTCCAGGTATCCCTGGTTGATCAATTGGATCATGTACTGCTGCCAGTCTCTCCAGGAAACATCTCCGGCAATTCCATAGGTGCTCAAATTTTGATAAGCCTTTTCCAAAACCTGTGCATTTTGTGCGCCCCGTAAAACGTCAATGACCATAGAAACTGGTTCCTGCTCTCTTAGTCGATAAACAGTAGAAAGAGCTTTCTGCGCAAGCAGAGTGCCGTCAAAGAATTCTGGTGGATTGCGGCACACATCACAGTTGCCACAATCCTTTGAGATCAATTCTCCGAAATAGCTGAGAAGAATTCTTCTGCGACAGCTCAAGGCTTCGGAATATTGTTTCATGCGCTCAAGTTTGGCCAGTTGAACTTCAGCATTGCCCGATCCTTCAGCAAACTTCTGAAGCTGCACTACATCGGCATAACTATGAAAGAGCAGGGTGGAAGAAGGCAAACCATCACGGCCGGCCCTTCCTATTTCCTGATAGTAACCTTCTAAATTCTTAGGCATGTTGTAGTGTATCACCCACCTCACATTTGATTTGTCGATTCCCATTCCGAAGGCAATTGTGGCACAGATCACCTCATTCCTGTCATTGATAAAATCTTCCTGGATCTTTATGCGCTCCTGGTGGGAAAGACCTGCGTGATAAGCCTCGGCATTAAAACCTTTGGCTTTTAATTTTGCCGCGAGCTCCTCGGTGTTTTTCCGGCTTAGGCAGTAAATGATCCCACTTTCAGATTTTCTACCTTTCAAAAATGCCATTATTTGCTCGAATTTCTTGATTCCTGGGCGAACTTCAAGACTCAGGTTCTTTCTATCAAAAGACGAAAGGTGCTGTGCAGCATGAGGAATATTCAATTGATCACAAATGTCCTTGCGGGTCGCTTTATCGGCTGTTGCAGTAAGTGCGATGATGGGAGTTTCGGGATGTCGGTTCTTGAGGTATCCCAGCTGCGTATATGCCGGTCTGAAGTCATGGCCCCAGCTGGAAATGCAATGAGCTTCATCAATAGCAATAAGGCTAATGTTCCCTGCGGAGAAAACAGCATCAATGAACTGCAGACTTTCGGGTGCTACATAAAGCAACTTGATCTCGTTCTTCTGTATTTTGCTGAAGATCTCCTGTTGCTCTTTTTCTTTCTGACTGCTGTTCAGAAAAGCTGCTGGAATGCCATTTGCGGTCAAACCGTCTACCTGGTCCTTCATCAAGGCGATCAATGGGGAAATAACAATGGTGATCCCCGGAAGTAAAATGGCCGGTAACTGGAAACAAATGGATTTTCCACCCCCGGTAGGCATGATCACCAGGTTGTCCTTTTTGTCAAAAACCGAATTGATTATTTGCTGCTGTAACGGCCTGAAGCTGTCGTATCCAAAATATTCCTTAAGTGTTGCTAAGATCAATTCTTCCTTTACCATTGTGCAAAGAAATATAAACCTAATGCAATAGACAATGAATAGCTGCTGAAAAAGGAAGTTTTGCGCATGCCTGTTCTAATAGGCTGAAGTTTCTTACTTTTAGAAAAACATTTTCCTACATGGCAAAAAGAATGCGTTACCTGCCAAGGCGGCCAAAATCTACAAAAGCCCTGAATCAGGCCCCTGGAACCGTAACTTACGTGGGTACAAAAGAACAGGCCGAGACCGTTCTGGAAGTCATAGATTACAATGCAGATCATTTTGAAAGGTTCAACTCCAAATCTCCCGAAGATGCATTTCAATTTGAGGCCGAAGATCGCACTACCTGGATCAATATCGATGGTTTAAGCAATACTGCGGAAATCGAGAAGGTTGGAAAATATTATGACCTGCATCCTCTTATCATTGAAGACATTGTAAACACCAATCAGCGACCCAAGATCGATGAGTATGACGACTATTTCTTTATAGTCGCCAAGATGCTTTATTACAGGGAAGATGGTCGTTTGGAAAATGAACATATAAGCATTGTGCTGGGGAAAAATTATGTCATTACTTTCCAGGAAGCAGGAGGAGATGTTTTTGAGGGAGTGAGGGAAAGACTTTCAAAAGCAAAGGGCAGAATAAGAAGCAGAGGGGCAGATTATCTTGCATATGCTCTTCTGGATGCCATAGTGGATAACTACTTTTTAGTGGTGGAAGAAATGAGCGATAAGATCGAGACCATGGAAGAGAATCTTATCCACGCTCAACCAAATGATGATACTACCCTGGAGATCCAGGAATTAAAGCGCACCATGCTGCGCATAAGGCGAGCCGTTAATCCTTTAAGGGAGGTTGTAAGCCGTCTTGAAAAGATCGATAATGAACTGGTGCAGCAGCAAACGATAAATTACATAAAAGATCTTTATGATCACCTCATCCAGGTTTCAGAGAATATTGAGATCTACAGAGAAATGACCTGGGGCCTCATGGATATGTATATGACCACCATTAGCAATAAAATGAATGAGGTGATGAAGGTATTGACCATCATGGCATCCATCTTTATTCCGCTGACCTTTCTGGCCGGTTTGTACGGAATGAATTTCGAATATATGCCAGAGCTTCATTATAAATACAGTTATCCAGCATTACTGGGGATCATGTTTTTTTTACTGATGCTGATGTTGTATTACTTTAAGAAAAAGCGGTGGATGTAATTTAGGTCCAGAATTTATCTGCCCAATCATCAGGATCTGGGGTAAGGATCTTCTTTTCCTTATTGTCGATCTGCCTTATTTTCTCTTCGGGCACCACCCTTTGAATTTCTGTGAATAATTCTCGTTCTTCGAATCTTATATGCCGGTTGAGCTCAATTTCTATAGCGCGTAGAGCTGGAGTATCCAGGCTTGTATGAAACAATTCCTTAAGACGTCTGTGTTCCTTTAATGCTCTCTCCACCATGGGATGATCCTCTCCTAAAAGGGGAAAAACCTCAGCTTCTTCAAATTGAAAATGAGGTACTAGCTGGGAAGAAAAGAAATAATCCAGGTAACCCTTTATTCTTTCCTGTTCAACTCCGTTTTTTAATCCTACCGTAATTTTCCAGCACAAGAGAAGCCCGTGGTGGTGGTCTCTGCTAAGAGGTTTTAAATTTTCATGTCTTTTCAAAGGTGTGGTCATGGATTATTTTTTATTAAAGGTAAGGAGATTATTTGCGAGTTCTTTATGAGACAGATCACAAGATAAGGAGCCTGGGGTCCTTCGAGATTTTATCTTTTTTTTAATACGGGAAATCGTAATTATCATGATAAGCTTTATAATTTAGAAGAGCATTGAAAAATTTTTATGAATTAAACACCTAATTCTATGAAGATCGGTTTTCACGCTTCCCATGAACAATTTTCACCCAGGCATCTTTTAGATCTGGTTCAGAAAGCTGAAGAGGCAGGATTTCGGGCGGTCTTATCTTCAGACCATTTTCATCCCTGGAGTGATGAACAAGGAGAGAGTGGATTCGCCTGGAGCTGGCTGGGAGCGGCAATGCAAGCGACTAATCTTGAATTTGGAATAGTCAACGCCCCTGGGCAGCGATATCATCCCACTATCATTGCACAGGCCGCAGCTACCCTGGATGAGATGTTCCCCGGAAGATTTTTTATGTGCTCTGGCAGCGGACAATTGCTGAATGAGAACATCACCGGAGAAAAATGGCCTTCAAAAAGAAATAGGAACATCAGGTTGCAGGAAGCGGTCGAAGTCATGCGACGGCTATGGAAAGAGGAAGATTACATTAATCATGAAGGCATGTTTACTGTAGAACGTGCAAAGCTCTTTACCAAACCTATCCAGCCACCCATGATCTTTGGTGCAGCAATTACCGAAAAAACAGCAGCCTGGCTTTCTTCCTGGGCAGATGGCTTGATCACAATTTCAAAACCTGTGGACGAACTACAAAAAATGGTGGAAGCTTTTCAGGGAGCAGAAGGAGCTAATAAGCCAATGACTTTGAAAGTACAGATCTCATATGATAAAGACCGAGAAAAAGCCTTGACCGGTGCCTGGAAACAATGGCGCAACAATATCTATCCCAGTAAGCTGATCGCCGACATTGATAGCCCCGAAAAATTCGATGCATTGGGTGCCAATACGCGGAAGGAAGATCTTGAAAAGCATGTGATCATTGGAAACAAACCCGAAACCTTTATTGAAAAGATCAGGGAATTTAAGGCCATGGGCTTCGAAAAGATCATTATTCACAACGTAAATAAACAGCAGGAAGCTTTTATAGAATTTTTCGGGCAGGAAGTTTTGCCAGAATTTAAACAGGATTAAGATCAAATGAATAAATACTGGTACAAAAATGCGATCATCTACTCCCTGGATGTAGAGACTTTTAAAGATTCCAATGATGATGGAACAGGCGATTTTGAGGGCCTGAAAGGTGCGCTCACCTATTTGTCAAGTTTAGGCGTAACCTGCCTTTGGTTGCTGCCAGTTTTCGACACTCCTAATCGCGATAATGGTTATGATGTGCGCGATTATTATAAAATCGATGCGCGCCTTGGCGACATGGGGCATTTTGCACAACTCATAGATGCTGCTGAGGAGGTAGGAATTCGAATTTTAATGGACCTGGCAGTAAATCACACTTCTGTAGAGCACGAATGGTTTCAGAAATCACGTGCCGACAAAAATTCGAAATACCGCAACTATTATATCTGGGTAGAAGAGAAGCCAGATGATCCCGAGCCTAACATGATGGCAGGAGAAGGCGAAAAAGGCACGAGCTGGAAGTATGACAAAAAGGCCAGGGCCTGGTACTTTCATTCCTTTTATCCACACCAGCCCGACCTAAATCTCTCAAATCCAGATGTGCAGAAGGAGATTTTCAGGATCATGCATTTTTGGCTAAAGCTAGGGATCTCCGGTTTCCGGATCGATGCCGCGCCACATATGTTCAAGGAAAAAGGAAAGATGGATTTTGATGGAGATCCACATGAGATCTTCAGGCACTTCAGAGAATTTGTAGAAACCCAGAAACCAGATGCCATACTCCTGGCCGAAGTGGATCTGGATCCCAACCAGTATGACAAATACCTGGGAAATGAAGACCAGATGCATATGCTCTTTAATTTTTATGTAAACAATTTCCTGTATCTGGCATTTGCCAGGGAAGAGGCAACGCCTTTGGCAAAAGCCATGCAGCGTATGCCCGAGATATCAGAAAAGGAGCAGTTGGCGGTTTTTCTTAGAAACCATGATGAACTGAACCTGGATAAATTGTCTAAAAATGAGAGAGAGGAAGTGTTCGAGGCCTTCGCGCCTAAGGAAAATATGAGAATCTTTGGCAGAGGAATAAGAAGAAGGCTGGCTTCTATCCTGGGGAACGACAGGAAAAAAATGGAACTGGCACACAGTCTTTTGTTTACCCTTCCTGGTACACCTGTACTGCGTTACGGGGAAGAATTAGGCATGGGAGAGGACCTTTCCATGGAAGGAAGGTCTAGTGTAAGAACCGTGATGCAGTGGGCGAATACCAAAAATGGCGGATTCTCAAATGCGCCTGAAGATAAGCTCATAAGAAATGTAATTTCTGGAGGAGAATTTGGATTTGAGAAAGTCAATGTCAGTGATCAGCACAGGGATCCCAATTCTTTTTTGAACTGGATCTCCAAGGCCATAGATTACAGGAAAGAATTTCCAGAATACGGCTGGGGAAAATCTACGATCATAGATACCGGAAATCCAAAGGTGCTGGGGCACTACATTAAATCTGAAAAAGGAATAGGCATCGCATTCCACAATTTTTCTAACAAAAAGCAGGTGATCGATTTTGATCTGAGTATTGATGATGAGCTGAAGGATTTGAGTGATACGTTTGGAAACATAAGGTATGAACCATTTGATCCTAAAGATGGAAAGGTCACCCTTACTCCTTATGGATATCGCTGGATGCACAAAAGAAATTTATACTTATGAAAGAGAAGGAATACTTATGGTGGGAAAAGGAAGTAATTTACCAGATCTATCCCCGTTCTTTTAAAGATAGTGATGGCGATGGAATAGGAGATCTAAGAGGGATCATTGAAAAGCTGGATTACCTGAAGGATCTTGGAGTGAAAGGAGTTTGGATCTCGCCGATCTTTCCGTCTCCCATGGCCGATTTTGGCTATGATGTAAGTGATTATACAGGTATACATCCTATGTTCGGAAATATGGATGATTTTGATGCTCTTCTAAAGGCAGTGCATAAAAAAGGACTAAAGTTGATCCTTGACCTGGTACCCAACCATTCCTCAAATGAACACCCGTGGTTCCTGGAATCCAGGAAGTCGAGAGACAACCCGAAACGCGACTGGTATATCTGGAAAGACCCTGCAGAAGATGGCGGACCTCCCAATAACTGGATGAGCGTTTTTGGAGGATCGGCCTGGGAATTTGATGAACTATCTGGGCAATACTACTACCATGCTTTCCTAAAGGAACAACCCGATCTCAATTGGAGAAACCCGGATGTCCAAAATGCCATTTTTGATGCCATGCGATTTTGGTTAGACAAAGGAGTAGATGGCTTTAGGGTAGATGTAATGTGGCACATGATCAAAGATGAACATTTCAGAAATAATCCGCCAAATCCCGATTTTAAAGAGGGAATGTCATCTTATAATAAAGTGATCCCCACGTATTCCACAGACCAGGATGAGGTTCATGACATTGTGGAGAAAATGCGAAAGGTCATTGAAGAATATGAGGAGAGATTACTTATCGGGGAGATCTATCTGCCTATTGACAAATTGGTGAAATATTATGGGCACGAGAATAACGGGGCACATCTTCCTTTTAATTTTCAGCTACTGGAGTTAGCCTGGGATGCCGAAAGGATCAACAGAGCTATTAATGAGTATGAAGGCGCTTTACCCGAAAATGGATGGCCAAACTGGGTGCTGGGAAACCATGACAATTCAAGAATAGCCTCTAGAATTGGAAAGGAGCAGGCAAGGGTGGCAGCAATGATGTTACTTACTCTTAGAGGCACACCCACCATTTACTATGGTGATGAACTGGGAATGGAGAATGTAGCTATTCCTGAAGATAAGATCAAAGATCCGCAGGCTTTGAACGAACCGGGAGTGGGTAGAAGCAGGGATCCTGAAAGAACACCAATGTTATGGGACGACACTCAAAATGCAGGCTTCTCAACAGCTGAACCCTGGTTGCCCGTAAGTCAAGATTTTAAAGAGCTCAATGTAAAGCGACATTGGGACAAGGACGGCTCTATGCTACAGCTACATCGAAAGTTATTGAAAATAAGAGCAGAGGAACCAGCCCTTCATATTGGTGATTATGAACCTGTCTTTACGGAAAAGAACCTGTTGTCTTACATCCGGAAACATGAGAATGATAGATTCTTGGTCATCTTGAATCTTGGAAATACAGAATTGAATTTTACTCCCAGTTTCAAATGGTCGGGAATAATAATGTTGTCTACGCATCCCGAGATGGAAGGAAAGGAAGTGCGAGACGAAATAAAGATCGCGGGAAATTTAGGATTGTTAATCAAATTAGATAATAATGAGAACATTAGGTAAAAAGACATGGGTAATTGCAGAGGGCTATATACCAGCCTATGGTACAGGAAAGGAACCTGAATTTACAAGCCACGAAACCGCATGTATCCTTAACACCTCCATTCAAAATGCAGAAGTTGAACTAACTATTTTCTTTGCAGACAAAGATCCGGTGGGGCCGTATAAAGTTACGGTAGAGGCGCAGCGCACAAAGCATTTAAGGTTCAATGACCTTAAAGATCCGGAGCCAGTACCTCTGGGAACAGACTACGCTTGCGTCATAGAGTCTTCAGTTCCTATTGTGGTGCAACATACGCGTTTGGATTCAAGACAGGCCGAAAATGCTCTTTTAACGACCATTGCATATTCGGAGTAGATGACGATCTTCAAAAACTGGAGCGGAAGTATGGCCTTTACTCCGGGGGAGATCGTGACTCCCGAGGGGGAAGAGCAGGTATGTGACTTAGTTAAAAAAGCCTGCAAAGAAGGAAAGAAGGTTAGAGTAGTGGGAGCAGGACATTCTTCATCGCCTCTTGTAAGAACAGATGATTATTTGCTCTCCCTTGAACATTTCAGCGGAGTAGAGGATCCCGATCTTGAAAATCATACAGCGACAGTAGTAGCAGGGATGACGGTAAAGGAGGCTGGAAAAGACCTTTTTAGGTATGGTTTGGCCATGCACAATACCGGAGATGTCGATGTTCAAACCCTGGCCGGAGCGATAGGAACGGGGACTCACGGCACGGGAGTGGAACTCGCTAACCTCTCTACCATGCTTTGGGGTGTGAAAATGGTGACAGGCACAGGCGATATTGTAGAGCTGAATAAAAAGAATAATGAGGAAGATATGAAGGCGCTTCAGGTTTCTATGGGGAGTTGTGGCATCTTTCTCAAAATGCAGCTGCAGCTGGAGCCTGCATATCATTTATATCGCAAGGAATATTGTGTAAGTTTAAAAGACTGCTTAGATCATTTTGAAGATCTTAAGAAGAACCGAAACTTTGATTTCTACTGGTATCCAAGAACAGATCTCTGCAAGATCAGGATCATGAATACACAAGAGGAAGAAATGCCTCGAATTCCATACGGAACTTTAGATCTGGAAAAAGAAGGTCCTGGCCATGAGATCTTACCGCGTTCCCGGCATCTCAAATTTGATGAAATGGAGTACGTCCTGCCAAAAGAACGTGCCATCGACTGTTTTTTAGAAGTTAGAAAGGAAGTAAAAGAGAATTTTAGAAGAGAGGTGGCATGGAGGATTCTCGTGCGCACCATAAAAGAAGATAATGCCTACCTTAGTCCTATGAGTGGGAGGGAATCTGTCACAATCTCTTTACATCATAACGCCGGCCTTAGTTTCTGGCAATATTTTAAAGCTATCGAACCAGTTTTCTTGAAATACGGAGGTCGACCGCATTGGGGGAAGAAATTTACTTTGAAAGCCCAACAGTTAAAAGATATGTATCCCAATTGGGCAAAATTTCAGCAGGTAAGGAAAAAATATGATCCGGAAAACACCTTTTTGACACCTTATATGCATAACCTTTTTATTTCAGGTCAATGAACAGAATTGGTAAATTAAACTGGGCCTTTGCTGGAGGTCATATTCCATTTGCGTCAACCGGCGAAGAACCAATGTTCAATAGTCATGATAAAATAGCTATTCTAAATACTGCGGAAGAGGAAGCGGAGATTGAAATTTTCATTTTCTATGAAAATTCTGCTCCTGTAGGTTCCTACTCGCTAAAAGTGAAGGCACAGCGCCTTAGGAAGGTAAGATTTAACGATCTCATTGACCCTGAAGCAATTCAATTAGAAAGGAAATTTAGTTGCTATCTTCGTTCCAGTTTACCTGTAGTTGTTCAATTTAGCAGGATGGATACAGGGCAGGCTGCGAATGCTGTCATGGGAACCATAGCTTTTCCTGCCGATTAATATTTGACACCATGTTAGGATTTTTACTGGCTTTTGGAACCGCAGTTTCTGAAGCTTTAAAAGATATTACCAGCAAGCACAATCTCCATCACGTAGATGAGTATACCGCGGCATTTGCCATGCACCTGGTTCAAAGTGTTTTGTTGATCCCCGTTGTTTTTTTCATGGGGATAGAACTAATGTCGGTTCGGTTTTTATGGACTTTATTAGCGAGCTCTCTTCTTCAGCTCATGGTGATCCTGCTTTATTTCAAGGCCATTAAGCGGTCAGAAATTTCAGTAACCCTTCCCTTAATAACGCTCACTCCGCTGTTCATGCTCATTACCTCTCCAATTATGATAGGGGAATTTCCAAATGCGCTGGGCCTGGTGGGGATCGTTTTAATTGTAATTGGTACTTACATCTCCAACCTGAGTGAGGATCCAAAAAAGATATTTGCACCCTTTGTTTCTCTGGTAAAGAACCAGGGATCAAGATATATGCTCATGGTGGCTTTTATTTGGAGTATAACTGCCAATCTTGACAAGATTGGAGTAGAGGAGACATCTCCCGTGTTTTGGGCCTTTACAAAAGATTTTACCATTCTTGTGTATCTGGTACCAATCCTTTTATGGAAGTCAAAGCACCCCTGGCTGCAAATAAGGAACAGAAAAGGGCCTTTCATGATGGTGGGTTTTTTCAGAACCACCAGCGTACTCGCGCACATGTTTGCGCTCCAGTTGATCCTGGTTCCTTATGTCATTACTATTAAAAGATCAAGTGCTATCTTCATCATCCTTTATGCATTCTTTTTCCTGAATGAAAAAAAGAACTTCAGGAACAGGATCATTGGGATCTTTATAGTTCTTTCGGGTCTTTTTGTGATTGCTATCTCCTAGCTCTCTTAAAAAGAGCTTTTTATCCAAAAATTTTTATTTAAAATATGGCGAAAAATGATTTACTTTAAGCTAGGTTCTAATTTTGAAGAGATGAAAAGCAAATTCCTGGTTTCCCTGAACTTCCTTATCCTTCTTGTGCTTTTGAGCTGCGGTACTACATCTGTGAATCGCTCTATGAAACCTATTGAAAGGCAGGCTATAGATATTCCCGAAAAATTTGACGCTCCCCATGGCGTTACCAGAACCAGTAATGCCTGTGTGAGCCCATTGACCGACCCACGGGATGGTACGACGATAAAAATGTACTCTTCCTTTGGATCTGAAGAAGTAGGTGATTATACGGTACCCGTGGGCAGGTATGGCGTTGGAGAAGATGAACTGCTTCGAATCAACTGCCGAACCGGTGTGGTAATGGGAATCGTGAAAAAATGAGTAGGCTCATTCTGCTTCTTCAATTACAAAAAATCCATCATTGCCCTGACTCTGGTAGAGCGGCATAAAAATATAAGCGTCCCAGTCACTTGTAATTTCGCTCCCATTACTGGTAGCCAGTAACTGTCCTTTTTTGATCTTCTGAAAGTTCTTAAAACCGGGTTCCATTTTAAATCGATCTCCTTTCTTGATCTCGTGCCGGTAAGTGATCTCAAAAACCTTTTGGGAGGGGGCATTTTTTTCTGTAAACCGTTCCACACATTCGGGATAACAGGAGAGCTTCGTTACATCGAGAGCATTTGCTTCTTTAAGACATAACCAAATCACCCCTTCATGGTTTTCTACAGAAGCAGGATTGTCATGCTGCCCGGCTTCAAAAACAAAACCTGTAAGGCCTGTGCGACTCATATAATGGTCTATGGCTCCGTAAATGATATCGCTGAAACCTCTTACGATATATGTGGGGAATCTCTGTGCCCATTGATCATTGTCATTAACATCCTGAACTGAGATGTATGGCAGGCTATCCGACGAGGTGGTGTGACAATCGAGGAAATATCTTTTGGAATAATCATCTTCAGAAAATTTTTCCAACACCTCAATGATCTCGTGCATCTCGCGCTGTTCCTGAGTTTCAGGATCCTGGTTCTTCACATTTTCTTCTGTCCAGGTTCGGTTGAGGTCTTCATCGATATATCGCTGTCCTTTTTCAAGCGCAGATTTATTTCCCATTACCCCCACAATTCGTCCTTCGATTGTGGGTTTGGTTTTTTCAAGTTCAGAAAATACCTTTTTTAAAGCCTTTACTCCGCTGGGTTCATTACCGTGAACTCCTGCAGTAACGAAAAGTAAAGGGCCGGGATGTCCACTTGAATAATCTCCTATGATTCTATTGTTCTCTTTCATACATTTTTCCTGTTTATGCCATCGTGGCTAGTACCTGATTAGAAATTTGTCCTTTGTACATTTTCTTGTACTCTACCTTTTTCTCAATTGCGTCTATTACAACATCAGAAAAATCGGGCAGGCCAATCTCCTCAAAATGGTCAAGTCCTCCTGGACTCAGAACATTGATCTCTATTAATTTGTCCTTTACTATATCCAGCCCAACAAAGAATAATCCATCTCTAATAAGTTTAGGGGCTGTAATTTCGATGATCCTTTTCATTTCCTCGGTGAGGGGACTTTTATCGCCAGTTCCTCCCTGGTTGAAATTACTTCGGAATTCTCCTTCTCCTGTTACTCTGCGAATAATTCCGAAGTTACCGTCCTTTTCCATAACGCGACCATTCATTAAAAGTACCCGTACATCCCCATCTTTAGCTGCAGGAAGATATTCCTGTGCAATGATATACCCTTGAGCAGAGAGATTTTCTATGATCTGGTTGAGGTTTTTCTCGTTCTTGTCTATAAGATATACATCTCTTCCTCCCGATCCTTCCAATGGCTTTAAAACCATTTTTTTCTTGTGCTTTTCAAAAAATTCCATCACATCTTCTTTCTTGCGGGTAATAATGGAATTAGGTTTAATGCTCGCAGGTAATTCTTCAAAATATAATTTGTCAATAAAGGCATTAGATAAGGCGTAAGCATCATTCAATACCAGAACGCCTTCCTGTTGGACCATACGTCCAAAAGCAACACCTGCCTGTTCTGCCCACTGTCGGGAAGAACCTTCTTCTGTAGGATTATTACGAATAAACAGCACATCAAGATCTTTTGCTGTTATTCTCTCTTTTGTGGCTTTGTCACTTTGTAAGAGTTCCAAATAGGCTGCCGGAGTCTTTGCTTCCAGTTTAGGAGAAACATAAGTAGAGTCAATACTAAGAGCCTCATTCTGGGAAAAGTAAAAATCTCCTACTCCCATAGCATAAACCTCGTGCTTTCTCTTTTGAGCTTCATGCATTAGATAGACGGTAGTGCCACAGGTTTCTGTTTCTACACTATTGATAACAAAACAAATCTTCATTCTTTAAGTTTTATGGGAACCTTCCCGGTTGTAAATTTTATCTATTTCGCGCTATACCATTGTGGCAAGTTCGCGGTTGGAGATACGGTCTCCGTAATTTTTTTTGTATTCTAATTTTCTCTCAATTGACTCCATAATGACATCGGCGAAATTGTCTACACCAATTTTATAAAGTCCGTCCAAACCTCCTGGGCTCAAGACATTGATCTCGATCAACTTGTTTTTGACCACATCGAGACCTACAAAGAAAAGTCCGTCCCGTATGAGCTTCGGACTAATTATTTCGGCAATTTTCTTTATATCTTCGGTAAGTTCATAGGCTTCAGGCGTACCGCCCTGGGAAATATTACTGCGAAATTCCCCTTTTCCGGTAACTCGTTTTATAATGCCGTATTTTCCATTTTTCTCCAGGATCTTTCCGTTAAGCATGAGCACACGTACATCACCCTCCTTAGCAGCTGGTAAATATTGTTGGGCGATGATATATCCTTTCTTAGATAGGTTTTCGATGATCTGATTCAGGTTCTTCTCATTTTTGTCAATAAGATAAACTCCGCGCCCTCCTGAACCTTCCAAAGGTTTAAGGATCATTTTCTTATTGTGCGCCTCAAAGAATTCAAGGATCTCCTCTTTGTCTCTCGTAATAAGGGATGCTGGCTTGATCGAAGCAGGCAACTCCTCAAAATAAAGCTTGTCAATAAAGGCATAGGAGAGGGCATAGGCATCATTCAGGACAAGGACTCCGTCCTGCTGGATCATTCGTCCAAAAGCGACGCCAGACTGCTCGGCCCATTGCCTGTCTGTTCCTTCTTCGGTTGGATTATTTCGGATAAAGAGCACGTCCAGGTCTTTGCTATTGATCTTTTTTCTCTTTGCCTTTTCACTTTGAAGGATTTCCAGGTTTTCTTCAGGAGTTTCGGGTTTCGCACTTTTTGGAAGAGATCTGGTAATTAAACTCAGTTCTTTGTTTTGTGTAAAACTGAAATCACCAACCCCCATAATAAAAACCTGATGACCTCTTTTAAAGGCTTCGTGCATTATGTAAACGGTCGTACCGGCGCCTTCAGTTTCAACACTGTTGACAACAAAACATATTTTCATGCGGTGATCAATTGTGAAAGGGAAATTCCTTTTCTGATTAAGTTGATTTTTTCTTTAGTTTCTTCTGTATTTAAATAGCGTGGAATAAGATTATTCGCCTTTAAAACCCTTCTTTCCTCTAGTTCCTTAATGATTTGCAGGTGTTCCAGAGCAAACTTGCCTGTAAGCAGGGGAGAGATCTCACCTCCATCTTCCAGGTGTTTTTTTAGCTGCAGTAATCCTTTCAGGTACGAAATATCCTTTGTAAAACCTCCGCCCTGCATTATTCGGGAGGTGATATTAAAAGATCTTTGGGCGCTAAAACCATAATCCTCTTCCAGAAGCCTGAAAATTTCCTGAAATTCTGCCCCGTGCATTCTAGCTGAAGCTGCAACTACTCTTCCAGCCAGGGTTCTCATTCTGTTAGAGGTAAGCCCTCCTACCAGGTATTCAGACAAAACAGCTAGCCCCTCCTGGAGCGTATCATAATCTGTAAGGCCAATGGAAAGTAACTTCAAGGGCTGCTGTTTTCCATTATAAAAAGTGAGAACGTGTGTGCCAATCTCATGCTGGATCAAGGCGCGGGTCTCATTCCCGTTGAGCTTGTAGTCACTGGGCAAATAGAGTTCCCCTTGAGAAACCATTAAGATATTCACATCATCTCTTACATGCACTTTACTTGAAAAATTCCTGTCCTGTTCCCTGAAATATTCGAATTCCTGGTGTGCAAGAGCTTTAAAATCTTCAGCTCGCATGATGCTTTCAAATTCCTGCACCTCCTTTTCGGGTACTTCTTTCAGTATATTTTCGGCCTCTCGCTGCAGGTCTCTCGGAATCTTGCCGTAGAGCATCATACTGTTATAAAAAAAACTGTCGGAGCCTCGATCTGTGAGCATACTTATTTGCAGATCGAGTTCTTCTCTTTTTTCACGGAAGATGTAAGATAGGGCAGGGTCGTCTATCTCCTCCATCTTCAGGTTATACAGTTTTCGCTTAAGCACATCGGGGTCAAATGGTAATAAGCGATAATGATAATTGAGCACCTTTTCATAATTGCTTTCAAAGAAAGTATCTTTTATCTGCCGAATGTTCGCGGGAGACACGAGCCAGAGGAATTGGTAGGAAGTTTCTATTTCTGCAAGCGTCCTGTCAATTTCAAGCACTTTTTTCTGAAGTCTTTTCTGGCCCAGAGCCCTGTAACTTTTCACGCCACTCGACGTCTGGATCCTTATAAATTGGAAAATAGCCTTATGCAGGGCTTTTACGAAATCATCTTTGAACCTTCGGAAGAAAACCGGGTAATCGCGTCCTTCTTCACTCCGGTAGACTGGTGGAACTTCTAGCCCCAGAAGCAAACATCCCGCTTCCTTTAACTGCTGCACTGTCAAAAGTGGCTTTTTTCCTTCGGGTTGTCTTTCGGTGGTATCTTCAATGATGGTAGAATTAAGGTTAAGAGCCCTATATCCAGAGTGGATAGTGTCAAGTTCTTCCTTAAAAACTTTTAGGGTTGTAGATAATTTATCTGCAGGACCCTTAATGCAGAATCCGGAACTTGCCTGGTCACCTGTAAAAACTTCAATGATCAGGAAGGATTTGAATTTGGCCGCCATGGCGTCGCTAAGGCTGAACATGAGCCGTTGATACCCCTCATAATTTTTGTTTCCAATTATAAGAAAGGAGGCTTCGCTTAAGATAAGCCTCACAGTAGACCTGTCTTTGATTTCTTCCTGATCTTCATTGGGATTTCGATAGACCACCAGATAAGGAAGCTCATCGCTCATATGGAGATACCCACCTCCGGGAAGATGTTTTTCTATTTCACATTCTTCCTGTAGTTCTTCAATAATTTCTGCAATGGAGTCCTCACCAAGGGGGGGATAATTTTTAGATGTGCTCAATTCCATAAAATTTGTTGATTTTCTCTGGGAAGAGATTGCAAAGGAATTCGCCGGGAATCCCATGAAAAAATGCTCAATTGTAAATTTAACAGATTCGTGCATCTTCAAAGAATGGCGAGAGGTCTATTAGCTGAAGTTTAGGAAACATTTAATAGTACGTTTGGATATGCTACTGCACGGAAGGGATCAACAGCTTTAGAGAAATGAAAATATGTTATAGGCTAACCTATTGTTGTGGTTATACTTAGATTTTACCGGTTAAGAAATTTATTTTTTTACTTGTTGTTCTTAAAAACCTCATTATATTTGCACCGCTTTAAAGGTCGCGTAGCTCAGTTGGATAGAGCATCTGCCTTCTAAGCAGACGGTCACAGGTTCGAATCCTGTCGCGATCACATCAAGTACAAAACCACGTCCCGAAGGGCGTGGTTTTTTTGTTTCTCGGAAATCTGAAGCGAAGCATTATAGGTTGAAGTGGAACAAAATTAACTACGGCGTAAGCCGTGGTTTTGTATTTGCAGGAGTGCATCTACCAGGGAGATCCAATCCTCTCGCGATCATGAAAGCTCCTCATTTTAAGGATTTTTGTGCTTTCTGAAGTACCTGGAATCAGAGGCTTTTTAAATAATAAAATTTCCACTTCTTAAATTTTCAATGAGAAATATTAATATCAATATTTAAAAGACCTAATCTTCTTACTCAGCTAAAGAGTTTCTACATTATTCCTATCTTTGAAAAGTGCAGGTAAAACCTCAAATAAAGGCATCTTTTCTTCTGGGATTATTTTCTCTGTTGCTCCTGCACCAGATTGTACCTCATAGCCATCACGATCATCAGGAAAAAAGTGAGCACCTTTTTTCTGAAAATTCTCATGATCACATTCATGAACATAGGCATGAGCATAAGCATGAAAGGAAATCTCGAAATTCTAAAGATCTTCTTTCGATCCTTATGGCTATGCATTCACATGGTGGAAGTTCTTCAGAAGTCCCGGTTGTAGAAAATTCCATACAGCATGTCTATCTGAAAAAGGTAAAAACTGAGACAAATTCTCTTCAACATTATTTGCCAAAAAATGCTTTTTTCACGAGTGTTACTGCCGAGGTCATTCAAAATTACCAACCGCCTCCAAACTACTTCGATCCATATTTATCCTTCCTTTCTCTGCGGGGGCCTCCGCAATTAATTTGATCAAAAAGCCCGACTTTGCTGTAAAACAGCAGGTCGCCACTATTTTTATTGATTAAATTAAAATCAGAAATTATGTACAGATATATAGTTTCCGCTTTCTGCGTATTCTTTATCTCTATTAGTTCATTTTCGCAGGATCTCAGTATGAATGAAGTCCTAATGGAGATAGGCCAGAATAACGGGCAACTCAAGGCGTACCAGTCGTTTATTCGCAGTCAGAACCTTGGAAATAAAACGGAAAATAATCTGCCAGATCCTCAGGCTTCAGCATACTTTTTACCCTTTGGGGAGCATGAGACAGAAGATTATTATGAATACCAGATATCTCAGCGCCTTGAATTCCCAACCGTTTACGCCGCCCGCAGCAAACGAATTGACAAACAAAAGAAGCTACTCGAACTGGAGTACAACGCCATGCGCCAGGAAGTTCTTCTGCAGGCCAAAAATGAGCTTTTAGAGCTTCAATTTTTGCAGCAGCGAGAAGAGCTGGAGCAACAGCGCTTGGAACAGGCACAACAGGTGTATAAACAGATCCAGCGATTATTCGATGCAGAACAAATCGGAATCCTGGAGCTGAATAAGGCCAAAATTGCCTGGCTGCAGCAACAATTTGAATTGGACCAAGTAGAGATCCAAACAAAAAACACTTTAATGGAACTTCAGAAACTGAATGGAGGAAACCCGGTTCAGGGAGGTGAAATCATGTTCATTGAAGAAGCTGAAGTTGCCGAAATGCAGGTGCTTTGGAATGAAAAACTTTCCGCAGATGCCGAAGTCCAAATGTTGACTGCTCTGGAGTCGGTGGCGGAACAACAGGTGAAACTGGAAAAAAATAAGATTTTACCAGACCTTACCCTTGGATATAACTATCAGGGAGTGAACTCCAGTAGTTACTCTGGATTTCTGGGTGGACTTTCCATTCCGCTCTGGAATAGTAAGAATAAGGTGAGAGCTGCCAAAGCTCAGCTGGAATATGTTCAGGCTGATGCCGAAGCCGAGACTGCCCAGTTCTATAACCGATTTCAGGAAAATTACTTGCAATACCAGTTAATAAAGCAGAAATACGAGGAATACCAGGATACTTTTAAAGATCTTAATTCCGAAGAACTTCTACTTAAAGCCTATGAGTTGGGAGAATTTTCCTTTCTGGATTATTACCGGGAAGTGGAATTTTACCGGCAGGCTTATAACAACATGCTGGAAATGCAAAAAGAGCTTTTTCAGCTAAAAGCAGAACTTTTAAAACATCAATTATAATTTAAAATTAAACATTATGAAATTCAGGAATTTATTTTTCGCAGCAATATTAGTATTTGGTTTTTCAGCTTGTAGAGATACAGCTAGGGAAGATCACGGGCACGAACATGAAGAGGGAGTCGAAGCTCACGCCCATGAGGAAGAAGAGCATGGTCATCCACATGATGAAGATGGCGGGCATATGCAGGAAGAGTTCACAGTAGGTGAGGATTCGCTGGATATCCAGGAGGAATCTGGCCATCATACTCATGATGACGGAACAGAGCACGAAGCTCACTAAAATTATAATTTAGATATGAAATACATTTTTATAGCCTGCATCTCGCTTTTTCTTTATTCCTGCGGAAACAACCCGGAAGAAGACCACGCGCACGATGCCGAAGGAAACCATGTTGCCGGTGACGTTCCGGCGATAAGCAAAACCGTGTGGACAGACCAGACGGAGCTTTTCGTAGAATATCCGGCTATGGTGGAGGGAAAGATCAGCAAGTTTGCTGCCCATTTCACCTCGTTGGACAAACATCAACCGATTCGTGAAGGATCGGTGACCGTAAGTCTTGTAAAAGGTAATAGCGGTATTCGCAATATTGCAGAAGCACCTTCTTCTCCCGGAATTTTTTCTCCGGCCTTACAGCCAAAGGAAGCGGGAATTTACAACCTGGTATTTGACCTAAAAACTCCAGAATATTCAGACAGGATCGTGATCGAAAATGTACGGGTCTATGAATCGGTTGCTGAAGCTTCAGAAAACGTTGAGGCAGCAGAAGAAGCCGGAATAAGCTTTTTGAAAGAACAAGCCTGGAAGATCGATTTCCAGACAGCCCCTGTAAGTAAGGGAGAAGTATATGACATTGTTCATACTTCCGGAGTATGGCAGGCGGCGCCTGGGACTTTTAAAACTATTGCAGCCGGGGCTAATGGAATGGTAAATTTCGTTTCAGAAAATCTGACGGAAGGTAGCCAGGTCAAGAAAGGTCAGCTGCTATTGACTTTGAGCAGTGAAGGGCTTTCTTCCAACAATATGCAGGCAGAGATCGCACAAGCCAAGGCCAGATATGATCAGGCGAAAGCGGAATATGAGCGAAAAAAGGAACTTTATGAAGATAGAATAGTTCCAAGATCGGAATTCGAAAAGGTGGAAAGCGATTTTCGGGTAGCCGAAGCGAATTACCGTGCGCTGGCCTCCAATTATGGAGCAGGGGGGAAGCAGATCCGCGCCCCTTTTGACGGGTTTATTAAATCCATCAACACCTCAAACGGCGACTATGTAGAACAAGGTGCAAATCTTATTGCAATTGGAACCGATAGATCCCGACTCCTGAAAACCCAGTTAAGTGCAACCTATAATCCAAGTAAGGAAACCATCGCCAATGTCTGGTATCGGAATGATGTGGGAGACTGGAAAAGTGCATTGGATTCAGGTGGAACTATTGTATCTGTGGGCAAGGAGGTGCAGGATGGAAAGCCAATGATCCCGGTCTATGTCAAAGTAAATTACCTAGTTGAAATGCCCGAAGGAAGTTTTACCGAAGTACAGATCGCCCTTGGCCAGGCTGAAACCGGAATCGTGGTGCCAGAAGCTGCCCTTCTTGAAGATTACGGAAGTTATTCTGTGATCGTGCAAACGGGAGGTGAAAGTTTCGAAAGAAGACCTGTAAGGATCGGGAAGCGAAACGGAAAATCTGCACAGGTATTGAGCGGACTCCAAGAGGGGGATGTGGTGGTTACAACCGGGAATTACCAGGTAAAGATGGCTTCAATGTCAGGTCAAACTCCCGGTCACGGACACGAACATTAATCCTGAAACAGAAATTAGATGTTAAACAAAATATTATCAATTTCGCTTTACAACCGGCTTCTTGTTCTTCTGGCAGCGGTAGTATTGAGTGTCATGGGCTTTTACTATGCACGTACTATGAACGTGGATGTCTTTCCCGACCTTACTGCGCCCACAGTGACCATACTTACCGAAGCTCATGGTATGGAATCGGAAGAGGTGGAAAAGCTGGTAACCTACCAATTGGAAACCGCAATGAACGGTTCCCCTAATGTAAGAAGGATACGTTCTTCTTCAGCCGCGGGAATATCTATCGTTTGGGTTGAATTCGACTGGGGCACCGACATTTACAAGGCAAGACAGATCGTAAGTGAACGTATCCCGATGGTTCGGGAAAATCTTCCTGGAGGAGTAGGCGCGCCTACTATGGCACCTATTTCTTCTATTATGGGAGAGGTAATGCTTCTGGGAGTGACTTCAGACAGTCTTAGCCCAATGGAACTTCGCACTCTATCTGACTGGCAGATCAGGCCGCGAATCAAGGCGATTGGTGGAATCGCCAACGTGGTGGTGATTGGCGGAGATTACAAACAATACCAGGTTTTTGCCGATCCTGCAAAAATGAAGTACTACGACGTTAGCCTTGCCGAACTGACTGAAAAAGTGCAGGAGGCAAATATGAATGCACCGGGCGGTTTTCTGAATCAGTATGGAAATCAATATATCATCAAGGGTAGCGGTAGGGCATACGCCGTAGAAGACCTGGAGCAAGCTGTAGTCAAACAGGTAAACGGGCAGAGCATTAAGATAAAGGATGTTGCTGAAGTACAGATAGGTGCTGCCGACAAGATCGGGGATGGTTCCCTCAACGCGAACCCTGCAGTTATCCTGACGATTTCAAAGCAGCCCGATGTGAATACGCTGGAGCTTACCGAAAGATTGGATGAAGCCATCGCCGAACTGGAAACAAGTCTGCCACAAAGTGTGGAAATTAAAAGTAAGATCTTCCGTCAGGCCGATTTTATTGATGCTTCCATCAGCAATCTGAATATGACCCTGCTCGAAGGAGCCTTCTTTGTGGTCATTGTATTATTCATTTTCCTGATGAACTGGCGAACCACCTTTATTTCACTACTGGCTATTCCAATTTCCTTACTGGTGTCCATCATCATTTTAAAATGGCTGGGTTACACCATCAATACGATGAGTCTGGGAGGTATGGCCATTGCCATTGGTGCACTCGTAGATGACGCCATTATTGATGTGGAGAACGTATATAAACGCCTGCGGGAGAATGTTCGAAAACCGGAAGCGGAAAGACAATCTGTTATTACGGTGGTGAGGGATGCTTCGGTGGAAATTAGAAGTTCGATTATCATTGCTACGCTCATCATCATCGTATCATTTATTCCGCTGTTTTTCCTTGGCGGAATGGAAGGCAGATTGCTGAAGCCACTTGGAATCGCTTTTATTACTTCAGTTTTGACCTCATTGGTGGTTGCAGTTACCGTTACTCCGGTGCTATGTTCTTATCTTCTAAAAGAAGAAAAAATGCTGAAGAAGCAGGCCGAAGGAACCAAAGTTGAAAAATGGTTACAGCAGCGTTACGCCGCAACTCTCAACCGAGCCCTTAAGATCCCAAAAACCGTTATTGGAGTGACTGTGATCGCTTTTTTACTGAGTATCGCCCTTTTCACTCAATTAGGACGAAGTTTCCTGCCGGAATTTAATGAAGGTTCCCTGGTGATCAGCGTGGTTGGTCCTCCTGCAATGTCGCTGGAAGAAAGCAACAAGACCGGCAGGCAAGTAGAACAGCTGTTATTGGAAATGCCCGAAGTTAATGTGGTTACTCGAAGAACGGGAAGAGCAGAACTCGACGAACATGCCCAGGGAGTCAATGCAGCCGAGATCGATGTGCCTTTTACATTGGAAGATAAATCAAAGGAGGAATTTTTTGAGGAGGTCAGGGAAAAACTTAGTATGGTTCCCGGAGTGAATATCACTTTAGGTCAGCCAATCGCTCACCGTATTGACCATATGCTTTCGGGAACCCGGGCAAATATTGCGATCAAAATATTCGGACCCGATCTACAACAGCTTTATGAAATTGGAAAAAACGTGGAGCAAAGTATAAGCCCCATAAACGGACTTGCCGATGTTGCCGTAGATCAGCAGATCGAAGTGCCGCAGATCAAGATCACTCCAAAACGCCAGATCCTCTCTGCTTACGGAATGACTGTGGGCGAATTGATGGAGCAGGTGGATATTGCCTTTGCCGGTCACGAGGTAGGGGAGATCTACGAAGGACAGAAATATTTTGATCTGGTAGTGCGATATAAAGAGGATTTCAGAAACAGTATTGAGAATATCAAAACTGCTCTGGTAGGACTGCCTAACGGTTCACAGGTGCCATTAGAACAGCTTGCCACAGTTTCCTCGGTAAGCAGCCCCAATACCATAAGCAGGGAAGATGTACAGCGTAAGATCGTTGTCGCTGCTAACGTGCAGGGGCGGGATCTGAGAAGCGCGGTAGAAGAGATTAGGGAGACCGTCAATTCTTCCGTAAATATTCCCGAAGGCTACAGGGTTGAGTACGGCGGACAATTCGAAAGCGAATCCAGAGCCTCACAAATGCTCATGATCTCAGCTGTTTTGGCGATCCTCGTAATTTTTCTTTTACTGTATTTCGAATTCCAGAATGTCAAACTGGCTTTCATCGTTCTCATCAACCTGCCGCTGGCATTAATTGGTGGAATCCTGATCGTATACTTTACATCGGGAATAGTAAGTATTGCTTCGACAATCGGTTTCATCAGTCTCTTTGGGATCGCTACCCGAAATGGAATTTTACTGGTGTCGAGATTCGAAGATCTGCGAAAGGAAGGTCTTAGAGGTTTTGAATTAATTCAAACCGGGGCACTCGACAGGTTGAACCCTATCCTGATGACAGCCTTCACCACAGGTTTAGCGCTTATTCCATTAGCCTTAAAAGGAGGGGAACCGGGGAGTGAGATCCAAAGCCCTATGGCTGTAGTGATCCTTGGGGGATTGCTCTCGGCGACTTTATTGAATCTGGTTGTTATACCCTGTGTGTATGAACTGGTATCGGAAAAAGAATGAGTTTAATATTAACCGGACTTAGCTCAAAATATTAATTTTACCTCTTTCTTTTGAAGAAAAAATGAAGAGACTGTTTGAAAAGCCAATTAAGTCATGCTGAATTTATTGATTTAAGACATGCTTTTCAGACAGACTCTTCAATATCATGGTAAAAAGTAATGTGGACATTTATTTAGTGGGCTAAGATTGCTAATCAGTCAGCACACTTTTTTCTAAGGGCTGCTGCTCACCTAAAAATAAATTATTTATGAAAATCGCATTATTCAGTGACATTCATTCCAACCTTCCGGCTCTGGAAGCTTTTTTTGCTGATGTCGAAAAGCGGGAAATCGATGCCATTTATTGTCTGGGTGACCTCGTGGGATATAACATCTGGCCAAATGAAGTAACTGAGGAAATAAGAAAAAGAAAAGTACCTACCATCGCAGGAAACTACGATTTCGGAATTGGCAGGAACAGCGATGAATGTGGTTGCGCTTACAAAACTGAAGAAGAAAAAGCCAACGGGGCAGTTTCTATTTCCCTTACTAATGAATTGATTTCAGAAAAGAACCGGGCTTATCTCCGAACTCTTCCATCACATATAAGAATAGAATTTCAGCTGAAAGATGAGAAACTCAATCTCTTACTTGTCCATGGGAGTCCACGTAAGATCAACGAATATTTATTTGAGGACCGGGCAGAGAAAAGTCTGCTTCGCATCATGAAGGATGCAGATGCCGACATCATGTGTTTTGGTCATACCCATAAGCCATACCATCGCATCCTGAATTCCGGAGATGAAGAAAAAGGGCGATACAGGCACGCGATCAACCTGGGTTCTGTGGGAAAACCAAAGGACAGCGACCCCCGCGGCTGCTATGTGCTGTTGGAAATAGGTGAAAATGCTTCAGCCTTAAATAAGGAAAGTATCAAACCTCAGTTCATCAGATTTGAATATGATGTTGAAAAAGCAGCAAAAGCTGTCGAGAACAGCCGCCTGCCAAATACCTACGCAGAGAACTTAAGAAACGGATTTTAATTAGTTATGAGCACATTAAAGCAGAAAAAATTAAACTTCCTGGACAATTACCTCACTCTATGGATCTTCATTGCAATGGCTGTTGGAGTGGGAATTGGATTCTTTTTTCCTTCCTTTCCCGAAAGGCTGAACGAGATGAGCAGTGGCTCTACGAATATTCCTATTGCCATTGGACTTATTCTAATGATGTATCCGCCGCTTGCTAAGGTCAACTATGCATTGTTACCCAAAGTATTCAGAAATGTAAAGATCCTCTCTGTATCTCTACTTCTTAACTGGATCATTGGTCCTGTACTCATGTTTGCGCTGGCAATATTTTTTCTTCAGGACCATCCTGAGTATATGGTAGGTTTAATTCTTATTGGCCTGGCACGTTGTATAGCAATGGTACTGGTATGGAACGATCTGGCTGAAGGCAGTAGCGAGTATGGTGCGGGCCTGGTAGCTTTGAATAGTATTTTTCAGGTTTTTGCCTATAGTTTTTACGCCTGGATATTTATTACCGTTCTTCCTCCTTACTTCGGATTTGAAGGTGCCATTGTTGATATTTCCATTGGCACTATTGCTGAAAGTGTCGCCATTTACCTGGGTTTGCCGTTCTTTATGGGAATTATAACCCGCTGGATTGGGGTAAGAGCTAAAGGTGAAAAATGGTATTCAGAAACCTTCATTCCGGCTATCTCACCTCTTACGCTTATCGCGCTGTTATTCACTATTGTGGTAATGTTTTCACTAAAAGGAGAGATGATCGTAGAGATCCCAATGGATGTGGTGATCATCGCTATCCCACTGCTCATCTACTTTGCAGTGATGTTCCTTATTGGCTTCTTTGTGACGAAAATGACCGGTGCCGAATACGATAAAAATGCGGCGGTAGCTTTTACCGCTGCCGGCAATAACTTTGAACTTGCCATTGCCGTGGCCATCGCTGTCTTTGGTCTTAATTCAGGACAGGCTTTTGCCGGAGTAATTGGTCCGCTGGTAGAAGTACCCGCTTTAATCCTCCTGGTAAGAGTTGCTTTTTGGCTGCGGAAGAAATATTATCCAGAAGCAGTACCAGCATAGACTAATAACTGAGCTTAGATAGAGGAGAAGAAGTTGTTGCGCAGTAACACACTCAAAAAGGGAGAAGCAGCTTCAAGTAAATTACTGTTCTCCATAATTTATGTAGAAGTGGAGTTACAGCATGATTTTGATTCCTGAATTGGTGGACATGGTACAGAACCATAACTGCAAAACACGCAGCAATCACCTTCCAAAGGTTTCATAGCAACTCCACAGCTGGAGCATTCGTGAAAGTATTGACATGCATTTGTAGGCATTGTTTCCTCCTTGGACACATTGCAATTCGGGCAAGTAAGAATAGATTTTTTAATTGTCTCCATCTGGAATTCTTTATAACATTGATGTGATATCCGAACCCATTGTGGGATACGCATATATCATTTTCTTTAAATCTTGAACTGGTATCGATTTGTAAATAGCAAGAGAGAAAAAATTAATTGTTTCTTCAACTCCCGGACCAATTAAATGTGCACCTACTAAAGTTCCACTATCGGTGTTTATGATGGTCTTAAATGCATATTCGGAGGTATTTAGACGCTTTGCATTAAACCATTCCGGAACCGCTTTATTATTTACTCTTATATCCATCCCGTACTTCCTGGCTTCTTCTTCTGTTAATCCTACTGAAGCCATAGCCGGTAAGGTGAAGACCACAGATGGCATGGGTGGATATTCAGCCCTCCTGTTGTTTCCTTTTATAATATTGGAAGCAATAATATGACCTTCATAAACGGCTACCGGAGTTAACGGAAGTCCATTGCTGTCGGCAGCGTCTCCGGCAGCATATACGTTGGGATTTGAAGTGCTCTGTAAAAACTCATTGACCTCAATACCCCTTTTGTTTAAAGCAACAGATGCAGCCTTAAGATCCAGATCATTGATATGGGGCACTCTTCCTGCACTGTTAAAAACTGCTTCAGCCGCAAACTCTACTTCAGAACCATTTTTTTCACCAACAACAGTAAAACCTTTTGTTTCTTTTTTAATTCCGGTTACGTTTGTTTCAAGCACTAATTTTATGCCCAGCTTCTGTGTTGCTTCGGACAAATGATGAACTATATCCTTATCAAAATTTTCCAGAGGTCGTGGTCCCCGGTGTACTATGGTAACTTCGGCCCCACATCGCCTGGCGATATGTGCAAATTCAAAGGCAATATAACCGCCGCCTATAAAGATCATGGACTTTGGCAGCTCCTTCAGGTTGAGAAAATCTGTACTCGTCAAAGCGTAGTTACCGCCTTCAAAAGTTAGTGTACGTGATCTGGCTCCTGTGGCAATAACAACTTTATCTCCTTTTAAAACTTGCGATTCAATTTCAACTGAATCATTGCTTATAAAGCGAGCAGCACCGTGATAGGTGTCTATATCATTGTGTTTGTATCCTTTTTCGATTTTCCCGGGCATGGCATTTACGAATTCCTGCTTAAAAGCCATGACATCTTTCCAGTTTACTTCAGGAACAGTATCAATGCCTTTTCCGGCCAATCGTTGAGCGAAGTCTCTCACCTCGGTAGCACCAATAATTATTTTTTTAGGATCACATCCCCGAAGCGCACAGGTTCCGCCATAGGGTAGTTCATCTGTTACAGCAACTTTTAATCCTTTGGATGCACATTTGTTGGCAACTGTCATACCAGACATGCCCGAACCTATTACTATCACATCATATTGCTTCATCATCTTTCTATTTTTGTGACTTTATATCCTGTTCGTTCAATAGCCGTTTTTACTTCTTCAACGTTTGTGCGTGTACTATCGAATTCAACAACCGTAATACCTTCTTCGTAAGAAACTTTGCAGGTGACAATCCCGTTTAGCTTGTTAACTTCAGATTTTACATGACCCTCACAGCCTGTGCAGGTCATACCACTCACAGAAAATTCTAGCGTTTGAATATTTTTTTCCTGAACAAAAACCACTTCTTTTTCATCAGAAGGATAAAAAGCTTCAGCATAATAAGGAAAAGCCAGGCTCAGAATAACAAAAACAGTCACTCCAGTCAAGAATTTACGGGACTGGAAAAAGGAAGATCGGGAATTGCTTTCACAGCCGCAATCATCATCTGTAGACTTCAGGTTCAAATACCAGGCGAAACCCAAAGCAACTATTGAAACTGCTACAAGTGGCCATCTAAAAGGCTCCAGCCATGCAAAACCACCTGCCGTACTTCCTGTTCCTGCTATTACAGCAAGTAAGGGAGCTATACAACAAAGGGAACTGCCAATCCCAGTGAAAATTCCCACTCCAAGAAATCCGTTTTTTGTTCTCATATAGCTTCAGGTTGATGCTTTATTACCTTGAAAAAGGGAGCAAGGAGTTCCCGATGATCATTACGCAGTGAGTAAAAAATTGTCTGACCTTCTTTTTCCGATTTAACAAAGGCTCTATCCTTCAATTTGCGCAAGTGCTGAGAAACTGCCGGAATAGTCATATTCAGGATATCACTTAAATCACACACACATAATCTTTTCTCTGTTTGCAGGACATAAAGAATTTTTAACCGTACACTGTTACTCACCAGGGAGAGCTTATCTGTTAAGGCACTCACAACCTCTTCAGCTTCTGAAAGTTGCTCTTGACAACGTTTGATCTGGTCAAAATCAGCTTCTTTACGTATGCACTTGGTATTTTTCATTTCACAAAAGTAAAACATTATTTAAGCAATTACTTAAATAATATTTAGAAAAAATCTTTTAGGTGAGATAAAAACTGGCTTAAGCTGAAAATCTACCTTAGGAGGCATAAGGCGGAAAAAATCCCATTAAACTCTCGCAAGCTTCAATTAGCCTGAAATGCACAATTCTCCCGGTACATTCGTAATCTCTGACAGTTCTCTTTTTGTAAGGCTCTGCCAGCTGTTTTTGTAGTTCTCCTCATTGATAGGAATATCCAGATCAAGCTCCGGATCCAAAAGGGAAAAGGTTTTCTTTAACTCTTTAAAAGGCCTGTAGCCCGTAATTTGATAGGTTTTTCCCGAGTACGTGATTAAAAGGCTGGGGAAGCGGGTAATTCCCGAGGCTTTAGTTCTATCGAGATCTTTTTTAAATAGCTCACTCACCTTATCTCCAAAGAGATCATCCTTAAATTTGCCTTTTTTGAGGATCCCTTCTTTTTCCAATTCCCCAGCTATTATAAGAATAACGGCTACTTCTCCAATGTTCTTCTTTTGAATCATTACTGCTTCCCTGAGTTTGCGGAGCATAGCTTCCTCAGCAACTTTAGATTGCAAAGCAGCGGCTTTAACTGCCATACACGCTAAATAAGAAGTGTCTACAGGATCTGAGATCCAGATATTCTCCTCAATAGGCTGGCCCGACATATTTTTTGCCTGCATCCATAAGGGTCCTACCTGGGCAGGCCGGGCAATATCGTTCATTTGATCGTTAAAGGATTTCCAATCTCTTAGAAGACCGCCCATCACATAGGTGATCTCGAGGCGGTCTTTTAAAAGAAAACGCAGCTTTCGCAGTTGTGGCTCGAAGGCCCAGCTCCAGCAACAAAGAGGATCTGTAAAGTATTCAATTCTGTAATTTTCCATGGACATAGAAAAGATTAATATTTGCTCCATTGAGCCTCACCTGTAGGCATGGCTTTTTTAATTTCTTCAAATTTCTTTTTACTCAGTTCCTTATTCTTCTTTTCCACCTCTTTAGGGTCCCGGGAAAGTTTCTTGTCGTCATTTCCTTCAGTCATTCCTTTTGTTTTCCTCACGTGCTCAATTGGATCTGAAATGTACTCCCAGGTTTCACCCAGCTCCGGACTCTTTCCTTCATTCCAGGGCCCTCTCACATCTTCGCCATTAGAAAGGTTGAAATATTTATTACTATATTTTGGATCGCTTTGAAGTACTCCAGGTGGGAAATTAGGTTCTATGGTTTCCAGGGCAGCCTGGAACATCTGGAAGTGAGCAACTTCTCTGGTCATTAAAAACCTTAGTGTGTCCTTCACATAAGGGTCATCTGTATGCTGCATCAGGTATTCATAAACGATTTTAGCTCGGGATTCTGCAGCAATATTGGACCTGAGATCTACAGTAAGATCTCCGTTCGCGGTCACGTAGGCCGATGTCCATGGATTTCCATTACTATCAGATAAAGTAGGTCCACCTCCCGAAAGATTGAAGAATTGAGGATTCACCATAGCATTGTGAATAAAACCCTCTTTTGAAGCTTTTCCCTTTAGGAGAGCCATAATTTCAGATTCTTCAGCGGCATTTTTTAAATCTCCGTGAATGCCTTTCAGCAGCATTTGAATGGTGGCGCCAACAATTTCCAGGTGACTGAATTCTTCTGTTGCAATGTCCATGAGCAGATCATACTTGTCTGGATGGACCTGCTTGGCAGCAAACGCCTGTGTGAAATACTGAAGAGCAGCTTTTAGCTCTCCATTGGCACCGCCGAATTGTTCAAGAAGTAAAGTGGCAAAAGCAGGATCTGGTTTCGATACCCGCGCATTGAATTGTAGTTCTTTTACGTGGTAAAACATAATGTTTAGATTAGTGGTTAATAATTTTTCTTTTCCACTATTAAATTAGAATGTTTAATCTCTACGAGCGGTTAAAACTTTTCTAAAGTTCTGTTATTGTTTAACTTAGATTCCTGTTGGATGTAAATAGAAAAGCGCTTCACATTTTATGAAACGCTTTTCTACTAGTAATCCTTAAGGTAAGTCGGCAAAAACTTAGCATCCAAAAATGCCATTTTTGAGAAGTTTGTTTCGGCTTATGGCATTGCAGGGAAACTGAGAAGAGGAGAAGGACTACAGTATTGCATTTTTTTGATCATATCTCTGGTAAGACCTCTCTTTAGAAAATTGCTGTTCTTCCTGTCGGGCATTAGCACGATATCGGGTCGCTCTTTTCCAATTGCTTCTTTCAGAGTTTCAAAAACTTCAGAAGAGTAAAGCATTCTATAGCTGATATCTTCAAAAGAGATCTGCTCACAAACTTTCTCTTTAAACTTATCGAGATTTTCCAGGGCTTCAGTTTCTTGTTTGTGACTTATGTGAAGGACCTCGATTTTTGCTTTCAGTAGCTTTGCTAAAGGAATTAGTTCCTTCAAAAAGATTACGTCCTGATCATCATAAGTACTGGAAAAAAGGATTTTTTGAGGGTGTTTAAACTCAAAAACCGGTGGAACTGCCAAGACCGGAATGGAGGATCTTCCTATCATTTCCCCCGTGGTGGTACCAAGAATTCGATCTTTAAGCTTGCTTGCACCACAGGCTCCCATGATCACCATCCTCACATTAAGGTCCTTTGAGAATTTCAGAATCTCCTCGGCTACACCGTTGCCCGAAATTGCTGCAGGTGAGATCATGTGCGGATCATATTTTTCTCCCAGATGTTCCTGGCAAAAATCTATAAGTTCTTTTTGATGTTGCTTCAGTATTCCAGCATTCTTAACTCCGTTTGAGCCGGTGGTATAAACGTGAAGCGCTATAAGATCATCTCCAAGTGTTTTAGCTAGTCCTGCAGCCGACTGAAGTGCTGCAACCGAATTTTCCGAAAAATCTGTGGCGTATATAATCTTTTTCATGACATCATGATTTAGAGATCTAAAGGTAGTTCGCATAGCTCTCAAAAAGGATGATATTGATCAGTTTGACCAAAAAAAAAGCTGCCCTATTGGAGCAGCCTTTCATGTATAAAACAAGGACATTCTTAATTTGCTGTAGAAATAATTGCATCTGAAAACCTTTCCATTTCTTCCAGTTGCGGGCTTGCCTGTAGTAACAGGATACTTAAAACTGGATCTTTTCGAAAATTAACGTGAGTAATTACATCTTCCGAAGTCTTAATTTTAAATTTGCAGCCTTAGAAAATAGGAATGGATTATTCAAAGATCAAATTGATCATCAGTGATATGGATGGGACGCTGCTCAACAGCAGGCATGAGGTGAGTTCCAGGTTCTTCAAGGCTTTTCAACAGCTAAAACAAAATAATATCCAGTTTGCAGTGGCCAGTGGCAGGCAGTATTACAGTCTGCGAGAACGAATGGAGCCCGTGAAAGAGGAAATGATCTACATAGCCGAAAATGGGGCAATTGTGATCCAGGATGGAGAGGAACAGCATCTTGTGCCCATGAAGATGGAACTGGTGGAGCAGTTGATAAAGGAGGTAAGAGAGCTCGGGAATAAATATCTTATCCTTTGCGGCAGGAAACAGGCTTACATTGAAAATGATGCTCCCGAATTTATGGAGCCCTTCCTCAATCATTATGAAAAATATCTCTTGGTCGATGACCTCCTGGCAGTAAAGGATGATGTAATCCTCAAGGTAACGATCTGTGACCTGCAGGGAGCAGAGGAGAATTCACTACCACATGTGGAGCATTTCAAGAAGGAGCTACAGGTAAAGCTTTCAGGAGAGATTTGGATAGATTTTAATGATCTCGAAGCTCAAAAAGGAAATGCTCTTAAGGCACTTCAGAAAAAATTAGGAATAACTAAGGAGGAAACCATGGCATTTGGTGATTACCTGAATGACCTGGAGTTGTTTGAACATGCCGCAATTGGATTTGCAGTAGAGAACGCACATGCCGAAGTTAAACAGGCAGCTGAATATACCACGTCGAGCAATGACAATTTTGGGGTAGAAGTAATTCTTGAAGACCTCCTCAAGAAAAAGGTAACTGCTCAACTTTAGGTTTAAAATTAAAGGGTTCCAAAAATGACATTTTTGGAACCCTTTAATTTTTCCGTATTTAATCGGAAATTAATAAGTGGCTGGTGCACCGGCCTTCGGCATTGAATTGAGAATAAATTCCCTAACATCGTCATTAGCTTTCTTGAGATCTTCATTTCGAAGATACATCATATGGCCGCTTCGATAGCCTTTAAAACTCAACCTGTCTTGCATCTTTCCGCTGGGATCAAGCTGCCACATGGTATATTTGGCATTGAAGTAGGTTGTAGCTCCGTCGAAATATCCACTCTGAATGAGAACGTCCAGGTTCGGATTCTGTGCCATAGCCTGCCTTAAGTTCTCGCCCGTATTATCACGGCTGCGATCCCATGGATGCACGGGACCGAACATGTAGTAAGTAAGATCTGTCTTAAACTTCAGGTCGTTGCTTAGATAATGGTTTATTGCGGGCGTGAAGGAATGTAACCAGGAAGTCAGTTCTGAATTATAATCGGGAGAATCACCGGCAGTTTTTCTGTCAAGTCCAAGGTACCGGGAATCAAGTCTTCCCACGCTAAGACCTTTTTGATCCCTTAAAAGATCCTTCCAGAAATACCTGAAAGGCACTTCCAGGTTGTGCTGCAGAATTTCATCTTTAGAAATACCCGAATATCGAGCCATTTCAGCAGCAATGTCTTCCTTTCTTTCCTGCTCTAGGAAACCTCCTTTAACAAGTGCAGGCAGCACTTCATTGATGGCATATTGTTCTACTTCAGGCAGTAATTCTTCAAGATCTCTTTTTTGAAGATCTTCAGGAAGAATATTATGGTACCACGCAGCGGCAGTAAAGTAGGGGAGACGGTTGGCTATTTCTACAGGGCCGTCTCTTTCAATACCAATTTCTGTTGGGGAAACAAGGATCACACCATTTAAGTACATCCACTGTGAATTCTGAAGCTCTAAAGCCAATCCTGAAACTCTTGTTGTGCCATAGCTCTCTCCAATGAGATATTTTGGTGAAAGCCAGCGGTTGTTCCTGGTAACAAATGTGTTGATCCATTTTGCCAGGTAGCTTACATCTGCGTTGACTCCAAAGAACTGATCTCTTTCCCTTTTCTTTTCTCCTTTTGGCTCTATAATTCTGGAATAGCCCGTATTGACAGGGTTTACATAGACGATATCGGCTATGTCCAGAATGGAATGTGGGTTTTCTTTTGTACCATATGGCTGGATAGGGAAACCTTCGGGATCAATTTCTAAAACTCTGGGTCCGGTATAAGCGATATGCATCCACACCGAAGCAGAACCCGGGCCACCGTTAAAGGAAATTACAAGGGGACGGTTCTTAACATCGGCAATACCTTCCCGTTTGTAATAGGTATAAAAGAGGCTGGCAATAGCTTCCCCGTCATCATTCCAAACCGGCTGCATTCCGGTAGTGGCAGTATAATCTATACGCTTACCGTTAATGTTAACACGGTGAGAAGTGACCACGGTAGTGTCTACAGGAATTTCGACGTTCTGAGCTTCGACTTCAGCACTTAGCAGCGCCAGAAAGATCATTAAAACTGATATTTTTTTCATCATAGGATTTGGTTAAAGCCCTAAAAATAGAAAAATTCAGCCGATAATCAGATGGATCAGAAAGAGTACTGGACAGAAAGCCCCTGATATTCTTCACCTCCCGGAGTAAGACCCATTGTTGGGGCAACCTGAAAATCAGTGTCTTTTTTGTGAAATTCCGGAACCAGAATACCACTGGCAGCACCTATGGCATATCCCAGCAGGTTATCTGTCAAAAAGTGCTTTCCGGCTTCGGCTCTAAGGTAGGCAACCCAGGCCGGTACAAGAGCCGCAGCAGTCCACACATATGGACGGGCAGCAGAATCTGGATAGAAATCATGATAGATTTTAGCAGCAAAGAAAGTTGCCGAAGCAGTTGCCGCTGTATGACCTGCAAAAAAGGCCCTTTGTGCACCTCCTTCACGACGTTCCTCTTCGGGTACAGCAGTGTTATAGACCAAAGGTCTTGGTCTGTCTACAAGACCAGCAGTTATTGTAAAAAGAGCGCCTGTTGTAGCCATGCTTTCCACGAACATCACAGAAATCTGCCCTGCATTAGAACGCATATTTCCATCTGCAAGCATCATGACAACCGGTACAGCAAATGATCCATAGAAAGGATAATAACTTATTTCATCGGCTCTGGGGCTGTAATTACCAGCAATAAACCTGTCGATTCCCGGTACATCTTTTTTGTCCAGATCATTAAGGTGCGCCAGACTCAGAGATTCTTTATCCTGAATTAATTTTACACCAAGAGCATTTAATCCTAGGCCAACTCCTACCCAGGTGCCATCTACCGCCCAGCTGGTCTTATAAGGCGATTCGAAGGCAGGGTTTGAAGTGTTTGCTGAAAATGTCTGGGAATAAGCCGAAAAAGTAATGCTGAAGATCAAGACAAGGGACAGTATGGATTTCATATTTTATATCAAGTTTTGGCCAAATCTCGTGCATTTGCCAATTAACACCAGAGATATTAACGCAATTATAAGAAGGGAACGAGCAGTTTTCAGAAATTTTAGGGAAAACTGCGGGTATAAAAAGGAAGAAAGGAGGCTTTTCAAACTGAAAATTGTTTAAAAAATATTCATTGTTTTTAAACAATACTTATCTTTGAAAAAACTAATGCTATGAAATTATATCAGCTGCGAAGTGTGCAGAAACTTCCCCTTTCTTTGGAACAGGCGTGGGATTTTTTTTCCGACCCTTCGAATTTAAAGACCATTACGCCACCATATATGGGTTTTGACATTCAAAGAGGAGGGGAGAGGACTATGTTTGCAGGGCAGATCATCCAATATACTGTGACACCAGTGGGAAAATTAAAGCTTGCCTGGGTTACCGAAATCACTCATGTAGACGCACCGTTCTATTTTGTTGATGAACAACGGTTTGGACCTTATTCTCTTTGGCATCACAAACACTTTTTCAAAGAGATAGAAGGAGGCGTGGAGATGGAGGATGTAATAGACTACAAACTTCCACTGGGGATTATAGGCCGGGCGGTTCATCCGATGCTGGTAAGGCCAAAACTGGAGGAAATCTTTAACTTCAGGAAAAGGAAGCTAGTAGAACTCTTCGGAAGTTTCCAAAAAGAAACCGTCTGAATTGCCTTTTTTGACACCTCAATTTTAAAGGTTCTTCGGCAACTCAGACGGCTATAATTTACTGGTCTTTATATCTTTTGCGCAGTCTTTTGCTTATAATGACTAAACAGATCGTGCTCTTTGATCATCGCAGTAGTTTTCTCAGGTAGCATTTCTTCCCAGCCGCCTTTACCTTCAGCAATTAATTGTAGGACTTCACGGGAGAAAATGTCGAGAATTGCGGGATCGTAGTTGGTAATGTCCACCACCTTTCCGTTGTACTTAAAGAACTTATAAAGTTCTTTCATTCTTGGATGTACCTTCAGGTTATCACTGGTTGTGACCTCACCTGTTTCACGATCTTTAAATGGATATAAATAAACTTTAAGGTCTTTAAAGAATAATTTTCCAAAAGCTTCAAGAATTCCACCACTCAAGTGCCTGTAATATTTCTCGTCAAAAATATCCACTAGATTATTGACTCCCATTGCGAGCCCCATGCGTTCTTTGGTATATCTTGAAAAATATTCCACCACCTTATAATATTCCTGGAAATTGGAGATCATCACGGTTTGACCTAAGGAGCATAAGAGCTCGGCCCTGTCCATGAAATCTCTCTCGTCAATTTCTCCTTCTGCCCGGAGATTAGAGAGGGTGATCTCAAAAATGACCTCAGTATTGTCTTCAGAAACCCTGTTCTCGTTCAGGAAAAGCTCCAGCGAACGCTTGTACATGTCCATGTTTACTTTGGTAACAGGTCTAAAGCTGCCGCGCAGGGCCAAGATGTTCTTTTTGTAAAGTATTTTGGCGGGAAGCACGTTGTTACCATCAGGAGCAAACATTACCGCTTCGGTCATTCCGTTCTTGACTAGCTGTAGGCTCATCAACCTGTTATCTACTCTTTCAAAACGAGGCCCCGAGAAGTTGATGGTGTCGATCTCGATCTGGTCCTTGTCAATATGATCATAGAGGTAACGCAGTAATTTCTTGGGATTATCGTATTTGTAATACGCCCCGTAGATAAGATTTACGCCCAATATACCTAAAGTGTTCTGTTGCAGGCGGGCATCGTTTTCATGAAACCGCACGTGAAGTATGATCTCATTATAATCCTCTTCGGGATGAACCTGGTACTTTATACCTACCCAGCCGTGGCCCTTGTATTTCTTGGCAAAATCAATGGTAGCGACAGTATTGGCGTAGGTGAAGAACAATTTATTGGGGTGCTTATCACGAGAGATCCTTTGCTCAATTAGGTTTGTCTCATGGGTAAGCATCTTTTTCAATCGCTCTTCGGTGACATATCTCCTATCATCTTCGATCCCATAGATGGCATCACTAAAGTCTTTATCATAGGCGCTCATTGCCTTGGCGATAGTTCCTGAAGCTCCTCCGGCTCTGAAGAAATTCCGAACCGTTTCCTGTCCGGCTCCTATTTCAGAAAAGGTACCGTAGATATTTTCATTGAGATTTATACGTAAAGCTTTACTCTTGATAGACGGGACGTTCTCAAACTCCCTGTCACCCATTATGGTTATTGGCATAGCTGTTTTTTTTTGTTCCAAGTAAGCCATGCTTTAAAAGCGGCCTAATTTGTAGTCAAAGGTACTAAAACGGAGGGCTAAACAAAAAAATAATACTTAGTTTTGTGGTAAAATTAGGAGCTTTGAAGGTCACATTTTTAGGTACAGGAACTTCGCAGGGGATACCCGTAATAGGTAGTAATCACCCGGTTTGCCGAAGCCAAAATCCTAAAGATAAAAGATTAAGGGTTTCTGCTCTTGTGGAAGTCGATGACCTTCGAATTCTAATTGACTGTGGCCCCGACTTCAGGCAGCAGATGTTGACCAACAAGGTGGAACGTATTGACGCTATCCTTTATACCCATGAACACAGTGATCATACTGCCGGCCTGGACGATATTCGGCCTTATTTTTTCAGGCAGGGAGATATTCCCATTTATGCACACGCCCGGGTAATGGCTTCTCTGCAAAAGCGCTTTGATTATATCTTTGCTTCCGAAAATAAATATCCGGGAGCTCCAAGTGTTCAGGAAAATTTAATTGAGAACACATCTTTTACAGTCAAAGGTATTCCCGTGATACCTGTAGAAGTGATGCATAATCGAGTGCAGGTCTTTGGATTTAGGATAAGAGATTTTGCATATCTCACAGATGCCAAAACCATAGCCCAGGCCGAAGCTGAAAAACTCAAAGGCGTTGACGTGCTTGTAGTCAATGCACTTCGTACAGAACCACACCATTCCCATTTTAATCTTGACGAAGCTCTGGAGTTCATTGCAAAAATTAATCCCAGGCGCGCGTATCTGACTCACATAAGTCATAATATGGGATTTCACGACGAGGTACAGGCCAACTTGCCAGAAAATGTATTCCTGGCTTATGATAATCTTCAAATCGAAATTTAATGCGAAAAAGTATTTTGTTGTATCTGTTTGTGTTTACAGCCTTATTAGCTGTTTTTTTCTACGTTAACGGTACAAAGCTGGTAGCTTCCAGGGATAAAGAGATCCAGGTTTTACAAAAGGAGCTGGAGGAACAGCAATCTTTGCCTTCTATTTCTTCGGAAGAAGATGCTTCCGAAGATAGTTTTTCCCTGGTAGACAATGAAGAGGCACTTTCATATCTCGAAAATCGAGGTTTCGATCCTGCTGAAATCAATGATAAGGTCGAAGCAGCATTAATAGGTGGAAATTCGGTAGATACAGACAACGAACTCATTCCTTTTGAAGGAATGGCAGGACCTTTCAGGATCAATAAGGTTAAACTGCTCAATCATAAATGGGCGATCGCCAGCTTTACAGATGGAAGCTTTTGGGGTGATCTCCTGGTAAGTTTTGAAATCGATGACGACGGAAAGATCGAGGTATTTTCAGAAAAAGCCTTGCTCTATCCGAAGAATTAGAGATGTTTCTTAAGCCATTCGTTTAGTTCCCTGAAATTTTGTGGGGATACTCCATGACCTATAGGAAATTCGGAGTAGGTATTTTCGATCTTCAGAGAATCCAGAAAAGGCTTTGTCATTCTTGCCCAGGCTACAGGAATAACCTGATCAACGCTGCCGTGAGACGAGTAGACAGAAAGCCCTGAAAAGTCATTTTTCTCATATCCCTTCTTTAAGATCCCTTTGTTGAGATAGCCACTCAAGGCCACCACATTTTTGATCTTCTGAGGATAGGAGAGTGCAACGGCCAGGCTTAATATGCAACCCTGACTAAAACCAACCAGGGTGATGTTATTGCGATCTACAGGATACGCTTCTACAATTTCTTCCAGGAACTGTACTATTTTCTCCCTCGAAATTACCGCCTGATTATCATCGCTGAACTTTCCATTTGCACTGCCATCCCAGTGAATGGCATACCAGGCATTACCGTAAGGTGCCATTGGATATGGAGCCCTTACTGAAACGATGAAAAGTTCATCGGGCAGCTCATCTGCAAAGGAAAAAAGATCTTCTTCATTACTGCCATATCCATGAAGCATTACAAGTAATGGCGCATTATCTACGGCCTTTTTGGGTTTCCTGATAAGATGATATAAAGTGAATTTTTCCGTTTCCATTAATTAATTGTACTAAACCAGTTTTGAAATTGTCTGCCTAAAATAGGAACTTCATTTCTTTCTCCCTGTATTGCTGCGATCAATCCATACCCCCACAGCACAATGATAAACAGGTAGAACGGCGCAGAAATAAACCATGAATCAAACCATGAAACCACAATTCCCAACAGGTAAAAGGTGATGTGGATACCCAAAGCCTGCCTTATATGAAAGGAAGCGAAAGGATCTTTTTCATCATTGTTCATAAAATAAGCAATAATAGTCCCAATAATGGTGAGATAAGCAATGATTGCCGGCGCTTTACCTTGATTTGACGAATATTCCATGATTTCTAAATAGGCTATAAAATTAAAGATAATCCTCTTTTCGGTAAAGCTATGAGGCAAGAAATTCTTCCCCTACAAGAATGCCGTATACCTTACCTTTCAATTCTTTTCCGAGGAAAAGACTATTTTTAGAAGTGCTCAAAATTTGCTCTTTTTGAAAGGTATAGGTGTGATCTGGATCAAAGAAGCTAAGATTAGCAGGATAGCCTTCGTCGATCACTCCATCGCCCAGGTTGAATCTGTATTTTCCGGCGGTAAGTAGCCTCACAGTAGTTTTAACTGAGAACATCTGCAAGAGTGCACCCAAAGCCGATTCCAGGCCAAGGGTTCCAAAAAGGGCATTATCAAACTCTACTTTTTTATGCTCCTGGTCAATTGGGGTATGATCTGAAGTAACCATATCTATGGTTTCGTCTTTTATTCCGGCAATGAGGGCCTTAACATCGCTTTTAGTGCGTAACGGCGGAAGTACCTTAGCGTTTGTGTCGAATTCCTGAAGCTGCTCGTCTGTAAAAAACAGGTTGTGAATGGCAACACTGCAGGTGACATCGAGCCCGCGCTCCTTTGCATCTCGAATAAGTTCGACAGATTTTGCTGTTGAAATAGTGGGAATGTGAAGTTTGCCGCCGGTATACTCCAGTAGATGCAGGTCTCTTACGATATTCAATTCCTCGGCCAAAGCCGGAATACCTTTTAGACCTAAGGAGGTACTATTTTCATGCTCATGTACCTGGCCGTTTCCAGCTATTCGATTTTCCTGCGGAAATGACAAAACGAGTCCGTCGAAATTCTGAGCATACTGCAGTGCTATTTTCAGCATGTTTGGATTCATAACTGCCCTTTTGTAATCGCCGAAGGCAACAGCGCCTGCCTGTTTCATATCGTACAATTCGGCCATGTCTGCACCTTCGCTTTTCCTGGTAAGGGCGCCGATAGGGAGGAGGCTCACTGGCTGTTTTTCTGCCTTGCTTCTAAGAAAACTAACGGCTCCCTTGTTGTCTGTCACAGGATCATTGCCTGGATTAAGAGCTATTGCGGTGAAACCACTGCGTCCTGCTGTCATTAACCCGTTTTCCAGCGTTTCCCTTTCCTCAAAGCCCGGCTCTCCAAAACTTACACTGCTATCAAACCAGCCCTGAGAAACATGGAGATTTTCCCTGCTTATTTCAAGATCTACCTTTTTTAATTTGATGGCTGGAGCAATTTCTTTGATCATGCCATCTTCGATGAGGATATCCATCACTTTATTGTTGAACGGACTTTCGTTATCAATGATCTTGGCAGACTTTACCAGTATTTTCATTTGAGGAATTTTAGGATAAGCATTTCAGTTAATAGGAAGAACAGTGCAAAAATAACAAACCATTTCCAATGCGTATTCACTTCGCGCGCCGATTTAATGTTGGAGAAAACTTCCGGAATCTTTGAAAAAACTTCCAACTCATTTTGATCGTTCACTATAGTTTCCACGATCGCACTTTCTGAACGATCAATATTAAAGCTAAGACTGCGAAGGATCATCGAATCCTGCATTACCTGATAATGTCCCGGTTTTTCAGGTAGATCATTGATGAAGAGGGAAACCTTGTTCTGGAAGCTTTGTTGCTGCGGAATGTAACTCGTTTCGGGAGAGGAAAGCTTGAGGATCTCATCCTTCTGAAGATTTGCCTTTATACTAATCTGCTCTGCTGCCCCCAAAAGGCTGTAAAGCTTTGAGGGGGAAATGGCCAAATTGCCTATATTATAAAAGGTGGGAACTACTAAGGGCGCATTTTTGAAATTAGAGTTTGAACTTTGCAAAGGTGCAGTAAATACGAAAACCTGCTGCTGTTCATAAAGAAACGGCTCCCCGTTTTGGAACTCGAGAATACCGCCAGGTTTTCCCTGAACAGGATATGATATCTTCACTTTTGGATACTCAAAATTATTTACCCTTTCATTAAATACAGATTGGTACAGCGGGTGCTCAAAAATGATATTTGTGATGAGTCTTTCGCTGGTTACTTTTTCTGAGAAAACAGGAAGACCCAAATCTCTTAATAACCTGTTGTGATCCTGTAAGTTTAGGTTGGGGGAAGGAATGATCACCAGGAAAACCTCCTCTTTTTGAAGCTGTTGCAGATTATTAATAAGAGACAGGGGGATTCTCTCTACTTCATTAAGGATCACAAGGTTTGCCTGAGCCAGGATATTAAAATCAACATTGTTCTCGGGGAAGATACTCAGCTCAAATTCCGGAGTTGTGTAAATGCGGGAAAGGAAATCAGCTTCTGTATCTCCAATTACGACGACCTGTACTGGCGGAGTATCATTGATGCTGAAATACATCTGGTTATCGAAAGGCAAGCCATTATCTTCGATCTCAACCCTTCCTTTTGCAATTCCTTGTGCAGGTAAGCTAAAACTAGCAGTGCTGTTATTCTGTTCGTCAAGCTCAATGGTTTTTCGGGAGATCAATTTGGAATCATCGTACAGCCCAATGGCTACCTCACTTTTTATGCTGCCAGAACCGGAGATTTGTACCTCTAGGATAATCTCATCGAGACTACGGGAAGTAACATAGATAGAATCTACTGCAGTATTTTCACTGCTCTCAGGCTGTAATTGTACAAGAAAAGTGGAAATATCACCGGCAACAGGAGTGACTGACTTAGCCCTGTGTTGAAAATCTGAGATCGCAATGAAATTCTTTTCTGCATCAGCTCTCTTTAAGAGGTTGCTTGCCTTGAGCCGGATCTCTTCCCAGGTAAGTTCCTGTGCAGAGAGGTCCAACTTCTGAAGTTCTTTCCGCAGCGCTGTGCCCGAAATATCCAGGAACTCCTCATTATTCGTAAAAAGGCTTACATTTTCATTAGGAGGTAAATTTTCCAAAAGATCCTGTACGCCTCGCCTAAACAGGATCCCTTCCTTTCCTCTTGCCTGCATGCTGTAAGAGTTATCGAGATAGATCACTGTTTCCAAAGCTTTTATTTCGCCCGAGGTGGGCGGGAAATACGGCTGGGCAAAGGCCAGAATAAGGGAAGCCAGCAGCAGGAGACGCGTGCATAAGACCAGAAATTTCTTTAAACGGGAGCTTTTACGAGTTTGAAGGACAGCCTTTTTTAAAAATTTTACGTTCGTGAATCTGGTAGTCCTGAATTTTCTCAACTGGAAAAGGTGAACCACGATTGGAATTACCAGCAGGAGCAGGGCATAGAGAAGCTCGGGATGTTTAAAGTACATGCAAAGGCATTATTTATCAAATATAAAAAAAGGCCTTAGCAAGACCTTTTAATTTGAAAGATAAAATTACTGCCAATTTCAGGCTCCGATTCTATCTGTATATCACCTCCCATATGATTTAAAAGTTTTTTTACCGTTGCCAGCCCAATTCCACTTCCGGGATTACCTTCCCGGTCATTAAGATCGAGTGTAGTAAAGAGATCAAAGATCTTCTCAAAATTTTCTTCTGAAATTCCATTTCCGTTGTCCTGCACCTCAAATTCATAAAAATCTTCAGAGGCCCGAAAGGAAATATTGACCCTGCGTTGATCCTTGTGATTATATTTAAGGGCATTACTAATTAGGTTCATAAAGATCTGGGTAAGGGCAGCTTTATTTACCTTTTTTAAGATCCCGTGTTGAGGATAAGTGATCTCTACTTCAGGATCAACACTAAACAGTTTGGTAAGGTTATCGAAGAACGGCTTGAGCTCTACATCTTCCTCTTCCTTTTCAAGAATCCTTTCACTGCGGTAAAATACCAGCAGGCCGTCTACATAACTGCGCAGGCTGTGAGAAGCCTGGGATAGAAATTCTATGTATTGTTTTGTGTCCTCATTAAATATATCCTGATTTTCCTCTTTTAGAAGGTCTATAAGGGAAATTATATTTGCGAGAGGGGATTTAATATCATGTGAGACCACACTTGCAAACCTTTCCAGCTCACGATAGCGCTGCTCAAGATCCTGTTGCATACGCTTGTAGAGATTGTTCTGTTTCCTGAAGCCTACCACGTTTAGGATCTGTTTGACCAAAACCTGAAGTGCGTGCTCTTGATTTGGAGAAAGAGGCATTTCCTGAGGCTCAAAAATGGCAATTATTCCCAGCTTTTCTCCCGATACAGTTTTTAAGGGAACAGCTGCCAAACCGTTAAAGTCGATACTTTTCTTTGATAACTCTTCGGGTGTAAAAACGATGATCTCTTCTTGATCGAGGATCTCTTGCCACAGGTCCTCAACTTCAGGAATTTCTTTATGTGAAGCGCCGTAAGAGGATTTTATCCAGGTATTTCCATTTTCCAGAATAACCAGCGCAGCGCCTTGTGCCTTTAAGGTTTCTGCACAAAGAAAAAGCAGGTCAGAGAAATCTTTGTTAGAGGAGGTTTTGAGAATATGAAATTCCTCAGGAGCAGGATGCCTGCGGTTTTCATTACTCTGAATCTGCGAGTGAGGCATAATTATTTCAACCTTTGAGGAAGTTAAAGATATTAATTGTACCTAATTAAAGCTGAATTTTTAAGAATTTTTTTCAGAATCCTCCTACAAGAGCTCTAATAACTCTCAAAAACTCCCAGCCCAAACAGAGCGAAATCATATTTTACCGGATCTTCCGGATCAATTTTTCGTAAATTATTGTCCAGCTCTTTTAGTGCCTTTGCGTCGTTCTGTTTCCTTTTAAGCAGCCCCAGTTTCCTGGCCACGTTGCCCGAATGTACATCCAAAGGACAACTCAGTTGGGCAGGCGATAAGCTCTTCCAAATTCCAAAGTCGACCTCATTATTGTCATTTCTCACCATCCATCGCAAGAACATGTTGATCCTTTTTGCTGCGGAATTCTTAAGTGGATCACTCACATGTTTTTCGGTTCTGGTCTCATGCGGCAGCGAAAAGAATAATTCTTTAAACTTGTGGATAGCAGGCTGTAAGCTGGTCTTATCTGAATAATTACTGAAGATGGCCTCAGGGCCCTGGTAAGTGGTGTAGATGTGCCTGAAGGCCTTGATGAAATAAATGAGATCCCGGCCATTAAAGGTGCGGTGAACAAAATTCTGAAGCCTTTCCAGGTCTGCATCTGTATGCTGCATCACAAATTCGTATGGAGCACGATCTAACAGGTCCATCATGGAATGTGCACTTTTGAGAATGCTCTTTCTGTTTCCCCATGAAATGGTAGCCGTTAAAAATCCTGATATTTCAATATCCTCCTTTCGGGAAAACAAATGGGGGATCTGAACCGGGTCTGTCTCTATGAATTTGGGGGTATTATATTGCTCAACTTTGAAATCCAGAAATTCCTTGAGTTCTTTTTGAGTCATGTCCTAATAATATATTTTTAGTCTGTTGCCAGCTTCAGAAGAAAAAGTGATCTAAGCATTAACTTCTAAATGATCTTTCCATCGACCATAGTGAGCTTTTTATCGGCCATGTTTGCGAGTTCCTCGTTATGGGTAACAATGACAAAGGTTTGTCCAAATTCCTCTCGCAGGTCGAAAAAAAGCTTATGAAGATTTTCGGCCGACTCGCTATCTAAATTTCCTGAAGGTTCATCGGCAAAGATCACTCCGGGATTATTGATAAGAGATCTTGCCACTGCGACCCGTTGCTGCTCGCCACCACTCATTTCAGAAGGCTTGTGGTCTCCTCTTTTTGACAGCCCTAAAAAGCCGAGGAGCTCTTTAGCTCTTTTTTCGGTTTCAGCTTTTGGCCTGTTTCCAATAAAGGCCGGGATGCAAACATTTTCCATTGCAGTAAATTCCGGGAGCAGCTGGTGGAATTGAAAAATGAATCCAATATTATCATTTCGGAATTTTGCAAGATCCCGGGAATTGAGTGAATAAACATCAATATCATTGACCCTTAATTCACTATCTATCATTTGATCGGGTTTTTCGAGGGTTCCCAGAATTTGAAGCAGCGTAGTTTTTCCTGCACCTGAAGCTCCAACAATTGATACGATCTCACTCTTGGGAATATATAGATCCACACCTTTTAAAACATGAAGATCATTATAGGATTTATGAATATTACGGGCTGCTATCATCTAATTATTTCTAGTTGCAATTTAACTTTTAATCAATCTAAATAGTATACTATTCTCAGCGAAAGTTGCTGCCTCACCGGCTGCTGGAAAAGCTGGTCGACACTTTCAAGATAAACCAGGTCACTTTGGTTATCAAGTTTAAAAATAGAATTTCTGTAAAGTAAGATCATTTCGCTACCTGGGGCAAACCGCCACTGGTAGCTCAGGTCAAGGTTCCAGATGTTGAAATTTGCATTGGGATCATTGGCTTCTGAAGTTTCGTAAGGAAAGGCGCTGAGATTTCCATTTTGGCCGAGACGTGAGAACTTATTTTTCAAAAAGGATGCAGAAGACCAGAAATTCCTGAAGCTCAAACTTACCGCTTCCCGCGTATTAAAGTTGTAATTTCCCTGTAAAGAATTTTCAATACTTTGCATATCCCGGGTTCCAAAAATGACATTTTTGGAAAGTATTTCTACAAAGCTCTGGCGCTTGTTCTCCTGCTCAAATTCAAATGAATAGACCAGAGTAAACCTGTTGCTGAAACGAAATCGCGGACTAAAATTAAAGTTCAACGCTGTACGATCTGAATCTATAAATTCGCTGTATCCAAGCCTTGAATCTACAGCGAACCTCTTGCGATAGTCAGAAGAGATCCAGGCTTCAGCGGTACCAAATGCGGGATAGGTAATAAAAGAATTCTGCTGCCGGGGCTCAAAATAATCCTTAAACTTAGTATTGGCTTCTATAAAACCACCAAATGCAAATCTCTCGCGGGTCATTCCGAAGAAACTGCTGCCAATTCCTGAGCCCAAAGCAAGGTTTGGTCGATATCGGCGCTGGTGATTTCCGTAAAATCTTAGGTTATATTGATTAAAAATGCCCTGAGGCTCGAAGATCCTGTAGGAAGTATTTAGGTAGAAATTATTGTAGTTGTTCACAAAATTGACTCCCAGGTCATTAATGTCGTAAGTCTCGTTCGCAAATTCGTGGGAGATACCATATCGAAAGTTGCCTTTGGTACGCTCCAGAGACAGGGCAGAGGCAAAACCCATTTTATTTCGGGTTGCAGTATTCACCCGGCTCATTTTGGCCTCACCCGAAAGATTAAAAGAACTCTCCCTGTTAAAAACATCAAAGAGAAAACCGGTAACATTTCCATCTCTAAAATGACCTTCTCTGGTAACATTAGTATTAATTAAAGAAATAGAGGATTTTTGGTTGAACTGCTGGTCAAGAACAAAAATATTGTAATTGGAAAAGGGTGAAGTGACCATCTCTCTTACTTCCCGGGTAACTGTGTTATAATACCTTGCCTTCTCAGTCTCTGTAATAGCATTGAAAAAGCCAATTCCTAGTCCACTCTCTGTCCTTCCCGAAATTTTCAGCGCGTTGAGCAAATTCGTTTTTTCGGGATTTTCAAGTATTTTCTCATTTTCCAGCCTTGCATCCTGGGCCTCATTAAAACCTAAGGGTGTGTCTCCAATTCTTCTGGAATAAAAAAGATTGCCTTTGGTGAAGAGTTCGGTTCCTTCGGTAAAGAAGGCCCTGTTTTCACCAAAAGTCTGTTCGAATGGTCCAAGGTTAAGCTCCACCTCATCATAAGCCGTCTGTCCAAAATCGGGGATAAGTGTGGCATCAAGAGTAAAGGCATCGTTTATTCCATACTTAAAATCCATTCCCGCATTAAAGGAGGTACCCGTCTTTCCCTCAAACCTTTCCACTTCTCCCGAGATATACGGATAGAAACTTAGCCTTACCGGGGCATCAATGTTAGAAATACCTTTCAAAAGGCCATTATAGTGGGTGCTTTTTCCAATTGATTTATTGATGTAGTTCCACACATAAGTTTCATTGAGGTGATTGATATGTCGACCCAGCTGCAGGCTCCAAAGTTGTTCCTCCTTTTCAGGAAATCTTAAGGCAGCATAGGGAATTTTGATCTCTGCGTACCAGCCTTTATCATCTAGTGAAACCTGGGCGTCCCAAACTACGTTATAGGCATAATCTTCATTTTCCCCTTTCATTTTTGCATCTGCAATAGTTCCTGCTGCAGTAACGATGAACCTTGTTTGATTCTCCCCGTCATTATAGGTGTTGATATCCAGCACAAAATAATCTGACACAGGAATATTATCGCGTTGGGCAAATTCTCTTCTAATTTCCTCAGGATTGTTATCAAACATATATGCCGCCACATAGATGGCATCGTCTGTATAGGCAATTTTGACTTCAGTAGGATGTGTGGTACGCGAAGGAGTGCCATCGCCAGGCTCTATCATGACAAATTCTGAAGCTACAGGTATTTTTTCCCAGACGTTATCCGTAGGGACGCCATCAATCATCGGTGCAGACGTCAATTTTGTTGCTGAATATTCTTTTTTCTGAAGTAAAGCTGAATTCTGGGAAATTGCCAAGTGCGTGGTAAGGAAAAGACTAAATAACACCTGAAGTTTAAAAGGCATGAGCAGATTTTTGTACAGAGGAATAATTTGCATTGCAATGTTACAAAATCTGAAAATTTATAATTGGCAGGTTTCAATGTTTTTCTTACTTTTTAAAAAAAGAAAATATGGAAGAACGACGATTAGAAACGGCAACTTTTGCTGGCGGTTGCTTTTGGTGTACCGAAGCTGTTTTTCAAAGAGTGGAGGGAGTAGAGGAGGTAACTTCTGGATTTACCGGTGGTAATATTAAGAATCCGCCATACCGGGAGGTAGTTACTGGAAGAACGGGCCATGCGGAATCTGTCAATATAAAATTTGATCCTGAAAAGGTCACTTTTGAGGACCTGGTAAACATATTCTTTGCTACTCACGATCCAACGACTTTGAACAGGCAGCAAAATGATGTAGGCACTCATTATCGCAGTGCAATTTTCTATCATTCTGAAGAACAAAAGAAAACTGCTCAGAAAGTGGTGAAAAGACTGGAAGAGGAGAAAACTTTTTCTGATCCCATAGTTACTGAGATCACTGAGGCTGGAACTTTTTACGAAGCCGAACAGGAACATCACGACTACTATAACCAAAACAGGAATCAACCTTATTGCAGGGTCATCATAGATCCTAAAGTGCAGAAGCTCATGCACAAGTTTTCAGCAAAGGTGAAACCAGCAACTTAAAACTGGCACTTTTCTTGTATGAGACTAAGAAAATGAAACAAATGAAAGCTGAAAAGAAAACATTACTAATAAAGGGTTTAATATATGACGCTGTTGGTATGGCGAGTGGAGCTGTTCCCTTAGTTGGAGGATTCCTTGATCTTTTGTGGGCTCCGTATGCCGCCAAAAAAATGTCGGCCATGTATCCCGGCAAAAAGGGGAAATTAGCGTCTGTTCTTGTTTTTATTGAAGAGATCCTTCCGTTCAGTGATATCATTCCGACCTTCACCTTGATGTGGCTCTACACTTTTGTATGGCAGAAGGAAGAAACCGGAAGATTGCAGACTATTCCTGTTAGGACGCGATAAATAAAGAAAATCTCTTAAACATAAATGCCGGTAAAATATTACCGGCATTTCTTTTATATTTTATATGGTTTAGAACTGAAGACCTATACTAAAGATCACGTTGCGTCCCATGTTGGGTATGCCTTCAGGTTTTAACCTGGAGAGATGCGATATATAGGAACGATCTAGAAGATTGGTGCCGGTAATTCTAAAATTCCACATGATTTCGTTTAAGAGTACAGCAGTTCCAAATCCTGCATTGACCAAAGAATAGCCTGCAGTTTCAGTTTCAAACAACCCAATCTTTTCCTGGTCAAATACAGATTTCACACTTAGGCTTGCATATCCATTTTTGAAGGTTGTGCCTTCGGGTAATTCTACCCAGAGTTTATTGAGTATAGATTGAGCAGGTATTAATGGAAGGTAATCCCCGGTGTCCTGTTTCCCTACAACAAGTTCGTAATTGGATTCGAAGTGCAGCCAATCGAGAGGATGAGGATGTATGTGAAGTCCCATTTCTCCTCCGTAAAGCTTTGCATCATTCTGGCGGTATTCGAATACGAAATTATCATCAAGAACTTCTCCGGTTGGGTCAAGGAAAATATAATTGCTTATCCTGTTATAGAAAGCATTGGAATAAACTTCGAAATGATCATTTCTGTATTCCAGGGCCAGGTCAAGCTGGTAATTTTGTTCATTATCAAGATCGCGATTCCCTATTTCAAACCTGTTGGTGCCATGGTGGCTGCCGTATGAGGTAAGCTCGGCAAGGGTAGGCGCCCGGAATCCCGTTGCAAGATTGAGGCGACCGGTAAAGGTGCTGGAAAGGTCTATTTTTACTCCCAAAGCCCCGTTATAACTGTTGAAACTCCTTTCAAGAGGAGCCACTTCAGTTTCAGTTTCAGTTTCGTGTAATTCATAACCTTCAGCTGAAATTCGTCTTAGATCGTAACGTAATCCGGCTTGAAAATCTATGGTCTCCAAATGGTAATGTGTAGTAGCTAGAATTCCAATATCATTGGTGGTGGCATCGGGAATAAGAATTTCTTCAGCGAGATTTTCGTTTGTCTGGAACATTCCCTGAACTCCCACAATGGTCTCAAATTTTCCACGGGCTGGAAAGTGATATTTGGCGTCGTAATTAAAAGTTTTAAGATGCATTTCTAAAGCAGGTTCTTCATCCGCATGTTCCTCTTCGAATTCTTCTTCCTCATGTTCTTCTTCCTCATGTTCTTCTTCCTCATGTTCTTCTTCCTCATGCTCTTCTTCAAATTCCTTTCTGTTATTGAAAATATATCCCAGTTTCAGGTCCAGGCTGGAATCATCAAAATAGAAGGAATTATCAAGACTTAAAATATGGTTGTCCACCTGTTGATATGGAAGCATCTTACTTTTGGAGGTACTTTGAATTCCAATTTCTTCAGGAATACCTGCGAAACTACTATTAAGGTTATATCTCAAATCCCCTTTGTAGGAATCATCGCGAAATCCAATTCCTGCTTTAAGGTCATACTCGGTGAACCTGGTATTGGTCACCCTAAGCTCATCTCCGGTATCATAGTCGCTGTAGGATCCAAAATTTCCTCGAAGGAGATAGCTGAATTTCTCTCCCGAGGTTTTAAATCCGCCATTGAATTCAATTCCTTCGGTATTCGTATAGTAATTGGTTTCAAGATCTGCCTGTGTGGAGTCTGCAGGAGCATAACGTTCCGGATTAATGTACAATACGCCCCCCAAGGCATCGCTTCCATAGAGTAGGGAGGCAGGGCCTTTTATCACCTCCACGCTTTCTACGCCAGAGCTGCTTAAACCAAGCCCGTGTTCTGAACCAAATTGCTGATTCTCCAACCTTACGCCCTGGGTGTAAACAAGTACGCGATTTGAACTAAGGCCTCTAATTACAGGCTTGCCAATCGCCGAGCCAGTAGAAAGCGTTTCTACTCCGGCAATTTGTGAAATTCCATCTGTGATGCTGTTAGCCCCTGTTCTTTCCAGGTTTTCGATGGTTACTCGCTCTACCTTCATCACGTTTTCGCTTTGCAATTGATGAAAAGGGGTTGAAATAATTACTTCTTCAATTTCAATGGCCGAGGGACTGAGTTGTACCAGAAGCTGATCTGTAAGTGGAAGTTCGAGCTTTACTGTTTGGGTGCTGTAACCAAGAGAGGAGATCACCAGATTAAAAGTTCCTTCAGAAAGATTATTTAGGATAAATTCCCCGTCAAGGTTCGTGATTGTGCCTCTTTCAGGTTTTTGCAGAACTATTGCTGCGCCAACTACGGGTTCCCCGGTATTTGAATCGATGACAGTTCCTTGGATTGATTGCTGACTATATAGATTTCCAGCCGCTAAAAAAAGCAGCCCAATAATGATATTTTTCATGGGTAAGTTTTAAGTACTAAAGATTAAAAGCGAAAGCTTTAAAAAAATAAAATCTGAACTTTAAGCTACAGGAGGTGCCCGCAGCGAGAAGTGCAGCTTTTGGAAAGTACTTAAATAGAGATATTCCCGCTTAGGAGGTAGTACAGTCAATTCTGTATTGACTATTTCTCCTGAAGGAAATGGGGGAAAGTAAAACACCTGTTTCTGAAAATCGAACAGGTCACAATCGACGGTTTTTTCATGAAAATGTGATTCGGCGTAATGGTTACAGTAATCGTGTTTATGGCCGGCAAATATGTGAGCAAGGTCCAGAGCTGAAGGGAAAATGATCAATCCCGTACAGCAAACCAGAAAGATTTTTTGCCACAGCTGCATCTACTTCAAAATTTTAGCAAGGCCTATTCGGCTAAGCATATTTTTTTCAAATTGCCAGAAAAACTGAAACTGACCGAAGATCCATCCGTAGGTTACTAACAATACCTGGTAAACAGGAAATACCATGACGATCTTTATGGCGTAATATGAAATGCCTCCCCAAAGAAATTCGGAAGGAAAATTGACCCGGGATAAACCTATGAAATCCAATACTGGCCGTGTCACAAAAAGAGAGGAAGACCCCGTGAGGCTAAAGACCAGAAGGATAATCAAAATTTGCCAGTTCGATGATATGCCCCAGCGTTGTTTCAATTTATTCATGTGGCAAAGATAAAAAAAGATTCCACACCTGTCACGCACATACCTATCAGGAACTTCTTTTCTTAAAGTCGTGTAGGTACAGAAAACCGCTGGTTGTATTTCCTGGACAGGAAGACAAAATAGTTGTATAACTTATAATTCACTTCATAGCCATAATCAATGTTCGGATCGTAATTGATCTCCATCTCATAGATCTGCGGATCATATTGCTGGGGCATTCTTACCCTTTGATTGTAATCATTTACCAAAAAGCGATTCTTGCTTTCTAAATAGGACAGCGAATGATATCCTTCCGGGCGGGCTACAGCGTTTAAAAAATAGGAGAAGCCAGGATCGATAATGAGGATCTCATATTCAAGACTATCATTGGAAATTCGAACCGTATCATTAATAGTATCGTTTGATCCGAGATTCCGGTCTCGGGTGGAAGAGCAGCTGTAAATGAACAGCCCTAAAAAGCAGATGTAGAATAGATATTTCATATTATCCTTTAAAAAAGTCTCCCAGGCCTTTTGATTTTCCTTTACCTCCAAAGATTTTTCCGGCGACATTTCCGGCAATATTTTCACCCTTATCAGAATTCATGAAAGTTTCAAGAAGTGACTGATCATGAGAGGAATTGCTACCTAATACCGATCCTACAAGATCTGAAATTCCTCCTCCACTTTCTACATTATCCTTTCTTTTTTGTTTTCCAAGAATGCCCATGACGACCGGGGCTGCCATTTGAAGCAATTTATTCACTTTTCCAGCATCCATTCCTATAGCAGATCCTACCGCCGTTGCTATTTTCGACTGGCTGCCACCAAGAACATGTCCCAGGATTCCAGAGCCTTCTCCCATTAATCCCGAAAGGCCGCCAATCCCTATTTTGTCGAGGACCGAGCCGTCATGTTTTTCTTTTTCTAGTTCAGCATTAAGTTTTTGTGCCCCATCGGGAGCGTCAGTGTTCTTTTTTATGGCACCCAGGATCATGGGTAAAGCCATACCCAGAGCCGATTTTACTTTTTCGGGAGATTCGTTCACCTCCTTGCTGGAGCTATTAATAAATTCCTTCCCTTTTTCGGTGTCTAAAAAATCTAGAATAGAAGCCATTTTTTTCTTTTTAAATTACAAAAAAATGAAGCTGTACCAATGTCTGTTCGTGTACTTTAACCAAAAAAAATGCTTCCTTTAACAGAAGCATTTAGTTTTTATCGATAGAAAAAATTCTATTGAAAATGTGAAATAAGCTGTTCTGCCAGCTCATATCCAATTCTTTCCTGAGCTTCATTTGTAGCCGCCCCGATGTGCGGACTAAGAGAAATGTTTGGATGCATAAGTATTTTAATGGCGGGAGATGGCTCGTTCTCAAAAGTGTCAAGTCCTGCAAACGCAACTTTCCCATCATCAATGGCTTCAACAAGGGCCACTTCGTCAATCACTCCACCTCGTGCCGCGTTAATGATACCCACCCCTTTTTTCATTTGGCTGAACTCTTCCTTTCCTAAAATAGGTTCTTTTTGGGAAGGTACATGCAACGTGATGAAATCTGCATGTTTGATGAGTTCTTCAACAGGTTCAGTCTTAATAGGAATTTTTATTTCCTGATGGTTGTAAAATTCGAGGGTGATCTCGGCCTCTCCTTTGGTACTGTCACTTGCAATTACCTTCATTCCGATGCCTAAAGCAATTTTAGCTACTTCCCGACCAATACGTCCAAACCCAATAATTCCTAATGTTTTTCCACGTAATTCTGAACCGGCGGCATAGCTTTTCTTGAGATCCTTGAACCTCGAATCTCCCTCAAGAGGCATATTCCGGTTGGCATCATAGAGAAATCTTACTGCTCCAAAGAGATGTGCAAAAACAAGTTCGGCTACAGAAGAGGAGGATGCTGCCGGAGTATTGAAAACATAGAGGCCCTTACTGCGGGCATATTCAACGTCAATATTGTCCATTCCTACTCCCGCCCGACCAATGGCCTTCAAACTTGGACAAGAATCAATTACATCCTTTCGCACCTTGGTAGCACTACGTACTATTAAAGCGCTAATCTCATTTTCTTTGATGTAGTTACTCAATTGTTCCTGAGCAACTTTTGTAGTTATCACTTCAAATCCGGCTTCTTCGAGCTTTTTTTTTCCGCCCGCTGCAATTCCGTCGTTGGCTAAAACTTTCATTCTTTATTCTTTCGTGATTATTTTGGCTTAAGCTTTTCTTTCCAGTTCGCTCATTACATCCACTAAAACCTGTACACTTTCCAAAGACAAAGCATTGTACATAGAGGCGCGATATCCGCCTACACTTCTGTGACCATTAAGACCGTTGACTCCCGCTTCTTTCCACATCGTATCGAAGGTTTCCTTGAGATCATCATTCACGAGGTTAAAAGTAGCGTTCATGTTTGACCTGTCCTCCTTTGCAGCATAACCTTCAAAAAGGGGATTAATGTCAATCTCTGAATAAAGCAGGTTCGCCTTCTTTTCATTTTGTTCTTCGATAGCAGAAATACCTCCATTCTTTTTCAGCCATCTTAGGGTAAGCATGGAGACGTAAACCGCATAAACTGCTGGCGTATTAAACATGCTCGCTTTATTCAGGTGAACCCTGTAATCCATCATCGAAGGAATAGGACGATTCACCTTCCCCAGAATTTCTTCCTTAATAACTACAAGCGTAGTACCTGCTGGCCCCATGTTCTTTTGTGCCCCTGCATAAATGAGGTCGAATTTGGAAAAGTCCAGTTGCCGTGAAAAAATGTCACTGCTCATATCACAAACCACGGGCTTGGGAGTATTTGGGAATTCCTTGATCTGAGTCCCGTAGATCGTATTATTACTCGTACAGTGGAAATAATCCACATCTGAAGGAATAAAAAATCCTTTAGGGATATACCTGAAATCCTTATCTGCAGAAGATGCTACTTCTGTAACTTCTCCAAAGTACTTGGCCTCTTTGATGGCTTTGGTGCTCCAGGTTCCGGTATTCAAATAGGCCGCCTTATTTTGCAGAAGGTTGTAAGGCGTCATCAGGAACTGGAGGCTGGCACCTCCTTGAAGGAACAATGCTTTATAACCTTTTCCTTCGAGCCCCAGAAGTTCGAGAGCCAGACTCCTCGCTTCTTCCATGACATCTACAAAATCCTTGCTGCGATGGGATATTTCTAAAATGGATAAACCTGAATTATTGAAATCTAGTATTGCCTGCGATGCCTCCTGAAAAACTTCCTGCGGAAGTATACAAGGCCCGGCACTATAATTATGTCTTTTCATATTTGAATTTTAACAGTCACAAATATGAGAAAAACAAGAGGGAATTCCTGTTATTGAAATGATAATTTAAGAGGATTTCCCCGCAAAAGTTGAAGTTTTTAGATTTTTTCGGTCAAAAACTGAAGGGTGTCAACATTATCTGCATAATCCCAGAGATTTGGATGCTGCGTTTCCCCAAATTTAATTTCTGAAGCACCATTGCCCACAATACATTGTATCTCCTCTCTGCGCAACTTTAATTCTTCTTCCAGCTTTTCGCGATCCTCATATTTTTCATAGAATAGGGTCGCAATAGGCGAGCTCATGGATTTATCTTCCTTCAAAATGAGGAAACCATTCTCCAGTAATTGATACTGGCTCATAAGATATACCGCTTTGTTGTAATCGTAGTTATTGGCATATTTCGCCTGATTAATAATAGGGTTCCAGGAATAGATAGCTTCAAAAAAAGAGGTGAAATCATAATCTTGAGGCACGTATAGCTTTGATACATTTCGGCATCCCAGTCCGTAATATCTGAATATATCTTCTGCCAGGGCACTGAGCTCTTCCTTTGACTCTTTGCCGGTCAAAATAGCTGCAGAATTCCTGTTCTTCCGAATAACAGAAGGTTTTCCTGAAAAATAATATTCAAAATAACGTGCAGTGTTATTACTCCCGGTAGCAATAACAGCATCAAAATTTGTCATTTTTGAAGGTCCATCTGCAGCATTAGGCAGAATTTCGATCTTATTCTTCAGTTCGGGAGCAATGGCTGTGAGGTAGTCGGCAATTACAGGAAGTAGTAACTGATCATTTGAAGATTGTTTCACCAGCGCTTTATGGCCACTCACCACAACCGAAAGGAAATCGTGGAAACCAACCAGCGGTATATTTCCAGCCATAATGATCCCTACAGTTTTAGGGGTGACATTTTTAAAGTCGTACCTGGAAAGCCATTTCTGAAGTTGTTCACCCGTTAATGCTTTGGCCCATTGTTCTAATGAAAAAAGAACATTTTCCTTAGTGAACCAGCCGTTGTGATGTACGGCAGCTTCGATCTGCGCAAGCATTTCAGAAAAATAAGGTTCATTATGAGAAAGGTCTTCTTCTTTTTGGATTCCGGAGATTTTGAACTGTCCCAGGAATTTTCCCAGTTTCTCCAACTTTTCCATGCGCTGCTCGATTGTCATTACCTTATTTGTTTAAGAACTGATTTGGCTTTAAATTTGTGCAAATTTAGAACAAAAAAAAGCTATGGCAATTATAATAACCGACGAATGCATTAACTGCGGCGCTTGTGAACCCGAATGTCCTAATACGGCCATTTATGAAGGTGCAGATGATTGGCGTTATGCAGACGGTACAGACCTTAGCGGAGACATTGTACTTCCTAATGGAAAAGCTGCAAGTGCCGGTGAAGCCCGCGAACCTTTGAGTGATGAGATCTATTATATAGTTCCAGATAAATGTACCGAATGTGTAGGGTTTCACGATGAACCACAATGTGCGGCAGTTTGTCCCGTAGATTGTTGTGTGCCAGATCCAGCGAATGAGGAATCACAGGAACAATTGATGGCAAAACAAAAATTCATGCACCACGACGAATAAACTGGTGTTATGGCATAAAAAAAGACCTGCAAATTTGCAGGTCTTTTTTTTATTTCTTGAGAGCCTTATTACTTGATCTCAACAACTTCCAGATCAAAAATAAGATCTTTTCCTGCTAACGGGTGATTTCCGTCTACAACAATAGTATCCTCTTTCACTTCTTTCACTACAAGGTTCATTTCACGACCATCGGGACTCTTTGATACTAAGCCCATTCCTGGTTCTGGTTTGATCTCTTCTGGCAGCTGACTTTTCTCTACTTCCTGGATCAATTCCTCTCTTGGTTGCCCATAAGCCTCATCTGCTGGAATTTCAATAGTCTTCTTTTCATTCTCTTTCATATCCAGTAATCCTTTTTCAAACCCGGGGATCAACTGTCCCTGTCCCATTGTAAATTCAATTGGTTCTCTTTCCAGGGAACTATCGAAGATCTGGCCATCGGTAAGTTTTCCGGTGTAATGTACTCTTACTGTGTCATTTTGTTTAATCTGACTCATCATAATGTATTTTTCAATTAAAAAATTTTCGGGAAATGGAAATCAAACAGAAAATAAAAAGGAAGGACCTTTACAGCGCTGGGAAATAACTCATTTCGCCGTGCAAAAGTACCATTTTTAAACCGGACGACCAAAAGATCAGCTATTTGCTCATGCAAGATGAGAATAGTTGAGGGCTGTGAAAAATATTAAAGGAAAAATAGAGTTTACTTCTATACTTTTGAGTTCTCTCTTAAAGATGGGTTAAGAGTAAAGCATAATATTGTGAAATGAATAATTTTTTGCTATGTTGGTATTCATGGTCTCTGGAAAGATGTTTTTAAAGGTTTTTCTTCTTCCGCTTTTCATAATAGCAGGAATGGGAAGTTGTGATGAAAAAGAGGCTGAAGAATACAATTTTGAGGAATGGGAAAAGCTCACAGTGACGGCTTCAGCCTATAATTCTCTCAAGAGGCAAGGAGATGGGAATCCATATCTTACCGCCTGGGGAGACACCCTGAAGCCCGAAGTGCAGTCTATCGCGGTTTCTCGAGATCTTATAAAAAGAGGACTTACGCACCAGACGCTGGTGAAAATAGATGGCTTTGATGGGCTTTTTGTTGTTAATGACAAGATGCATCCCCGCTGGAGAAACAAGATAGACATCTATATGGGAGAAGATAAGGCCAAGGCATTAAAATGGGGGAGGCGAAAGGTAGAAATTGCCTTTCCCGGAAAAACAGAAACAGAAGAAAAATTAGATACAGATGGTACAGATCACTAAAAAGTACATCAATGAATTTGTAGAATTTTTCAAAAGGCATGTCTCCCGGGAACATCCCGATTTCCCATTCTATCTTTTAATTTTCCTGGCCTTTATAGTTTTTGTAGTAGGTATAAATGGTTTTGTAAATCTCACGGAAGAAGTTCAGGGAGAAACGATCGACCATTTTGATAAAAGAGTGACAGAATTCGTTACTTCCTTCAGAACTCCCGAGTTAAATAATTTCTTTCAGTTTGTTACAGATCTTGGAGATTTCTATGCCTATCTCTTTGCCACGATCACTGCCGGACTCTTCTTCTTGTATAAATTGAAGAACAAAAAATTCATCTTACAGCTTGTGGGGGTGGTGATCCTGTCATTTCTGGTGAACCTGGCATTAAAAGAAGCTTTTGACCGTGCCAGGCCAACCCTGGAGCACATGGTAGTTGTTAAGACACTTAGTTATCCTAGTGGCCATGCGATGAGCGCTATGTCATTCTACGGTTTCCTCATCTATCTCATCTTCCAGATCAAAATGAACAGGGGCTTAAGAATTTTTCTTTCCTTGCTCTTCGCAACATTAATTCTCCTCATAGGGCTCAGCCGTATTTATCTTGGGGTTCACTTTCCTTCAGATGTTGTTGGAGGTTTTGTTGCTGGTCTCATCTGGATCGCATTTTGCGTTTTTCTGTTCAATATTCTGGACTTATTGCGGGAAAGAAGGATAAGATATACAGCTCAGGAGGAGGAAGAAAACCTGGAAACAGAATAGCAATTTTTTGGGATGTGCTCACTTAGCAGAAAAAAACATTTTTAGAGAACTACTGCACGACCTATGAGCCCGAAATTAATTTTTAATTCCAAAGCTTATCTGGTCCTGGAGTTTATCATTTTTTATGTCTTTTTTCCCTTTTTTGCAAATCATTTTCTCGATGGCTGGTTAAAGATCATTCCACTTATTTTAATTGCCGGCTTTTTCCTTTTTCTGTTACTACAAGATCCACGCTTTGACAGAAGAGCTCTTATTAGATTTGACAGCACCTATTTAGGGCAAAGCATTGCCAGGATGATCGTTATTACAGTTCTGCTCATTTGGTTTACCTGGTGGATCTATCCAGATCTGTTCTTCATGTATCCTGTGGAGAACTTTAATAGCTACCTGCTCACATTCTTTCTGTACCCTGTTGCTTCCGTTTTTCCGCAGGAGATCATTTACAGGGTCTATTATTTCCACAGATACAAAAAACTGATTCCCGAAAAATATCTTTTGATGCTGAGCAACGCGATAATCTTTGGGCTTACCCATTTCATCTACGGAAACTGGGTAGCGCCAATTGCCACTTTCCTTGCGGGATGGATCTTTATCTATAATTACTACAGAACGAAAAGCCTCTTAAACGTAAGTCTCGAACATTACTTTTATGGACTGATAATGTTCACTATCGGCTTTGGATATTTTTTTCAGTAATTAAAAGATCATCAAATCCCCAGGTTTGATAAAAGCCACCAAAGAATAATGAAGACCACTATAGTACCAATACAGCCACATCCGGTCTTGCCTCCTAATTTTTTAGCGCCCCAACCTGCAAGCAGGGCTCTGATGATCTTTCTCATAGCAATTTTATTTTATCTAAAATTAATAGGAAGCTCTCATTTGAGCAGCATGTTTAGGATATTTTTAATTGGCTGAAAAAATCTCCTAATATGTGAGATTTTGGTATTTTAGAAAAAAAAAGATGAAACAGGCTATCCTATTTTCGTTTTTCTGCGGAGTATTTACCCTAAGCACCGCCCAGAATAAAACTCCGGAAGTTAAGCTTTCAGGGTTCAGTCACCCTGAATCTGTGTATTATGACAAAGCAGGAGAAAATTTTTACGTCTCCAATATGGCGGGGAAAGAAGCAGGCGATGGTTTCATTTCCAAGGTATCCAAAAATGGCAAAATTCTGGATCATTCCTGGGTAACGGGATTGCAGGATCCTAAAGGAATGGTCTTAAGAGATGGGCATCTCTTCGTTACCGACGTTACTAAACTTATAGAAATTAATATTGATTCAGGGGAAATAATCAACCGGATTCCTGTTCCGGATGCTAAATCTTTAAACGATCCCGCTTTAGATGACAATGGCGATATTTATTTCTCAGATCTTTCCGGAAATAAAATTTACAGAATGAACGGCTCGGGCGAAATTGAGGAATGGCTCTCAAATGTACAACTTGAAAGGCCTAACGGTCTCCTTATAATGCCCGATTATATTCTGGTTGCCGCCTGGAGTGAAGAACAAAACGGAAATATCCTGAAGATCGACAGAGAAACCAGGGAGATCATCAGACTTACTACGCAAGGAGTGGGAAATCTGGACGGAATTCAGAAAGGAGCTCAGCATGAATTTTACCTCTCCGATTGGGCGACAGGCAGGATCTTTAGCTTTGACATGGATGGAAATCTCACAAAAATTCTTACTTCTGAAAAAAGTTCGGGTGATATTCTTTTCATGGAAGCGGAAAACAAACTTTACGTTCCTATGAATCACCAGAATGAGGTATGGATCTACGACCTTAACTAAGATGATTTAATTTCGTTCATGAGTTGAAAAGCCTGGTTTACATATTCTTTTTCCAGGAAAAGCGTGAAATAATTGGAGGTTGAAATGATCTCATAAACCGGAATGCCTTCATAAGCAAGCAGCTTAAAAATATAAAAATATAGCCCTACAGTCTTTGTATTCTTCTCGGGCAGGGCAATGGTAATAGACGAAAGCTCTTCCGAAATACTTACCAGCTGCTCCTCTTTAAAGATGTCCTCAATCACAGGTTGCAGAGTAGTGGAGACGAGGAAGTTACTTTCCTGGAAATTGCTGGAATAATTTAGGAAGATGCCGGTACGGTCTTTAATCGCATTCAAAAGTTCGGCTTTACGGGCTACAATGTCTTTGGAATTCAAATAGGTGTATTCTGTAACGCCCGATCGTACGATCATATCCCCCAATTCCCGAAAATCTTTTGCAGAAAATTTGCTGCGTTTTGGATGGTACCTGCGCAGGGCCATAATAATGGAGCCTTGCTTGACCGGTTTTCTCATTTCCTTTTCCACCTGTGGCTGTAAATCGGCCGCCAGGGAACTAAAATTTATAATATTTCGCGCCAGGGCATCATCCAGGAATGGCTGGTGCTTTATAATGTCATGTACACAGGTACTTATGGTCTTCATGTTAAATAATATACATTTTGTACGAAGATATGAAAAAGGAGGGATTTTTTTTAATTGCTAAAGGTCTTGCCTTAATTATGCAATTAGATTAATGATGGAAATGAAAGTATTAAAGTTTGGTGGTACTTCTGTAGGGTCTTCGGAAAGTATTCGAAATGTAAAGCAGATCATTGCTTCCCAAAAAGGCAGAAAGATTGTAGTGGTCTCAGCAATGTCTGGGGTCACTAATATGCTGGTAGAGCTTGCTTCAGCAGAAAAGCATGGCAAGGCTGAAGTTGTTGAAGGTTTAATGCTTGAATTAAAATTGAAACACCTGCAGCTTATAGAGGAGCTCTTTGTAGTCTCTGAAACAAAACAAATCACTGAAAATCTTTTTCTTGAATTATTTGATCAGTTAGCAGAGTATCTTTCGCAAAAACCAGTTTCTGAAGCCACTGTCGTGACCTTTGGTGAGAGTTTTCTGAGTCTTATCTTTTCTCAATTTCTGGAGGAAGAAGGCATTTCCAACACCCTTCTGGATGCAAAGCAATTCATGCATGTTGCTAACGTGGAGAATCCTGAAGTTCAAACTGTTCAGAAGCTGCTGAAGGCCACTCTACAACGAGAAGTTACCAATGAAGTATATATCACCCAGGGGTTTATAAGAATTGACAGAAATAAGAATATTTGCACTCTTAAACGAGGCGGCAGCGACTATACAGCGACTATTATTGGTGCAGCCGTGAATGCAACCGAAGTTCAGATCTGGACAGATATCGATGGTTTTCATAACAATGATCCCAGGTATGTGCAAAATACCACGGCTCTTACCCATCTTAGTTTCGAAGAGGCGGCAGAGCTGGCGTATTTTGGTGCAAAGATCCTGCATCCCCAAACCGTTTCGCCTGTTAAGGAAAAGAACATACCTATTTACCTGAAGAATACTTTTACACCCGCTGCTCCCGGCACCTGTATCTCTTCAGAGATCCATAGCCGCGGATTAAAAGCTATATCGGCCAAAGACGGAATTACAGCGATCAAGATCAAATCGAACAGGATGTTAATGGCTCACGGTTTTCTAAAGAAGATCTTCGATGTTTTTGACAAACACGAGACCGCAATTGACATGATCACCACATCAGAAATTGCCATTTCCCTTACCATCGACGATACCAGAAATCTGGACAAGATCTTTTATGAGCTCGATGAATATGGTGAGATCACTGTAGATTCCAATCACAGCATTATTTGTGTTGTTGGAGAAGGAGTTATTGATGATCATGAGACCTTCAGGCTGTTCGAATTGCTCAATGACCTGCCGGTGAGAATGATCTCTTATGGCGGGAGTAGTCATAATATTTCTTTGCTGGTAGACTCCAAAAATAAGGTGCAGGCGTTACAGCTTTTACATCATAAGCTTTTTGAAGAAAAGTTATTTAAGGTAACCTAGTTGCTCAGCTCGAGTTGTTAGTTTATTTGTTTGGATGAATCGCCCGTTTTTACGGGCGATTCTTATTTTTGGCAGTTATGTACTTAGACAAATATTTGGTGCTGCTCATGCTGTGATGCTGCAGCATTAGGCCTGTAAAATTTGAATTTCTGTGTTCATTTAGCGCGCGTGAAAGCTCCTGAATTCTCCTTCTGAATCTCTCGCGGTGTATAGCTTCTGAAAAATTTTGTTCCAGGATCTCAAAACCTTGTGCCTGGGCTTTGCTCCACAGGTCTTCATTTTGATATAACGCTACTGCGGCTTCTGAAAAAGCTCCGGCGCTATTGGCGATCATTCCATTCCAGTTCAGGTTGTGGCTCATGCCTTCTTCACCAAGAGTGGTAGTGACGCTGGGTGTTCCTACCTGCATAGCATCTGTGAATTTACCTTTTATTCCGGCGCCAAACCGTAGCGGTGCGAGCAGTACTCTTGCTTTTTCTATTTCTTCCTTTGCTGAAGTAGCCCTGCCATGAACAATAAAGCCTTCTTTCTCATTATTGAGTTGCAGAATTTGCTGCGGCACATAGGCACCAAAAATGTGAATTTTGACACCCTTTATTTTTTTTCTTATAAGCGGCCAGATCTCTTTTTTCAGCTGCAGGACTGCATCCTTATTGGGCTCGTGGAGAAAGTTTCCAATGCTCATAAAATCCTTTCGCTCCTGGTAAGGTCTCAGGGCTTTGATCTTTTTTGGCGGAGTCGATTTCAGCATAAACGGGAGGTAGAACAAAATTTGTTCAGGAACTCTGAAGTGGTTTTGAAGTAATTCCATTTCAGCTTTTGAAATGATCAAACTAAGATCACAACGATAGATGCTCGCAACTTCTCTTTTTGCTACATCTGAAAAGAGATTGGCTTCAGCGACATCTTTCCCGGCTTTTGCAGCTTCCTCGCGAGCTTTCCGCAGAAAATGAAGGTCTTCTGTATCCAGTATTCGGAGGGCTTTCGGACAAACCTCTGCCACTCGCCAGCCGAATTGCTCCTCTACCATAAACCTGTCAAAAATGACAATTTCAGGAGATATTTCAGCAAGGAAATGATCGAAACTATCGTTGTTCAGATCGATCGTTCTTTCGGAAATATTCAGATGAGAAAGATCTGCCTTAAATTCAGTTTTGGTGGCAGTTGAGGCAAAAGTGATGTCGTATTTTTCCGCAGCAAAAAATTCCAGTAACTGCATCATTCGTGCACCTGCAGCCGAAGATTTGGGTTCGGGCCACAGATAACCTATTACTAATAACTTCTTTTGAGACATTTTCCAAAATTAACAGGATTTAATAGATATTTTGATTTCTGCGGGTAATTTGTGACCTTTAAACAAAACAGGATCATGAGCCGCGGATTTGTAAAAGAAGAAGACCAGGAAGAAGCACCTTTTATACCACCCAGAGCAGCACTGCCACCGGGCGTAACTAATTATGTGACTCCGCAGGGGCACAAACAGCTTCTGGAAGAGCGGGAGAGCCTGGAAAAGCAACGAAAGGAGCTCGATATTAGCAGTGACAAAGAGCGAAGGCATGCTGCCGCTGTACTTGACGGGAAGCTAAACTTACTGAATGAGCGCCTGGCATCTGCCCGTATCCTTGATCCATTAGAGCAACCTCGCGAGGAGGTGAGATTTGGAGCCATGGTAACCTTTAAGTACCTCACTGGGAATCAAAAAGAGAAGATACAGAGTTTCCAGCTGGTAGGAGTAGATGAGGCAGATATTAAGGTTCGTAAAATAGCATTTTTGGCACCTCTTGCCCGCGCACTTACTGGTAAAAAGGCAGGAGAGGTGGCAGAGGTGAAAATGGCCGGAGACACACAGGCCCTGGAAATTCTTAATATCGAATACCATTGAAAAAAGGAGAGGTTTATATCGTGATGGGAGTATCGGGGGTTGGAAAGACCACGATTGGAAAAATGCTGGCAAACGAGCTCCAAATTCCCTTTTTTGACGCCGATGATTTTCATCCTCCTGCGAATGTTGAGAAGATGTCACAGGGAATTCCGTTAAAGGACGAGGATAGGTTTGAATGGCTGAAGCATTTAGGGGCGCAGATAAAGACCTGGCAGGCAAAAGAAGGAGCCGTGGTTGCCTGTTCTGCTTTAAAGGAAAAGTACAGGATGCAACTTCAGGAGCTTCCTTCGGGGAGAATAACCTGGATCTTCCTTCATTCGGCTTATGAGATCATCCACAAGCGTATAACCGGCAGGGAAGGACATTACTTTAAAGAAGAGTTGCTGCGATCCCAATATGAAGCTCTGGAATTTCCTTCCTACGGAATTCATATTGAAGTGGATCAATCTCCAGAACAAATTTTGAAACAGATCATGGAAAGTCTGGAAAAGAAAGCAGAAATAGGCCTTTTTGGATTGGGAGTTATGGGCAGGAGTCTGGCTCTTAACCTGGCCTCTAACGGATTCAAGATTTCGGTGTACAACAGGCATGTCGACCAGATCGAGGTCGATGTTGCAAAGACCTTTGTTGCTGAAAATCCAGAATTAGATCTTCTTGGATTTGATCATCTTGAGAGCTTCATAAAGAGCCTGGAAAGGCCAAGGAATATTCTTCTCATGGTAAATGCAGGTAAGACTGTGGACCTGGTACTCGAAAGCCTGTCGAAATATCTGGAAAAAGGAGATCTCATTATTGATGGCGGAAATTCTCATTATAAGGACACGATGAGGAGAGAAAAAGAACTGCAGGAAAATGGAATTCTGTACATGGGCGTCGGAATTTCGGGTGGGGAAGAAGGCGCAAGAAACGGTCCTTCCATTATGCCGGCTGGATCAAAAAGTTCTTACAACAGGGTAGGAGCCATACTTGAAAAGATCGCTGCCAAAGATAAGAATGGAGATCCCTGTTGCGCCTATTTAGGTCCAGATGGCGCCGGCCATTTTGTAAAGATGCTACACAACGGGATCGAATATGGAGAAATGCAGCTCATCGCTGAAACTTATCATTTCCTTCGATTTTATAAAAACTCTGCACCAGAGGAAATAGCTGAGATTTTTAAAGCCTGGAACAGGGAAATGGGAAGCTACCTTCTTGAGATCACCATAAACATCCTGCGAAAAAAGGAAAATAATGAACTGCTCCTGGACTATATTCTTGATGCTGCAAAACAAAAAGGAACCGGAGGATGGTCTACAAATGCAGCTCTGGAACTAGGAGTGCCGCTGGATACCATTAGTGCGGCAGTAATGGCAAGAAATATTTCGGGAATGAAGACTACGCGGCGCCAGGCAGCAGCGAAGTATAATTTCATGACTGCAGCACCGAAAGATGAAGAGGATCTCAGAAAACGGCTTTTTGAAGCCTATAAATCTACAGCTATCATAAACCACGCGACGGGATTTGACCTTCTCGCTGTTGCTTCAGAAGAATACAACTGGAACCTGGATCTTTCAGAAATCGCCAGGATCTGGACCAACGGCTGTATTATTCGGAGTAAGCTCATGGAAGATCTGGTATATAAATTCAAGGATCATTCTGAACATTTACTGCTCCATGAGGAAATTGTGCAGGAAATTTCCCGGTATAGAAATTCACTTACAAGCATAGTTTCAGAAGCTCTAAGCGCAAATATTCCACTTCCGGTGACAAGTGCTGCGGCAAACTATTTACTAAACTTTACTTCTGCCCAATCTTCGGCTAATATGATTCAGGCACAGCGGGATTATTTCGGGGCTCATACCTATGAAAGAACAGATCATCCAAGAGGCACATTTTTTCATACCACATGGACTTCTGAAAAAGAAGAGGATTTATAAATTCAACCTTCAGAAGAGAATTGAATGCAGAACAGAAAAAGATCCTTTGAAGAAATACTTTTGGAATTCCTATAGAACGTCATTCTTCTGAAAGAACGAACTCCAGCGTATCAACAATGTCGCCGTATTGATCTACCTCAATCTCGAATTTGAGTTGTTGCGGATTTGCAACATAGCCGAGATTCTCAAGTTGCTCCTGGTCTATTTGGGCGGTGTACTTTCCCGGAGCAAGGCCGAGGTAAGTGAAGTAACCGTCACCTTCGGTAAGGATCTGGGCTGCTTTCACTCCGTTTTCATCAATCATATTGACTGTAATTCGTCCTATTCCGCGGGTACTGTTTTGATCTCTGAGATAGACCATGCCGCCTACTTCTCCCAGCACCTGTACCGGAACATGGATCTCCTGGAAATGGTTTGGTAATGTCTGCACCATCACCACGGGTTGGGGTAACTTCCATGCAATATTGTCAAGACTCAATGGATCGAGTTCAAGCAGCAGGTTGATATAAGGCTGCAGCTCTGTAATTCTCAGAATAGTTCTGTCTTCATTGTAGTTAAGCCTGCCGCTCCTGTTCTTTAATTCCAGCCCCTGGACTCCTGGCTCCATAGGATCTTTTTTGCTATTGCCATTGAGATCCAGGAAAGGTATAATCGTCAATGCTGCACGTGACATTGCAGTGCGATTACTGCTCATTACAAAACCGGTATTATCATCTAACATCAAACTTCCTCGGGCCGATTGTACAAAGGAGGAATTGCGGTTCCCAATTCTCGAGGTAGCCGAAGTTTGTGCAAAATTAAAGGCATAACGCAGTCCAACTTCGAAAATGTGAGCTTCCCGAAGAAAATTGTTCTCGTAGGCCAGATTGAGGAAGCCTTGTTTGAAAACTGGCCGTTCAAGTTCAAGAATAAGATTATTAAAGCGGCTTCGGGTAAAATCATACTGAACCTGAGGCGAGAAAAGAAATCTATTCGGAAGTCTGTAAGTTTGGGAGATTGAGCTGTAGATAGTTGGCTCCTCCATGCGATCATTGTAAAGACCATAAGTTGTGAAATTCGTACTCACACCCATTATCGCACCCGAGAGTAACATCTGGGCCGTTGTAAATTCTGTAGTGGGCATAATGATCTGGTTCAGCGAAAGTCTCCCGAACATTGAAAAGTTCTTAGTGCGGATGGGCGTAGAGAGGCTTATTTTTCTTTCTTCCAGATAATTGAGATTCAAAGCAGTTTGATTGGGATCATAATTTATATAATTTAGATCTACCTGCAAATTTTGAGGAGTACGATAACTTAGAAGTGCCTCCGATTTTACACCGTACATATATTCTCCCGAAAAAAGTAATCTTGAAGCTATTCTAGCTGAAGTGTTCACAAACGGCATGATCTCTCCACTTTTTACTTCCCCGAGATACTCTACACCACCTCCAATGGTGAGTGCATTGGTAAGGCCATAATTAAGGTCAAGTCGGCTGAAACGCTGCCACTGATCATTTTCCACCACTCCGGCGCTCAAAGAATATTCAAGCTCTTTTTTAGGCACAAAGTTGTAAGGGATGTGGATATTGCGCTCTTCTGTACGCTCTTCTCCCCACGGGCCATAAAATCTTAAACTAACGGAGGTGTTTCCGTACATCAACGGAACTTCAAAACTATAAAAGCCCGAAGCATCGGCTTCAGTAAATGCCACAAGTACATTATTTACATACAGTTCCACAGTCCAGCGGGGATCGGTATAATCATGCAGGAGATAAGAGCCAAAAGACCGTCTGTTTTGCAGAGGCGTATTACTTATTTGAACTCCACTTACTGGAGCAAACAGGGAAGAGGTAGCGCGTGGGAAAATTCTTCCTGCGGTCACTTGTTTGATCACCGAATTCTCATTGTTGACATACCGCCACTGGTAGAATTGGTTTCTGGAGTTAAAAGGAACTCTGCTGGAATGATTCAGCATTAGGTTGGTCTCTCCTCCTAAAAACATAGTTCCCAGACCAAGCATAAGCCGGTGATCGTTGTCTATTTCACTTTGCTGGGTAGTAATGATCCCCCAATCTACAGTTCCGGGTTTAAAGAAATGCCTTTTTACTGGGATGATGGTATCGGGCGTGATGATACCTTTTACCTTATCCAGATTTTTCCTCATGCGCGCCAGCCGCATTTCTTTAAGAACAGGCAGATCTTTATCTGTCTCAAGTTTTAGTGAAAGGCTTCGGAAGGAAAACCGGGTATTTAGTCCAAAGATGCTTCCGAAGTGATCTGATCTCAGATACCTGCCGGAAGGGGTGCTTAAAATGTCATTTTTGGATAGTATATATTTTTCGGCTTTATAGAGGATCTCGCGTTTTTGCCAGTCGATCTGGTAAGTGGAATCGGGATGAATTATGAAACCAGAAACTACATCTGCATCGCCTTCGTACTTTATCTTTAAAAGATTAAATATGGCAGAGACCGGCAAATAAGCATCTTCACCTTTAATTGCAATTGGAACTTCAAAAGTTCCCAGCCGGGGAATATCCATTTCCACACTAAGCTCATCATAATCTGGCATTATAGATTGGCCTGTAACAAACCAGGAGCTCAACAGCAGGATAAAAAGAAATGTGATCCTTAAATTTGATCTTTCAGAAAGAAGAGAGGAGGGGAATATCACTTTGACTGGCTATTCGTAGATGAAGGTTAAAGTAAAAGTTCCGCTGTAATTACCAGCAGGGCCGGCAGCACCATTGGGGATCTTTAATTTACCTCCCACCAGCACCTCATGAGGATTTGTACTAATAATAAAGGTTTGACCGGTGCTTGTATCAATAAACGGATCTATACTCAGAGAAACATTACTCCCCAAAGGTCCCGAGAGTGAAATATCTGGAATGGGCTGAATTTGAATAAGGGTACCGGGATTCGCATAAACGTCAAAAATGGCATAATGAGAGACGCTTCCAAAATTGAGCAGTTGTACATCTGTGTCTCCATAACGATCTCCATTAGAGCTAATGATCACGTTACCACCCGCGTCTCCAACCGTAAATGCACCAAAATTAAGCCCCTGGGCATTTCTTACCTCAACACTTACTGGAATAGGAGGGTTCTCCTGGGCATGAATACTTGTGGTCAACAACAGTAAAAATGTCGAAAAAGTGAAGTAATGCCGGCTAATGTTTTTCATTGCTTTACTTTTTGATCAGGATCTTTTTAGTTTGAATTTCATTCCCGAGTTCCAGCGTAACCAGATATACTCCTGGAGCACTGATTCCTGAAAACCGTAACTCTTCTTTCCCTTTCCCTTTTCTCTTCTGAAGTACCTGTCCAGAAAGGTTGCTTAAAATGACAGTTCCCAATACATTTTCTGAAAGCTGTAGCCTTACCAAAATATCTCCTTCAAAGTTATGAGCAGAGAATAGTGCAAAGCTCGATTTTAAAAGATCTTCAGATAAATTTTCAGATGAAAGGATAAGGGAAAATCTATTGTTGTTTTCCCCTTTTTGAGAGGTAAAGGAATAGGCCGGGACTTCCCACAAATTATGGATCAGCTTGTTTTTCTGATCTTTTAGATAGATAAAAGTTGAAGGAAAGACATTTTGAACATTTTTTAGTTCAATGATCATTTGACCTCCCTTTTCGGAATTTATTCCTAAAGGAATTTCCTGAAATTCGGCAGCACTGATTGCATTGATGGAAAGCTTTTCCTGCTCGCCGCTAATGCTGTAAAGACTTGGAACTTCGGCCGTAGTATTAAGAAGTTTGAGCGCATCCAATTCTTTCTGAAAGGCTGGTGTGGCGCCCGACTCAAAATAGATAACAGTTGCATCAGAATTCGTTTCTCCGGCAAAACCCGCTGTGAGTTTTATCTGCGGAAGGATCTTGTTCCTTTTTGTTTTGTAGAAAGCCTGGGAAACAAGATTTCCGGTTCGTACGGCATTGCTGAAGTCAAGCGTCGCAGTTCCAGGATCGCTTACTCTTACAAAAAATCCCTGCATCGACGGAATGATTGTGTTATTCACCCCTGTAGATACCCCATTCACAAAGGAGGAATAAGTGCCGGTATATCTGTTTTCACTTCCGGCTTTGAAGAAATAAACAGCATTATCAATTCCCGAAAGACCCGGAGTCATGAGATCCCAATCTATTGGGGAAGGGTATGGATTTCCTACCAGGTTAAAGCCCTTGGTAAAGAGACCGCCGTTATTTTCAAGAGAAATACTCACAGGGCCATTATTCACTTCTCCCGCTATTTCTATGGTCACAGGAGAATTACTGCCACTTATGTTCAAAGCATAACCCCGGGCAATATCCAGACTATTTGCAGGTGCTGTATAAGCCTGCCAGCCGGTGAGATCATTGCCATCACTATCTTTTCTATTTTCCAGGTACTCGTAAAAGTGAGGGAAGCCCGTAGTAGCTTCAGTAAGATCCATAAATCCTGAAAAATCGGCCACGGTTGAATTGCTGAAAGGAGAACTGAAATATTTATACCCAAACCCATTATTTAGAAACCGCTGCATTTTTACCAATCCGGTGATCTCTCCCGCGCCGCTTCCTTCGATATAGGCAGTTCCCGAAGCAGTAGATAACAATGTAAGGTCATTTCCGGTCGCAAAAATTCCGGTAGTGACTTCTAAAGAATTTATGATCTCAATAGTGGCTTGTGAAGAAACACCCGCCACATTATTTATTCTAAGTTTTAGGACGCGATTTCCGGTAAAAGCGCCGGCAGGTATGGTTTGAGCAGAAGTTCCTTCAAAAGAAACACTTCCGTTTTCCACATTAAGACTTCCGGAGTTTGCGAGGGTTCCGGCAATACGAATCCAGTTATTTGTAATGATTAGCTCGGCACCTGCATCAATGGTGAGATCCTTTGCGAGGGCGTTGGCGCCGGAATTCACCGTAGGATAATTATTCAATCCAGACGGGATAAGTACTGAAGTACTAAGATCTGGTACCTGGTCGCAACTCCAGTTTGCAGTATTATTCCAATTGGAATCTACTGCACCAGTCCAGGCGTAATTCGCAACACAAGGCAGGAGCTCTTTTACATCATCGGGAAAGTCATCTGCATTGTCATCAAAGTCATCTTTGGTTCCATAGTCACAGGTTTCGGTGTTAAGTTCCTCTGTATTGCCTTCATATGCGTCGCAGGTAGTAAAATTTTCTCCCCAGTTATCTACAGTTCCAAAAATGTAAATATTTCCGCCTTCTATATCCAATTCAGCTTTATTGGAAGGCGTGTTATTAATGAAACTTCCGTAAATGATAAGGTAACTTTTTGCCGTTATGCTCACGCTGTTCGAAGAGAGAAAGTCACCGTAGATGATCACCACCGCATCGGGTCCCATGATAAATTGCGACTGGTTACCCACCATATCGAGATTGCCATGAACAATTAGTGTTCCGTTGACGGTAAGAATGGATTTATTGGTATTGAGATAAACGTTTTGAAATTCTTCTTTTGTGCCGGCAGGGATCGTGTAGCTTTGATTTTCAATTGCAAGGTCATTCCAGGAAGTTTGTGCAAAGCTTGAGATTCCCATCAATAAAAGGAATGGAACCACGAATATTCTGAACAATGAACCGGAACAAGTAAAGTTCATCTAGGGTAAGGCTTTTTCGGCAGTGGCCAGTTGTTCCCCTTTTTCATCAGCATAGGTCACTCTGATCTTTCCGTTTGTCAAATCTACTTCTTTCGCATTTCGTAGCTCAAAACGAAATTTTCGGTGAGCATTAGGCGTGTAGACCGAGACTCCTTTTACAGTTCCTACTTCTGTGATCTTTCCACTTGTGGAAATATGCTCCGCTATTAAATTTCCATAGACAGACATGTTTCCACTACGGAAGATACCCAGAGAGAGTGCAGGCTGCTCTCCGGAAAGCGCGAGTTCGAGATCCCTTAATTCCAAACTGGTAGTAGAAGCTCCATGACGAATTATAACTGGGATGCTAATTCCGAATATGGTCTTGATATTGATCGATATACCCTCTGCATCCTCTGCTTCTTCGGCTCCCAGAGCCGTTTGTTCCTCTACAGCCCTAAAGTACATGTGGGAGCGATATTCTCCCTGCTCGAGATTTCCGGTGCGGGTTAATTGCACTCGTATTGTCTGTGCTTCGTTGGGAGCGAGAGTAACTCTTCTCGGAAAATACCTTAGAAAGTCTGTGGCAAATCGCTGGCCATCTTCAGCTTCTTCTACCTGTTCAAAATTTCCTTCTTCAGTCATTTTATAGTTGACAAAGGAGACAGCATAAACTGCAGTGTCGCTTCCGGTATTTGCAAGGTTAATTTCCTGCGAACGTTGGGATCCATCAAAAACAAGTCGCTTAGGCATGATCATTAGATCCCCCTGAGCGAAAAGAGGCGCAGGAAAGAAAAAAGTAAAGCTGAGAAGTAGGAGACGTAGTAATTTTTTATTCATGTCCTGGGGGGAATTGCGGTAGATTTCAAAATTACTGATTAAGCATCAGATTGTTAAGGAAATGTGAAAATTAATTATAAGAAACAGTCACGTTAAACCCGGCTGAGTTTGTATAATATCCTGAAACCTGGTTGGCTTCAAGCTTAAGAGTCGCCCCGATTCGAAGAACATCACGTTCCTCTCCCGGCAGGGGCGTAACAGTAAAGTCTTCAATAATAAGTACCTGATTCGGATTTTCCTGATGATATAATGTAAAGGAATCTGGTAAGGAGATCGCATAGTTATGATTTCCATGTGTAACTACAGCTTCTGCTGGTGCCACGTTCCCCGGAATGGAATTCGACAGTAGCACCCCGTAAGCAACTCTGGTTCCCTCTGGAGAAAGGATCACTGTCCCCGGAGTATAGGCAGAGATCACATTCCCAAAATCCAGATCTACCGTCTTTTCTATTTGTATAGGATCGATCACAGTCGCTCTGCTTTCTACGGTTGCCGAAGCAGAAGCCTGGGCAAAAACCTGAGGAGAGAAGAGCAGGGAAAACACTAGAATTAGTTTATACATTTCAGACAGAGGTGGTTAATTAACAAGATAAGGAAAAACAAGATCGCCGCCACAGTGGGCGGCGATTCGTAATTTTATATCTTCATATTTATTCGTAAGCAACGGTCACTTCAACGGTACCTGTATACGAACCAGCAGTTTGATCATCACCAACTGTAAGGGTACCACCTACAAGCAATTCTTCAGGATTACCGGTACCAGTTCTTCGAGCAATACTTTTTCTATTGTGTACAAAAGTAACATCCATATCTAGTCCAGCACCATTATCTAATTTAGCATTGGGAATAGTAATACTGAATAAATATCCTGAAGCAGCTTTTATTGTAAAAGAAGCAGCTGTTGGGGCTGTTGCAGAAGTCACCTCCATGTCTGGATTTACAAAAGTTCTATTGCCATTAAAAGCAACTGTTACATCTCCTCCGGTAGCTGTTCCATTAATAGTTCCAAAATTAAGGTTGGTGCCACTTACTATCTCTAGAGGGCTTACAATTTCAGCAAGTACATCAGCTTGAGCTTTAACTCCTTCCTGTCCAAAAGCAGTTCCTGCAATAAGGCCAAATAAAATAAAGGTAATTTTCTTCATGGTTAATGTATATAGGGTTGTCGGTTTTTAAACCAGGGCGAATATATTTTTCCATACCCAATGGAAAAAACTTATTCGGCAAAGCCCCTGAATATTCGTTGAATAACCAACTTTAAAGAAATCTTAATCAGAAATTGAAGATAGAAAGGTCTTTTAGACCTTGTATTTAGTTGTAGTTTACCGTGATCTCCAAAGGAGTAGAGGTAGAATAGAAGCCAGGAGCCTGCTGCGCTTTAACCAGGAGAGTGGCTCCAATCCTGAAAGTCGCATTTCCCGATCCCAGAGTTCCTTCCCTACCAATACTGCTGGTGAAATCCTGAAGGCTCATTTGCTCCTCTCCATGCACCAGGGAATAAGATCCCGATGGCAGACTTATCGAAAAGTTATATCCCTGCTGGCCTTTAACTTCAAAGGAGGCGGCCGTAACTGCCGTGCTGTTCTCCAAAATCACCTCTCCAAGTGCTATTCTTTCTCCCTGGGGGGTGAGAATGATCCCTCCTCCAGATCGAGGATCAATTTCTGCAAAATTCAAATTGCTCAGGGTCTTTATGCCAATGGGTTCAATAATTGTGGCAGAGGCAGTAAAACTGGCCGTCGCCTGAGCTGTAATCTCAGAAAAATTTAATAATAAAAGGAAAGTAAGAAATAACCGCATGTAGAAATATCGATATTTCGAAGTTATAAAATTTTCTTAAAAATTCGATAAAATGCAGTAAAAAATAGATGAAAGGTGCACTTGCATCAACATTGTTACGAGAAAAATGTAAGAAAAATTCCTATCGTTCTTTAAATTAATTTATTAGACTATTATCGATTGTAGGAAAACTAAAACTTAGAGGATCAATAAGATTATATATTTTAGTAAAATGAAAAACACATATTCTACTAACCTCAACCTTGCCCAGATCGATCTTGGGCTACTCTTTCTTCGCCTTGGAGCCGGTGGCTTCATGCTCACCCATGGTACCCCGAAACTCATCACTCTTTTTGAGAGCGAAGAAATAACCTTTGCCGATCCTTTTGGTTTAGGAATGGGCATTACTTTAGCTCTTACTGTATTTGCAGAGTTTATTTGTTCCATTCTTATCATCCTAGGATTGGGTACAAGACTCGCAGCTATTCCCGTGATGATAACAATGTTTATGGCAGCATTTGTTATTCATGCTCAAGATCCTTTTCAACGTAAGGAAATGGCCCTCTTGTATCTGGTGATCTTTACTGTCTTGCTTATAACAGGAGCAGGTAAACATTCTCTGGACTACTTATGGCTGAAGAAAAAATAAAAAAGGCTGCCTTTAGGAGGCAGCCTTTCTAATGTGGTCAATGATAATTTAGTCGTTGGTTCTGTCTACTGGCTGCGCAGCTGATTGTTCAGAATCAAGAAGAGCAAGGAACTTATCAAGATTTGGAAGAATCACAATTCTCGTTCTTCTGTTAAGCGCCCGGTTCTCTCTTGTATCGTTTTCGGCAACTGGTTTATAACTGCTACGTCCTGCAGCGATCAGTTTTTCGGGATCTACGTTGAACCTGTCCTGTAACAATCTTACAATTGCAGTTGACCTTCTAACGCTTAATTCCCAGTTATCCTGGATGTATGAATTTTCAACCATGGTCTGAGAATCGGTATGACCTTCTACCATGACTTCCATAGCAGGTTCAGAATTGATCACCTCTGCAAGTTTTTCTAGTAAGGGATACGCGTCCCGGCTTACTCTGTGGCTTCCGCTTCTAAAAAGCAGTTTATCAGAAACGTTGATCATTACTACAGTTTTGTCCACAGTAATATCAATATCCTCTGAACTTCCATTGCTAATCTGGCTTTCCAGGTTATGAGCAACGGCAATATTGATAGAGTCTTCCAGAGTCTCGGCGCCGGCTAATTTTTCGGGATCCACATTTTTTAGGGTCTCCCTCATTTTCTGCTTATTTGCATTAGACATAGCCGTTAACTGATTCATTTCCAGTTTTTGGTCATTCTCCTCTGTCAAGGAATTGATCCTCGCATTGTAATCTGCTACTCGTTGTTCAATGGCATTTAATCTTTCCTCAAGTTCTTCTTTTTCCACCTGAGTTTGTTGAAGATTGCTTCGGGTGTTATTGTAATCTTCCTCAAGAGCAACGTATTTTTTCTTTGAAACACATGAGGTCAACATCGTTGCTGCCACTACCGTAACGGTAAGAATTTTTTTCATCTTTTTAAATTTTATGTTCTAATTAATGGCTCAAGTAGGGAGCCGTTTGCCATTAGAAACGGGTTATTGGCGTCGAAATTATAGAAAAGGCTTTCGCAGCTATTCAATTTTAACGTAAGATTATTAGTTACTCTTAGCTCCTGCTAAATTATTCCAAATAAAATGGCATATAAAGCTAAAATTTTTATCTTTTTCAGAGAAAAGAGAACTTCACATTGGTCTTTAAGAATGACATTTTTGGAAGGTGTTGTTTAACAAGGATTTACCTAATGGTATTTCCGGAGTTCGTTTAAATAAGATACTTTAGAGCAGTAGAGCAATATTCTTTGGAAGCAAAAAATAAAAAGAAGGAAAAAAAGAAAAAAGGATCTGGTCTTAGATTATTTCTAAAGATCCTGGCAGGCATTTTCCTCTTTATTATCCTCTTATTATTATTTATTCGTAGTCCATGGGGGCAGGGTATAATTGTCGACAAAATTGTCAGTTATATAAGCAACAAAACGAATACGACCATTGAAGTAGACAGGTTGTTCATCACATTTGGTGGTGATATTAGCCTGGAAGGGCTGTATATGGAAGATGAGGCTGGCGACACTCTGGTCTATTCCAGGAAGCTCGAAGCCGACATACCGCTGCTGCCTTTAATTCAAGGCAAAGGTTTCCACCTTAGAAGCCTTGACTGGGATGGGGGAATAGCCAAGATCAAAAGACAAGATACCATTGAAGGTTTTAACTTTGATTTCTTGACCGAAGCATTTGCGACAGCCGACACTGCTGCAGCAACTACTCCGGTCGATACTTCGGCCGCTGCAATGGAGATTCGCCTTGGAGATATGAATATTGAGAATTTTCGACTCTCCTACGAGGATCAATATCTGGGAATAGATACTAAAGTCACCCTGGGGCGACTTCAAGTAGAGATGCGAGAATTTGGATTGGACAGTATGAAATTTGCAGCCGGCGACGCTCTGCTCGAAAATGCCCGATTTACTTACGCCCAAACCAAACCGGCACCCGATTCACAGGAGGAAGAAGAAATTCCCTTACCCTCATTTTCTGTGCAAAACCTGGAGCTGAAGAATGTCGCAGGAACTTATAAATCTGTGCCAGACGGGATTGTTGCTGACGTTAACTTACCCGATCTGCTCCTGGAACTTCCCGAAGCCGATCTTGAAAACACCTCTCTTGTGATCGATCGACTGGATCTGAAAAATTCCAAAGTGTACCTGCAAATGTCAGCCGTAGAAGCCCAGGAAGACACGATTTCTTCTGAAAGTGCAGCAGCTTTTGAATGGCCAGAATGGAAGGTCGATGCAAAAAATATTTCGATCATCAATAGTGACATCAGGTATTGGGTTAATGACAAGAGACCAATTCCTGGCACTTTCAATCCTGAAGCTGTGGGATTGCAGGATCTTATGCTTCAAATGCCACGTTTGGAACTGGCAGGCAGCTCTTTGAATGCTGAAGTAGAAAGGCTGAATTTTACTGAAGCTTCTGGTCTGAACCTCAGAAAGATGAATTTTGAGCTTGCAATAAATAAAGAACAGATATTGCTGCAAGACTTCGTACTTCAGTTAAATGATAATTATGCGGAGGGAAGACTCCTCATTGACTATAATTCCCTGAACGCTTTCATCCAAAATCCGGAAACGGCCAGCCTCGATCTTGATCTTTCACAATTCCATATCGATCTTTCGGAGATATACCGCTTTCAGCCAGATCTTATGCAGAATGCCTATTTTTCAGCCCTTGCCAAAAAAGATCTTTCAGGCAATGTAGCTGCCCGGGGAGAAATGGCTGCCGTGAAAATTCAGAGAGCCAATATCAACTGGGGAGCAAGTACCTCCCTGGCTGCAACAGGAACCATCTATAATGCAACCGACCCAGATAATCTGAGATTTGATCTTCCTCAGGTTCGTATGAATTCTACCAGGAACGATCTAAGGAGTTTTGTAAAGGAAGAGGACTTAGGAATTCAGCTGCCTCAAAAAGTTGCTTTAACCGGGAGTTTTTCTGGCTCTCCAGAAGATCTTAGAGCACATGCTGTTTTAAATTCTTCCTCTGGAAAAATTAGTGTAAATGGAAAGTTTGTCAGCGCACCTGGTATTGCTTTCAATGCCGATGTAAAGATTGAAGAACTGGCGCTTGGGGAAGTTTTGCAGAACCAGGCTTTAGGAACTCTGAGCCTCCAGATTGAAGCCTCCGGAAGTGGTGATGATGTGAATTCTCTGGATGCTGTGGTGGAAGGAACCATTAATGCTTTTGAATATAACGAGTACCAGTTCAAGGATATTGGCCTATATGCAGAAATGGAAGAAGGGGAGGGATTTGCCAACCTTAATTATAAGGATGAAAATTTAAATATGGAGCTGGAGAGTTTTGTACAGCTGGATTCTGTTGCTCCTGAGGTTGCATTGAATTTGAATATTATTGGCGCCGATTTACAGGCACTTGGTCTTTCTATTAATCCGGTAAACACTGCCATGGAGATCAAGGGTAACTTTAAAGGTAATGCACAAAGTTACGATGCCACAGCTACTGTTTCAAACGGGGTCTTTGTTTATGCCAATGAATCATATCTTTTAGGAGATGTGGATCTCCTGGCGCATGTTAGACCAGACACCACTGCTGTTGCAGTCCAGAATCAAATGCTGGATCTTCGACTGAATTCCAATGCCGGGCCGGTCGATTTTTTCAATGCCTTGAATCGTCATTATCAAAGTTATTATGACAGCGTAGATGTTTCAGATACTGTTACCAATCCCGTAAATATTGATCTAAGGGCACAGCTAAGTCCTTCCCCCATTCTTGAAGAGGTTTTTCTTCCGCAGCTGGAGGCATTTGATACTATTAATGTAAAGGTCGATTTTAGAGAAAGAGAAAAAACGCTGGTTGGAAACGTTAGTGTTCCATATATCCATTACTTCGGAAGTGAGGTCGATAGTCTTAATGTCAATGTAGATTCGAATCCAGAAGAGCTGTATTTCAACTTCGGGTTAAAAAGCCTTAATGCCGGGCCAGTCGCCATAAAACAAACGCTGATGGAAGGCAGGCTGGTCGATGAGGAACTGGCTCTTGATTTTGTTTCTAATTATGAGCAGGATACACTGGTGAATTTAAAATCCAGGATCTCACGAACAGATGGCGTTCTCCGGGTTCATATTGCTCCCGAAAAACTTACTTTAAATGGGAATCCATGGGAGATCACCCCAGAGAATGAAATTCTTATTGGCGAAGACTACTACACCTTCAATATTTTCAGGCTCTCGCGAAATAATCAGGAGTTAAAGGTAACCAATGATATGGCGGGAGTTCAAAAAGAGCATATTGGAATAGAATTTCAAAATTTTAATCTGGCAGCGATCTTTTCTTATCTCAATCCCGAAACCATTCTTGCTTCTGGAAATATGAATGGCAACCTTGTTATCGAAGAGCCCTTTGGAAGTACGGGAATGGTTGCAGATCTCACCATAAGGGAATTTGGAGTTTTAGAAGTGCCTCTGGGAGTTTTATCCCTTGATGCCGAGGCAATCGGTTTTAATAATTACCAGTTTGCCATGACTGTGAAAGAAGGTAATGCCGATATCGATCTTAATGGATCTTATGTTGCCGATGCTAACGGAGGAAATCTCGATATGCAGATCGATCTGAACAGAGTGAACATGAAGCTCATAGAAGGTTTTTCATTTGGCGCCATTTCCAATACCAGCGGCAGCTATTCGGGTAATTTTACGGTGACAGGGCAACCTCTTAAACCTACATATGAAGGGTCGCTCACTTTTAATGATGCCATGTTTACCATAGATATTCTAAACACTCCATTTACACTTCCTAATGAAACCCTTCAAATAGACAATGCAGCAGTTAGTATGCAGGATTTTGAGATTAGAGATGTCAATGGGAATTCATTTACCCTTAACGGAGCGGTGCTTACAGAGAGTCTTTTAAATCCTGAATTTGATCTGAGTTTTACAGCAAACAACTTTATGGCCTTGAATTCTTCTGAAGAGGATTTTGATCTTTTCTACGGAAAAGCAGTTTTTGATGCCACAGGTTCTGTAACTGGTAATATGGAACTTCCGCAGGTGGAACTTGACCTGGAGATACTTGAAGCTACAAATCTTACCTACGTTATTCCTGAAGCTAATCTTGAAATTGAGGAGCGGGAAGGCGTGGTCATTTTTGTAAACAGAGAAGATCCCGATAGAATCCTTACCCGAAGGACCAAGGAGGAGAGCAACTTTGGCTTTTCGGGATTTGCACTCAATTCATACGTTTCCTTACAGAAAGGTGCAACCTTTATTATAGTACTTGATGAGGATACAGGAGATCATTTTGAGGCATCGGGAGACGGGGATATCCTTTATGATATTTATCCCAATGGGCGCACCACAATGTCGGGCCGCGTAGAGATAAATGACGGGCATTATGAAATGAGCCTGTACAATCTTGTTACAAGACGCTTTGAGATCCTTGATGGCAGCTCTGTGGTATGGGCCGGCGATCCTATGGATGCAGATCTCAATATTACAGCCTCTTATGCAGTAGAAGCAGCGGCATCGGGTTTAATGGCGCCACAAATCACAGGTGCAGATATGGATGTGAGAAATCAATACAGGCAGGAACTCAATTTTCTTGTATACCTCAAGATAGGAGGGGAGATCTCTGCGCCTAGACTCTCCTTTGGTCTGGACATGCCCGAAGATGAACAAGGAGCTTTAAGCGGACAGGTCTATGGCCGAGTTCAGCAGTTAAATCAGCAGGAAAATGAGCTCAACAAACAGGTCTTTTCCCTGCTCGTTCTGAATCGTTTCTTCCCTTCTGCCGGAAGTCCTGGAACAGAAGGTGGAACCTTATCTTTTGCACGAGATAACCTGAATGAAGCGCTTTCTGACCAACTGAACATATTTTCCGATAGACTTCTAGGCCAAACAGGAGTCGATCTTAATTTTGGTCTCAATTCCTTTACAGATTACCAGGGAGCCAGCCCTCAGGACAGGACTCAGCTGGATATCACGGCAGAAAAGACCTTGCTCGATGACAGGCTGATAGTAAGAGTAGGAAGCGAAGTAGATGTTCAGGGCAGCAGCCCGGTGGAAGAAAGTTCACCTCTTATTGGAAATGTAAGTCTGGAATATCTCATTACTGAAGATGGAAGATTTAGGGTTCAGGGTTTCAGACGCAATACGTTTGAGAATGTTATTGACGGGCAATTGATCATAAGTGGCCTTGCTCTCATTTATACTCAGGAATTTAATAAGTTCAGGGAACTGTGGAACCAGATCACGAACAAGGAAGCTAAGGAAGAAGAGGAACAAAGCGAAGAATAATTATGCCAAAAAATGTTTTAAAGGTTGTGCTTTTACTATCTGGATTTCTAGTCCTGCAGGCTTGTAGTGTAAAGAAATTTATTCCGGAAGATGAATTGTTATACACTGGTGCAGACTTAAAATTACAAACAGAAGAAGAAATTGAAAACCGAAAAGCACTTCAATCTGAACTTGAAGCGCTTTTGATGCCGAGTCCTAATAGCAAATTTCTAGGTTCGAGAATTGGTCTATACTTTCACTATAAAGCACAGCAGGAGAATCCCGGGTTCATTAATCGCTTTTTAAATAAGCAGCTTGGGCAGGAGCCGGTATATCTCTCTGACGCCGATCCTTTTCAAACAGAAGATCTTTTAAAGAATCGGCTGGAGAACCGCGGGTATTTCTACAGCAGGGTGAGCCACAGTGTACAGGAAAATGATTCAGAAAAAACGGCAAATATAACATATAACGCAGTCCTGCCGGCAAATCCTTATATTCTGGCCCAATACCAAATGGAGTCCGATAGTATTCAGTTATACCGAGCAATAGAGAACAGCTTTTCTGAGTCGCTTCTGAAGGAGAATGAGCCCTTTAATCTTTCTGTTATGAAAGCTGAACGGGAAAGGATCGACAATTACCTGAAGGCCCGAGGTTACTACAATTTTAGTCCTAATTTTCTCATTTTTGAAGCCGATACAAATCAGTATGACAGAAAGAAATTCGATCTTTTTCTACGGCTCAAGGAAGATGTGCCCAATGCGGGGGTGAAACCTTATATTATAGAGCACGTCAACATCTATCCAAACTATAGCGTAGATACAGATTCTGTGGCTCGAGATACTACCAGGTTCAACAACAGAAATTATATTCAGAACGAAGTTTTCTTTGAACCAGAGAAACTTGATCCCTTCGTGCTTCTTGAAGAAGGTGAATTATATAATCCACAGAAATCGGGGAGAACCAGCAGGAGATTAACCTCCATTGGTGCATACAAATTTGTGAATATTCGGTACGATGAAATAGATTCTTTAAGCACAGATAGCTTAGGATATCTTGAAGCCAATATCTTTTTGTCGCCCATGAATAAAAGGGCTATTCGATTGGAGTTACAAGCAGTTACTAAGTCTAACAATTTTGCAGGGCCTCACCTGGCAGTGACCTATACTAACCGAAATCTCTTCGAAGGAGGAGAAATTTTAAGCTTATCGGCCAAGGCTGGTTATGAAACTCAGCTTTCCAGTGAAAGTGGTTCGGGGCAAACCAGTATTGTGCTGGGGGTGGATTCAGATCTTATTTTTCCGAGGATGCTTTTCCCAATTTTTGAAATTAAAAGTAACTGGTTCCAGTATTCCATTCCTAAGACAAAGATCGGGCTGGGTTTTGAGTACCTGGATCGAAGTAATCTTTTTAGCCTGTTCTCGGTCAATGGCAGCTTTGGATACCTCTGGAAAGCTAACCGCTTTGTAACCCATGAACTAAATCCTTTTTCTGTCACTTACACTCAGTTAAGTCAGAAAACAGCCGAGTTTGAGGATATTCTAAAATCCAATCCCTTTCTAAAAAGCAGTTTTGACCAGCAGTTTATTGCGGGATTGACCTATTCTTTTATTTACAATGAAATGATCGACGAACTGGATCGTCACCAGTTTTTTGTAAACGCAAATATTGATGTGGCCGGAAACATTCTGGATATGCTAAGTAGTGGCGAACCACCGAGAAAATTCCTTGGACTCACTTACGCTCAATACGCAAAATTTGACACAGATCTTCGTTACCATTTTAAACTTTCCCCAGAGCATGTGATCGCTACCCGCTTATTTGGTGGCATTGGATTACCCTATGGAAATTCGGAGGTTATGCCCTTTAGCAGGCAATTTTATTCTGGAGGTCCATATAGCGTCCGAGCCTTTCAAATAAGGTCTTTAGGCCCGGGCTCATACTCTCCGCCCGCAGCAGAAGATGGTATCCCATATTATGACCGAATGGGAAATATAAGGTTGGAAGCAAATGTTGAATACAGGTTCCCTTTATATCAGTTTTTAAAAGGTGCAGTCTTTGCCGATGCTGGTAACGTTTGGAACACAGAAAGTAATTACGCACCGGTAGATGATGAGCAGGAAGAAGATCTCACTCCCGCCCAAATAGAGCAGCAACGGCTCCTTCTTGAAAAGGGCACCTTTGGATCAGATTTTCTCGATGAGATGGCAGTGGGCGTTGGTGCAGGTTTAAGAATAGATATCCAGAGTTTTGTAATAAGATTTGATCTTGGAATCCCTGTGCATACGCCGTATTTTGAAGAAGGTCAACGCTGGGAATTCAGATTAAAAGATCCTGTCTTTAACTTTGCCATTGGCTATCCTTTCTAATGCTGCATTTTAGGGCCAAAGCAAAGATCACCGGCATCTCCAAGCCCCGGTACGATATAACCTCTTTCATCTAAATTTTCATCAATTGCGGCAATCCATAAATGCGAATTTTCAGGAAAGACCTCTTGCAGGTATTCAATTCCCTCACGAGCACCAATGACCGAAACCAGGTGGATCACCTTTGGCTCTCCCATTTTTTTTAGTGCTCCCAGCACATTTACAAAAGACCTTCCAGTAGCCAGCATAGGATCTGCAAGAATAAGAGTTTTATCTTTAAGTGATGGAGAAGCTAAATACTCTACAAGAATTTCAAACTCCTCATCATCATTGGGATGATGCCGGTATGCCGATATGAAGGAATTATCTGCATTGTCAAAAACATTGAGGATCCCGGTATGCAGTGGAAGCCCCGCCCTTAGTATCGAGCAAATAACAAGGTCTTCATCAATTTCTGAAATTGTTGCAGTGCCTAAAGGCGTTTCAACTTTCTTCTCGGAATAATCCAGACTTTTGCTTAGTTCAAAAGCTAAGATCTCCCCCAGTCTTTCCACATTTCTTCTGAATCGCATCCGGTCATTTTGAACAGAAGTATCGCGAAGTTGGGAAATGAAAGTGTTGGCTACTGAATTTTTTTCAAGAAGATGATGGACCTGCATAAAGTTTAGTCTGAAGTTTCAATGTGTAAAGTTAAATATTTTGGAGCAAAAGCTCTCCTATCAAAAAAATCCAGAAATCAAGCCCCTGCTATACCAGAAGGAAAGCTCTTGAATTTATACCTCTCAAAAATGTGCTTTTTATTTCTTATTTTTAAGGAACTGTGAATTAAGTGATTGTAGAAAAACGGCAAGAAAATGGAAGAAAGAGAAAAATTTTTAAGGGAGGTGATCAGGGCATATACTGAAGGGGATTCAAAATTTTTTATGGATCATATTACTGATGATATATGCTGGGAAATAGTAGGTGAGAGGTATATTGGGGGAAAAAGCGAATTTCAGGAAGTACTTGAACAGATGCAGGAAATGCCATCTATGGAAATTGACGTGGAGAACATTATCATCAATGACCATTATGGAATCGTTGAAGGAGTAGTAAAAAGCAGAAACAGATTGGGCCAGAAAAAGCACTTCGGATTCTGTGATATCTATAGATTTAAAGAAGGTACTCACCCTGCAATTCAGAACATTAAATCTTATGTCATCGACATAAGCAGACATATGCAGTATAAGGAGCAATGTTAATAGAAGTCTGTCTGAAAAGTAGTTAGCAAGTTATCCTGAATTTATTTCAGGATCATATTTTTTGAAAATCACTATAAACTGAAAGCTGTAACGAGTTCAGCTTTATGAATAGAACTTTTCAGACAGCCTCATAATTCTATTATTCGCTACCTTTATTTCGCGTTTTTTCTGAAGGGTCTTTATATTTTTCAGCTTTTTCACCTTTATAAACAGTTTCTGTCTGTGACTCAATATTATCGTTCGAATTCGCAGATTCCTTAGGTTTTCTTTCCTTCTCAACATCCTGTGGCTTACTTCTGGTAGGGAAGACCTTTCTATCATCTTCACCCGGAATGTCAAGATCTGCACCGGCATAATCTATGGGTTGATCTCTTTCTTCAAAATATTCTCCCTTTTTCTCGTCCTGGCTTTGGTTGTTCAGGATCTGCTTGTCATGATCTGTGATATTAGAGTTGTAATCAGATTTTTGGTCATTTTTGCGATCCCGCTCATTTCCTTTTGGTTGTTCTTCTTTCTTTGTCATAATCTGGTTTTTGTTTTAAATTACAGATTATCTGCATTTTATCCAGAAGTTCGCGGTTAAAATGCAGTTAATTTTTATAGCCTATCATTTTTTTTAAACCAGTTCAGAAAATTGGTTGAATTTTTGATATATTCATCCGGAAGAACCTTTGTACATGAGAGCTTTTAGTCTTTTCCTTATTTTCTTAATAACTGCTGCGGGCTATGCCCAGGTCGATAATCCCACTGCGCCAGTGAAGGCTCCTGGAGAATTAATGGCTCCAAAAACAGGAGCTGAATCTTCATCTTACCTTAAAACTTCCGGCAATCATAGCTTGAGTACAAAAAAAGGAATTTTCAGCAATGAAAGTGAATCGGTGAAATTAGGAGAAAAGGAAGAGAAATCCTTCAGCATGAGAACAGATCAGAATGGTCTTATGACCTTTAAAGGAAAGGACTTTACACCAAAAGCTTTTACCAAAGACAAAGAGACCCGGGAGGAATTCCGCAGGGACCAGTATCTGGGAGATTTTAAGACCACTGGCGTTTTTGTAGAACTTTACTGCAGAGACCATGAATATGTTGATGGAGATAAGGTAAAGATCATTGTAAATGGTATTGTGATCAATCCAAACATGTCTCTGGGAGCAAGTTACACTCCTATAATGGTGAGATTGGACAATGGTCTCAACAATATTGAATTTGAAGCCTTGAACCAGGGCACCTCCGGCCCTAATACTGCCGAATTGCGGGTTTATGATGATCAGGGTAGGGAAGTGGTTCGAAAGGAGTGGAATCTGCTAACCGGGGCAAAGGCGAACCTTGTGGTTGTCAAGCAATAGAATTAGGCGTTCCCCTGAAACAGGTTGTAAATGTTAAATCCGAAAAGTATTAGGATTGAAATTAAAGCTATGACCGTGGGAACAGGAATGTTTCCTACGTTTAACCTTATGTAAAAGGGCGGTTTTTCATTTGTTTCTTTTCTTTTCTTGTATCTCAGATTCAATAATGCCAAGTTGACCATTCCAAAGACGATAAATATAAAGATGTTACTAATGCTGGCCACTATCTTTAAATTGCCAATTAAACCAAATGCTACAGCCACAATACTTATGGCGAGAATTGCATAATTTGGAGCATTCCCAATTCCCGATATTGTTGTGAATTTCTTGAGCCATTTCTTTTCACTATCTCTGGCTACATCATATACAAGGCGGGATGTTCCAAGAATATTACTTAAAATTGTTTTACTCGTTGCAAACAGGGCGATCACTACCAGGGCAGTGGCGCCAATAGTTCCAAGTTTTGTCTCTATGACTGCGGCTAATGGTCCGTTTGAATTGGAAAGGTTTTCCCAATCCAGGACACTAACAGCACTTATAGCTATAAGCACGTAGATAACGAGAACTGTAAGACCGCTCATGATGACGGCCCGTGGCATATTCTTCTTTGGTTCTTTTGTTTCTTCGGCCATCTTGACCAGGTCTTCAAAGCCAATGTAGCTAAAGAAGATCAACGCGCCTCCGGCTAAAATACCACTCCAGCCATTCTCATTTACCTGTAAAAGGTTTACAGTACCCCAATTGGGTACACTTACCACTACCACTGCTAAAAGCCCAATCAAAGTCACAATGGTAGCAAAGCCATTATAATAGGAGCTGTATTTTGCTCCTACAATATTTACAAGAGCCATGAAACCAATGATCCCTATGATGATGAGACGCGATGGGAAGTTAATGAGACGACTAAGATAATCTGAAAAACTAATGGCAATGGCCGCGGCTGCTACGATTCCGGTAAAGGCCATGAAAATCGACATTCCAAAGGCTGTTTTTCGACCTAAACCTTGTTTTATATATTCGAAACTTCCGCCGGAATCGGGATACCTGCTTACAAATTCGGCATATGATAAGCCGGTAAGCAAGGCAACTACTGCAGCTATAACGAAACTTAACCATAGCAGGTTTCCACTAAGTCCCGCAGCTTTACCAATGATCGCATATATTCCGGCTCCAACAATTCCGCCTACTCCAAACATGAGTACATCCCAAAATCCCAAACTTCGCTTTAGTCCCTTTTTTCCCATAGTATATTTATGTTGCGCATAAACAATATAATTTTTCAGATTATTCCCCAAAGACGTTTAACAGGATCTATAGAAAACCCTAACAAATTTTAAAATCCTGCCTGTAGGAGTAAGGAACATCAGAGTTATGAGGGTCAATGATTTTTTTTGTAATTTCAGAAGAAAATAACCCGATGAAAAAAGTACTGATTGCCATAGATTATCATCCTGTCTCCGAAAAAGTAGCAGATGCCGGTTATGAACTCGCCCGGAATCTAAATGCCGAAGTCTGTCTTTTACATGTTCTGGATGATGTTGGCTTCTACGGAACACAGTATCCTACTTTTATGGGATATGACGGTTATACCGGGATGGGGCCCGACTTTGATGTTGCCATGGAAATGAGAAATGTAGCTGAAGAATTCATGCTGAAGGCAAAGAGCCATCTCCAGGATGAAAAGGTAGAAACGCATCTCGCCGAAGGAGATACTACCAAAACCATACTTTCTTTTGCTGAAGAATGGGGAGCAAATGTTCTGGTGATGGGAACGCACAGCCATTCTGTACTGGAAAAACTTCTTTTAGGAACGGTGGCTGAGAAAATTCTTGAAAAAACTTCGATCCCCGTTTACCTCGTTCCTGTAAAAAAGTAGCAATTGAAATAAAATTGATGTACCTTGTGGTAATCAACTAAAAATCAGTAATATGTGACAGTTTGCTGAGTAGTGAAATTCCCCTTTTGTAAATAACCTTAATTTATATGATATGAAAAACTGGGAATTTTTAAAGAGCTCGTTGATTGCAGGAGCGTTGTTACTCTTCATTACCGGAGTAAACGCACAGGAAAGCAGCGAATCTGTTGTTCGAACTGCAAACGACAAAGAACTACAATGGGGGCCATGTCCCGAATTTATGCCCAAAGGTTGCCAAATTGCAATTCTGAATGGGAATCCAGCCAGAGAAAATTCAGATATACTTTTCAAGGTACCGGCAAATTCTGCGATTCCTAATCACAATCACACTTCAGCAGAAAGGATAATCCTGCTCTCGGGTGAAATGGACATCACTTATGAAGGTGAAAAAACGCAAACCCTTAAAACTGGATCTTATGCTTATGGCCCGGCCAAGAAGCCGCACATAGCAAAATGTGGAAGTGCTGGAGAATGCATATTATTTATAGCTTTTGAAGAGCCAGTTGATGCTTTTGCCATTCAAAAATGACATTTTTCAGAATAATTTAAAAAGCAGGAACTGTAAAAAATAATTCTTTCGGGAGGAGGTCGACTTCTTGTGCGAAAAAGACAAAAAGAAATCATAACTTTGTGTCTTACTGCAGCTCTGAATAATTTTAGGTAAATCTTCTTTCCTGATCTTTTTCCAAACTTTCTTTTAGAACTTCAGGTAAAATTTTTATATTCATTTAAAATCACAAGTAAAGACCGAATGGCGAAATCACAACAAACGTACAACAAAACTGAAAAAGAAAAGAAGCGCTTAAAGAAGCGTGAAGAGAAGAAGAAGAAAAAAGAGGAGAGAAAAGCAAGTGGAGAAAGCGCTTCCGAATTTGCTTATGTAGATGAGTATGGAAACCTAACCGATACGCCACCAGATCCTTCAAGGAAGATAGAAGTTGATGCCGAGAGCATTGAAATAGGAATTCCAAAGAAAGAAGATTCAGACGAAGAAGTGGATTTCAGCAAAGAAGGAAAGGTATCTTTCTTCGATCATTCAAAAGGTTTTGGTTTTATCCTGGACAGCAAAACTCAGGAAAAATATTTTGTACATGTTAGTGGGCTTATAGACGACATTGAAGAAAATGACAAAGTAACTTTTGAACTGGAACGTGGCCAAAAAGGCATGAACGCGGTGAGAGTTAAAAAACTATAGACCTTTTTGAGAATAAATAAGAAAGCCGGCACATCGCCGGCTTTCTTATTTATTTGTAGGACCAACTATCCTTTGAGCCAGGCGTGGCGCAATTCCATTTGCTCTCCGTCGGCATTCATCTTTTCTACTAGTCTGAAACCTGTAGACATAGGTTCAATGATCTTTCCGGAAATCTCCTGTTCTGTTCCATTTCGGCTAATGACAAGTTTGATTTCATCTCCTACAGTCCATTTTACTGAGTCTGAGATGAGATCATAAATGTTCTGAACAGTATAGGTTTTCCCATTGATGCTCTTTATTACATCTCCTCCTTTTAGATCTAATTCAGAGAAAAAAGTGCTAAGCTCAATGTCGTTTCTAATAACAATCTCACCCGATGCATTTACCGTTATGAAAGGGGTTGACTGATCTTTTAGAAAATAATCAACAGGGATCTCACCCTCTCTGAGTTCCAGACCAACTTTTTCAAAAAATTCGTTATATGGGATTGGGGTGGTGCCAACAACATAGGTTTGAAAGAATTCACCAATTTCAGGATATGAAAGTTCGGTTATTACATCAAACAATTCATTGTCATTGAAAGGTTTGTTCTTTCCATAACGCTCAGTCAACTGCTTCATAAGATCCAACAGCCCCATGTCACCGTTACTAAGTTCTCTCAATTTAATGTCTAGCGCCATACCAATAAGCGCGCCTTTAAGGTAAACATTGTAGTAGCTGTCCTGATATTGTTCTTCCAGTATATTTTTGCTCATCACCGTAAAGGACATACTGTCGTCAAAGGCTTTAGAGGTGGTGATCTTTTCATTGATACGATCGTAAAAATCCTGGTTGGAGATCAATCCCTGGTTGACCTGAAAAAGATTGGCAAAATATTCGGTAACACCTTCATATAACCACAGGTGTTGAGACATCTTTGGGTCGTTGTAATCAAAGTAATGTACCTCGTTGGAATGTACTCCCAGCGGAGTTAAAATGTGAAAGAATTCATGGGAAACGATGTCTGTAAGTGATGATTCTAAAGCCTCTCTGGTCATTGTTTCGGGCATTACCACAACAGTTGATGTATGATGTTCTAAAGCTCCGAAATTCCCTGCATCTCCTTCTCCAGGGGTCGCCGACAGGTATAATAGAATGGCATATTTATTTGTTTCGTCGATTTCTCCCAAGAACCTTTTTTGGGCGTTCACCATTTTTTCCATGGCTGGTTTGAAATCGGCAGCGCTAAAGGCATTTGTTGGAGAATAGACGTGAAGAAGCACATCCATATTTTCTACTTTAAAACTGGCAGTATCGGGTGCTGCATACATGATTGGATTATCGGTGACTTCAAAATACCGGTTCAAAGCAAAAATGTCTCTTTTTTGACCTGCTTCTTCCTTGGTTTCGTCTACAGTAAGAGCACTACCGGCATACAGGTCTGAAGGGCGGATGACCTCCAGTCTATAAGGTTCTTCGGTCATATTCTGGAAGTAACCTACAAATCCGTGGAGGTTGAGCATGAAATTCTTACCGGCAGCGATGTTAGTTCCCGCCATAGAGTAGATGCCGCCTTCACCATCAACATCAAATGTATCGTTCATAAGATAGCTCACCTTATCAAGTTTGGTGGCATTTGAAATTTTCCAGCTATTCTCATCCAGAGCAATTACAGGTAACTCGTTGCCTTTATAATCATAGGCTTTAAAATCTTCTGCGAATTTGCCGTAATTAGAAGTAGAGTAGGTGCCGGGTACAGTTTTAGGGATATAGAAAGTGATTTCTTCCGTGGTAATCACTCCGGGATCAACTGTAATAGATAATTTATCATCTGTGACATTCACGAGATCAAGAATTGCAATTACAGGTTGTTCTTTTGTTCCGGTCCCTTGAGAGGTTTTACAGGATTGAAGGAAAAGACCAATAAGGACTAGATAAAATAATTTTTTCATAAGTATAGTTTGATAATAAATAAGACTTGTAAAGTTAGGAATCGTTACAAATGCAAACCTGAAAATGTTCATAAAAAGTCGATAGAGGCTGCGAAATGTATGTAAGCGTCTGCTTCCTAAGTTCTTTTCGACTAAAATATTAGTTGAAAGCAAGTATCTTTTGCGGAAAATAGAGGCTGATTACATATTTTCTGAGGAGAAATCCTTTTCTTTAGTAAATGGATAAACAGCTTCAAAAGTTACAATACCAGCTGGACGAAATGGAACAGAAGATTCCTTTTTTAAAAAGCAAAGCTCCCGAAATCTCTAAAGCTACGGTAGGCTGGCATCTCGATCATGACCTCAGGGTGATTTTAGCCGTTATTTCGGGACTCGAGAATTCTGAACCTCAGGCTTATAAAAGATCCTTCAGCTGGAAAAAGAAACTGGTTTTTCTTCTGAACAAGATCCCAAGAGGAAAAGCAAGAGCACCACGAAGAGTTATTCCAGATGGAGAAATTTCTGCAGAAGAATTAGAAGACAAGATCAAAACAACTAGAAAGAAATTGAATTCATTTCAAACTCTTCCTGAAAATGCCTTTTTTGAACATCCATTTTTTGGTCATCTGCGAAAAGAAGAAACACCTAAGTTTTTAGTAATTCATACAGAACACCATTTAAAGATCGTGCGGGATATTCTGAAGGACAAATAGTTCTATCTTAATAGATTTGGTGAGAGCGACAGTTAAGTGTAGGATCGGCTAATGAATTACATAAAGGGATCCTCCATTTACATATATCTACTTTTGCACTATAATTTATATTATGTAAAATAGGGTAATTTGAAATCGTACTATTGCAAGATCATCCCGGGCTACTGAATTCTCCTTTACCTTTCCTCGTTCTGTTAAGTTCTGAACGTAAAACTTCCCTCACCACCCATCAAACTTCAGCAACTGGTAACTTCAGCGATAATGATGTTTTGCTCGTGAAGCTAAATTTTTCAGATTGCAGATTTCCGACACCAACTGCTTCAGTTTTATAAAAATTTATTCTCTCACAATCTTCCCATCGTAATCAATTTGATCACGCTGCGACGAAGTTACTGAAGTACTGGTATTTCCATTCTGAAAGACAGCAATTCGAAAATCCATATATTCACCTTTATGGTTTCCTTTAAAAGTAATGACTGCCTGATTCTTTCCCGGACGTTCCTCTATTTTCAAATCCTGTGGGATTCCCTCATACTTTATGGCTGCTTCGCCTCCATATCCACCCCCGGCATGTCTTTCACCCACAAAAGGAAGGAAAATATCTACGCTATCATTTTCGAATTTGATATGATTAGGGTTACCTATAAGATTAACGCGACCGTATTTTGTGGGATTCGCCCACTGATTTTCGATTTCAAATTCAAGATCTTTCACCTGCTCGAGCATCTGCTGATATTCTGCGGAATTGGCATTACCAACGTCTGTACTTCCACAGGAAAGTAACAGGGCAAAAAGTGTAACAAGAACCAATATGTTTCTCATGATTTTTTCTTTTTAATTTACAAAAAATCTGAATTCCTTCTAACTCCCCCGAACTTCTTTTTTTCGCAACTGTCCTGATCTCTTTGATTTTAAGACTAGTTAAATTCCTCTCAATTAGTAATCTGTTGAGATGATTTGGGAAAAATAAAGAGGACCTTGAAGTATGTATAGATTCCCGAAAGGGTTAAAATAATGCTGATGGAAATTAAAAAAGTTACTGTGTTTGGTGCTGGAAATTTTGGTGCTCGCCTGGCATTTCATATAGCCTTTAATGGTATCGATGTGACCGTATACGATCGTGATTATGGTCTTCTTGAGGAAGCAAGGACAAAATTTCGGGAATTTTCAAGTTTCTATGAGGAGAAATACAACATTCCTACCAGCAAGGTTGAGGCCGCTTTGGCTAATATTGCCTATTCTATGGATATTCCTGAGGCTGCAGGAAATGCGCAGTTGATCATCGAGGCCGTTGCTGAAGATCTACACGCCAAGAAAGGCTTCTATGAGGAGCTGCAACATGCAGCACCCAAAAATGCCATTTTTGGCACAACATCACAAAGCCTGGATCCTGAGATCCTGGCCAAAGCTTCAGGTAAGTCGCAGAAATTCATTTCCCTCCATTTCAATGGAAATCTCGAACAAAAACATGTTCTGGAAATCGTAGCCTTACCGGCAGTAACAAATCAAGTGCTGAATATTGTGTCTCAGTTTTTTGAACAGATTGGTATGGAAGTGAACATAAATCATCTAGAGCAACAGGATTAGATAGAAAGATCCAGCTCAAAGTAATTAGCCATAAATGCTGTCCACACTTATTTCACCTGCTTCCTTTCATTATCTGTCACTGTATTTTCCTTAACGGCTCCAACTTCACTATTCTTTAACTGCTCCTTGAATTCATTGATGATTCCACCTTTAAGCAAGACTTGTATCTGGCGATCGCTGAGACTATGACGGGTTTCAATTTCTTCAGAACTTCCGTTCTTTTTATTAATGACGACTTTTATGTTATTTCTGTTTTGCACATCTTCCCGCAAGTTTGAAAAACTCACCTCGTCTCCTTGTTCTATTTTATCATAATCTGCAATCTCTATGAATTCCAGTGGGAGAATTCCAAAATTCACCAGATTTTGCCAGGCGATTCGGGCATAGGAGTTTGCAATAACCGCGATCTGTCCCAGGTATTTTGGTGCAAGTGCGGCGTGCTCCCGGCTTGAACCCTGCGCATAATTATCTTTGGCAACAACTATGTGACCACCATGGGTTTCTTTTGCCTTCTGTGCCCTGTCGTAAAAAGTGTCATCAATAACAGAATAGGAAAATTTACTTATTTCGGGCAGGTTACTTCTAAATGGCAGAACCTCTGCTCCTGCTCTCAAGATCTCATCTGTAGAAATATTATCTCCCATTTTTAACAGCACCGGTACTTCACAGCTTTCGCGAAGCGGATCGATGTAGGGAAGAGACTTGATATTCGGCCCTTTCTTCAGCTTTACCTGAGAACCATCTTCAGGTGGAGCAACCAGCATCATGGTATTAATAAGTTCCTTTTCAGGATATTCATATCTGGGATAACTCATTCCGTATAGCTTTTCCAGGTCTCTGGGATCGGTGATCTTTCCGGTTAATGCAGAAGCTGCCGCTGTCTCAGGGCTACAAAGATAAACCTGATCATCTTCGGTACCCGACCGACTTGGAAAATTCCGTGGCATGGTCCTAAGACTTATAGTGTCAGATGCTGGTGCCTGGCCCATCCCAATACATCCCATGCAACCCGACTGATGGAATCGTGCTCCTGCGGCAATAAGCTTTTCAAAACCTTTATTAGCTATCAGGTTTTGAATTACCTGCCTGGAAGTAGGATTAACATCGAAAGAGACTTCTTCTCTGGTCGCCTTGCCATCTACGATCGCTCCAGCAACCCAGAAATCCCGAACTCCGGGATTAGCCGAAGAACCAATAACTACCTGTCCAATCTCCATGCCTTCCACTTCTCGTACGGGAACAACATTTCCCGGGCTGGTAGGTTTGGCTATTAGTGGCACGAGCTCATCTAGCACTATTTCATCTTCAAGATCATACGAGCAGCCTTCATCGGCAACGAGTTCTGTCCAATCCTCTTCCCTACCCTGGCTTTTCAGAAATTTTCGGGTCATCTCGTCACTTGGAAAAACGGTTGTGGTGGCGCCCAATTCGGCTCCCATATTTGCTATCACATGACGATCCATCGCACTTAATTCTGCAAGGCCGGGACCGTAGTATTCAATTACTTTTCCAACTCCTCCTTTTACATCATACCTCCTCAGCATTTCCAGGATCACGTCCTTTGCACTTACCCAATCGGGCATTTTCCCGGTAAGCTTCACTCCCATTACTTGGGGCATCTTAACGAAATAAGGCTGGCCTGCTATTGCAGCTGCCACGTCAAGACCTCCAGTTCCAATTGCCAGCATCCCAAGAGAACCAGCTGCCGGAGTATGACTATCTGAGCCCACCATGGTCTTGCCTGGTTTCCCAAAGCGTTCCATGTGTACAGGATGGCTTACGCCATTGCCTGGGCGGCTGTACCAGATGCCAAACTTCTGAGATGCCGAAAGTAAGAAAGCATGATCATCGGCATTTTTGAAATCTGTTTGTAGTAAATTATGATCCACATACTGTACTGCAACTTCTGTCTTTGCGCGATCCAGGCCCATAGCCTCCAGCTCGAGCTGCACAAGGGTACCTGTCGCATCCTGAAGCAAGGCCTGGTCTATTTTGATACCAATCTCCTTTCCAGGAATCATTTCTCCTTTCAACAGGTGGTTTTTGATGAGCTTTTGTGTAACGTTGAGTTGTGACATTTTGCTAAGATTTATTTCCTTTTAAATTATCAAAATTCGGACGGAAAAGCCGTTGGTTTAACAATATCTTATAGTTAAGACTGTGGCCTGGTTTTAAAAAAGAAAAAGGACTATCCGAAAAGCACCTTCCATATACGTTCGCCGGAACCTCCAGGATTAACTGGAAAAGTTGAAGCTAACGCGAAAGTACACTAGGGTATAGTCCCGTTCCTCTTTCATAGCAAAACCGCCAAAAAGCAAATAAATTCAGCCATTTTGGCGGTCCATTTTTAACGAGTTTCGTTACTTATAAATTGGGATTGCTGCCGCCTTCTCCAGTACTTCCTAATTTCTGAATAAGATCTGTTTGCTGTCCTTCAGAAAGATTGAATTTTGGTTTTCCCTTGTATGGAAAGAAATACCTGAAATCCTTCATAAAGGTGCGCCATGTCTCTGCGATCCCTCTGTTCTTGTTTTCACTTCCGGTATCGGCTCTGTTGATATCTTCCCCTTCTTCTTCGTAAGGCGTGGCCTCAATCGTATTGCCGGCAAAGATCATCCCTTCATTGATCTCAGTATATATCACCGCAGTTTCGCCCGATTTTGAAGGAAAATCTGTGAGTTCGATAGAAAAGTGCTTGAAAATGTCATTTTTACCATTGATGTCCCTCACATTGAATTCTGAATTCGTGTTGTTAACCGGGTGACTAAAAATGGGTGCCCCGCCAGCATCTTTAGAAATAGTTTTTAGAGGAGCGTAAGTGTTTTGCAGCGCATCTTTATGAGTTACAAGAATTCCTTTGATCCTGTAGCCCTCTTCCACCAGGTGTTTGATCCCCTTATCGGCACCTTTTCCAGTGGTGTCAATAAGAAGCATGTCCTGCCTGTTCAAATGTCTAATGGCATAACCCTGTGCACCATCTTCCATTTTAATTATAAAGGTATCGGGAACCATCTTGTGGAATTGTCCCGGCTCGGCTTGTTGGATAAATTCAGCCGACTGGCTGCTAATGACTTCTTTTTTATCTATGGATTTCATTTAATCTGTTTTTGGGTTCAAATTAAAGATACAACCGCACCCAAAATCGTCCAAAGTCTTTAGGTATGTTTAACTGGAGTTTCACAGTTAATTAACGAGAGACTGTAAGCAGAAAATTTCCCGTGATCACTAAGAGAAAAGTGAGTGAATATCGGCTCGCCTTGGGTCTCAAAAAAGGGAATTCCAGCAGAAGTTTTTTTCAGGGAAAGTTGGTCCTGATCAATAGCGAAATGCCTACTCACCTCTTGAAGCAGTTGTTTCTTGGCTTCGGAAGAAGGGGTTTCAAAAATGGCATTTTTGACACCTCTTATCTCCCGGCTTTTCGAGCAAGTATGAATATAAGCCGAAGTGACCTCTGAAGTAGTAGAATACTCCTCGGCATCGATCTTCACAAGGCCAATAGCTCCTCCTTCCTCCTGCTTTATGATCTCAGTCTGCTGTGCTAACCAATTTAAATTCCGGGGAAGTCGAAATTTTCTTTGATGGGCTTTATATGCCGCTTCTTTCATGCTCCATAGCAGCCATACATGCAGCTCGTGATCTTCAGATGTTAGAATGATCTCTCTTTCAGCTTTTGAAAAAACCTTCTCTAAAAAGCCATTTCTACGCCAGTTACTTTGACGCCGTGACAGTTCGAGGTCTACCACATCATTTCCAATCACGCCTCCTGCTGCTTTGTTTTAATGATCTTAACTGCATCATTTACAGTTAGCATGTTATCCATAGCATCATTGTCTATGGCAATGTCAAATTCATCTTCCACATCAAGGACAATATCCACAAGATTGGCCGAATTGATTTCCAGATCCTTTATGAAATCTGTGTCCTGTCCAAAATTCTGAAACGCCAGGTCATTCTGTACATATGGCTTCACTATCTTTTTAAGACAATAAATTATTTCGTTTGTTTCCATTTTCAAGATTCAAAATTTATATTTTTTTCAAGCCGGACCACCAATTTCTGCTCACTATTTTACCTGAATTTACCAAAAATTACCACGGCATTTACATCTCCAAATCCGAAGCTGGATTTGGCAACAACATTTACTTCCTTAAAAATGCTTTTTTCAGGTACTTTTTCTCGAGTTACAAGAGCTTCAATTGCGGGATGAAGATCTTCCGAATTCAAGTTTCCGAAAATAAAATCCTCTGAGATTTGAAGGACGCTGGCAACACATTCCACACTTCCCGATGCACTTAAACAGTGCCCTGTTAAGCTTTTCAGACTGTTGATCACCGGCATCTCTGCACCTTTGAGTTCGAGGGCTTCGCTCCAGTTCGCTATTTCTGTAGCGTCCATGGAAGTTGCAGTGAGATGTCCATTAATTGCTGTGATCTCATCTGCCCGGATTCCTGCATCAAAAATGGCATTTTTGATCCCTCTTTGCACTCCCTCCGAATTTGGTGCGGTCATGGAACCGCCATTGCGCTGGCCACCGCTGTTAATATGTCCTCCTAAAACTTCTGCATAGATCTTTGCACCGCGTTCCAAAGCCGATTCAAGGTCTTCCAGGACGAGCGCCCCCGCCCCACTTCCCGGAACAAACCCCACAGCCGTGGCACTCATGGGCCTTGATCCAGCTTCAGGCTGTTGATTGTATTTGTGGGGTAAGATACGCATGGCATCAAAACCTCCCCAGACGTAAGGGCCACTATCACTGCAACTTCCAGCGAGAATTCTCTTGGCTTTTCCACTCCTAATCCTGTCGGCAGCCATTAAAACTGCTTCAGTTCCTGTGCTGCAGGCAGAAGAATTTGTGGTGACCTGGTTTCCGCAGGCGAGTTTACTATTCAGGTAGGTGCTTATTCCGCTTGCCATGGTTTGCACAACGCTTGTGCTCCCTAACCTTCTTGTGTTCTTGTCGTCAATAAGATGAATGGCTTCCCGAAACTTATCTACTCCCAGGATACCGGTGCCAAAAATGATCCCGCTGTCCCAATCGGTTTCTCCTTTTGGGTCAATGGGCAAGCCTGCATCTTTCCAGGCTTCAACTCCCGCGATCACACCGTAGACAATGCCACTGCAGTTTAAACCTCTTAATTCTAGTTCGGTAAAGTAATTCTGAAGCAGCTCTTCAGAAATTTCGGGCTGCCCTGCAATTTGACACCTGAACTTTAAACGCTCCAGCTCCGGATAAAATCTAATGCCGCTTTTGCCATTTTTGAGGGCCTCAGAGAAGGCTGCAATACCAGTCGCATTTGGCGCAGCCACTCCCATTCCCGTGATCACTACTCTTTTGTTCATCCTGCTTTTATCATGCCTGAAATTTCCCCTTTACATACGAGCTTGTCTTCAGCATTAAACATTTTTACTTTGCATTTGAGCTTATTGAACCTGAAATATATTTTTTCTGAACTTACTTTTACTTTTTCCCCCGGAAATACAGGCAAATAATAATCTACGCTGGCATTTGATAAAGCGACCTGGAGATCTTCGGAAACCTTCTCCTTCAGAAGAAAGATTCCAAGGCAAACTACACCTATTTGAGCCATGCATTCGGTGAGGATCACTCCAGGAGTAACTGGTTTATTCTTAAAATGCCCCTTGTAAAAAAAAGCATCTTCCTGAAAAGTATAGGTTCCAAAAATGCCATTTTCAGAGACATTTTCCAGGCTGTCCACAAATCGAAATGGCTCGGAATAAGGCAGTAACTCAAGGATCTGTTCTTTCTCCATAGGCTTACCTGTATCTACTGCTCATACCGCCATCAATTACGAACGAATGCCCTGTGAAATAATCTGATGCGCCCGATGCCAGGAAGAGGATCAGGGAGGCAATTTCATGAGGCTCTCCCAGTCGATTTTTTGGGATATGCTTCTTGTACTGTTCCTTTACCGATTCCAGTTTTCCTTCTTCTCCATTGACCTGCGAGAGCATGGCCTTCTTCAATAGTTCTGTATCAAAAGCTCCCGGAACTACTGCATTTACAGCAATGTTCGAGCTGGCAAGCTCTAAGGCAGCCGACTTGGTTAAAGCCAGAACAGCGGCTTTTGTAGCTGCATATAGTGAACCGTTTTCTACGCCTCCCAGTCCATTTACAGATGATATGTTGATGATGCTACAATTTCTTTCCGGGTGTTCCAGCATCTTTTCGATCTGGTATTTCATGCTTAACCACAAGCCTTTTAGATTTACATTGATGGTGGTGTCAAAATCTTCTTCTGAAAATTCCTGTATTCCCTTACCCAGGCCCGTTTCACCAGCAGCTGCGTTAATTGCAATATCAATGTAGGGATGTATTTCTTTTATCTTCTGAAAGGTTTGATTAACAGCCTTAGAATCGTTTAGATCGACTGCATAGGTGAAAAGCCCCTCCTCCTTCTGAAAATTCCTTTCAGGATTTCTCGAGAGTACAATGACATCTGCACCCGATTTTAAAAATTGCTGGGCTGTAGCAAAACCAATCCCCGAACTTCCGCCGGTGATCATTACCGTTTTTCCGGAAAAATCAAAATTCACCATGTTATTTGAATCAGTTTTTGACATTATTGTTCAAATGTATTTTTATGATTTATTTTCTCTTTACTAGCACTTTAATCATTGCCTGTATTTCTTTTATTTAAGATGTTCCCCGCCATTCACCGGGATTACGGTTCCTGTGATCCAGCTGGCCTCATCTTTGCTTAAAAGGTAAACGGCATTTGCAACATCTGATGGCGTCGTTAGCCTCTTGAAAGGATTCCTTTTTAAAGCATGTTGTCTCAGGGTTTCAAAACTGGGAATGAGTTCGAGGGAACGCGTCACGGTAACGCCCGCCTGGATACAGTTGGCCCTTATTCCTTTTGGAGCGAACTCCAGGGCTATACTCCTGGTTATGGCCTCCAAAGCCACTTTAGCCGCGGAAACAGCAGCGTAATTTTTCCAGGCCTTAGTATTTCCTTCACTGGTGAAGGAAAGGATTCTCGCGTCTTTGCAAAAGAGTTCCGCATCATAGATGAGTCTTGTCCAGTCGTAAAGACTAATGGCCATTGCATCTATTGTCTGCTGAAAATCGATATTCTGGAGGGTTGGCTGCTCTCCTAACATGGATTTCAGATTTCCCTTGGAAATACTGTGCAGCATAGTTCTAATCTTTCCTTCCTCTCCCAGTATCTCTTTTATTTGCTCCCGTATTTCTTCCCTGCGGTCTTTTCTTGTGGCATCCCGGTTAAACGAATGCAGCTTGACACCAAGGCCTCTAATGTCTTCAAACGCTGATTTTATTTCGGGAAGATCATCTTTCCTGTCCCTGTGAACAATAAGAATATTCATGCCGTGCTCTGCCAGTTTCCTGGCTGAAGCAAAACCTAATCCACTACTGCCGCCCAGAACCAGGGCCCAGTAATTTTTTCCTTCGAATTCTTTTACCATTGCAGAAGTATTTTTTGTGCCGAAAACCCCGGGCCAAAACTCAGCATCAATCCCTGCTCCCCTTTTGCTATCGGCTGGTTGAGAAATCTTTCAAGAACATAAAGTACAGTTGCACTGCTCATATTGCCATATAAGCGTAAAACTTCCTTAGTATCATTTATATTCTTTCCTAATTTACCAAAAAGATCCTCAACTGTCTGCACGATTTTTTTTCCTCCGGGATGAAAAATAAGATGCTCTACTTTTTCAATGGAGGAATTATGCTTTTTGAGAAAAGGGTGAATGATATCAGGAAAATGATCGGCAATAGTCTGGGGTACTTCTGGATCGAGCACCATTTTGAGTCCGTGGTTGGTGAGATCAAAGCCCATGAGGGTTGTGGCATCAAAAAAGTGATACATATCTTCCCCAATGATCTCGGGACCGGTGGCGGATTCTTCAGAAGACATAAGTACACAAGCTGCACCATCTCCAAAAATGGCTGCGCTTACCATGTTTGCCATAGAGAAATCCTCGAGTTGCAAAGTCGCAGTAGGACTTTCTACTGCAATAACAGCTGCCCGCTTCCCCGGATTTGCCTTTAAAAAGTTTGAAGCATAGATCATTCCCGATATTCCTGCTGCACAGCCCATTTCTGTAACAGGCAGTCGCAAAACGTCCTGCCTCATTTGCAGATCATTGATCAAAAATGCATCGAGCGATGGGATCATTATGCCTGTACAGCTCACAGTAATAAGATAATCTATGGAATCGGACTTCCAGTCTGCTTTTTCCAGAGCATTTTGTAAGGCCATCTTCCCTAGCTTTTTTACCTCCCGTGAGTAGATCTTATTTTTGTCTTCAAAAGACGTAGCTGTAAAAACTTCAGAAGGATCCATGATCGAATACCTCTTATCTACCGCAGCACCTTCAAAGATCTTGATCACCTTACGTTTAAACCGTTCCTCCTGCCCATTAAGCCAGGTTTCCACAAAAGGGATCACTTCTCTGGTTTCTCTGGAGTATTCGGGTAATTGCTTTGCAACAGTAGTAATTCTGACACTCATATTTATTTTATTTATACAAGATCCATTGGTAGCGGAAGGCCCACTTGCTGTTAATCTCCTGCCGACTTACCTTAAGCCGGCTTCCAAATTTTTTTAGTTCTTCTTTTTTAAAGCTCCTCAAAATCGAGGTGAGTCCATCTTCTCTATTGATTTCCCTAATGTTGAAAACAAGGCAGAATAACTTAAAAAGATAATAGGCAATCCTGCTTCTCTGAAGATCATTTATTACTATTCCGAGACGCGCCATTGTCGCGAACCTGCGCATTAGGATCTCGATCTGCTCATTGCTGAAGTGGTGCAAGGTCAAGGTACATAAAATGATATCGGCGTCGAGGGTTTTAAATTCATCAGAAAAAACGTCCATTGCTCTAAATTCGACCTCCGGATATGCGGAAAGATTTTTTCGCGCAATTTTCATGGCGTTAGCATTGGCATCAATTCCTAATAGTTGAAACCTATCACCCCTTTTCCGGCCAAGTTCGGCTACTTCCTTTAAAATAGTTCCATTCCCGCAGCCAACATCAATTATTTTAATTGGCCTGCTATAACAACAGCTGTTGAGGAGTTTATTTACTCCATCAAGCGTAATGGCATTACCTCCCAGCCATTTATTTACCTTGTCCAGGTCCAGCAGGGTCTTTTCCAGTTCCTCACCCTGCATCTCAAGATCATCCATGATCTCTTTTTTATTAGATCTGTGCCTGGTTTCGATCATATTATTGGACTGCCATGAGTTTGTTTAATGATCTGCGGCAGGACAAAAGGCATTCTCGAGATCAAGCCTTGAGAAATTTCAGCTAATTGCGGTTGCAGCAATATTTTCTGAAGCCAGCCTGCAGCATTAAATCGCCTGCTGAAGCTCCTTTCCCACCGTTTTTTATAAGCAGCTTCCATTTCTTGTCGCGAAGTTTTTCTTTCCAGGTGTGTTAGAAGTTCTTCTGAAGCAATTTTAGCGCTGTGAATGGCAATTGCCATTCCATTACCACAAAGGGGATGAATAAGTCCCGCAGCATCTCCCAGCATAAGCACATGATCTTTAACGGCCTCTTTCTTTTCATAGGAGATCTGCGCGATACTTAGGGGCTGCTCAAAAACAGGTGTGGCTCGGGAAAGAAAACGATCCAAAAATGGATTTTTCCGAAGTACATTTTCGTTAAATCTTTCGGGGCTCTTATGATCTTTGAAGCTCCTATATGTCGCCAGGTAACACAGGTTGATCTCCCCGGTTTCAGTGCGGGACAAGCCACAGTAACCTCCATCAAAATTATGAAGCCCTACAAGGTCATTTGGAAAATCCTGCTCCAGGTAATGATTTTTAACAGCGACCCATGGTGCAGGCTCTCTAAAAAATTTTCGGTCCAGCTTTTTATCCAGAAGAGATCTTTTTCCGAAGCTGCCAAGAACATAGGCGGCTGAGTGATCCCCTTGTGCAGTGGATACGACGAACTCACTTCCTGAAAATGTCATTTTCAGAACCTTTTCCTGAATTACCTTAACACCATTGTCCAAAGCCGTCTTGTAAAGCAGATGATCGAGGGCATAGCGGCTTACGCCAAATGCTCCAAGAGGCAGCTTAACCTGCACCGTTCTTCCCGAGGGTGTACTGTAATGAAGTTTTGTGATCCTGGCTGGTTCGAGGTCATCAAAAGGAATTTTGAGCGCATCAAAATACGGTTTCACTTCCAGCGAAAGATATTCCCCGCAAACTTTATGACGCGGAAAAGCATCCTTCTCAAAAAGGGTGATTTTTTGCCCTTTTTGAGCCAGGTGTATAGCCGCAGTCAAACCCGCAAGCCCACCTCCTACTATGACCACCTCGTGTTGTTTCATCTTAGAGATAAAAAAAACCCGGCGAAACCGGGCTTTTTAAACTACTGCCGGAATATTAGTTGCCGGCTTGTCTTTCTGCTTCTTTTTTAAGTTCTTCATTGGCAACAATGGCCAATTCCACTCTTCGGTTCTTGGAACGTCCTTCTACCGTAGTATTATCATACTTAGGCTGAGCTTCACCATACCATTTTGTATCTATCCTTCCAGGAGAAATTCCCTGGTTTACCAGGAAATTAGTAACAGCTTGTGCTCTGTTCTTGGAAAGCGTAAGATTATAGGCGTCACTACCAGTACTATCTGTGTGGCCTTCAACCAGGATATCTGTATTTGGATACTCCTTAAAGATGTTGGCAAGTGACATAAGAGCTTCTCTTGACTGCCCTTCTACTGCGTACTTATCTGTAGCAAAATATACACCACTGGTCTCATCAAAAGTGACATTAATACCTTCACCTACTCTTTCTACCTCTGCTCCAGGAATTTCTTCTTCAATTCGCTGTGCCTGTTTGTCCATTCGGTTTCCAATATAAGCACCTGCTGCACCACCTACTACGCCACCAATAATGGCACCTAATGCGGTATTTCCATCACCTACATTGTTACCTACAACACCACCAATTACGGCACCACCTGTAGCGCCAATAACGGTACCTTTTTGTTTATTATTCGCATTTCTGGTTGCATCACAACCAACCAGAGTGGCTACTGCAAAAAGAAGTGCAAAAAATCTGTTTTGTGTCAATTTCATATTATTTAGTTTTTAGTAAAGTTCATTCTTATTGTGAAGGGCTTTCCTTCAAAGTTTACGGTTTGTTCCCAAACCATCTGGTCTCCCGTAAGGTTAGAAAGATTTATCCTGTAACCTGTGTTCCCGGTTTCAGATTTATGATCGGCATTTGTAGGTTTGAACATAAGGTCAAAATTACCCATTGCCGCATTCGTATCATCTATTGACCATCTAAAGAACCTGGTATTAGAGTCACAAGTCATGCCAGAAGGTTGGTATGAACCAGTATTATTGTTGCTCACGAAGACCCACGAGCTGTTTTCGAGACATCTTGCCGGAATATTGTCCAGCAGGGTTACCTCTACATTTTGATTATTTCCAGGATAGGTAATACTGGTCAACTGCCAGTCACCATTCATGGTTTTTCTCGCTTCATTGGCTACTTTGCTACTCCCGCAGGATACCAGAAAAGCCACAGTTAAAAATAATAAAGCAATCTTTTTCATATTTGATATTTAGATTAATTAAAAAATCCAATGCCAAAATATTCCATACCTGACACTGGATTAGTTGTCCTACAATTATCTTCTGAAAAGTCGACTTATCAGCGCTATTACCAGAAGAACAAGGAAAATGTAGAAAATGATCTGCGCGATGTCGGCAGCACCTTCTGCGATTCCTCCAAATCCAAAAATGGCAGCAATAATTGCAATGATTAAAAAGATAACGATCAAACGTATCATAATTTAAAGTTTATTGGTTAGTTACTCTAAATTACATTGAGGGCTTGCGGCAGGCAAAAGATTATTACTTATTTAACAATATTTTTGTAAAGAAATCCTAACAAGCCAAAGCAGAAGCCAATTCTTTCTTAATACTGCAAAAGCTGAAGGATTTTTTCTTCAAATCGCTTCTTTGGAAGATAGCCTTCTTCAAGGGCTTTCGAGAAGGGCACAGGGGTTTCCAGGCTCCCTACTCTAACTACCGGAGCATCAAGGAATTCAAAACATTCCTCTCCAATCATCGCCGCAATATCAGAACCTACTCCGCCAAAGACAGAATCTTCCTGCAGAATAATAACTTTTCCTGTTTTTTTGACCGAGTTATAGATCGCGTCCTTATCTAAAGGTTGAAGGCTGCGCAGATCAAGCAGATCTGCCTGTATTTCTGGATGGTTTTCTAAAATTTCAAGTGCCCAGTGTACTGCAGCTCCAAAAGAAATGACAGAGATCTCTTTTCCCTCTCTTAATAAAGATGCTTTTCCAAAGGGCAGCGTATAGTAATCAACCGGTACTTGTTGCCTAATACTTCTGTACAGGGCCTTATGTTCAAAGAAAAGAACCGGGTTAGGGTCATTAATAGCTGTATTCAATAATCCCTTGGCATCATAAGGAAATGCGGGATATATTACCTTAAGCCCCGGAGTTTTGGTGAACCAGGCTTCGTTGGTCTGACTGTGAAAAGGGCCCGCTCCTACTCCAGCGCCACATGGCATCCTTACCACAACATCTGCATTTTGTCCCCACCTGTAATTCACCTTAGCCAGATAATTAACAATAGGATTAAATCCGGAGCTAACAAAATCGGCAAACTGCATTTCCACCATGGCTTTCATTCCCTTGATGGAAAGCCCCATTGCTGTTTCCAGGATGCCCGATTCACAAATAGGAGTGTTTCTCACCCTATCCCTGCCAAAGGATTCCACGAAGTTTTCGGTGATTTTGAAAACTCCTCCGTATTCTGCAATATCCTGTCCCATAAGTACCAGATTTTCATGGCGCTCCATGGACTGTTTCAAACCTCGGGAAATGGCATCAATAAATCTCAGCTCCTCAGTTTCTTCTGAAGGGCTAACCTCTTGATATTTAAATTCCTGGTAAACATCATTTAACTCTTCACTTTCATTGAATTCTATAATTGCTTCTGAATTTGCCCTTTTCAGATCTTCATCAATTTCTGATTTTATTTCTTCTCGATATTCCTTATCGAGTGCTTCGGAAAGTACGTTTTGATTCAGTAAAAACTCCCTGAAATTATCTACAGGATCCTTCTTCGCCCATTCCTCCATAAGGTCATCGGGAACATATTTTGTTCCACTGGCTTCCTCATGGCCTCGCATCCTAAAAGTCTTGAATTCCACCAGGACCGGGCGCGGATCGTTTCTCATGCTTTCAGCAAGTTGGGAGATCTTACTGTATACCTCAAGAATATTATTTCCGTCTATGATATGAGATTCCATTCCATAGCCTGCAGCACGATCTGCGAGATCTTTACAATTATATTGTTCTGAAGTTGGTGTGGAAAGGCCATATCCGTTATTTTCGATACAAAATAACACTGGCAATGACCAAACAGAAGCTATGTTCAAGGCTTCATGGAAGTCTCCTTCGCTTGTACCGCCTTCCCCTGTAAAAACTGCAGTAATATTTTGCTCTTTTTGAAGCTTATGCGCGAGGGCAATTCCATCGGCAACTCCCAATTGTGGGCCAAGGTGGGAGATCATCCCAATGATCCTGAATTCCTGCGTACCAAAATGGAAACTGCGGTCTCTTCCTTTCGTAAAACCGGATGCTTTTCCCTGCCACTGACTAAATAATCTATAAAGCGGAATTTCCCGGGCAGTAAAGACTCCCAGATTTCTATGCATTGGCAGGATGTATTCCTCCTTCAGCAAGGATAAGGTCACTCCTATTGAAATGGCTTCCTGTCCAATTCCGCTGAACCACTTTGAGATCTTTCCCTGGCGCAGCAGCACCAGCATCTTTTCCTCGATCATTCTGGGTTTTAAAAGGGCCTTATAAAGCATGAGCAATTGCTCATTGTCATAACCCGATCTTTCAAAATTAATTTGTGTGGCGATTTCTGGTCTACTCATTTGCATAGGAAACAATACTTTTTCAAATGTACTTAAAATTAGATATCGCTCAATTAAGAATTATTTAAAGCCCGCTACACTCTTGGGATTTTATTTAACTTTGTGATAATATTTAAACATGATCTTATGGAAATGAACAATATTCCAAGTGTTGACCTGGCAGATTTTTTATCTGATGATCCAGAGAGAAAACAGAAATTCGTTAATGAAATCGGTAAGGCTTACGAAGAGATAGGATTTGTAGCATTAAAAAATCATTTTCTAAGCGATAACCTGGTTGATGAACTATATAAAGAAGTAAAAAATTTCTTCGCGCTTCCATTGGAAACAAAGAAGAAGTACGAAATAGAAGGGCTTGCAGGCCAGCGCGGTTATATCTCATTTGGAAAAGAACATGCGAAAGGAAAAAAGGAAGGAGATCTAAAGGAGTTCTGGCATTTTGGTCAGGAACCTTCAGAAGATGCTAATCTTATTGAGGAGTACCCCGAAAACGTACAGGTTGAGGAATTGCAGGATTTCAATCATACAGGTATGGAAGCCTACAGAATGCTCGAAAAGACCGGGATCTATGTTTTAAGAGCTCTGGCGCTGTATATAGGTCTTGATGAGTTCTATTTTGACCATTGGGCAAGTAACGGCAATAGTATTTTAAGACCAATACACTACCCACCAATAACAGAAGAACCTAAAGGAGCTGAACGCGCAGGAGCTCACGGGGACATTAATCTTATTACGCTTTTAATGGGAGCTTCTACAGGAGGCCTGCAAGTGCTTCGCAAAGATGGGCAATGGATTGATGCCATTCCTCAGGAAGATGAATTGGTAATAAACGTGGGTGATATGCTGGAAAGACATACCAATAATAAGTTGCGCTCCACCATTCACAGAGTTATTAATCCGCCACGTGAGCAATGGGGCAGTCCAAGATATTCCATTCCATTTTTTATGCACCCACGTAGTGAGATGCCTCTAAACTGCCTTGAGGAATGTATTGATGACGAGAATCCAAAATCATATCCAGATATTACTGCTGGTGAATTTTTACACCAGAGGCTGGTAGAGATAGGGCTGAAAAAATAGACCATGGCTAAGAAAAAAATGGGGCTGGAAGATCTAGGCGGATTTGTTTTTTCGACAAATGAAGAATTCGATCCTAAGGAGTATGGAGCGCAGGAATACGACGAAATCCTTCAGCCACATGAACAGCTGCTTGAAGCCCACTATAGTTCCAAAGGCCGGGCAGGGAAAAAAGTCACCGTTATAAAAGGTTATATAGGTCCAGAAGAAGATCTCAATCAACTTGGGAAAGATCTAAAGAAAAAATGCGGCGTTGGAGGATCTGTTAAGGACAGAGAAATTATTATTCAAGGCGATGTGCGGGATAAAATAATGGCCTATCTTCAAGACCTGGGATACAAGGTGAAAAGGATAGGCGGTTAACCCAGATCAACTCAGATCAAATATATGGAGGAAAAAAACTTTCTGCATATCACCAACGGTGATGACATCTCGCAAAAAATCCTTTCTCTGGATTTGCCGGGGGAAGTGATCACGTGGCGAGAAATGTTGTGTGAAGGTCCTACCTCTATGGATGTGGGAGATGAAGAATTTGTTCTGCTTCGAAAAACTTTCCTTAAGGAAAACTACAGGATCTCTGAGGAGCACTACCGGGAAAGGTTTCTTCAGGAGCTCGTGAAACTGGCAGCGATCAATGGGCATGATGAGATCGTACTTTGGTTCGAATTCGACCTTTTTTCCCACATGAATATGCTGGCTCTTATCAGTTTCCTTGTACAGAATAAAAAACAGGGGCCTTTTTCCCTTGTTTGTAGTCGGAAGTTAAAGGGAGAGGAAGAAATGGCGCCTCTTTCTCAACTCTCGGGCAAGCATCTTAGACAGCATTACAAGCACCGTATCTCCTTAACTGATGATGACATCCAGACGGCGCAGCTTATATGGGAGCTCTACTGCAGTAAAAATCCAAAGAAACTGGCATCAGAAATAAAGAAAACTACAAATTTTGAATATCTGTCGAGTTGTATTAGAGCACATATTGAAAGATTTCCAGGTTTAAAGACCGGTCTTAATTCACTTGAGATCAATGTTCTTAAGTTAATTGATGAACACCAGATAAAATCACTCAACCACCTGTTGGGTTATGCACTGCAGTATCAGGGCTATTATGGATACGTGGACGTACAGATGGAAAGAGTAATTGACAAGCTCAGCCCCTTCTACGACACTTCAGAAGATGGAGTTATCATTAATGGGGATGGAAGAAATGCACTAGCTGGCTCCAAAAATTACTATCAGAATTTAAAAGATAACGAGTATTATGGAGGCGTTAGAAAATATGATTTTCTATACGACTCCGTAAATCATGACCTATTAAAATTATAGAATGAATCATTTAGCCGCTTCAGAATTAATTCTGAACCAGGATGGCAGTATTTATCACTTGAACCTGTTGCCAGAACAAATAGCTCAAACCATACTTCTTGTTGGAGACCAGAATCGGGTCGAAAAGATCACTCAGTATTTCGATACTGTTGAAGTTGTTGTCAAAAAACGGGAATTCCATACGCAGACAGGTACCTACAAAGGCAAGAGAATAACCGTGATCTCTACAGGAATTGGAACAGACAATATTGACATCGTTTTAAATGAACTGGATGCTTTGGTCAATATAGATTTCGATACACGTGAAATAAAACCAGAACATACGCAGCTTGACATTATAAGAATAGGTACCTCAGGTTCCATTCAGCAGGAAATTCCTGTTGACTCTATACTATTGAGCCATCTTGCGGTAGGTTTTGATAGTTTGCTGCATTTCTATCAAAGCGATGAAATACAGCTTGAGGACTTTAATAAAGCCCTTGAACGACACCTGGATATTTACGATCGCAATAGTAAACCCTACGTGGTTGCAGCAGATCAACATCTTATTGCACAATTTTCCTCTCCCGAAGTCTATGAAGGCTTTACAGGATCTAATGTCGGTTTTTATGCGCCGCAGGGAAGGGTGTTGAGATTACCTTTGCGAGATGATAACATGAAAGGAAAACTAGCCACCTTCTCTCATAGAGGGAAAAAGATCACCAATCTTGAGATGGAGACTTCAGCTATTTATGGATTGAGCAAAATGCTGGGACATCGAGCCCTCTCTGTAAATTCGATCATAGCCAATCGTGCAACTGGTAACTTCACCAGCGACGGGGCACAAGCCATAGATAAAACCATCAGGTACGCTCTGGATAAACTGGTGGGATAAAAATTTTCATTTAACACAATATTAAAAACGTGGCTTCTGCATATTCGTATTTTTGGGGAAACCCCGCCGTATGCTAAAGCCTGAAGACAAGATTTTAAGGCATCGAGATTTAAATTGGTTAAGTTTTAATGAAAGAGTGCTTCAGGAAGCACAAGATCCTACTACTCCTCTTTACGAGAGACTTAAATTCCTTGCTATTTTTTCAATGAACCTGGACGAATATTTTCGGGTGCGTGTTTCACAGCTTCGGCAAATGAAAAGGGTGGAAAAAAGTATCAGGAAACGACTGGCTCTAAAACCGAATAAGACCGTAAAGGAAATCCTGAGAGAAGTTAGGAAACAACAGGAAAGATTTGGAGAAATATACCGGGAGGAGATCATTCCCGAACTTGAACGAAAAGGAATTTACCTCGTTCACAAGGAAGCCTACACTCCCCTACAGGAAGAATTTGCCCGCAGATATTTTCAGAAGATCAAAGATTGCGTGAAAACCGTTGTTGTTGAAGATCATGACGAGGGAGACCTGTTCCTGGAAAATAATCAGCTTTATTTCATGGTGTTATTTCCTGATTCCGAGAAATTCGGGATAGTTAATATCCCTACCGAAGAATGTGGCAGGTTCATCCATTTTACTTCAGAAACAAAAGCACATGAGATCACCTTTTTGGATGATGTTGTAAAGGCAAATATTGCACATTTATTTCCGGGAGATGATATTGATGGAATTTATGAGATCAAACTCTCGCGAGATGCCGAGTTATACATAGATGATGAAGTGGATGGGCTTCTTGCCGAAAAGATCTATGAATCCCTGAATCAAAGATCTGAAGGACAGCCTACAAGATTACTTTATGATTCGGCCATGCCAGTTCATGCACAAAAGGTACTCAGGAAAACGCTGAAATTAGGAAAGATCGATATGATGCCCGGAGGCAGATATCATAATTTTAGCGATTATTTTTCCTTTCCCGACCCAAGTGAGAATCCGGAGTTGCATTTTGAAGAAATGCCTGCCGTAAAGCATGCAGTTCTTGAAAATGCCACAAATTATTTCGATGTTATTTCAGAAAAGGACCAGGCCGTTCACTTTCCATACATGTCTTTTGACTATGTGGAAAGATTTCTTCAGCAAGCTGCCGTAGATGAACAGGTCAAGGAAATAAAGATCTCCATTTATCGCGTAGCCGACGAATCTATAGTAACCTCTTCCCTGCTTAAGGCTGTCAAAAATGGCAAAAACGTAACTGTTTTTATTGAAGCAAAGGCGAGGTTTGATGAAAAGAACAATATAGACTGGGGAAGAAAACTGGAAGACGAAGGCGCCAAAGTGATTTACAGCTATCCAAAGATAAAGGTTCACTCCAAGATCCTGCTTGTAAACAGAGAGGAGGAAGGGAAGCTTAAAGGTTACGCCTATATTGGTACTGGAAATTTTAACAGTAAAACAGCCAGAATTTACTGTGACCATGCTCTGTTCACGGCACATGAAAAGATAACATCCGAACTTCTGCGTGTGTTTCAGGTACTGGAGGGAGAGTTGATCATTCCAAGAGCAAAACATCTCCTGATTTCACCTTTTTCTACCCGGAAGGATTTCAGTGATATGATCACCAGGGAGATCACCAATGCAAAAATGGGGAAAAAAGCGGGAATCACTGCAAAGATGAATAGCCTTGAAGACAAGGAGATCATTGAGCTTTTGTATGATGCCAGTGAGGCAGGTGTTTCTGTAAGGTTATTGGTGCGGGGTTTCACTTGCCTTCTGCCAGGTGTGAAAGGTCTTAGCGAAAATATTTATATGACCAGCATAGTTGATCGTTACCTGGAACACGGTAGGATCTACCTCTTTGAAAATGACGGAAATGAGGAACTTTATTTTGGCAGTGCAGATTGGATGACCCGCAATCTCGACCGCCGTATAGAAGTAATCGCTCCCCTATACGATGAAGATATTGCGGCAGAATTCAAGGATATTCTTGAAATTCAATTGCGGGATAATATGAAGGCGAGAATTCAGGAGCCTCTTGAAAAAAATGAATTTGTTCAGAAAAAGCGCGGAGAAAAGGACATTCGTTCACAATATGAGATTTATAATTATCTGAAACAAAAACATACCTCATGAAAAGGATCAAAGTAGGTGGTGTGCCCGAACATTTTAATTTACCATGGCACCTGTGCATCGAAGATGGCAACTTTAAGAACAATGGTATAGATGTGGCCTGGCAGGATTTTCCAGACGGTACAGGAGCAATGTGCAAAGCTTTGCGAAATAAAGAAATAGATGTTGCCGTTATCCTAACAGAAGGAATCGTTAAGGACATCCTTAATGGAAATGAGGCGGTGATCGTTCAGGAATATATTGCTTCCCCCTTGATTTGGGGAATTCATGTGGCGGCTGGTAGTTCTTTTAGGACTATGGAAGACCTGCGGAATGAAACAGTGGCAATAAGCCGTTATGGCAGCGGTTCCCATCTCATGGCCTACGTAAATGCCAGAAACCTTGGATGGGATCCGGCACAGCTGAAGTTCGAGGTGGTGGGAGATATTAATGGTGCCATTACAGCTTTAGATAACGGAACTGCTGGCTATTTCATGTGGGAACATTTTACGACCAAACCATTAGTGGATAATGGCACTTTCAGAAGAATTGCCGATTGCCCGACCCCATGGTCCTGTTTTGTGATTGCGGTGAGAAAGGAAATAATGGAAAAATCTGCAGCCTCAATAATAAATATGCTCAAAACTCTAAATAAGGTGACTTCAGAATTTAAGGAGATCCCAAAGATTGAAGTGGCGCTCGCAAAAAAGTACGACCAAAAAGTGGAGGATATCGAACAATGGTTACAGATAACCCAGTGGAGCCAAAAACAGATCTCTGTACAAGAAATCCAAAAAGTACAGGAACAACTGCACGAGCTAGATCTCATTGATAAAATGGAAGAAAACTTACATTTTTTACCCAGATAAAAAGACCTATGACAAAATATTTTCTTTTCCTGTTTTTAAGTTTGATGACTTGTTCTTTATTTTCCCAGGAAGGGGAAGCAGAAAGAAACCAGGATTCCCTGGCAGTTTCCTCTGAATCAAGGATAGCGCAGGAAATTCAGGAAAAAAAGATTTATAAACGGGATTCCACCGTACATGAGATCCATCTCAATATTTTAAATGTTCTTGTTTTTGGAGCCCTCGATGTAGCTTATGAAAGAGTTCTTACAGACCATAGTTCTGTTGGAGTTGAATTGTTCTCGAAGGTGTTCAATAAAAATGCGGGAGAAGACGGTGACCTTTCAAAAGTTTACGCCAAGGATTTTTCAATTACGGGAAAATTCAAATACTATTTTGATGATGAAGTAGTGGCACGAGGTTATTATGCAAATCTTCTTGGAATGTTCTCTAACGGAACTCATGAAAGGGATATGGAATTTAAAAACCCTGTAACTGGAGATCCCGAGACAAGAGAAGTTGATATGGAATATACAGATCTAGCCTTTGGTGTAGGGGTAGGCGGAAAGTTTGTGGCAAAACAGGGATTTTTGATAGACCTTTCATTTTCTATTGGTAGAAACTTGTTCGATAAATATTCTCCGGATATTGTAATACTTCCTTCAATTTATCTTGGCTATCGTTTCTAACTACCAGTTGATGGGAACTTTTCCCTTCTCTTTGAGATAGGCATTTGTTTTACTGAAATGTCTGTTTCCAAACCAATAGCCCCTGTTCGCCGCTAAAGGAGAAGGATGGCCGCTGTTGAGCACCAGGTGTTTATCTCTGTCAATTTTTTTTCCCTTTTTCTGTGCAGGACCACCCCATAACAGGAATACCACGTTTTCCTTTTCGTCTGAAAGTTTCTCAATTACTGCATTTGTGAATTTTTCCCAGCCTTTGCCTTGATGAGAGCCGGCCTGTCCTGCTCTTACCGTTAGGGTCGCATTCAACATCAACACACCTTGCTGCGCCCAGTGTTGTAAATTTCCGTGGGCAGGAATTGATTTTCCCAGGTCTTGCTGTACCTCTTTAAAAATATTGACAAGAGAAGGCGGGACCTTGGTCTGCGGCTGTACAGAGAAGCATAATCCATGGGCTTGATCATAACCATGATATGGATCCTGCCCAATGATCACTACGCGAGTATCTTCAAAAGAAGAAAGTTCAAATGCTTTGAAGATGTTATCGGGATGAGGAAAGCAGTCAGCCTTTTCATATTCCTGTTGCACAAAACTTAGGAGTTCTTTAAAATAAGGCTTTTCCAGCTCATCATTTAACTTTTTTTTCCAATCTGGCGCTATGTTAAAGGTCATAATAATAGTTAAATTGCGGCTTCCCAAAAATAGGGAAATTTTATATGATTAAAGTTACAGCCAAAACCCTCCAGGACCTCGAATTTCCTGCAGTTTGCCAGCAGGTGAGCAAATATACTGTCACTGGCCTCGGAAAAGAAAAGGCTCTAGAAATAGCACCATTTTCGAGCTACGAAAAGACCTTGTTTGGGCTTAGGCAAACTAATGAATACGTGTCCTCCTTTCAACAGGATAGCAGGATCCCTAATCATGGTTTTGAGGCGATAGATCAGGAAATCAAATTTCTGGGGATTGAAGAAACGCGTCTGGAGGCAGGTAGTTTCAGGAAGATTGGAAGCATTTCAGAAACAGCGAATACGCTCATCAAGTTCTTTGAGAAATACCAGGAACTCTATCCCTGCCTGGAACAAAGAATTTCAGAAGTGGAATTTACTCCAGCCATCATTGAACAGATCAATAAGATCATTGATCGTTTTGGCGAGGTAAAAGATGATGCCTCCCCCCTGCTCCAGGAGTTAAGGCGGAAGATCAACCAGGTGAAAGGGCAAATTAATTCAAGTTTTGTAAGTGCGCTCACACATTATAACAACCTGGGATATCTTGATGATATTCGAGAAACGGTTGTGGATAATATAAGAGTTCTTGCTGTTACATCCATGCATCGAAGAAAGGTTAGAGGTGGAATTTTAGGAAACTCCAAGACCGGCAGTATAGTTTATATACAGCCAGAAGCTACACATAATCATACCAGAGAACTGAATAACCTCCAATATGAGGAAAAGGAGGAAATCAAGAAGATACTCAAGGCGCTTACGAATTTCATTCGGCCTTTTCGTCCTCTGCTTATGGAATATCAGGATTTGCTTAGCGATGTCGACGTTATTGCCGCCAAGGCTAAATATGGAATGGAGCTCAACGGGGTAATGCCTGCCATCACGAAAGACCGGGAACTGGAACTCATTGATGCTTATCACCCGTTGTTACTGCTCAATAACAGGAAACAGAATAAAAAGACCTATCCTCAAACCATAGCACTGCATAAGGAGAAGCGAATCATCGTGATCTCAGGCCCTAATGCGGGAGGAAAGAGCATCACTTTAAAAACAGTGGGGCTGCTGCAGGTAATGGTACAAAGCGGATTGTTAATTCCGGTGCATGAATATAGCCGGGTTTGCTTTTTCGATAAGATCCTCACCGACATTGGGGATAATCAAAGTATAGAAAATCATTTGAGCACCTACAGCTATCGGCTCAAAAACATGAATTACTTTTTGAAAAAAGTAGATTCAAAAACCCTTTTTTTAATAGATGAATTTGGAACCGGAAGTGATCCCGAACTTGGAGGAGCGCTTGCAGAGACCTTTCTGGAAGTCTTTTATGAAAAAGAGGCTTTCGGAATTCTCACTACGCACTACGCGAACCTTAAGATGCTGGCAAACGAACTGCCGCATATCATCAATGCAAATATGCTTTTCGATTCAAGAACTCTTGAACCTTTGTACAAGCTGCACATGGGGGAAGCAGGAAGTTCCTTTACCTTTGAGGTAGCACAGAAAAATGGGATTCCATACAGCCTCATCAATCGCTCCAAGAAAAAAGTAGAACGAGGCAAGATCAGGTTTGACAAGAGTATTGCCGACCTTCAGAAAGAGCGCTCCAAACTTCAGAAAACCACAACCTCCTTAAAAACAAAGGAGCAGAAAACAGAATCGGAAAAGAAGAAATTGGAAGAGACCAATGTGAAAATTCAGCAGAAGCTGGAGAATTTTCAGGAATTGTATGACAGCAATCAAAGGCTGATCTACCTTGGGAATAAGATCAACGATATAAGTGAAAAATATTTTCAGAATAAAAAGAAAAAAGAACTTATAGCCGAATTCCTGAAGATCGTAGAGGTTGAAAATTCCAAGAGAAAAAAGCTTTCAGCCAAAGAAAAGAAGGTAGAAAAAGCTAAGGAGAAGCAGGTAATGCAGGAAGCCGAGAAAAAGGTGGTGGAAATAAGGAAAAAGAAAAAAGAAAAGCAGGAAAAAGAGAAAAAAGAAGAAGTTGCTGCACCAAAACCTGAGTTAAAGGTTGGGGATCGCGTAAGAATGCAGGATGGAAAAGCCGTGGGCAGTATTGACAGCCTTGAAAAAGGAAATGCCAAGGTTAACTACGGGATCTTTACCACTTCGGTATCTGTAGACCAACTGGAGCTGGTGCAAAGAAAAAAATAGAAAAAGAAAAAGAAAAAGAAAAATTTATGGTTAATTTCCCAGAGAACAAGAAGATCATTCTCTTCGACGGCGTATGTAATTTATGCAATAAGACTGTTCAAACGATCATTAAGAACGACACCAAAGATGTGTTTCGTTTTGCGCCACTTCAAAGTGATGTGGGGCGGCAAATTATCAACGAACGAGGAATTGACACAGAAAACCTCGATTCTGTAATTCTTATTGAACCTGGAGTTGCATACTACCACAAATCTACTGCAGCAATTGAGATTGCCAAACATTTAAAAGGCTATTCCTGGCTCAGGTTCTTCAAGTCCCTGCCCGAAGGGATGCGAGATGGCATTTATAGTTTTATAGCCCGTAACAGGTACCAGTGGTTCGGAAAGCAGGAAAGTTGCATGGTTCCCACTCCAAAACTTCAGGCGCTATTTTTAAAATAACTACTTGAGATTGCTGAGAAGAAAATCAAGTTTATCATTAGTATTCTTGTTCTTGCGGAAGGAATGGGTGAAAAAAGCATTTTTTTCTGCCAGCCCTTTCTGCTGAAGACCTTGAATGAGTTCGGCATCTGTCACTGAGACTTTTCCTGTAAGTAGGAGCCCCATATCCTTGCCCGCAGTGTGATAGTCAAAGATCTTTTTCAATCCAGCGAGATACTGAAAGTCCTTGGTAAATCCGCCACCTCTGTGGGCTCTTAAAGTGATGATCCATGCCGTTTCCCTATCCAGCTTGTATTGGTTGTAAAGCAGGTCAAAAGTATCACTAAAAGAATATCCTTTGATGAGGCTATCGGCTGCTAACACGCGATAGGCCAGTTCTTTCATGCGCTTTAAACTTAGACTGTCACTCATGTATTCACTGAACACTGCAAGACCAGCCTGGGTGACATGATGATTCGCAAAGCCATGTGAAAAGATTCGGAGCGGCTGGTTAAGTCCGTTGAAAGTTGTAAGCATATTTACCCCAATCTCATGATTAGCAAGGATCTTGAGATCGTTATCACTAAATTTCCTGTTTTTCTTGACAATAAGGGTCTGGGTAGTATTAAGTGCCATGGCAGCCCCTGTGATGCTGTTGCTCTGCCTTATCTTGAACTTAAATGGATACTTTTCCCCAAAAGCCTGGAAGTATGCCTGGGCTTGATCTGCATTATATCTTGGCACCATTTCTTCAGCATCTTCTTCTTTGTGGAAATGCAGGATGAATTTGGCATTTTTGACATCCTTCTCCTGTGGAGTTCCGAATACACGCAGGGAATTGTAGAAGAACTTCGCCCCTTTCCCTACTGAAGCCACGCATTGCACCAGGCCCGAATATTCGTAAATGGTATCGTGATAAAGTTTATAGATATCTTCATCGGGAATGTCTTCAAGGCGCTGACTGAAGAACTGCCGTTGTAAAGTATAAGGATCGAACTTTAATTTTCGATATTTAAAGATGGGATCTTCAGAAAATTTTGAGGCGAAAAATCGCTTTTTTTCCTGTTCGATGTTCAGCGGATTCAGGTAATTGAGCACATCAATTTCTCGAACCAAACGATCGAGATTTTGATCTATTTCCAGTAAACTGTCGTAATAACTGCGGACTTTCTCGGTCATTTCGGATTATTAAAAAGAGAAATTCTTAATAAATTCCGGCAAAGACAACCAATTCTTTACAGCTTTCCAAATTTTACCGGGATCAATTCCTTTTCAAAAGGATTCTTATTTTGAATCTACATCAAAAGTGTCAGATGGATCTACTTCCCCTGGATAGTGTAACATGCCTTCTCCCTTGGCAATAACTGAAGACACTGTGGCATCACCAGTGACATTCACCACCGTTCTAAACATATCAAGGATCCTGTCTACCGGAAAGATGATCGCGATCCACGCAGGATTAAGCCCAACAGAATCAAGTACGATAATGAGCATTACAAGACCTGCACTTGGAACTGCAGCCGAACCAATTGAAGCAAGCGTCGCTGTAAGTACAATGGTCAACTGCTGCGCCAGGGTAAGGTCTATCATGTGTAATTGTGCCAGAAATACTACCGCTACAGCCTGATACAAACATGTTCCATCCATATTCACAGTAGCACCAATTGGCAGAACAAAACTCGTGATCTTCTTGTCTACACCCAGGTTTTCCTCCACACACTCCATAGTTACAGGAAGAGTGGCCGCACTGCTGCTCGTTGAAAATGCCAGGGTCTGTGCGGGACTCATCGCTTTAAAGAATCCTGTGTATGGAATACTTCGGGTAAAGATCTTGATGATCAATGGATACACTACAAAGATCATGAGCATCAAGCCAAGGAAGACGGTAAGGGAATACCAGCTTAAGCCTTTGAAAATCTCGTATACTTTTCCAATATCATCACCAGCCATTTTACTCACCACACCGGCCAAAAGAGCGAAAACAAAGAATGGCGCTGCACGCATAACCAGGTCTACCATCTTCAGGAATACTTCCATAATGCTGTCTACGACAGCAGTGACAGGTGCAGATTTTTCATTCGGGATGAACAGCAGGGCAATTCCAAAGAAGAGTGCAAAAAAGATGATCTGCAGCATTAGACCGTTGTCTGTGAGGGAATGGAAAAAATTCTCGGGAACAATATCTACCAAAGGTTGTAAGGGACCCGATTCTTTGGTTTGATCGGCGGCCTGCATTTTATCCGCTACAGAAGCGTCTTTAAGCTCTTGTCTCGAAAGGTCTGATATCCTCTGGGCTTTATCCAGAAACTGAGGATCTTGTAAATAGTTAATGCCGTCTTTGATCTCATAGCCCTGGGAAGCTGCCCAGAGTTCATAGCTAATGCGGTTGTCAATACGGCTGTCTTCATCCACAAGTTTTCCCGGCTTAATAGAATTGACCAGGAGCAGCCCAAGAGTTACTGCAAGTACTGTGGTTAGCAAATAGGCCATCAGGGTCTTCCCTCCCATTCTTCCAAGGCTGGCGGGATCACCAATATTCGCAACACCACTTATAACAGAAAAAAGCACTAGCGGCACCGCGATTAACTTCAGCAAATTGATAAAAATGGTGCCAAAGGGCGCTATCCAGTCTATGGTAAACTCACTCCACCCCAGCTGGCTTGAAAGCATGGCCCAAATAATACCTAATACCAATCCAATAATGATCTGCCAGTGAAGTGCTAATTTTTTCATAGTTCCTTATAGTCTAATGAATGTTATAATCTGGAATTTCTGTTTAATAAGTAATAATCGGCCAGTACAAGCGCTGCCATGGCTTCAACAATTGGAATAGCGCGTGGAACCACACATGGATCGTGCCTCCCTTTTCCTTGCATTTCGACAAGTTCACCTTCAGAGTTTATCGTCTCCTGTTTTTGCATCAAAGTTGCCACAGGTTTAAATGCAACGCGAAAAACTATATCCATTCCGTTTGAAATCCCACCTTGAATGCCTCCGCTAAAGTTCGTTTTGGTAGAGCCGTCGGTATTAAAAAGATCATTATGTTCACTTCCTTTGAGTGCTGCTCCTGCAAAACCACTTCCATATTCGAAGCCTTTTACAGCATTTATGGATAGCATTGCAGCACCAAGGGCAGCGTGCAGCTTATCAAAAACAGGTTCTCCCAGGCCAACCGGCACTCCCTGGATCACACATTCCACAACTCCCCCAACAGTATCTCCCTGAGAGCGAATTTCCCTTATCAAGGTTTCCATGTTGGCTGCTGTCTCTGGATCTGGACATCTTACTGGATTTTTCTCAATTTCCTCCAGGTTGAGATCCTCAAATTTCTTCTGAAGCTGAATCGATCCTACAGCCGAAGTGTATGCGGTGATCTTTATATTCTCTAACAGCTGTTTCGCAACTGCTCCCGCTGCTACACGACAGGCAGTCTCACGCGCCGAAGAACGTCCTCCCCCACGATAGTCGCGGTTGCCATATTTTTGATCATAGGTGTAATCGGCATGTGAAGGCCTATACACATCCTTAATGTGAGAATAATCATTCGATTTTTGGTTGGCATTTTCAATTACAAAACCAATAGGAGTTCCGGTAGTCTTTCCTTCAAAAAGCCCGGAAAGAAATTTTACGGTATCTGGCTCCTTTCGCTGAGTAACAATTGCAGATTGTCCAGGCTTTCGCCTTTGCATTTCCTGCTGTACCTTCTCCACATCTAATTCGAGTCCGGCGGGACAGCCGTCAATAATGCCGCCTATAGCCTCGCCATGTGATTCGCCAAAAGTGGTAAGTTTAAATAGTTTTCCGAAGGAATTTCCGGCCATTGAGGGTGATTTTGAGCAAATGTAATTTTTTAAGCCAAGATTTAAAAATGTTATTTCAGCGCAGCGGCCATGATCTCCACAGGATGAAAGGCTTTTCGCCCCGTCCCGTCATAGATCTGATGCCTGCAACTCGTGCCCGGTGCAGCAATTACCGTATCTGCCGCTGCCTTTCGAACTGCAGGAAATAAGGTCTGCTCTCCAATTTGCATACTTACCTCGTAATGTTCTTTTTCATAACCAAAGGAACCTGCCATCCCGCAACAGCCAGAAGGTATTACCGTTACCTCAAAGTTCTCCGGAAGATTCAGCATTACAAAAGTGTTTTCCACGCCCGATAATGCTTTTTGGTGGCAATGGCCATGGAGCTTGATCTTTTTTCTTTCTGAAGTAAAGGATTTAGCGGTGATATTTCCCAGCAGCACTTCTCGCTTAAAAAATTCCTCCATTAAAAGGGCATTTTTGGATACCCGTTCGGCAGAAGCCTTATCGTCGGCAAGGCGAAGGTATTCATCCCTGAAACTCAGGATTGCTGAAGGTTCAATACCCAGCAGAGGTGTTTCTTCTGAAATAATATTCTTAAAAATAGCAATATTTTCATTGGCTATTGCTTTGGCTTCCTCAAGATATCCTTTAGACATAAAGCCGCGGCCACTTTCCGGATGATCAATGATCTCTACGTTATAATTTAATCCCTGAAGTAGCTTTATAGCAGCGAGTCCTATCTCTGATTCTAAATAATTTGTGAATTCATCATTGAACAGATATACAGACTTTATCGGAGCCTTTATTTCAGTCTTGTGGTTTTCAAATAAAGAAGAAAGCTTGTTTTTAGAAAGCCTAGGCATGCTGCGCTGAGGCGCAATTCCCAGACTATTCTTAATAATACCTGAAGAAAACTTATTTGAAAATATGAGGTTCGAAAAAGGGGAAAATATGGAAGTCTTCTTGTTCATTCGGGCGTTGTAGGCAAAAGCTTTTGACCTTAAACTACTGCCATTCGTCTTCATGTACTGATATTGAAATTCGGCTTTGTAGGCAGCCATATCCACATTTGAAGGACATTCACTCTTGCATCCCTTGCAACTAATGCAAAGATCCAGGACTTCCTTTAATTCTTCATGGTTGAACTTGTTGGGTTTTTCGGAGTGAGTAAGAAATTCCCTCAAGGCATTAGCCCTTGCCCTGGTAGTGTCTTTCTCATTACGAGTAGCTCTGTAACTGGGACACATCGTGCCACCGGCCTCTGCGGGCTTTCGGCAATCACCACTGCCATTACAGTTTTCGGCCCCTCGAAGAATTCCCAAAGAGTCAGAAAAGTCCATGAAAGTTTCGATCTCAGGCTCCTTCCTGCCCGGAATGTACCTCAAGCTGGAATCCATGGGTGGTGCATCTATGATCTTCCCCGGATTAAAAATATGCTGGGGATCAAAGATGTTTTTTACCCTTTTTAAGAGGTTATAATTCCTGGTTCCTATCATTAACTCAATAAACTCTGCACGCACTCGGCCGTCACCATGTTCACCACTTAAGGAGCCACCATATTTTTTCACAAGACTGGCAACAGCCTCTGTAATATCTTTAAAGAGAACCACATCCTCTTCTTTTTTAAGGTTGAGAATTGGCCTGAGGTGCAGCTCCCCGGCCCCGGCATGAGCGTAATAAACTGCTTCCTGCCCAAATTCTTTCATGAGGCTCGAGAATTCTGAGATGTAGGCAGCGAGATCCTCTACAGCAACGGCAGTATCTTCTATACAGGCAACAGCTTTACGATCACCTACAATATTTCCCAATAAGCCGAGACCGGCTTTGCGAAGTTCGAGGGCAAGTTCGATAGAATCATTTCGCAGTACAGGCAAAGCGTATGCGAGTTGGGAATCTGCCAGTGTCTTTAGAAGTTCGGCAGTTCTTGTTGAAAGTTCCTCTTCTCCCTCGGCTCTTATCTCCAGCATGAGAATGGCAGCCGGATCTCCTTCGGTAAAAAACCTGTTCTCTCTATATTTCAGGCTGTTCCTGGTGCAATCCAGGATCACTTTGTCCATCATTTCGCAGGTGAACAGGGAATGTTGCATTGCCGGTACAACAGCTTGCAGACATTTCTCAACAGATTCAAAGTGAGCGGCAACCATTACAGCGTTTGCAGGAGGTAATTCATCTAGTTGCAAGGTGATTTCTGTAGTAAATGCAAGGGTTCCTTCACTTCCACATAGTAATCTACAGATATTGATCTTCTCATTCTCGCCACCAAAAACTTCAGACCAAAGCAATTCATCTACGGCGTAACCTGTGTTTCTGCGATGGATCTCCGGCTTCGGAAAATGCGTCCTAATTTCATCCTGAACTTCCTTTGGTTTCAGTTCCTCATAAAGCTTTCTATAGATCTGTCCTTCCATGGAAGCTAAATCCATTTTGCTACGGAATTCTTCCGAAGTAATTTCTGAAAATACAGCCTGCGAACCATCTGCAAGAAGGACGGTCATCTCGAGTACCTTATCGCTGGTTACGCCATACTTAATGGAGGTTGTGCCACTGGAATTATTGCCTACCATGCCTCCAATCATACAACGGTTGGAGGTGGAGGTATTAGGTCCGAAGAAAAGGCCGTAAGGCTTCAGGAAGCGATTGAGATCATCACGAATCACACCTGGCTGTACCTTTACGCGTCGTTTATTCTCATCAAAATGCAAGATAGAGGTGAAATGCCTGGAAACATCCACCACGATCCCCTCACCTACGCACTGTCCTGCCAGAGAAGTACCTGCAGTACGTGGAATGACCGAAGTTTTATGCTGTGCAGCGAAAGCCAGAAGCTTGCGAAGATCTTCGGAATTCCTTGGATAAGCTACTGCCAGTGGTAAGCTGCGGTAAACGGAAGCATCTGTAGCGAAAATGCTGCGCCACAATGGATCACAGAAGAGTTCTCCCTCTAAACTAGCTTTTAAAACTTCCAGCTCATTATTCATAAATATTCGATTATCAGTCTTTTGGCAGATTAATTAGCAGGACCTGGTTAATATTAACAATTTATTAGCGAAGACAGGAGTTGTTGATCTTTTAGAACGTCTAATTTTGTAGGAACAAATAAAAGAAAAAGATATGAAAAAATTAGGTTTACTAATAGTATGTATTTTTGGTTTTACTCTTAGTTCGCAGGCGCAGACTGTGGCAGATAATGCTCTTGGTTTACGACTTGGAGGTAGTGACGGAGTAGGAACAGAAATATCTTATCAACGCGGACTTTCAGATAATAATCGTCTTGAGCTTGATCTTGGCTGGCGTAATGGGAAGAACTACGATGCTTTTAAACTAACCGGTATCTACCAGTGGGTTTGGAATATTGAAGGTGGTTTTAACTGGTATGCTGGTGTAGGTGCAGGAATAGGTTCTGTAGATGGAAATAACGATCGCTGGAATGACGACGACAATGGCCTTTTTATCAATGCTGCAGGGAACGTAGGTATAGAGTATGATTTTGATTTTCCACTACTTTTATCGCTAGATTTCCGTCCGGAGTTCGGGGTTGTTAACTACTATGGTGACGACGTGGACTTTGACCTGGCCCTTGGTATACGTTACCAGTTCTAGGAGCACTAAACTTCAGAAATAAGAAAAGGCTGCTTAAAATCTAATTTTTAGCAGCCTTTGTCATTTCTAGAGCTTTCCTGTAGAGATCCTCGTATAAAGGCACTACAGAGTAGATATCAAATATATAGGATTGTTTGCGGGCATTCTCTTTGAACTGCTTCAGCGTTTCTTCATCTTTTAAAATGGTCACGGCATTTGCGGCCATTTCGTCTACGTCTCCAACATTGCTCAAAAATCCTGAAAAACCGTGTTTGTTAACTTCCGGGAGCCCGCCAGTGTTTGTGGAAATTACAGGAACGCCATTGACCATCGCTTCAAGTGCTGCAAGCCCGAAGCTCTCTTTTTCAGATGGCAGAAGGAAAAGATCAGAATAGCTCAACACCTTGTCGATCTCATGAGATTCCCCCAGGAACAACACTTTGTCTTCAATGTTTAGTTCTGCCACCATATCTTCGGCCATTTCCCTTTCCGGGCCCTGTCCAACCATTATAAGCTTAGCTTTTACTTTCTTCTGAAGTAGATAAAATATAGTGATCACATCTTCTATTCTCTTTACTTTCCGAAGATTACTTACGTGCGTAATGATCTTTTCATCATTTGCTGCAAGCATACTGCGTTGACAATTGCTAAGCGACTGTGTGTATTTGGTCGTGTCAATAAAATTTGGCACTACATCGATCTCTCTTTTCAGATTGAAAAGGCGAAGGGTATCTGCTTTGAGGCTTTGTGAAACTGAAGTCACAACATCACTATTGTTGATGCTAAAGGTCACAGCTGGTTTGTAGAAAGGATGATTCCCAACAAGGGTGATGTCTGTTCCATGCAAGGTAGTGACCATTGGCAGCATGATTCCTTCTTCCTCAAGCATTTTTTTTGCCATATATCCCGCATACGCGTGAGGAATAGCGTAGTGTACATGCAGCATCTCGATATCGTGCAATTTCACCATATCTACAAGCTTACTGCTTAAAGCCAGCTCGTAAGGCTGATAGTGAAACAGAGGATATTCGGGCACGTTTACTTCGTGAAAGTGAATATTAGATGACAACTGTTCCAGTCGAACGGGTTGTTTATAAGTGATAAAGTGGATCTCGTGGCCTCTTTTTGAGAGTGCCATTCCCAGCTCTGTAGCTACAACTCCACTACCTCCAAAGGTGGGATAACAAACAATTGCTATTTTCATTTATTGGCGTCTATAGCTTCGTAAATAATTTCCTGAATATGAGATCGAATGCTCTCCTGTGTGATCTTATTGTTGCTAGCTGAAGGATGAATTCGATTCGATAAAAATACGTAAACTATTTCTTCATCGGGGTCTGCCCAGGTAAAAGTTCCAGTGAATCCACTATGTCCAAAACTATTCATCGATACACAGCCGCAGGTAGGACCGGCGTTACTCAGCTGAGGCTTATCAAAGCCAACACCTCTCCGCACATCCTGCTCACAGTAATAACAGGTATTAAATTTATCTACTGTTTTTTGTTCCAGATACTTCCTGCCACCATATTCACCTCCATTCAAATACATTTGCATGATCTTGGCAACGTCATTGGCATTACCAAACAAACCTGCCTGGCCTCCTATTCCTCCAAGCAGTGCCGCGCCTTCATCGTGCACATATCCCTGCAGTAATTGATTCCGCCACAGTTGATCCTCTTCGGTAGGTACGATCCTTGATCCTGGAAACTTTTTTAGTGGCAGGTAAGTAGTATTATTTGCACCTAAAGACTTGTAAAAATGATCCTGAACGAGATATTCCAATGAGGTGCCATAGATGTCTTCCAGATAAAACTTCAGTAGGTAAAAAGGAAGATCACTATATTTATATTCTTTCTTTTTTTCAAGGTCACTGTTCCTGATGGTATAAAACACAGAATCCTTGATATCATTCCGTGCAAACATATTTTCAGCGATCTTTACATTGAACCCTCGATCCTCTTCCTTCCGAATATAGCGCACATCTGGACGTTTTGTTTTGGGATCTAAGGTCATTCTGTAAAAAGGGATCCAGCTTTTCAAACGACCATAGTGAGACAGCATTTGAAGCAGGCTGAGATTCTCCTTATTACTCCCTCGGAAAGCTGGAAACATTTCTCCCAATTTTGTCTGTAAATCCAATTCATCCTTATCTACCAGCTCCATAACCAATGGCAGGGTGGCCAGGATCTTTGTAAGTGAAGCCAGGTCGTAAACATCTGAAGGTTTTACGGCAGTAGTATCACCGTATGTATGATGACCGGCGTACCGTTCATAGATCACTTTGCCCTTACGCGCCACCAGAACCTGTACTCCGGGGGTCATTTTTTCCCTAATGGCCTTGTTGATGAGGGTATCTATCTTTGCGAGCTTGTAACTGTTCATTCCCACATGTTCAGGCATTCCATAGGAAAGTCTGCCTAGATTCCGGGTCTTGAAGCCTGTCCCAACAGGAAATTCATTGCCTGCGGTTACCGGAAGTTTTCCCCTGGCCTCTATAGCTCCAAAAATGATCTGCGCCGCCTTTTCCTGCGCAAGCCTGCTGTTTTGGTAAGCAACTTGTATTGCTTCAAAGTTTGCAGTTGTTTGTAAATCCAGTAACGCGTAAGGTCGGGTAAAAATGTTGAGGATCACCTTATTTTTCCTGGCTACTTCATATAACCAGGTCTGCTCTTGATCGCTCATTCGAAAACCACTCCAGGGCGAAGCATTGGACTGGTGATAGCCTATGATCACGAGGTTGTATGATTCCAACTTATCCAGAAGTTCATTAAGATTCTCTGCTGAAACCGAATCAACCTGTGTGTATTTATTTAGCTGCTCAAAAAAGGGATTTCCAGGATCTTTTCCAAAGTGGACATAGGCGATCTTACTTGTTTCAAGATCCTTTACAGGGATGGAAGCTCTGTCATTTTTAACAACGGTCATGGCACTTTCGTACAGCTTATGTGCTAAGATTTCATTCCTAATGCTGTTGAGATCCTCGATAAGGTAATCGTCCTTTACTGGCTCAAAATCATTCAGCCCCACCTTATATTTTGCATAGAGGATCTTACGCACCGAATGCGCCAGGCGTTCTTCGGTAAAAAGACCGAGATGAAGGGCTTCGATGATCTTTGCTGTGGCTTTGGGTACATCTTCAGAGAAAAGAAGAATATCATTGCCTGCAAGAAATGCGGCCAGCTCAATTTCTCCCGGTTCATCAAAATCTGCCACTCCCTTCATGTTGAGGGCATCGGTGATAATTAGCCCGTTGAATTCCATTTCTTCTTTAAGAATTCCAGTCACAATATCGTGAGATAGTGAAGAGGGAAAGTTATCCCTTTGCTCCAGACTTGGAACATTCAAATGAGCTACCATAACTCCCGTCAAGCCTTCCTCGATCAACTGCCGATAAGGAAATAACTCTTCGCGGAATATTCTGTCTCTGGAGAAATCTATAGTCGGCAAGGTCTTGTGAGAATCCTTTTCTGTATCACCATGTCCCGGAAAATGTTTTGCACCGCTTAAAACATTTTCTCTTTGCAGACCTCTCATGAGTGCTGCCGATTTTCGGGTAACATTACTTTTATTTTCCCCAAAAGATCTGTTTCCTATAATAGGATTCTCGGGATTGGTGTTAATATCTACCACCGGCGCAAAATTGATGTGGACACCCAACCTTTTAGAATGCCTTGCTATACCGGCGCCTACTTCTTCTATAAGCTTATCATCCTGGATAGCTCCCAGTGTCATATTCCAGGGGAAGGCGTAGGTAGAATCCAACCGCATTGCAAGACCCCACTCTACATCCATTCCTATGAGTAGCGGAATCTTCGAATATTCCTGAAGTTCGTTATTGATCTTTGCCTGCCTCAAAGGACCACCTTTTGAAAAAATAACGCCTCCCACATGGTGTTGCTTTACCAGTTCACGGGCTTTGTTGAGCTTTTCATCTGGATCTGACGAAAAAACATCGATCATAAAAAGTTGTCCCACTTTCTCCTGAAGCGACATTTGAGCATATATACTGTCAACCCATTGCCTTTGTGCTTCGGGTTGTGCAGCAATTAAAGGACGCGTTTGAGAATACGAGTTTATTACAAAAAAGAACAGGGCCAGGAAAAGGCTGAAGTAGGGGCTGTTTTTTATCTGCATTAATTAAGGAACCTCTTATGCCAGCTTTCAGATGCAGGCACTTCCCAATCTGAAAGATATTCGGCTTTGTTATTTACAAGATTATTAAAGACAATAGTTTTTGGAGAAACAGCTTTATCTTTTGCCATTTTTCGAAAATCTGTCAAGGTTTTATAAGCAATAAATTCTCCTTGCTTATAGGAGACATTCATCTTATCAAGAAGATCTACAGCATATTCCTTTTCTAACTGCTGAATGAATCTTACAGACTCATCAATTGAACAGCCAGTTGCTGCGTTCATCTTCTGGTCAAGTGCAAGAATGATAAAACGTTTATAACGCAGCTCATATGAAGCTTTTAAATTGGCTCCATGAGCGGTCCATTGCTCAATGAAGGCTTCAAGTTTTTGTTTAATTTCTTCCTGCTCAACTTCTGTAAATGAGCGGTTTGACTGATATATCCAAACCCTGGAACTTTCAGGTAAGGTTTCAAATTCAACTAACATGTGACTGGATGATTTTTAGAGATACAAAGAAACAGTTTTGAAGCATGGCATCCAATTTCAATTGGTTAAAATTAGAGCACCTCTGCATACAGAATTAAGTGCAATATTAGATGTATTCAGAACGAACCTGATAAAGATAATGCTCTATAACAAGTCTTGTTCTCAATTTTGTAGTATGACTACAAAAACAGAACCAGAATTATATAAGATCACAGAGAAACTTGGTTTTGACTCCTCTGGAGAAGATGCTTTTGTTTTACTCGAATGGCTGAGGGAAGCAAAGGAGATACATCTCGAAATTGGAGGAATATGGGACGAACTTCATAACAAAGTATTATTTTACTGTTATACTATTTCGGCACCTATCTGTAAATATTACCAGGCGCCAGTCACCTGCACCGGAGGCAAATCACATAGGGAGATGTTACTAACAGGATTAGACGATGCCCTAAAAATGCTGAAACAATATGAGGAGCAACGACATTTTATAATATCTGACGATGAAGTGATTATCGCTTACCTTAAAGGCTACGGAGACAAAGACTTCGGGAAAACAAACAGAAATTTTAAAACTAATCTGGAGAAGTATGCTTATGCCCTGGGGCGAGCGGGTGATTACATTGAGGAAGGTTTATCTGAAGAGAATATCGTGACCCTGGTGCGAAACGAGCAAGAAGAGCCTGAGATCAGGGAAATTGGAGAATAAGGTCAAAAAGAAACAGGTCCGAAAAATGTCATTTTAGGGACCTGTTTGTAATAAACATTATTTTTTAAAGATCTTCTGCGTTGGCTATCATTTCCGCAATATCCATAACTGCAATATTTTCCTCCTTATCCTTTGCTTTTACTCCGTCGGTCATCATGGTATTGCAAAAAGGACAACCTGCTGCTATAACCTCAGGTTTGACTTCGATGGCCTGTTCGGTTCGAGCGACGTTTACGTCCTTTTTTCCGGGTTCCGGCTCCTTGAACATCTGGGCCCCACCAGCTCCACAGCACATCGCGTCTTTTTTACACCTTCTCATTTCCACCAGCTCTACTTCTAGCTTTCTTAATAGGTCTCTCGGAGCTTCGTAAATATTGTTTCCCCGCCCTAAATAACATGGGTCGTGAAAAGTGATCCTTTTGCCTTTGAATTTTCCACCTTCCACGGTGAGTCGCCCCTCATCGAGTAAAGATTTCAGGAAAGTAGTGTGGTGCATAACTTCATAGGTTCCTCCTAACCCCGGATATTCGTTCTTAATGATATTGAAACAGTGCGGACAGGTAGTCACAATCTTCTTGATCTCATATCCATTCAATACTTCAATATTTCCAGCGGCCTGCATCTGGTACAGAAACTCATTTCCCGCACGTTTTGCAGGATCTCCTGTACAGCTTTCCTCTGTTCCCAGAACCGCAAAATCAACTTTAGCTTTGTGAAGTAATCTTACAAAGGCCTTGGTTATCTTTTTTGCTCTGTCGTCAAAGCTTCCGGAGCAGCCAACCCAAAACAATACTTCTGGTTGTTTTCCTTCTGCCATATATTCTGCCATGGTAGGCACTTTAAGACTTTCTGCCATTTTTATTCTAAATTACAGCCTTTCAAAAAAGGCTATTTTTCACTTAATTTTCGGATGCCCAGTTAAGACGGTCCATTTGATTGTAAGGCCATGGGGCGCCATTATTTTCAATATTTCCCATAGCATTATTGAGATCGGCAGGCCCGGCACTTTGTTCCATCATCAAATATCTTCTCATCTCCATAATAATCGAAAGCGGATCGATTCCTACAGGACAAGCTTCAATGCACATTTGGCAGGTGGTACAGGCCCAGATTTCCTCCCTTAATATATAATCATCAAGCAGCTGTTTTCCATCTGCTTCAAACTTTCCGTTCTTATTGATATTTTCACCTACCTCTTCAAGACGATCTCTTGTGTCCATCATGATCTTGCGAGGCGAGAGTAATTTTCCAGTGTTATTGGCGGGACATTGATCTGTACATCGGCCACACTCCGTGCAGGTATACGCATTTAGGAGCTGTACCCTGGTAAGATCAAAAACATCTGAAGCTCCAAATTTCTCTGGCACTCCCTCTTCTTCTCCTTCGGGTTCTGCCGGTGCAGCAAAAGGATCGGCGTCTGGATCCATCATAAGTTGTACCTCCTTGGTAACTGCTTCTATGTTATCAAATTCAGCTTTAGACTTGATCTTCGAATAATAGACATTTGGAAAGGCAAGCAAAATGTGGAGGTGCTTCGAGTAATATAAGTAGTTAAGAAAGAAAAGAATACCCAGAATATGAAGCCACCAGGCTGTTCTTTCAATTATGATAAGGCTACTGTCACTTAAGCCGTCCAAAAGAGGCAGCAACAGGCCACTTACCGGAAAAGCACCCGCAATCTCTCCAGAGGCCATTGCGTAATGTGGTGCAAGATTGAGCTGCAATTGATAATCGGCCGCATTCATTATCAGGAAAAGAGACATAAGTATCATCTCAAAATAAAGAATGTAGTTGGCATCATTCTTAGGCCATTTCGTTATTTCACGAGCCCTGAATCTGTAAATGTGCAGTATGTTACGACGAATCCAGAAAATGATCACCCCAACGAGCACCAAAAGGGCCAGAATCTCAAAGGCTCCAATAAGATACCGATAAGGTTCTCCAGCAAATGCAAAAATCCTGTGGGTTCCAAAGATCCCATCGATAACGATTTCGAGAACTTCGATGTTGATAATTATAAAACCAAGGTAAACAATGATATGAACGATTCCTGAAACCGGCCGTCTCACCATTTTATACTGGCCAAGTGCGATCTTCGCCATTTTTTTCCACCGTACAGCAGGCTGGTCATCACGACCCGATTCCCGCCCCAGGTTGATATTCCGGGTCATTCTCCGGATGTTGCGAATAAAGATGCCTATCCCAATAGCGAATGCCAGGATAAAAAGGATTTGTGCAATGATTTGCATGGTTGGTTGGTTATTTTAGTGAATCTCTCGGCGGCGAATATGGACCGGGGTTTTTCCCAAAGATAGAAAAATGAACGTAACGTTTTGGGTTGAGCTTCACATCCTGAATTAAAGCGTCCAATTGATTTGTCGCTCTTTCAAGATTGTTGAAAACTGCGGGATCATTTATTAGTTTTCCTGCCGTTCCTTCTCCCGAATTTAATTTTTCTGTGACGTTATGGAAATTTGCAACGGCATTTTCCAGATCCTGGGTCACTTTGTGCAGATCAAATTCCGAAAGCGTGTCTGAGAACCGATTGAATTTGGTCGACATTTCATCCAGGTTAGTAAAGGTACGGTTAAGCTTTGGTGTATTCTCGGCCAAAATTCCTTCTACAGATCCAGCAGAATTACGCAAAGAAGACATTGCAGCATTCAGTTCGGCGATACTATTCTTCAGATTTTGGCGAGTTGTAGGATTCATCACCTCATTGAAAGAGTTAATAAGGGAATCTGTACTCACGATTACTCGCTCCACTTTTTCCTGTAGCGGTGTAAGACGATCATTTACCAGTTCCAGTAACCCCTCCTCTATTTCGCTAGGTAAAGTATCTCCAGACTGGGCCATTTTTCCCCGCTCATACTGAGGCAGAATTGCGAGAGATTTCCCTCCAATAAGTCCGCCGCCATAGATCTGTGCGATGCTTTCTTCAGAAAAAGGGAATTCATTATCTACAGTGAATTTCACAACCAGGCGCCCAGAGGTATCAAGGAAATTGATCCCCGTTACACTCCCCACTTTAAGTCCATTGATGGTAACCGGCGAGGAAGGAGAAAGACCTTCAACATCATTATAAACAGCGTAAAATGTCCTACTGGAATCAAACCAATTCTTACCTTTTAAAAAACTGTAACCAAAAATGAATAGAAGAATGGCAACAATAGCCAGGAGAGCGGTTTTTACCTCTTTAGTATATTTCACAAAGATGCTGTTTGATGAACGACAAATATAAAATTAATATAGAAAAGAAGGCCTATTTCATTTTCGTTTTTAACGCGTCATTAACGCTAAGCTTGTCGTTTCCGCGGAAGGCAACAATAAAACTGTCGCGATATCCACTTCTTTTTGCAGCATCATGCAAATCCTTAATTTGGGAATAACTGGAGGTTGCACCATAATAATATTTGAACAACTTCCCCTCCTTACTCCTGGAAACCTCCCTAAGCCCATTAAAATTCTTTGGGTTAGGATCTATTTTCTTGCCTGTGGCTGCCAGTTGCACCTTGAAAGTAATTCCGTCATAAATGTCTACAGGCTGTTCTTCGGGTTCAGTGGTCAAAGCTACAGCGGGGTCGGCTTCGATGCCATCAAGAAGTCCCAAGTTGATGGAATTCTTATAATCCTTAACGGCCTGAACTATGGATTCAGAAATGGCCGATTGACCATTTGAGCTGTTCAGGTAGGCTCCCTCAGACTTATTACTTAAAAATCCGGCTTCTACAAGAACGCTTGGCATATAGGTTTGTCTCAACACCAGGAAACCGGCTTGTTTCACACCCCGGTTGACTCTTTTGTTGACATTGGTGAAGTTCTTCTGAATAAGGTCGGCAAGCATAATACTCTGGTCAAGATACTCCTCCTGCATTAAAGTTAGACCTATATAAGACTCGGGGGAATTAGGATTGAAGCCATCGTAAGTGACTTCGTAATCTTCTTCCAGAAAGATTACCTGGTTCTCGCGCATGGCCACCTCAAGGTTGTCTTCATTACGGTGCAGCCCCAGCACAAAGGTTTCTGTTCCCTGGGCCTGAGATTTATGGCCGTTCATATGTACCGAAACAAAAAGATCTGCTTCAGCCTTGTTTGCAATATTGGCTCTTTCAGCAAGTGTAATAAAGACGTCGGTCTTACGCGTGTAGATCACCTTTACATCTGCCAGTTTTTCTAGTTCTGCGCCAACTTTAAGCACTATATTAAGTGCAATGTCTTTTTCAATGTATCCATTCCAGGTGTTGCCGGGATCCTTCCCGCCATGCCCGGCATCCAGCACAACTACAAATTTCTCTCGAGGAGGTTTGGAATCTGAAGTAGCCGCAAAAGCGAAAATTGAGGAAGTAAGAAATATTAAAACAGCAAAAAAGTTCGTTCTCATATGGAAATAACGGTTCATAGGGGCAGTTATTATTTTTTGTTTAACTCAAAAGGTACCTTAAAAAATATATGTAATTTTGAGACTTCAAAAAACAAGCCACACCTTACAAAAATAGCATAAGTAGCATTGCGAACAAAGATACTTTACATACTTTCCTGCTCTATTTTTTTGCTGCTTTCAGCTTCAAAAATTTCGGCGCAGGAGATCAAAACTAATGAAGGTATCCGCATTCCTGCTGAACGGCGAGCTGCGCCAGCTATTCAGGATTCTCTTGTCATAACGGCTCCTACCCCAGCAATACCCGGCGCTGCCCCTCAAGACACGGTTCGGCGATCTAATGAAGTACTAACAGATCAGGTAGTCTATTCGGCTGAAGATTATATGAGGTTGAGCCCCAGGGAAAATCGACTTTACCTCTACGACAACGCTGTGATTACTTATGGAGATATTAATATTACAGCAGGAAAAATAATTCTCGATAACGAGCGAAATGAAATTTACGCTTATGGAATTCCCGATTCTACAGGAACCTACAGCCAAAAACCCGTTTTCACACAGGGGCAGAATGTTGTAAGGCCAGACTCCATAAGGTTCAACTTTGACACCGAAAGGGCGCTGGTATTTAATTCCCGAACAGAACAGGGAGAATTTAAAGTACTTGGAGAGATCACTAAACGAGAAAATGACAGCGTGTATTACATGAAAAATGTCAAATTCACCACCTCTCCCAATGAAGAAAATCCAGATTATTACTTTTACGCCCGCCGCATTAAATTTGTGCCAGACAAGAAGATCGTTTCTGGCCTGGTAAACATGTACATTGCCGATGTACCTACCCCTCTTGGACTGCCTTTTGGCTACTTTCCAATGACCGAAGAAGAAACTTCAGGTTTTATTATTCCATCATTTGGAGATGACAATAACCGCGGTTATTACCTGCAGAACGGTGGATATTATTTTGCGATAAGTGATTATGTGGATTTGACCGTGCTAGGTGATTATTACACCAATGGAAGTTATGGGTTCAGAACCGAGTCTTCATATGCGCTTCGCTACCGCTTCAGAGGAAATTTAAGTTTTAGGTATGAAAAGCTGATCAATAGTGAACGCGGATTTCCCGATTTTTCTGAATCTTCGGTATATAACCTGCGCTGGCATCATACTCAGGATTCTAAAGCGAGTCCCAGCTCGAGATTTTCGGCTTCAGTAAACCTTGGTAGTAGTGATTACTATCAGGCTTCAACGAATCAAATGAATACCGGAAACAGATTGACCAACACGCTGAGCTCTTCTGTTTCTTATTCCAAAACTTTTAATATTCAGCCGCAGGTAAATTTAAGCGTTGCGGCTACCCACAGCCAGAATACCAATACTCAGCAAATCAACATGACTTTGCCCACTGTGCAGGCAAGTATGGCCAGGGTTTATCCTTTTGAGCCAAAAATAGGTGCCAAAAAAGGCATTATTGAGAATATAAATTTTCAGTATAATTTTAGAGGAGAGAACAGGTTCCAAACTACTGATTCCCTTTTCTTTAAGCCCGAAATGTTTAAAAATGCAATCCTCGGGGCCCAGCATCAAATTCCATTGACGACCAACTTCAAGCTATTCAATTATCTAAGTGTCAATGCAGGAACAAACTACACCGAAGCCTGGGTTTTCAAAACCTTCGAAAGAAGATATGATGAAGACGCAAGGCTGGAAGTAATAGATACGGTAAGCGGGTTTGACTCTTATAGAACCTATAATTTCAATACCAGTATAGGAACTACCATCTACGGAACAAAGAATTTTAGCGGCAATGGGAAATGGCAGGCCATTCGTCATGTACTTCGACCTTCCATCAGTTATAACATCAATCCCGGATTTGAGCATTATTATGATGAATACATGATCCCCGAGACCGATGATAGGGAAGCAAGGATCGTGGAATACTCTCGTTTTCAGGGGACACTTTACGGCCCTCCCGGAAAACTCTTTTCAAGTTCCATTGGCTTGTCTCTTTCTAATACTTTCGAGGCTAAGGTTAAAGATTCGGCAGATGCTGCTCCAAGAAAGGTCAAGCTACTCAACAACCTGAATATTAGCACCTCCTACAACCTCGCGGGAGATTCCTTAAGACTGTCTCCCATAAGTGTGAGGGGAAGTATTCCCATTGTACAGAACAAACTTGACGTTAACTTCGGAACCAATCTCGATATTTACGCGCTAAATAATAACAACCGGCGTATCGACCGATTGAATATTCAGAACGGCGGAAGTCTTTTTAGGCTCACCAACGCTAATGTGAGCTTCGGATATTCCTTTTCAAGCAGAGATTTTTCAGGAGGTAAGGAAAATGTGAACCGACTTGAGAACCAGACCTTCCGAAACGGAGGAAGGCCTGATGATCTCTTCGGAAAAGATATGGACATTGATGGCACCTTCTACGATGAGCAAGAGGAAGATATGCCTGAAGAAGATGAGGAAAGCCAGAACAGCTGGTATAACTTCAATATTCCGTGGGATCTGCGCCTGGCGTATACCATGAATTACTCCAACAGTGCAAGACAGAATGAACTTTCTTCACATTCCCTCATGTTTTCGGGAGATATAGAACTTTCCCCTAACTGGAATATTGGAGCATCTTCCGGTTATGATTTCGTGAATCATGGATTTACCCATACTCAGCTAAGATTCGCCCGTGACCTTGAGAGTTGGAGAATGACCTTTAGCTGGACGCCTTTTGGATTGTATAAACAATGGAACTTCTTTATAGGTATAAAATCTTCATTACTTAGTGACATTAAGTATGAAAAAAGAAGGGAAAGAGATAGAAGCCTTTAAAATCAAAACCGTATGAAAAAGATCATCAAAACTGTAGACGCGCCGGCACCTATTGGAGCTTACAATCAGGCTGTATTAAGCGGAAACACTTTGTATATCTCAGGACAAATCGCTTTAAATCCTGTGAGCGGAGAGCTGGAACAGGAAAACATTGAAGAGGAAACGGAACAGGTGATGAGAAACCTTAGAGCCATTCTTGAAGCAGCCGATATGTCTTTTGAAAATGTGGTGAAGAGCTCTATCTTCATTAGCGATATGCATAACTTCACCAGGATCAATGCCATCTACTCGAAATACTTCGATGAAGCGACTGCGCCGGCAAGAGAAACTGTTGAAGTTGCCAATCTTCCAAAGTTTGTGAATGTAGAAATCAGTATGATTGCTGTAAAATAAGGTGTCAAAAATGTCATTTTTGACACCTCTTAATTGTCATCAGATCCCGGGAATTTAATATAATCCGGGGCGAGGCTTTTTCTTTCCTGTATCTCTCCTTCCGCTTCTTCCTGTCGTATTGCAGCATTGTTCACCTGGCCGTCAACAATTTTGCGGAGCAGTCCTTTGAAAGTATCAAAATCTACCTGGTATGACAAGCCCACACCTTGTGTGAATCCAAGCTCTTCTCCCAGATACTGAATATTGTTTTCTCTGTTAAAGATCTTGGCGCGAAGGTTTCCCTCTTCATTTAAGAGGAACTCTATTTCCAAATTCCCTACAATTACTGTTTCTGTTACTCCGCCCACCGGTACTCCCACCTGCCCATTGATCAAAACTCTTTCGCTGATCTGTGTTGAAAGCGTAACCCCAAACCTGTCGGCCATAGATTGTTCTGGCGTGCGAATTCCCTGTTCATAGTTAAGGCCTACCTGAAAAGTTCCGGAATCATCAGACAAGAGGTTATTAAAGAAGCCGGAAGCACTTTCAAAAAGATTTCCGGCCCATAAACTTCCGGGGCTGCCTACAAGTACGTTTTCGGTATAGAACTGCCCCAGGGTAATAAGTGAAAACGCCTGGATTTCTGTATTTGTTCCTGTTTCGATCTTGTATTCCAGTTCAGAGCGTACCGCCGATGCCACATTAGGATATTCCAGGTCAAAGGAAATATCGGGCTGCAGAAGGCCTCCTTCGAGGTTGATCACCACATCTACAGGAATTCTTCGACTTATGCCGGGATTATCGAGAATAATAGCAGGGTTTGCATGTGCTTCATACACTGCACTAATATTAAGATCGGCCAGCGCCGGGTTCCCATTCCAGTTGATGCTGCCCCCCGGCCTAACTTCAAACCTCTTTTGAAGCGCTCCATAGTTGAAAATATATTCTCCGGTGTTGGCAATAAAATCTCCCCACATATTGAATTTTCCGAGGGTATTGATCTCTATTAATAAGGTTCCCGCTCCCCTGCCTCGAAGTATACTACCATCAATGTCCAGTTCAACCAGGGCGTCATTGGTTACGTCAAGATCAAAATTAAGCTCCAGGCCTTTCACTTCCTGAAAAGCGATCTCCTCCCCTGCCAATCGCGCCGCTTTCTCTTCGGGACTTAAAAAATGTATAAAGGAGTTATCACCAATACTTTCTGAATCCCTGATAGGAATCTTAAAAACGGTTCCTCTCCGGGTGGCGCCAATCACATCTATGACTAATTCGGAAGTTGGGCCGTAGATAGAAGCATTTCCACCAATGAATCCTGTACCGTAATAAAGGGCCTCATCGTCGTACTCTGTATCCAATACTAGCAGCCTGTCTGTCGAAATATTTAATCCCAAAATCCAGTTGCTGAAGTTTTTATGGGAAATGGTGCCGTCAAGTATTCCTGTGGTCTTATATTTCGTATCGGTAATGCTGATCTCATCAAAATTGAACTGCTGTTGCGTGAGGTTTACTACGGCGCCTTCCTCAAAGCTGAAATCGACGTTAAGATAGGGAATCTTTAAACCAGCCTTATTCAGAAACAATCGTCCTTCAATATCAGGATTCCTGTAATCTCCTGTCACATCGGCTTCTCCCGACACGAGTCCGCGAATGTTACTAATCACTTCCTGACCTAAAGGACTAAATGCAGCCATATTGAAATTCCGCAGAGAGACATCAAGATCTATAACGGGAGAATTTCCTTCAACCACAATCTCCCCAATAGCCGAGAGGGATTCGAGTCCTTCGTTCTTTAATGTGGTGTTGACGTTGTAAAGGCTAAGATCGTGGTTACCCATTACATCAAGGTTAAGATTTCCCAGCATTTGATTGTTAATGGTAAGATTTCTTACGGTAAGGGAAGTATTGGGATAATACGCACCGTCTCTTTGAAGCAGGTTGAGCGATCCATTAACGATTCCTCCCATGTCAAGGCTGTTGATCTCTGGCGTGATCTTATAGAGGTCAACATTTTCAAATTCCATTTGAAAATCCTTATAGGTAGTATCCCTCATTTGTCCTGAAAGCCTTATTTCTTCCTCTTCGTGGCTTAAGACTAAAGAATCTACCCTAATATTGGAAAGTCCTTCTGAAAAAATTACTCTGTTCGAGCGGTTACCTTCCTCGTTCAAATGCCAGGTGCTTTCTTTAAACTTAATGTCTGACCGCTGCATCCCAACCACCGAGTTATTATTCTCGTTAATGGTGTGGTACATATTGAGATTGAAAACATCATCACTCTTAGGTCCGCCTCTAAATTCAGAACGAATAAATAGGGTGTCATTAAGCGTCACGTTAATTAGGTTGAAATCCTTTACGTTATAAAAGCTGGTAGCGACGCTGTCAATTTCAATAAAGGTATTAAAAAGTGGGTTTGAGTTATCTACCTGAATATTAACCTGTTCAAATAGGTTATTGAAAGCATTGATTTGAGGAGAGCGAAAGGCAAGACGAAATTCAGATTCATCAGACTCCACACTACCTCTAATAAAAGTATTTGGCGCCAGAGTGATTTCAGGATAAAACACCTCTACAATTTTATTATAAATATCGAAATCGAAAGTGAGGTATTGGTTTGTAGTAATTTTATTCGGCCGGTAATTCGTGTACAGGCTCCCAACAGCATTTTCCACCAGCGCCGGTACTTCGGTAATGTCAAAAACGCCTTCTACTTTACCGTTGATCACATCGGGAGAATGAATCTCAATCGTCCTGACTTCTCCATCAAAGCTGGAAGTAACATCAAGGTCTCTAAAATTGTAAGTATCGAGCTCATTTCTATAGGAAGTATTTAAAAGATAGATCTGCCCTTCGAAGTTATTCAGATTCGTTCCCTGCATATTCATAATAACATCTCCGCGAAAAACCGAGACACTATCTCTTTGAACAAGGTTCATAGCGGCGAGATCTGCATGTGCTACAGAAGCTTCAAAGTCATAGACATTGGTATTTTCTGAAAAATCTGCAAGTCCATTAAATTCCATCTGCAGGTTTGGATCAAGAGAAATGAAGTTCCCGTTAAAAAGTGGCGCCCGTAAGGTCCCGCGAAGCTTCAGGTTGTTATATGCATAACCTTTGTACACCAGTTTAGAGACCGTTCCCCGGATTTGAGAGTTCAGGGTTTCTGTTGTAAAGCCACGGCCATCGAAGCTCACATTAAAAGAAGCAACGCCAAGATCTTTCACATTGGTGAGCTTCCCTACATTAAAGTTCTTTACGAGTAACTTTCCTTTATAAGAAGGAATCGCATTTCCAGACAGGCCATTGATCTCCAGGTCAACATCTGCAGCACCCAATTGAGAAATCAGCCTGGAATCTGTTACCAGCGTATTTTCAGAAACAAAAACAGTTCCTGCCATCTTAACGCTTCCGAATTCCCGTACTTCAAGCGGTAATTTTTCTTTTAAAATTCCGGGGAGAAGGTTCACCAGATCATAATAATTAGTAGAAAGTTCCTGGACATTACCTTCAAGAGAAAACTCATTCTCTTCGGTAGAGAGAGAGTTTTTTATTTGAAACTCGCCCTGCAGCACAGTTCTGTCCAGTCCGCTCATGTCAAGATTTGAAAGATGAAAATCATTGAGGATGCCTTCAAGTGTCGTCGAAAAGGTAATTTTTTGATCGGCCCCGAATTTGTCGTAAAATAAGCGAAGGTCATTTGTGGAAATCACGGAAGGCCCGAAAACTGCTCTCACGGGAACTTCATTAATAAAACCGGCAAAGCCATTTGTAATATCAAATCGAATATTTGCCGCTATTGACGATTCTGGAGTTTCAATTTCCAGATCTTCCAGCGTCATCTCTTCAGAAGTATAAGTGAATTGAGTGCTAAGATGATCTACCCGAAATCCTCTTTGCTCCTTACCCGATAATTTCCTGATATCTACGTAAACATCAGAATTCTCCAGAACAAAATTTTCTGCATTAATGTTGAGCTCATCAAGTACGATAACTTCCGGGTAATTAAGATTCTCATTAATGTAACTATACTTGCCGTTGATGACCTCGAGTCTATCGATCTCCAGCAGGAAAGGCTTCGATTCCTGTTGCTTCTGAGACTTCAGTTTGTTAAGAAAGATATTCAGATTGTCTCTTTCTTCCCCTTCATACACTTTCATATGCATATAAAGGTTTGATGCGGTGGTGCTTCCCAGGGTAGGGTTGTTGTTGTAAAGACTTGAGAGGCTCGTAAGCGCAGTTCGCACACTCCTGGAGTAAATGAGGGTGTCCTGGTGATGATCTCTAATCAAAACATCTTTCAGGTCCAGTTTTCCCCCATAAGTAAGACCTACCCGGCCAATATTGATATCCACATCTTTAGATGTTCGAAGGGAATCTGTAACTTTCCTGGCAACAAAAGTCTGTACAGAGGGAATGGAAAAAACTATCAATAGAATGATGAATAGCAGCAGCAGGGCGAGCAGCGATTTACCCAGTATTTTCCAGAATTTTCTGATAGATTTTTATGTTATAACTTTGCGAACAATATTAACAATTTTCAGGCCTAAAAACTAAGGATGGCTTCACAAAATATTTATATACTCGGCATCGAATCTTCCTGTGATGACACGGCCGCAGCGGTTCTTCATAATGGCAGGATCTTATCAAACGTTGTTGCAACCCAGGAGATCCATCAAAAATACGGTGGAGTCGTCCCAGAACTAGCCTCAAGAGCTCACCAGCAAAACATCGTACCTGTTATTCATGAAGCCCTGTCACGAGCAGGAATTTCAAAAAATGACCTCACGGCAATTGCCTTTACCCGGGGACCAGGCCTAATGGGTTCTTTGCTGGTAGGAACTTCTTTTGCAAAGTCACTCTCTTTGGGACTCAATATTCCACTTTTAGATATCAACCACATGCAGGCGCATATTCTTGCGCATTTTATTGAGGAACCAGAATTCAAGAAACCCGATTTTCCCTTTTTAGCACTCACAATAAGCGGAGGCCACACGCAGATTGTAAAGGTCAGTGACTACTTTCAAATGGAAGTCATTGGTGAAACTTTGGATGATGCAGTTGGAGAGGCTTTTGACAAAAGCGCTAAGATCCTTGGACTTCCATACCCCGGCGGCCCTCTGGTTGATAAGTATGCACAAAAAGGAGATCCCAAAGCTTTTCCTTTTCCAAAGCCAAAAGTGGAAGGACTGAACTTCAGCTTCAGCGGACTCAAAACTTCAATTCTTTATTTTATTCAGAAGCAATTAAAAGAAGATCCGAAATTTATTGATGACCACCTGGAAGATATTTGCGCTTCCATTCAACATACGATCATCGGGATCTTAATGGATAAGCTGAAAAAAGCTGTAAAACAGACCGGTATTAAGCAAATAGCTATAGCCGGCGGAGTTTCAGCAAATAGCGGCATAAGACAGACCTTAAGAGAAGCCGAAGGAAAATACCAGTGGAAAACTTACATTCCGAAGTTTGAATATACTACAGATAATGCCGCAATGATCGCCATTGCAGGGCATTTCAAATTTCTTTCTGAAGACTTTGCACATATGGGAACTACGGCAAAAGCCAGAATTAAAATGTAAGTCATGCAGTTATTCTTTCATCCTGAAGCTTCTGAAAATGAAGAAGAAATACGCTTTTCCAGGGAGGAAAGCAGGCATATTGTAAAAGTGCTGCGCAAAAAAGAAGGCGATAAACTGCAGCTTACCAATGGAAAGGGCTGGATCTTTGAAACCGAGATAACCCTGGCCAGTACCAACAATTGCAGCGCGCGTATTATCAATGCCGAAAAGGAACCTGTTGCTCCATATCATTTACATCTCGCAGTTGCGCCCACAAAAATGAATGATCGCTACGAGTGGTTCCTGGAAAAAGCTACCGAAATTGGAGTTCAGGAGATCACTCCCGTAATTTGCGATCACAGTGAAAGAAAAGTAGTTAAAGCTGAAAGATTTCAAAGGATCATACAAAGTGCATTGAAGCAATCCTTACATGCCCGAATGCCTGTTCTTCATGAGCCCATAACCTTTTCCGAATTTTTGGAAAAGGAATTTTCCGGAGATAGATTTATTGCCCATTGTGAAGATGAAAAAGAAAAAAAGCTGCTTTCCAGGAGTGTCAAAAAGGGCATTTCCACGACTATTTTAATTGGTCCGGAAGGAGATTTCTCCTCAGATGAAATTCATGCCGCCTTAAAGCGAGGTTGGGAAGCGGTAAGTCTTGGCAGCAGCAGGTTACGTACAGAAACTGCGGGTATTGTCGCCTGCCATACTGTAGCGTTGATCAATGAGCAGGAATAACCTCCAATTTTGCTATTTTAGAGACATGAAAAAAAGCCTGCTTTTATTTTTCTTGCTAATATTCACCGGTAACCTTTTTTCCCAACAAATAGCCGTACTAAAGTATAGCGGTGGCGGCGACTGGTATGGAAATCCTACTGCCCTGCCCAATCTTATTCAATTCTGCAATCAGAATATTTTCACCTCGATTGATGCCAAACCACAAGCTGTAACTCCGGGAAGTCCTGATATCTTTCAATATCCATTCATCCATATGACCGGTCATGGGAACGTGTTTTTTAGTCCGGAAGAAACAGAGAATCTTCGGAAATATCTTTTGGGAGGTGGGTTTTTGCATATAGATGACAATTACGGGATGAATGAATACGTGCGGCGGGAGCTTAAAAAAGTTTTTCCAGATAAGGAACTGGAGGAAATACCTGCCTCCCACCCTATTTTCTCTGAAGCATTTTCTTTTCCAGAAGGTTTGCCAAAAATTCATGAACATGATGGTCTTAGACCCCAGGCTTTTGGAATCTTCGAAAATGACCGACTCCTATGTCTTTTCACTTACGAAAGTGACCTGGGAGATGGCTGGGAAGATCCGCAGGTTCATAACGATCCCGAAGAGGTTCGATTAAAAGCTTTGAAAATGGGCGCTAATATTATCAAATACGCTTTCTCGAATTAAATGCAGAAAACACACGAAACTACAGATTTTCAGGAAAAAAAGTTTCCGCTGGTACTGGTGCTGGACGGGGTATCTGGTCCGGCGAATGTGGGCAGCCTTTTTCGGCTTGCAGATGCTTTTAATGTGGAAAAGATAATTTTCTGCGGTACAGAGCTCCATCTCAAGAGCAACCGCCTGAAAAGAACTGCAAGATCGACTGTCAAAAATGTCATTTTTGAGGAGCATGATAATTCCGAAGTAGTTTGCAGAAACCTACAGGAAAGCGGCTACAGCATCATGGCGCTTGAAATTGCAGCCGAGAGTGTCCCTCTTGAAGAGGAGAAATATGATACTTACAATAAAATAGCGCTTGTTCTTGGAAATGAAAATTCAGGGATCACCAGTAATATCCTCACAATGGCCGATAAGCTGCTGCACATCAATATGTTTGGGAAGAACAGCAGCATGAACGTGACACATGCCGCAGGAATTGCCTTATTTGAAATTACTAAAAGCCTGCATCCAGTTCGGTGAGAAATAATATATTTACTTCGTGAACGAAAAAGAGCTTTCCTTTGGAATCCTTCGGGCTATTGCCATAATACTGGGAGTAGCCTTTCTACTATACTTCCTCTACCTCATTCAATCTGTGCTGGTATACATTGCCATTGCAGGAGTGATCTCTCTTGTAGGAAGACCCGTAGTAATCTTCTTACGCAACCACCTCAAGATCCCAAACAAGGCAGCGGTGGTTATGGTCCTTCTTCTAGTACTTAGCAGTTTTATTGGCCTTATCACCATTTTTATCCCAATTGTAGTAGAGCAGAGTAAAAATCTTGGGCAGATAGACATGGACGCTTTTACGCGAGATCTTAATGAGCTGAATACACAGATCAATAATTATTTCGGCGTTGAGGAAATTGATATTATTGAAGGGATCAAACAAACTGAGTTTATCCGGAACTTTGATCTTGCCACTATTCCGCAGTATCTCAATAACTTTTTCGGAATTCTTGGTGCCGGGGTGATCGCTGTTTTTTCGGTGATCTTTATTTCGTTCTTCTTTTTAAAGGATAGCAAATTGATGCTTAACAGTATCCTTGTCTTTGCCAATAAAGGGCATGAGGATAAATTTCAACGGGTTTTTAATAAAATTAAAGTGCTGCTTTCCAGGTATTTTGTTGGCCTCACCATGCAAATTACTGTTCTTTTTATCCTGTATAGTATTTTGCTCTCCATCTTTGAGATAAATAACCCAATTGCAATTGCATTTATATGTGCCTTTCTGAATATCGTTCCATACCTGGGACCAATCATTGCGGGAATTCTGGTTTCACTCTTCGTGATTTCCAGTAACCTGGGCGCAGATTTCCAGACGATCATCCTTCCGCAGCTCATCTATGTGATGGCCGGCTATCTTATTTGTCAGCTTATCGACAATTTCATCAATCAGCCACTCATTTTTGGAGCCAGCGTACGCTCACATCCCCTTGAGATCTTCCTGGTGATCCTTATTGCAGGGCTTACCTCCGGAATTATGGGAATGGTTGTGGCTGTGCCTTTCTATACCGCTGTAAAAGTAATAGCCAAAGAGTCTTTGAGCGAATACAAAATTGTAAAACGTCTAACCCGCGATCTATAATTGAACAGGAACCTTTTACATAAAGAGGTTCAGGAGTTTTTGGAAAGCCATTACAAAGAAGAGACCTCAAAAATGGCATTTCAGGGGAGTCCTTTTCCGGAGGTTTCCACTCAGGAACTTCTGGTGCAGCTATCGGGTAAAAAGCGGGCAGAAAAGAAATTGCCAACCTGGTTTTCTCACCAGGGAATTCTATATCCTCCCAACATCAATTTAGAACAAACTTCTTCAGAAGTTACTGCGGTCTACAAAGCGGGGCTGGTTTCAAGAGGATCTATGGCAGATCTCACCGGCGGATTTGGAATTGACAGTTTTTACTTTTCGAAGCATGTTGATCAAGTTTATCATTTTGAAATCAATAGGGAACTTCAGGAAATCGCTGCGCATAACTTCGGAATATTAGGTGCCAAAAATGTCATTTCCAAGCCCGAAGATGGAATGGAATTCCTGAAATTTACTTCGGAAAGTTTTGATTGGCTTTACCTGGATCCTTCCAGAAGAAGTGATCACGGAGGCAGAGTCTTCTTTTTATCGGACTGCCTTCCGAATGTGCCGGAAAATCTTGAATTACTTCAGAAGAAAGCAGAAAATATTCTGATAAAGACCTCTCCCCTTTTGGATCTTCAGGCGGGATTGAGAGAACTAGACAAGGTGAGTGAGATCCATATCATAGCTGTAGATAATGACGTGAAGGAGTTGCTCTGGATTCTTAGCAAAAATTCTTCCGAAGCTGTGAAAGTGAAAACTGTGAATTTTCAGAAGCAGGAAAAACAGGTGTTTGAGAGCTTTATAGATCACCAGCCGGCAGAGGAATACACTGCGCCTCAAAAATTCCTCTATGAACCAAACGCAGCCATCATGAAAAGTGGGATGTTTGGAGCTTTAGGCAGGGATTTTAGGCTTGAGAAATTACATCCGAACACCCAGCTTTTTACCTCAAATGAGCTCCGGGAATTTCCTGGGAGAAGGTTTGAGATCATCAAAGTTTTACCATTCAGAAAAAAGGAGCTTAAAAGGAACTTTAAATCGGCTAAAGCGAACATTACCACGAGGAATTTTCCCGAATCTGTTCAGAATCTGCGTAAGATCTTCGGAATTAAAGAAGGGGGAAGTGATTTTCTTTTCTTCACTACACTTAACACGGAAGAGAAGGTTGTACTACTGTGTCAAAAAAGGTAAATTTTGGAGTCATTCCAGAGGCAATTTTTCCTCTGAAAATTTTGTCTTAGGAATGCTTTCTCTATTAGAACCCAGCTTTCGGAGAAGATTTCTGGGAGCTATATAAAAAGCTGCGGCAAAAACAAAAATGATGTTGAGAAGCGTGATCCTTGCCACATCCTGCCATGGCCTGAAATGAGTTACCCGCTCCTGAGGGTCATAAAGTACTTTAACGGGCAGATTCTTCACCACTACTCCCTTCCAGGCCGCTTTTACAATGACCTCGATCTCCAGTTCAAAGCGAGAGGTGAAAAGATGCAGAGAATTGACTACAGGAAGAGGATATAACCTGTAGCCGCATTGCGTATCCTGTAGTTTTATACCGGTTTCCACCCAATACCAGAAGCTGGAAAATTTATTCCCGATACTGCTTTTTTCAGGGATACCGGGAGCATCCATTTTTCGGGAGCCGATAACCAGCAAGGGCTGCTTTTCATGATGGTTTTCAAGTGCCTGCAGAAACACATCAAGATCATCTGCGAAATGCTGACCATCAGAATCCATAGAGATCGCGTAGTCAAATCCCAGTTTCTGCCCCGCTTTAAAACCCGTTTTAAGTGCATTTCCTTTGCCTTTATTGACGGGAAGATTAATGACATGTAGATCACTGAAAGCAGATAAAATATCCTTAGTAGCATCTGTAGAGCCATCGTTAACCACAATAATGTTCCTGGTGAATTCTAAAACATCATTCAAGACTCTCTTTAAAGTAGTGTGATTGTTATATGTGGGAATGAGGACGCAGCATTGGAGCGCAACAAATCTCGATTGGTATAAAGGTTCTGAATTCAAAAAGAAGGTTTGATATAAATTTAAGAAATTATGCCTGAATCTATGGCTTGAGCCACTTAAAAATAGGTGAAAAAACTGGCAATTTTAAGGACCATATTTTTAGCTATTTAGTAATCAATCCCGGATGTAAAGTCGGAAATAATTCCACTTTGAATCTGCTTAAAGGATTACCAGCTTAAAACACAGGATACAAAAGTATTGGTATTAAAACCAGTTCCTGCATTCTAGCGCCTGCCTGGTTTTTTTTGTTGACCCTGCGGCTTATGAGAGCTTCGACATTTAATACTTTCTAATTCGAACTTCTCCTCATAGGATTACCTCCCTGCGGTCGGTGATCCTGAAGGGGGGGTGACTAAAACAAAGCCCTGCAGGCTGGCGCCTGCCGGTTTTTTTGTTGTTCTTTAGGCTAGTGAGCAAGCTCACGCCTAAGAACAACAAAAAAGCCCTACACTCTCGTGTAGGGCTTTGTTTTGTCGGGGTGGCAGGATTCGAACCTGCGGCCTCCTGCTCCCAAAGCAGGCGCGATAACCGGGCTACGCTACACCCCGTAGCGATTCAAAATTCAAAATTTAAGATTCAATTTTCCTTTTAATCTTGAATTCTAAATCTTGAATCATTTCAGCGGAGAGTGTGAGATTCGAACTCACGCGACAATTGCTCGTCGACAGTTTAGCAAACTGCTCCATTAACCACTCTGGCAACTCTCCTATTTAAATGAACTTGCAAATATTTTGCGGTTGCAAATGTATGTTTTCAGATACATCTGTGCAAACCTTTTTCTCATTTTTTGCTCTTTTTGGAAGGTATTTTTTATAATACATTTTCAGTCAATAATTTATAAAAAGCTTCAGTTATACGGAATCCCGGATCCTGTCCTTGTTCTGGTCCTTTCAGTTAAAAATTATAAAAACCAGATGATAGCCATGTTTTTAATTATATTTTTAATAAAATAAAGAAAGAAGAAGGAATTCACCCTTAAAGCTTCAAAACAATAACAGATCATTATGTCTATTTTGCCCGAAAGTCTTGCCCGATATCAAAAGTTCTTAAGCTTTATGCTTAAATATTGGAACAGTGATTTGCTCAACCAGACCGCTTCTAATGCAATGGAAGAGGAAACAGCGCGAAGTTTTCTGGATTATGAGCAAACTCCGGAAGAGTTAGTTGAGGATCTTAAGGGAATGGGACCGACTTATATTAAACTGGGACAGTTACTTTCCACTCGCCCCGACCTTTTACCCGACAGGTATCTTGAGGCTCTTTCTTCCCTTCAGGATGATCTACCTACTATTTCGTACGATGAAGTCCAGACCATCATTGAGAGTGAATTAGGTACAAAGATCTCAAAGGCTTTCAATTTTTTTGAAGAAGAACCTCTAGCCAGTGCTTCTATTGGGCAGGTTCATTTAGCTGAACTGAGATCTGGTAAAACAGTGGCAGTAAAAGTCCAGAGACCGGGGATACGAAAAAAATTCATGGATGATCTGGATACGCTGGAGGAAATGGCCGCTCTCGCAGTTAAACATACCGAGGTGGGTAAAAAATATGGATTTAATGACGTTCTGGGAGAGTTACGAAGAATTATGCTTCATGAGCTCGACTACTTAAGAGAGGCAACCAACCTTGTCACCTTAGGAACCAATCTACTCGATTACCGACGGCTCATCGTGCCACAACCCATTCCTGACTATACTACTTCGAGGGTACTTACGATGGAGTATGTGAAAGGAAAGAAAATCACCAGTGTTTCTCCACTAAAAAAGACAGAGAACGATTACTTGCCATTGGTGGATGAATTAGTAGAGGCCTATTTAAAGCAAATAGTTTCTGACGGGTTCGTACACGCCGATCCTCATCCCGGGAACATCCACCTTCTGGAAAATGAAAAAATTGCTTTGATGGACCTGGGAATGGTCGCGCAATTCTCCAAAAAGATGAAAGAATACCTTCTAAGGCTGCTTTTAGGACTTAGTAAGAACGACGGGGAAGAGATCGCTGATATTCTGCTCCACATGAGTGAAATGACAGAGCAGGCGACCGAGAAGGAATTCCGCAGGCAAATTAGCATTATGGTTCAGGAAAGCAGTCACAGTACTGCAAAGGACATGCAGACGGGTAAACTATTGATCCAGATGAACAGAAGTGCAGCTTTAAACGGCATACATTTGCCGGTTGAAGTCAATATCCTCGGAAAGATCCTTTTGAACATGGATCAAATAATCGCATTTTTGGCACCTGAGTATGATCTGAGAGCCGCGGTAAGACGTTACATGAGTAAATTACTTCAGGATAAGATGCTGAATGAATTGAAGCCTGAAGAAATATTCTCGGTCCTCCTGGATTCTAAGAAGCTTGCTGAAAATCTACCTGATCGACTGGATAAAATAACAGAGAACCTCGCCAGAAATGAATTCAGATTCCGGGTTGATGCTATTGATGAAAAAAGGTTTACTGATGGATTTCAAAAAGTAGCTAACCGAATAACCCTCGGATTAATAATTGCAGCAATGATCATAGGCGCAGCAATGTTAATGAGCGTTCCTTCACCTTTTATGATCTTTGGATATCCCGGCCTGGCGATTATATTTTTTATACTGGCGGCAGTAGCGGGAATATATTTAAGTTTTACGATTTTGTTTAAGGATGAGTAGAAGCAAGTTAGAAGGACGACTTTAGAAGTGAGAAATTCAGGTATAGACCTAAGCTTCTGCTTGATTCTCGTTTTTTGCAATATTTAAGTCATCTCTAAAAAAAGCTTTTTTGAACCCTTAGGCCAATCCCTACATTTGAGGAATCTTCGGAATGAATGTCTGCCCCAAACTGAAGGTTAATATTCAGGAAATCCTGCCATACATTCACATCTAAATATGTGGAGAGGATCTGTTCCACTGGTTTCGAGGTTCCACCTTTAGCGCCATAATTTGCGCGATAACTGGCTAGAAGCTTATAAGGGTAAGTGTAAAACGCATTTCCCGTTAATCCAAGATGATGTGCCACTACATTGTTATGAGCAACTCTGAATCGCTCATTGTCCAGCATCATAAATGGAAGTCCGATGATCCTTTTTTCATAGGTCCAGCCAGAGCGGTAAAGGTGATTATTAAAGTAATTGTCTTTCCCATCTGTAGTAGGATAGGTTTTGCTTTGATGGCGTGTGAAATAGAACTCATACATCATAGCCTGCACCCACTTCTCCGGCTCCTGATCCTTCAAGTAGATTCCGTAGCGACCATCGGGAGTATTCCGAAGTTTAATTCCCGAAAAATCTTCAAAAATGGTATTGTAGATCAGCGATAGGTCATAATGTGAGAAGGAAGTGTTTAGCTGTACTTCATAACCTCCAAGGTGATTTCCTAGCCCATTGACTTCCTGTTCCCCAACAAACCCATCTCCCCCAATGATACTACCTCCTGTTATCACTTTAAGATAATCTTCAAATCCAGATGGTAAATCCCCATATTCCGGAGATTTACCAGCCCATTGTACATAATGGTGCCCTCCTGCAATCAGTTCTACGTTCCTGATTCCGTTGAAGATGAAATGAAAACTTTTGTGGTGAATTCGTGGCGTTTGAATATATCTTTCGGTTTCTTCAGAGAAAAATTCTTCCCAGGAGGCTTTAAACCCAATTCCAGCACGTTCAAAGAGCGGAATTGTTTTAGTACTAAAGCTTAATCCCGGAATTGGCCTTGAATTTAGAGACCACAAAACATTCTCATTTGTGGCGCTAATTCCGCTAAAAAATTCTGTCTTTTGTTTCCTGCCGGCATATGCTTCAAACCAGTTATTCTCATAGCCTACAAAGTATTCATCCAGTTGTACCTCGTTCGAGTAGCCATCGTGGTATAGTATTCCCAATCCTGCAGTCAACACTCCCCCATAACGAAATTCATAACTTCCAGTTCCATTTAACCAGGAACTGAGATTGGTTTTTTCATCCAACCTTCCCCTTTGGTTTGAATGGATCCAGAAGGGACTTTCTTCCCCAGAAAATAAAGTGCCTTGAGCAATAGCAGAAAGATTATAATTAATTTCCTGAGAGTAGAGCCCGGAGGTCATTAAAAATAGTAAAAAGGGGAGCTTACGTAGCACGTTTTAGATTTGCTTGTAAAAGTAGTATTATCCAGATAAAGGTCAATACACTTAGAACTAAAATGAGTAATTTTATCTTCCAAAACCACGACATGTTTAATTTTTTTCATAAAAAATATTTTCTAAAGGATTATTTGGAAGGGTATATAGACATTCATAATCATGTATTACCAGGTATAGATGATGGGGCAGCCGATGTGGAAGCTTCCGTTGAATTAATAAACCGTTTTAAGAGTTTAGGGATTTCAAAATTAATTGCTACCCCTCATGTAATGAACGATTATTACCCCAATACCTCGAGCAGTATTAGGCAGGCACATCACCATCTACAGCAGCTTTTGAAGGATAAGAACATCCAGATAGAGATAAAACCTGCCGCGGAATATATGATGGATCAAGCATTCTTGGATTTACTCGAGAGGGAGGATCTCTTGTGTCTTAAAGATAACATGGTACTGGTCGAAATGTCTTATTTTCAACCCCCAATAAACTTAAATGAGATCCTGTTCAAATTACAAACCGCCCAATATCGCACTGTATTAGCTCATCCAGAACGTTATGCCTACTTCCATTCGAAATCTCTCAATAAATACTCAGACCTTAAGAGTAGAGGGTGTCTATTTCAACTAAACCTGCTTAGTCTTGTTGGCCACTACGGTCGAAATATGCAAGAGATTGCTTACAGATTACTTGAGGAAGGCATGATAGATTTTTTAGGTACCGATACTCATCAGCTTCGCCATCTGGAAAAGCTATCAACCGCAAGCTTTCGAAAAAAAGATCTTGAACTCATCCTTCCCGTAATTCAGAACACAAAAAAAGTCTTTGCTTACTAAGCTTTTCTAAATGGTTTTTTCAGAAAGTTAAATATACCTTTCTTTTCTTCATCGGCAGAGTATCCATAACCGTAGCCATAAGAGTAACCATACTTGGCTCCATATGAGAATTTGGAGTAGTCCACATCATTTAGAACAATTGCCAGGCCTTTCAATTTCCCCTGCTGTTTAAGATCCTTTGGAAATTCCAATAATTTCTTTTCAGTAAAACCTGCACGAGTAACGTAAATAGTTGTGTCGGCGAGCTGACTTATTAAGAGCGTGTCTGTAACAATCATTGTAGGGGCGGTATCTACAATAATAAAATCATAATTCCCTTTCTGGCTATTGATAAAATCTTCCATTCTATCATTCATTAACAACTCAGCAGGGTTAGGAGGAATTGCTCCTGAAAAGACTGTATCTACTGGTATATTATCCTGATTCAAATTTTGAATAATATCATCGGCACTGATATCCATATCATATAAATAGTCGGACAAACCTTTAGTATCCAGAGTATTTCCTGCAAACTTATGGAGCCGCGGATTTCGAACGTCTGCACCCACTAAAAGTATTTTTTTCCCTGTACTGGCAAGGGTGCGTGCCAAATTATATGAAATGAAGGTTTTACCTTCACCTTTAATTGTAGAGGTTACGAAAATTACTTCTGCTTTTTCTTTATTTCGTGACTGCACTAGATATGCAAGATTTGTTCTAAGTATTCTAAAAGATTCTGCAAGGGGAGATCGATCATTGAGCTGGATCACCTCAGATTCCTCTTTTGTTATTCTGGGAATTTCACCTAAAAATGGAATGTTTTTTATTAGTGGCTGCAGATCTCCTTTGTGATGAACCTTAGTGTCTAAAAAGTTTATTACAAAAATAATTAGAAGAGGAAGAAGTAACCCTATCAATCCCCCACCCGTAAGAATCAACCAGGGCTTGGGGTCAACAGGTTCGTTATAAGTAAATGCAGGATCAATGACCTTTGCGACTGGAGATGTTGATGCGAAAGAAATAGCTGATTCTTCTCTCCTTTGCAATAAGAAGAGGTAAAGTTGTTCTTTTATTTCCTGTTGCCGCTCAATACTGCGTATTCCTTTTTCCAGGCCTGGGAAAGTGCTGAACTGTCCCTCTGCCCTTCTATCCAGTTGATTAAGTTCCCTGAGCTGAATATTTATTGAACTTCTGGTCTGGTCAATATTGCTTAAAATATTATCTCTTAAGGCGTCCAGTTGTTCAGTAAGAGTTTCTACCACGGGGTTCTGAGAAGTCCCGGTTTTTAAATAGGCATTTCTCTGAAGTACCAGCTGATTATAATTACTTATTGCACTTCCCATACCACCTTGTTCCAGCCCCATTCCTTCAGGTAACAATTGATAGGGTTTTGCTGATCTTAATGTACTTTCAACTCCCTCCAAGATCATAAGTTGAGTTTCCAGAGAGAATATCTCCTGTTCAGCCATTGTGGATTTTGATAAATATTGGCTAGCACTACTTTCAACGCTCATGAATCTATTCTCACTTTTAAAATCTGCAATACCACCTTCAACGGAGTCCAATTCCTGAGTAATCAATTCAAGTCGTTTCCGAATGAATTCCGAAGTATTTTCTGCTACCTGCCTTTTATCTGCTACCCCATCTGCATTAAAGTGAACCATTAAGGTGTTTAGGAAGTCCTGAGATTTTTGAGGAACTTCCCCAGTGATGTAAAGAGAAAGGATATCCTGGGCTTTTCCTTGCGGAGCAACAGTCATATTCCAGATATATTCATTCGCAACCTCTCTTATTGGACGAACTAAAACATTAACGGTAACATTTCTGTTGATCTCATTCTTATTTGGTGCTATAAGGAAGCTAATTCCATTTAAGGTCACGGGTTCCCCGAAACTGTAAGTTTTTGAGGATCCGTCAGCGGTCTCCAGTTCATAGGAAGTGCTATTAACCGGTGTAATCCAGAAGTTTAAAAAGGCTTCATGAACTTCCCTTTGTTCGGAAAGAAACTCGATGACAATGGGAGGGTTCTGATATGCTTCTACTGCAATAACATTACCCTCTAAAAAATAGGACACATTTAAATTTAATTCATCTATGACACCTTCAACTAATCGCTTAGATTTAAGATTAACGATCTGATTTTCCAGGGAATTATTCTCAAATGCTAAAATAGATGTTCCCCCTGAAGGCAAAGCTCCCACAAGATTACTGCTTTCATCTTTAAGGATCATCATGGTTGCTTCCGTGGCGAATTTGGGAAGCGTATATCTGTTATATAAATAAGCAAGAGTTAATCCTAAAAAAACGCCGAAAACCAGCCATTTCCAATGCTTCAGGTATTTAAAGATCTCAGCTTTAAGGTCAAAATTCGATTCCTGCTTCTCTGAAAACTCTTCGAGTTCTTCCATAATTATCTGCTAAATAATACTAACAAGCTAAACGCTGTAGTTACAATTGAGACTAGCCCCTGCCAGCTGGTAATAAATCCTGCCGATTTCACCTTTCTATAAGTGGGCTCTACATAAACTATATCATTTTGTTTTAACCAATAAAAAGGATTTTGAAAAATATCTACGCTGGTGAGATCAAGTGTCTCATACTTCATTTCATCATCCACCTGTCTAATCACTAAAATATTATTTCTTTTACCGTCATAAGTTATGTCTCCTGACATAGCAATTGCCTGTGGCACAGAGATCCTTTCATCCATCACATCAATGACGCTGCTACCGGTCTCCCCCATTACTGTCACCTTAAAATTGACTATTCGAACTCTTACTACTGCATCCTTCAGATACTTTTCACGGAGCACAGTGGTGAGTTCTTCCTCCAGTTCTTCTCTACTTTTTCCTTCTACATAGATCTCACCAAGAACGGGAAAATTTATATAGCCTTCTGAGTTCACGAGATAACCTGTCATTGACGAATTCTGGTTACCTCCTCCACCTCCTGAACTCTGGTTCAGGTTTAACTGAAAAGGTGCCGACAGTTCCTGATCCATTGAAGAAACATCCACCCGAAGCACATCATTGATCTCGATTTTGGCTACAAAATCTTCAGGTGCAGCCATATTTGGCAGTCTCTCAAAGTCCTGAAAATAAACGATCTCTTTTTTTGTAGAACAGGAAGAAATTGAAAAAATCATTAAGATTAATAAAAACAATTTTAGGGATACAAAGCTCCTAAGTTTGTTTTTCAGGGGATTAAATTGGACCATCTAAATTGTTTTCTTCTGGTTTGGGTGTAAAATAGGTTCTTTATCTAACTTTTCAAAAGTAGAATTATTGCTTTTAAATTCAGGCACTAATGCTTTAAGCTTAGCCACAACCTTATGGCTCTTTAATTTGTTTGCTGCTTTGACGATTTGATCAACGGAATCACTGATTTCGGGATAATTGCCAACCTGATCTATTGCAATCATAATTTTTTTATGATGAGTGGGTAAGGTTTTACTTTTCTCACTCAATAGCTCTTCGTATAATTTTTCTCCAGGTCGTAAGCCAGTGATCCTGATACCAATCTGTTTATTTGGAATATAACCAGCTAGCTTGATCATCTTAATCGCCAGATCCATGATTTTGACCGGTTCTCCCATGTCAAAAATGTAGATTTCACCTCCTTTTCCCATAGCTCCAGCCTCAAGCACTAATTGACATGCCTCAGGAATTGTCATAAAGTACCGTATGATATCTGGATGTGTGATGGTAACAGGACCTCCTTTTTCTATTTGTTTTCGGAATAATGGCACTACAGATCCATTAGATCCCAGTACATTTCCAAAACGTGTGGTAATGAACTTTGTTTTCCCTTTTCCCTGTGCACAAGCAGCATGATAAAGAGCCTGAACATACATTTCTGCAGCCCTCTTTGAAGCCCCCATTACATTAGTTGGATTCACTGCTTTATCTGTGGAAACCATAACAAAGTGCCCTACCTCATACTGAACTGCAAGATCGGCCAGGTTTTTAGTTCCCATGATATTAACAAAAACCGCTTCATGAGGATTGGCTTCCATAAGAGGCACATGTTTATAAGCAGCAGCATGATAAATAACATCAACCGGTCTTTTCTTGAACAACAATTCCAACCGTTTTCTGTTGCCCACATCACAAATGATACTACTGAAATTAAGATCTGGAAATTTTGCCTGAATCTCTAACTGGAGATTATGCATAGGAGTTTCTGCCTGATCCAAAATTATAAGCAATTTTGGGTTATATTCTGCTACCTGTCTTACAATCTCACTTCCTATTGAACCTGCCCCTCCAGTTACTAGAATTGTCTTTCCTGTTAATTGCTGTCTCTTATTTTCTTTATTTAGAAGGATTGGTTCTCTATCCAGCAGGTCTTCTATTTGCAGGGATTTTACTTTGTTTGATACCGATTGTTCGTCTTCATAATTTGAGACAATGGGCGCGTTAAAAACTTTGATATCATTTTCAAGGCATTCCTCCACTAAAGAAAATTTTTCTTCAGCAGTCAGTGTATTTTCAGAAAGAATCAATGCAGTGGCTCCAAGAGCCTTAGCCTCTGCACTCACTTTTAATCCATTATAGATCACAGGTTTCCCCAGGATCCTGATATTTCTACGCGTATTATCATTAGTAATAAAACCACGAATATCAAATCTCTTAGGATGTTCTATTTCTAATGCTCCTGCAATGGAGATCGCATTTTCATCGGCACCAAAGACCACAGCCTTTTGCAAATTCTGATTTTTCTGAGTGGTTTTAAAATACTCATACAATTGTTTAACGGAAAGTCTAAAGAGAAAAAGAAGTGAAAAGGAAACCAGGAAATAGAAAATTAAACCGGCGACAAGATAAATTTTTTCACCAATCAAGACATAACTCGCATAATTGATAAAAAGTAAGGTCAAAAAAGTACTGAAGCAAGCCAACATAATCTTAAGGGCATCGACATAAGAAGAATGTCGTATTAGACCTGCGTAGGTTCTGAAAATAAAAAAGAAAAAAATATTAACTCCGATCACCAGGAACATCCTTTCATAAAGAGAAAGAAAGTCATAAAAATGAGAAGTAAGATCTCTTAGAGCTACCACTGTCAACAAGTCAGCAATTATGACAATGGCTGTATCTATACCAAGGATTGCCCATCTTGGCAAATACTTAATATTTCTAATATCCAGACTGTTTTCTGATGAAAGTATCTGGCGTAATGCGTAATTGAGCTTTTTACCCATATTAAAATTTAGGGTCAGTTATTTCTCTTGAAGAAAATTATCTACTGCTTCTTTTATTCTTTCTTTTTCTTCATTTGTTAGGTTAGAGCCAGAAGGTAAACAGAGACCAGTCAAAAATGCTTCTTCTGCAACTCCATTTCCATAAAAAGGAGCTTCCTTAAAAACTGGTTGCATGTGCATTGGTTTCCACAGTGGTCTGCTTTCAATATTCCAATTCTCCAAATGTAACCGAAGTTCTTCTGTACTGAAAGGAATTTTTTCCTTATCTAACTTAATAACAGTCAACCAATGATTACAAAAGTAAGATTTTTCGGGTTCATTTAATACTTTCACCCCGTCTAAGGAAGCAAATATCTCTTTATAAAAGAGGTTCATCTCTCTTCTCTTTAAGATATGAGCATCCAGCACTTCCATTTGACCTCTTCCGATTCCTGCTGAAATATTACTCAGTCGATAGTTATATCCAATCTGACTATGCTGATAGTGGGGAGCCGCATCTCTCGCCTGAGTAGCTAAGAATATCGCTTTTTCTTTCATCTTAGGATCCTTACTCACCAATGCCCCGCCTCCTGAAGTGGTAATGATCTTGTTCCCATTAAAAGATAAAACCGCAAATTCGCCGAAGGTTCCACATTTCTGCCCATTATAAGTACTTCCCAGGGCTTCAGCACTATCTTCAATTACAGGAATGTCATATTTTCTTGCTATTGCATGAATATCCTCTACTTTATAAGGCATTCCGTAAAGATGAACGGCAATAAGTGCCTTAGGTTTTTGGCCTTTTTGGATCCTGTCTTTTATAGCATCTTCAAGGAAGTCAGGAGAAATATTAAAGGTGTCCTCCTCACTATCGATGAAAACCGGGGTCGCTCCCAAATATGCTATAGGATTTGCCGAAGCCGCGAACGTAAGGCTTTGGCACAGTACCTCATCCCCTCTCTGCACTCCGCAAAGAATCAAAGCCAGATGTAATGCAGCGGTTCCTGAACTTAATGCAGCCACTTCAACATCCTCTCCTAAATATTTTTTAAGGTCATCTTCAAAGCCGGTGACATTTGGACCTAAGGGTGCAATCCAATTCTGCTCAAAGGCCTGAGCAATATACTTTTGTTCATTTCCTCCCATATGTGGAGAGGAAAGCCATATTTTTGACAAGCTCATAACTGAGGTTTAGTTTTATAGTAGTCAATACAGATTTTTGGAAAATTTTCAGCAATCATCTCGTTAATCACCAGGCTGACATCATAAATGAAGTTTTTCAAAATTAAAATATCCTTTTCTTCATCTACAATAATGTACTCAGCAAGATTAATAAACTTCCTGTTTTGGCCTATGCTGCCAGTATTGATCAATCTATTATTTTCAAAAATCCGGTCAAATTGATAATGAGAATGACCAATGACATAATTTCTCTTAATATTCATTTTCGAAATATCCGTATCTGGAAAAATATATTCATTACTTATAGTATGCTGTACTCTAAATTTTTTTATATCGTACATCTGCTGATATTCTGCAATAAAATTTGTTTTTTTAAATTTTCTATAACAATGTTCGAAAAAAGCTTTGACCACTTCATTACTTCCCGGATAATTTCCTGATAAAAAAGCATCCTCATGATTACCTTTAAGCCTAATGGTATTAGGTATATCATTTAATAATTCAACACACTCATTACTCCAAGGCCCATAATTAACTACGTCCCCGTGAGAAATTAATTGATCAAAATTTCCTTCCTCTTTTTTTAATAATTTTTCCAAGGCTGGTAGATTGCCATGGACATCACCAAAGATCAAATACCTCATAATTCTAATTAAAATCGAGTTCTTTTTTATCTAGAAAATGTTGTACAATTTCTTCTAACCCATCCTGGATGGAAATAAAATCCCTCTTTTTATTTCTCAAAACTTCCTTTAAAAGCAGTGTACTGACGTTGGATTTAGAAGGCAAATTCGAGGTTTCTTTGTCAACTAATCTAGATGAAGATTTCGACAATTTCTTAAGAACTTCTGCAAGGATAAAGACAGAAATCTGTTTTCCCCTCGCCACGTTCACCACATTATGTCTATCTTTTGACTGACTGAGGTGGAATAAAATTTCGCTCACATCCCGAACATGTAGCAAATCCAAGGTGTTTTTATGTGCATCAAAAAGAACCACATCTTTATCTTGTATAAGATTGCCCAGGAGAGAATATATCAACCCCTCCTCTACCATACCTAAACCATATATCGCTGATAATCTGGCGTGAATTAATTCAACAGAAGTATCTTTAAGAGCTTCATTTAATATTTGTTCCTGGCTCAATTTTGACATAGAGTAGCCAACGTGATAACCATTGGGAATATCTACGTGATTCTCCAAAAGAGGATCTGGCCAGGGTTTGTTAACTACCGCAAGAGTAGAACAATTGATTAATTTTTTTGCTTTTACATTTATTGCCCAGTTTGCAATATTAATGGCTCCTATAATGTTGGTCAGAAAAATTTCTTTAAGAAAATCAGGATCCTGGGATGTTTTTCCTTTTACCGGAGTTCTTGATGCACAGTTAATTATGATATCAGGGGAAAATTTAATCTTAGTAAATTCCTCTTTATTAGTAATATCGACAGGTATGGAGTCACTTTTTCCCGATCTGGAAATTTCCAGTACGTCTTCCCCACGATCTCGTAAATAACTTACAAGATGCTGACCAATAAATCCAGTGCTTCCAAAAATTGCATATTTCATTTTTATTCCTTCAATTTAAAAGGAAAAAATTCAGCACAATATGGTTCTATTGAACCCTTTTGGCGAAATTCGTCAAGCTTCTCATTAGAAACGAAAATATCCGAAAAAGTCCTAAGTACGGTACCTTGTCGTAAGTTTGGTTTTTTTATTGGTTTTTCATTTAAATAATATTCCACAAGAGCTTCAACCTCATTAAATCCGAACATTAGTCTTATTGGAGTCGTTCCGCTAAATCGACAATTAATTTCAAAGATTACGGGTTGGCCATTCTTTATTCTATATTGGAAATTTGCAGGTCCCTCCACTCCTAATTCTTCAGCTATCTTTGCAATGGCTAAATCATAAGGGGAATCACCTTTTCTATAAGCTCTCCACGTATTTCCATCCCTCAAATCTCTCACAAGTGAAACCACAGCCACACATTTTCCGTTAATAACCAGACAGCCGGTTGTAAATTCACCTTCATCTTCTCCCAATTTTTCCTGAACGACCAGATTATTCTCATACCGGGTCACCTCTTCTAAGTCTTTCCGTGAATTAATTATTTTTATTCCTTTTGATCTGGCCCCATCCACTGGTTTGGCAATAAATGGAAAATCGGCATTCTTAAGTAAATTGTTAATACCAGAATTGTCTGTGGTTAAAGCAGATATCGGAAAAGGAAATCCCTTGTGCCGAAGAAATTCTGCGGTCAACCACTTGTTGTTGGCAATTTCAACCACTTCTGTATTTGAGACCACAACTTTAATCTTATATTTATCTTCTAAATAGTTTTTTTTTATTGCAAAAAGAGGTAATTCCACATCAGTACCTATTAAAATAATTTCTATTGCCTCTTTTTGAATGATCTCTTCAATCTTTCCAAGATAATTATTTTCTGTAGCGGAAGGAATAATATATGATTTATCTGCCAAAGCATGACCGGTAGCACGAACATCGGGATCTGCAGATATAACAAAATATTCCTTTTTTGAATGGTTAAGAGATCTCAGTATGCCCTGACCTAAAAGGGCCCCGGCACCTGTAACTAAAATTCTATTCATATGTTTTTTTTTGTTTCAAATATTCTGTAAAAGTCGGCATCGTAGGATGTCCCTTTGCACTAATCCCTTCTGACTTAACTACTTTTAAAAACGTCATTAATAAAATTCGGAAATCTAGTGAAAAACTTATATGATCAACATACCAAACATCAAGGGTGAATTTCTGATCCCAATTCACAAAATTTCTTCCGTTCACCTGAGCCCATCCCGTAATACCAGGTTTAGCTTCATGTCTTCTAAGCTGTTCTTTATTGTATAAAGGTAAATATTCTGGTAACAATGGACGAGGACCAATCAAGCTCATATCGCCGATAAGAACGTTGATCAACTGAGGAATTTCATCCAGAGATGTTTTTCTCACGATTCTTCCTATGGGAGTAAGGCGTTCAGCATCTGGAAGCAATTTACCGCTACTATCCGTTTTGTCATTCATAGTTTTAAACTTAATGATCCTGAATAACTTTCCATTTTTACCCGGACGCAGCTGAAAAAAAAAAGGATTATCCCTATTCGCAATAAATAATAAAAGAGCTATTAACAGGAATACCGGCAAAAGAAAAAAACAAGCCAGCAGTGCAATAAAAAAATCAATAAGAGGTTTTAAATATCTTCTGTACACAAAGCCGATTTTTCAGGGGCAAACTAAAGGATTTATAGCTTAAATCCGTCGCAAAGATATGTTAATTTCGGTAATTCGACTTTCGTTATTAGTTAATTGGAGAATCATTAATTAGTTAATTCGAGAATCGGAAAACGGGAAACGTTATTTGGGGAAATCAGCCCTCTTTCGCCACGTGCTATGATGGGAAAAAATCGGAAATCGGAAACGGGAATCGATAAGTTGTAATTGGTTAATTCGTGATTGGTAAATTGGGAGGCGTTAATCAATACTTATGTTCTTTGTTTTTTTGCTGGATTCCATTTTTTTTCGTTTTAACTCTTCCCTTAAAGGGAGCCAAAAAAAATGGAACTTAGTAGATGTCCTCATTAAGCAGTCCCTCAATCCTCCGGGCTACCAATCACCCAATACTCTGTTCTCCTCTTCTCCTATCCCTCAGTCTAAACCGGAATTAAGTATTTGGTGATTAAAATTTGGTGCTGGGAATTTACAACTGTATCATCACGGATTACAAATCCGCGCCAGCAGTTCCTGAACTAAGTGTCTCGTTTTTTTGTTTTACCCCATCCCTAAAGGAAGTGAAAAAATTTTTACCGAAAATCTCCTCTTCTCCCAGTCTCAATTCTCCTAATCTCCTCGTCTCCCTGTCTCCTAGTCCCCAAGGCCTACTTCCCTCATCTGTAACCTATATTCCTCTAAAAGCAAACTCCAGAACACTTTTCTTTCATATTTAGCAGTTATAACAGAACGGGAATTTGTGGCGAGCTTTTGGCGTAGTTCGTTATCAATTGCCAGTTTCTTAATGGCGAACAGAAGAGCTCCCTGATCTTTTACCGGAATTATTAAACCGTTTTCTTCGTCCCGGATGATCTCATTACAGCCATTTATATCGGTAACAATAGAAGGCAATCCCATTGCCCCGGCCTGCATAACTACATTAGGGAATCCTTCCCTGTAGCTAGGAAAAACCAGCGCATCTGCAACTGCAAAATATGGCCGGACATCTACCTGGTAACCGGTGGTGATAATTTTTGGATGCTTCTTTATTTCCTTGAAATTCTCGCCTGTAATGGGATCCAATTCCTGTTCAAAGGGACCAACCAGGAGCAAACCGATATTTTCACTCTCTGAGGCTAATTGCTTAAAAGCCTGCACCAGTTCATTAATTCCTTTATCCTTGACTAGTCTGCCTACAAATATGAAAACGAGATCATCTGCAGGAATTTTTAAAGACTGACGGATTTCCTTCTTCTGTTCTGCAGTGAAATCTGTCGGATTGAAATATTTAGTATCTATCCCATTCGAACTCCCCTCTCCTAATACTTTCAATTTTTCGGGTTTGATAAAATTATGGTTTAGAATGATCTTTTTAAGACCTTCGGAATTCGGATATACCTTTGTAGCAAGACTGTAGGTCAGCCGCTCCACCTGCTCAAGAATCTTTCTTTTAGTTCCCAAAGTTTCCATCAATGGCATACCGGCCACCGTGTGCAATCGAACAGGCACTCCTGCCAGTTTAGCTGCCATCATTCCAACGATTCCGGCTTTTGGAGTGTGGGTATGAACAATTTCAGGTTTATTTTTTTTAAAATATCTGTAGAGTTTTAGTAAGGCCTTCAGATCTTTTCCCGGAGTGATCTCCCTGGTCATTTGCAGGTGAAAGGTGTCCACGCCATTATCCCGACCATACTTCTCGAGGCGTTCTTTTTCTGCAGAAATAGCCGTCACCTCAAAATACTCATTCATGAACGTCAGCTGCCCTTCAAGAAGTTTTTCCAAAGAAATCGGAATGGTGGTGATGCGGATAAGTTTGGGAGGCATAAAGTTTTTTGGCAAATATACCCAATCTTTAAAGGAGAATTAGGAGAACAAACCTTCATTTATTATTACTCACGTCTCTAAAGGCAAATTTTCAGGTGATTCACCTTCCAATGAAGCAACATAAGAGAAATCAGTTTAGATTTTCTCATTTTGCAGCAGAAACTGAAGCTGTTTATCAAAAATGACTTTCTTAAATGATATCTGCTGAAGTTTTTGTTTGAATAATTTAAACTCCAGATCAGGATCATGTAAGCCCTGTTCTTTAATATGTGCCTTATTTTTCTCTTTATCTAATAAATGATCACGATAACCGGTAGCGTAGGGAGTTTGAAAAAAGGTAAACCCGGTAATATAGACTTCCTTAAAATCAGCCTGTAAAACAGACATTAGGGCAGAAAAACCTACAGTTGGAATGCTGCTTCCTAAAGATTTACTGATACAAATATAATCAGCTCGTGAGAGTATGTAGGTGCTTCGCGATGAACGATGTCTTTTATAATAGCTAAAATGGGTCCTTAGGCCTTTGGATGAAAAAACAGGATTAATTATTTTTTCTATACCGAGTTTATCATAATATCCCCAATCAATAGGGCCACCACCGCTGTAGTCGTTCTCATAAAAACTGTGGTATAAATAGGTGAATTTAGAACCAATGTATTCAGCCTTTTCAGGAGTCCATACATGCGGAGCCTTGTTAATCCTGACAACCACATCATGTTCATCTATATATTTACCGTTCTTTTCATCAAAAGCCGAGTCAGCGGCCCCTATGATAGCTACTCTTTTGTTCCTGTAATCCTTTTGGGGATCAAAAATCTTAACCGATGAAAGCATTAACGTGCCGGCATAAATATTTCTGATAAGCTTCATCGGAAGGAATTTAGATAATAGTCCGCTTTCTCCTTTAGGTCTTCATTGTTATAACCAAAGAATTTAATTCCGTTTTTTTCCGCTGCCTCAAGATCATTAACAGAATCTCCTACCAGACAGGTCTCCTCTTTTTTATATAAATTCTTCTCAAGAATATTACGTACAAGTTGAATCTTAGGGGTTGGAGAACCTTCTACACTTACAAAATATTGTTCTATTCCAAGTTCCTTACATAAAAATCTTAGTTCATTACCATCTGAACCGGAAACAATGTACATTCGGTGTTGTTGAAAATATTTTCTAATAAAATCTATCACTTCCGGAACTAATCTTTCAGGAGAAGTTAAAAAGCTCCTCATAATCTTGGAATAATTTTCTGCTAGTTTCTGCAGTTTCGCCTTTTCAGCTGTTTCTTGCCGTATATGTTCAAAAAAATATCTGAACTTCACATACCGGGATAAGCCTCCGTTCCTTCTATGATATACCAGTAAGGATTCAACTTGGTCATCAGGATAATTTATCAGCACCTGCTTAAAGCCTTCTGTCCGAATATTCATAGAGTCTAATATGACTCCGTCAAAATCCCACAGAATATTTTTTTTACTTAATAAATCTTTCATACACCGCTTCAGCTATTTTAAAATCCTCTTCATCATCTATGTCTAAGGAATTAATTTTTCCGGTAACCATTAAGAAAGGTTTCTTGCCTATTCTAACCCCTTTTCTAAAGAACTCGCGGGCAGCCAAAAAAACAGCATTATTGATTTCGAAACAATCGTTCAGATCCTGCGTTCTGGGCCATGTAAATACCGAATGATTATTTATCAATTTTACGGATTTCACATCCAAGAGATAATCCCTGTACTTTCTGCCTGTTACAAGAGAATCAGAGTCATTTTCCAATGCGACAATATATTTTTTAATAGCTTCCGAATAAAGCTCCGGTCCAAAAAATGGTGATGTGACATGAGTCCACAGTATATGTTGTGAAGAACAAACCTCCCCTGCATGAACAATAAGATTTGAAAGGATTGTGTTTGAATCGCCCAACCCGGCCGGACGTTCAACAATTTTTATTTTATTAAAAGATTTTTGCCAGAACGTTGCAATGTCATAACATTTAGCATCATTCGTGGAGATTACTACCTCATCTACTTCCTTAATCTTTTGTAACTGTTCAAGTTTTAATTGCAACAGCCCACCCTGAATACCGCTAAAAACACGGGTGTTCTTTTCAACTACACGCTCACTTCCTTTCCTTACAGGCAAAAAAACAGATACAGACATTAAATGAGTGAAAAAATTGATGTTACCGGGACATTATATTTAGTGGGGGTGAGAGATCGAATATCCAAACCTTTATCATTAGCATGCTGAAAGAGATCATCATTTTCTTCATATAGTTCCATCTCTTCCATACTTACTAATTCATCATACCCGTCGTAGCCCACCAGCAGGATCTCTTTAGCTGAAAGCTGCAGAGCTACTTCAAGAGCCATGGCTGTGGCTGATATTTCACCATTAGCAGGAAAAGATAATTTGTTAAGACGGTTACTATTCTGCTCATGCCCTTCTGGAATGTACTCGCTCAAAGCATAGCTTTCCGGAGGAAAAATTAATTCGTGTTTGCCCTGATCAAAATTTTTCCAGATTCTCTCGAACCTTTTTCCTTCCAAACCTGGCATACAATGGATCTGCCGGTTTTGTAATCCCTGGAACACTTTCATGTTTTTAGAGCTTGAATGAATGATCACTACATCAGAATTCTCTTCAAGATAAAAATTTAAAGCTTCCGAATATTTCCGTACGCCCGGACCTCCTCCTACTAACATTACTTTTGCGGTTTTTAGCCCGCATTTGAAAAAAGGAATTTTCCGGAGGCTCCAGGAGTTTTTGTCAGGAGAAGTATTAACTTTTGAAACAATAGCATTTAATGAAAAATACCTTTTTTTCAATTGGGAGAATACTGTCCTTTGGGGCAAGGAAAAAGCGCCGGAAACCATATAGGCCAAGTGACTTCCCCAATTATATTTTCTCTTAAGCTGTGTAAACCGGCTACAGATGTTATTCAGAACATCAAAGTCAACAGCTAAGTCTTTTTGTTGATGCAAGACAGTGAGCAAGAGCTCAGTTTTCAAATTACCAGCGCCGCGTCCCATACCACCAATTGTAGCATCAATCATATCAGCACCTGCCTCTATAGCTGCAAGAGAGTTGGCGAGGGCCATCTCAAGATTGTTATGTCCATGAAAGCCAATTTTGAGACCCGGATTTTTCTTCAACTTTAAAATTATTTCCTTCACCTGTTCGGGATACATTCCGCCATAGGAATCAACAACGTAAAGATAATCAATGGATCTTTCAAGCTTCTCCAAATCCAATTCAGAAAGGAATTTTTCTTCCCAGGTACTGGCATACATAAGATTAAAGGATATTTTAAATCCCATATTCCTGATACCCTTAGTCAGGGCTAAGGCTCTCATTAAGTTTTGAGGTGCAACAGCCAATCGAACTACTTCAACAATTCCCCGACAGGGAAGAAGTAGTGATCGGAGATCTTCCTGTTTGATTTCCTTTTCATCAAGAATGACTGCTAGTTTTTTTGTAGTATTTTTCCTGATCCTGCTAAGGACCACCTCCGGGAGGTAATAAAAAGCTCCGTAATAGCCGGATTTAACCGGTGAACGGTAACCAATCTCAATAAAATCAACAGGAAGAGCGTTCATGCTCGCAATATATTCCTCAACAAGATCCTCACTAAAATCCCAATCGGAATAGTACCCCCCATCTCTTAAGGTGCAGTCGAGCAGAGAAAGGCCTTTCTTTGTAATGCGAGACATATTTTTCTAGTGATTGTTACGCAATATAAGCATTCCGCATTAATTGGGTTTTAGTCTTCTGCTGAAATCCTGCTGCACAAATGCCTTCAATGCTTTCCATTGAGAAAGGAACATTTTCTTTCCATAATTTCTCCCAAACCGATAACCGAGTACCATTTTAGCAATGCTTTTTAACAAGAAATAGAAGAAGGCAAAGAAAAACTTATGCCGGTAATAAATTTGAAGTAGATTCCTGGTGCTGTAAAACTCACGCTGTAAATATTCTCTGTTCCCGAAAGAATGATCCCGCCATCGATAATTTTTTGCTACATTACCTGATCTTACCCGTGTTCTGAACCAATTATCAGCGTCAATGTAAATTTTGAAACCGGCAGATTTGACCTTAAGACAGAAATCCAGTTCTTCAAAACCAAAGAATAACCTTTCATCCGGCAAAATTCCGGCTTTAACCACCTCAGCATTCACTAACATATTCTGACCTCCGGGTACTAAATCTACATCCAGATAAGGAGCTTCCTTTAATTCTTTGTTGGATAGAGAGCTTATTCTTCCGGTCAACCTATTCAACCTTCCTCCTTTTCCTCCGAATATTCCAAGTTTAACTCCTTTTCTTTGCAAGATTTCTATTCCTCCGAAAAGTATTTCAAAATCCTGTTCGCTTGCGGGAGGATCATCATCATCTCCCCAATAGATCCACTGATAGCCCATGGCAGTTAATTTTTCAAGTCCTATTTTTGCTGCTCCCGCCGGACCTGAATTATATCCAACCCGGAGATAATTTACTTTTTCAAAATTTAGTGTATCCAGAAGTTGTGAAGTTTCATTTGAATCGCTGTTATCTACTACTATAATTATTTCCGGCGGCAAACTTTGACCTTGAAGCTGTCTCAAGGTATTGATTAATATATCCGGTCTCTCGTAGGTCATAACAAAGGCGGCAAACCGGAAACCTGACTTCATACAATTAACTTTTTAACTTTAATCTGAGATTAAATAACTGATGAGCAACTTTAATAAACGCTGCCTTTGATCTTTGACTAAAGGAATAAAAATGAACTCTTCTGTTCTTGAAATAGATCCCTTCGCCCATTTTCTCTTCGGAATAGAACAGTGTTTTTATTCCTCCCTGCTCAATAAAAAAACCTACTTTAAGAGTATCCTCAAGAGATGCCGGTTGGAGAGGAGCTCGAAGTAAATGTTCAATCTCTGATCGATTTTTTGGTTTAAAGGCATAATTGGCAGGATAAAAAAAACCTATCCCTAACAATAATACAGGTTTCCTCATAAAGGTTGCCTCCAGACCGGTAGTAGAGCCAAAGCTTACCACCTTCTCCGCAGACTCCATAAGAGCGTAAGAATCTATAGCACTTTCGGGAGCTATTACATAAATATTGGGAAAGACCTGGTGAAGATCAATTATTTCCTGCACATAATCCTGCCGCACACCTGTGAGATTAGGATGCATTCTAATTATAAGATTATGATCAGCAAGATTTTGACCTACAAAATTAGTAAGAAATTTAATTCCTTCATTCTGATCCTTAAAATGAGGATTTTGAAATAGGTCTCCAAATGCGGCAATTTCATCGTCTGAACTATTAAAGAGAACGATGTTTTTATTACCATTTAAAGCTTCTTCCGGAATGCTTCCCTCTTTCATCTTACTGGTATAAGAAGGAAATACCACACTTTCTCCTGCCCTTTGTCTTAGATAAAACTCTGTTCCTATACGTTCTTTTTCTTTTAGTGGAAGAGGAGATTCTCTCCAGTATGTCTCCACCAATTCAAATTTAGACTGAGGATCATGAGGAAAGGAGTTTTTATAAAAGTCAATGTGCCCTTTTAATCGGGTTTTTTCCACATTATAACAATCTATATTTTTGGAAATAGCCGCTCTCATCACAGCCCTTACATAATCTTGTCTTCCATTAAAATTGTAAACTACATCAATTTTTTTTTCAATTAACCAGTGCTGAAGCCCCAGGTAAAGAGTTAGAGCATTGACTGCTAATTCCTTCACGAATGGTTGACGAACATCCTTCAGGTCACGGTCGCGTGTTACCGAAATATATGTAGAGAGTGTGGCTTCACCCACTTCAAAATTCTCATAAACCTGGTCAAAGTCTATTCGCGGCTTATTCTGAAAGAAACCTTTGGCAGTTGCCCGATCTTTAATCGTGATCAGGTCGTCGATTTTGAGATGGGTAAAATTACCCGAGACAAGTTCCAGAGTATTAGCATTTCCCGCCTTACAACGGAAACAAATATCGGGCTGTTTTTGTGGATTAAAATAACAGACATCGAAACTATTCGAACAACTTAGAAAAGATATATTAGCCTCCGGATACTTATTAATTAAGGTTTGCAGGACATCAGGCATAATGCCCCTCGAATAACTGTTATAACCAAAAATTCCCGCAATCAAGATGTTCATTTTAAACTTTTTGAAGTGCTACTAATCGACGAAAAGACTCTGAATTCTGAAGTAACTCATTATAGGTGCCGGAAGATATAACTTCTCCTTCCTTAAGCATGTAAATCCTATCGGCATATTTCACGGTAGACAACCTATGGGCAATTAAAATAATAGTTACAGTACCTTTTAAGATTTTTATATTCTCTTTTATAATATTTTCCGTTTCACTGTCCAATGCTGAAGTTGCCTCATCCATTAATAATATATCTATTTCCTTAAATAGTTCCCTCGCAATACTTATCCTTTGTTTTTGGCCCCCACTCAGTGAGATACCGGTATTACCCAGATAAGTCTCCTCCTTTTCAGGCAAACCATCAACAAATTCTTTTAAGGCTGCCTGTTTGAGTGCTGTTTGAAATCTTTCGATATTTTCTTCAGTTTTGTCTTTCCAGAAGGTAACGTTATTGAAAATGCTGTCACTGAAGACAGGAGGATCCTGCGGAATATATCCGATTTTTTTTCTGAAAGAATATAAATCTAATGTTGTAATGGCAGTACCGTCAATTGTATAAATTCCTCCGGAAGGAATTAATAATCCTGAAATAATATTCATTAAGGTAGTTTTACCGGACCCACTCTCTCCAATAAAAGCTACGGTTTCATTCCTCTGAATTTTCAAATTTATATTTCTCAGGACCTCTGTCTTTCCATAACTGAAATTTACTCTCTTCAATTCCAGAGCGTTCTTAAAACCCAAAAACGGTTTTCCTTCAAACTGCTCCTTTGCCCTCTGCAATTCTTCGGTAAACTCCTCCATATTGTAAAGCGAACCGGAATAACCCAAAAACATATTCCATTGTTCCTGCATTCCCATAAAGAAGCTTAGAGCTCTATACAATAAAACCAGACTCAACAGAATTAGAGTAAGATCTTGTCCAAAAAAGTTCACCTGCAGGTAAATCGCGAATAAAACAACCACAATAACCAGAGGTTCTCTCAAGGCATTTAAAAGAGAATCTACAATACCTATCCGCAGTTGATCTTTTTCCATCTCCATGATATTCTTTTTTAGTTTTTTACCAAAAAAGATATTCAGACCTGTCGTTTTGAGATATTTAAAAAAATATATCTTTTGCATAAGCAAGCCCTCATAAAGATGGGAACGCCCGGTGAATTTTTTCGAAAAATATTTAGTTCTTATATAAAGACTTTTGAACAGAAGAATTGTAGATAATCCCCCGAGAATCACAATAAGAGAAAAAACCGGATCGGCCAAAAATGCAATGATCACATAGACCAGTACCAAAGTTCCATATTGAAAGGATTTAAAATAAAATCTAAAAGCAGTATTTACTCTATTGACCTCCCCAGAAAAGGTATTTTGGATCTTCCCCGCATCTGTTTTAGCAAATTCCTTAAAATCCAGTTCGTTTAAAAGATCAATATTAGACATTCTTATCTGGCGCATGAAATATTGCTGATACACCACCCTTAAGTAGCCTTCAAAAAATTTGACCAGGCCTTTTAAGCTGAAAAAAAATAAGATTAGAATCAGAATATTTAGCAGGGTGGGATTAACATTTAAAAAATCTACTACGACATCTGTAATAAATCCCCCTTTAGATGCGGTGTTATTTTCTTCAGAAACCAACTTTAACAATGGGATAAAAAGAGCAAGACCTATTCCGTCTAAAAGACCTACTAAAAAACTCAAACTAAAAAAAACCGGTATCCTATATCCCAGATATTTATAGAAGTAATTAAAAAATCTAAAAGGGGTTTTTAAATGCAAATTAGTTCTATTTTTTGCTCAGGAACAAATATAGCAATATCCACCTTAGTTAAATATTTAAAAGCGGTCAAGAGAATTCTTAATTAACCATGATATAGAAAATTCAGACTTATGATTTAGCGGGTCTAATAAATATATGGATTATTTCAATTATATTGCAGGACATCCGCTATTGCAGAAATTCTGTATTTTTTTTAAAAGATTCAGGGTCTTTACAAAAAAACCTGATTACTTCCTGCATTCGAATGTTCGTCCGGTAATGGAAAAAAGAAAATATCTCCTTCAGCAGCATAAGATCTTGAGGATAATCACAGGTCAGAACTATTTTGTCTCTGAATTTATCATGCAGCCGGGGTTGTAGCCGGGTGAATAAGGAATTTTCATGGTGAGATTGCCGTAAGGAAAGAGTAACATGTTCTGCCTGTTCTTTATCAGGGCACTGGATTTTTTTCAACTCCTCCAGTTTTACAAATTCGAAACCAGCGCCCTTTATTAGTCCATTCTCATAAATTCCATCCACATAGGAGTAGCGATCAAAAAGATCCAGATTTCCCTGTAAAAATTCATAATCAAACAGAGGATTATCTCCCGTTACACGAATAATATTTTCAAACCCAAATTTCTCAGCAGTATTTATATATCTTTCCAGAACATTATGAAGATCTCCCCTGAAGAAATCTATCTCTTCCTGCTCTAAAAAATTACAAAGTGGATCATCTGTAGGATCTGTGCTGGTGCAAACGACCACCGGTAAATCTAATAATTCGGCTCTCCTTACCACATACCAAATAAGAGGATGTCCCCCGATCTTCATGAGGGATTTACCCGGTAACCGGGAACTGGACATCCGGGCCTGGATAATTATTCCTGTTTTTCCAGACATTCCCTGACATATTTCTCATAGGTTTCCTGCAGCTTATTCTCCTGATCAAGAAGCTTTTCAACAAATTCCCGAAAAGCTCCCTCTCCCCCTTTCTTTTCCAGCACTAATCCTGCATTTTCCTTTATTCTCGGATAGGCATCAGCCGGACAGGCAAACAAACCGACTTTTCCTAACAAGTGGAAATCATTCATGTCATCTCCCAGAAAGACTACTTCTGACAAGGAAATTTTCCATTCTTTGCACATAGACCTAATAGCTTCTAATTTATTCCGCACTCCGAGGCTAACATGCTCCACTCCTAATTTATTCAACCTCTTTCTCACCATCTCATTTTCTTCAGAAGACAGGATCATAAGTGGAATTCCCGCCAACCTAGCTAAACTTACGCCATAGCTGTCTTTGGTGGTGAATCTTCTCATCACATCCCCTTCAGCAGAATAGTAGAAGGAACCATCTGTCCAGACGCCGTCAATGTCGGAAACTATAAGTTTGTATTTCATTGTTGGTTAATTGGTTAAATGGTTAATTGGGGATTGGTTAATTTGGTCCTCCTTCGCTCTACCTTCGCTGCTGGCTTCGGTCGACGAGTAAAGCTTCGGCGGGTAAAGATTCGCTGATTCGTTAATTCGGGGAGCAACAACCGACAACTGACAACCGACAACCGACAACTGACAACCGACAACTGACAACTGACAACCGACAACCGACAACCGACAACCGACAACCGACAACCGAGAACTAAATTAAGTAATCCTCAGTAATAATTTCATCCTTCCCGATATCCTTCTTTAAAATCTTTCCCACTATTTTTTCTCTTTCCGTCCAACGAAATCCTATACCAGGAGAAAGCAAATGAAGATCAGATTCAGAGATTTTGTGACCGGAGGCAAGATGTTTTTTACTGGCCAGAGAGCGCTCCAATTTCTGCTTTACATCCTTTACTGCCGGTTGAACAAAGATATCTTCTGTACCTAAAGACATCTCCATAAGTCGAATATCCCTTACCATTCTCCGCACGCCATCTTTACCCAAAGAACCTTTCTGATCGGTTCCTTTGAGGCATCTATCTATGGTAATATGTTTTTCTATGATCTGAGCTCCTTTAGCCACTGCGGCAACCGGAACAGAGATCCCTATTGTGTGATCAGAGTAACCAATAATATATTCTTTATAGTTTTTTAGCAAATAATCAAGTGTGTTTAGATTTACATGCCGGGGATGTGTAGGATATTCAGAGACGCAGTGAAGAATAGAAATTTTGGAATGCTTCCCGGATATTACCTCCAGTGCTCTTTCCAGTTCCTTTTTTCCCGACATACCCGTTGAGATGATCATTGGGATTTTAGTCTCTGCCATCGCTTCTAACAAGGGTAAATTCGTCAAGTCTCTGGAAGCCACCTTTAGCCGGTCCGGTTCGAAATATTTTAGCAGCGAGAGACAGGAGGGAGCGCAAAGGGTTTCAACAAAATCAAGTTCTTTTTCTTTGGCATATTTATATAGCTCGAAATGCTGCTCTTCATCTAATTCAAGAGCTTTGCGATGTTCTCCGTAAGTTTTGCCGAAGGAATTTTCAGAATTATACGAACGCCGCATTTCGGCCGCAGAAAGTTCATGCTTTAGATCCCTTTTTGTCAGTTTTACGGCGTCCATACCTTTTAGTGACAACTCAAATAATTGTTCTCGCACGGGACTTGCAGCCAAATCAATGATCTGTTTAGCAATCTCCACAGAGCCATTATGATTCTGACCGATTTCCCCAATTATATATGTTGATGCTGGAGGTTTGATCATGTATAAGAGGAATATACGTTCATCATATGTTCGGATCTAAAGTCATATTTTTTCTGACAGAATTTAAAATGCTCCATAATTTCTATTAAATCACTCAAACTTTCCTCAGGAAAATTACCGAAATTATGTGGATGCCACCATAAATGGTAAATTTTGTTGTTCTTCGCAGCTTCTGACATCTCATCTTTTATTCTAATCACCTTTAAATTATTCAATACTCTATGTGGGGAATAAGGCCGGAACAACCTACTGGCTTTCTGTGCCATTAGTTCATTTTTGTCTTTAACTAAATCTGAATGTTTATATGCTTTATTCTTGGGTCCGATATAAGCGTCACCAGTCCTGAATATTTTATTTTTTAGCGAGTTATTGGTAGTATCTTTCCAGTACCAGTTCTTCGGATTGGACCGTACGTTAAGGATTCCTAACTCCCGGCAGACCTGTAAATATTCTTCATTGAACTGATTTCGGGGAAAGACGAGTGACTTCAAATCAATATTAAAATGTTTAGCCAGGGAAACAGATGTTTCCAGGTCATCTCTAAAAGCTCCAAGTGTTTGACCTTTTTCTAAGCAATAGTAATGACTGTAGGTGTGTGTTCCAATCTCCTGAAAAGGTGTTGCTGCAATTTTCCTTATCAGTTCAGGTGCAAAACACATCATCTCTGAATTGTCTGATTTCCTGAAGCTCTCTCCGAAATCATAGGCTGATAGTTTCCGGTCAGTATAGTCAGGTAGAATTTTAGGTTTATTATTTTCCCACTCAGCCCAGTCCTTATTAAATAACATACCAACTACTGCCCAGGTACAGGAGATTTCATAATTTTTAAAGATCTCCAGAATCTGCGGAATGACTAGTCTGGTACTCTTAAAATAACGCATTTTCTCTTCCGGTTTAACCTTATCAAAGATTCCCCACAATAATTCAAAATCAAGAGATATTACTAAAGCTCCGTTATTATTCATGTTATCGTTAATTCGAGATTCGTTAATTCGAGATTCGTTAATTCGTTAAACCGTTTATTTGAATGTCGGATTCTGACATTCTTCTCCTCTTCCCCCAATATTGAAGTCTCCTCGTCTCCCAGTTTCACAGTCTCCTAGTCCCCAAGTCCTAAACAACTTCCATCTGCTTAATTCTCCTGGATCTTAATTTTCGAAGCTTTAATATTTTATTATACTTCTTCTGGGCTAAAAAATAATAGATCACAAAGAAAATAAAATACATTACCATTGATTTTTGCCTGATAATAATACCCAAGTTAGACATTACAAAAGTCATGGCAAAAGAAGCACTTAAGAACACAACAAGACTCATCTTTACGGCAATAGGTGCCCTTCTAATAAATTTCAAAAAGCTTTTCTGAAGAATTTTCCCAAAAAGTAATAGATATATGAGATTTTCAATTGATACTATTAATCCCATAATTCCTGGAGCATCAATAAATAAGGGACGGAACCAGAAGGTAAAAAGCTTGAATGGTAAGCTGTATGAGGACATATCCACACCAGATCCTGATTTGCCAAGTTCTGCCGCCCGGTTTTCTGAAAAATCCTGGAAATCTGCTGCCAGATTTTCAGAATCTTCTAATCCTGCCACAGCTAATATTTGATCCTGAATTACAACTAATCCACCAACTAAACCGACATAAATCAGAATTTTTTTGCCCAGGGAAACTTTTTCCTGACCACTCATATAACCAAGAACTGTTCCTACTGCAACAAAAAGGAACATGTGAGGCCGAATAAAATATATAAGTGAAGAGCTTAAAACCATTAAAATGAAACGATTTTTAGGGTCTTTTAGAGCATAAGCGAACATCATCAATCCAAGGAAAATAGGTGCCCCTTTCCCCAAAGATGATGTCCAGTAATGCATGTTTGGAAGAAACAAGATCAAGATCAAAAAATCTATCTTTTTAAATACCTTGATTTTGACAGGAATATTCTCTCTAAAAAATAAATAGGCAAATAGAAATCCTAAGAATCCAATCCACATATAAAGAGCCATCATCATTTCATAGGTAAATCCAAGTCCGTTGATAAAAGGATAGGAAATAAAATCAATAAATGTTGTACTGGTACCGAAAAAATCTCCCCAGCTAAGAGACTCTGCTTGAGGTCGGTTAAAATAGGCTATAGAATCAGAAGGATTAAATTGGGCGTAAGTATAATACACTACCCCAATAAGAAGATGATACAAATAGAGTCGATTCATTAACTTCCGGGAAAAAAAAGGATGTTTTTTTTCAAAGAAATTAAATAAACCCTGGTTAACTAAGGCTAAAAAAATAATTAGAAGAATTGCCCCTATCATAGTTAAAACAATTCAAGATCACCTAACGAATAGTTCCATTTATCAAGGTCCAATAGATAACTGAAAGGTTTGTCTCTCAATTCAATATCTCTAATGGTCAAAACAGGACCAAAATTTCCTGACAATTTTAAGTTGCGGTTCCCACACCTCTCTTTTCCAAAAGACACAAATTGAACACCGAATTTTTTTATCCAGGCCTTCAATTGTAATTGCATCATCCTCAGACCAGTAGGAGAGGCTGAAAGGCACTCCACAATTCTTAATTCATAGAAATACTTATGTTTTTTTTTATAACCCGCCATATATACCTGAGAATCTTTGTACACCTCGTATCTCTGCATAGGATTATTTTCATATCTCCAGGATAAAAACTCAGCGGTCTTCGGAGTAAACAGCCGACCGTCTTCTATGTATTTATTCTGTATTTTTTCCATGAAGGTCTTCAGCTCCTTAGCATCGGCACGATCTTCAGTGGAATATACAAAAGAATCATGTTTAAATTTCCAGTGAATAAAACCGGTAGGAATAAGCTGTACCTGGATTTTTCCAACCTTTTGCCAGCCCATTTTAAGATATCCCGGTAGGCTTTGTGAATTAGGGGTATTAAAAACGAAATGATCACCCCGTTCTTTCCCGAGCTCCAAAGCCTTTAAAGTTAGTTTCTTAAATATTCCTTTACCTTGATGTTTAGGATGGGTAGCTGTATCTACCGCCCGGAAAGCGGAATAGATCTCATTTCCTTTTTGCCATTTCCATCGCATAAAAGCCCTTACTCCTGCGATTTCTCCTTCCTCTTCAGCTACCAGCACCAATGATTCTCCAAAAGGATTATCAATATGTTTATAACGCCAAACCTCTTCAGTTTTTTTAGAAGAAATTTCACCCAAGCTGGCTTTTAAAACCTTCAGGATTTGAGGAATATCATGATGAGTGGCTTCTCTTATCTTCATTTATTTATCCGGATTTTACTGATTTTGGCGGATTTCACGGATTTTGTGAAGCTACACCAAAATATAATTCATAATTTATAAGTCTCTTCCAACTTCCTGAACACTGATTACAATTTTCACAGTCCCCACCTCTTCAAGTCTTCTTGTCCCCCGGTCCTCAATTCTTGTTTTCCAAAATCTTCTTTTCTTGATTATGTTGTCACAAGATCCCTATATATACCTTCCAACTCGTCAACCATTCTCTTAAGGCTAAAATTGTTGACTACCCTCTCCCTGGCGGCTTTTTGGTATTTGCCCAGCTTTTCAGGATCATCTATTAAGGTTTGACAAAGGTCTGAAAGTTTTTCCCATTCTTCTACTTTACAGGTCAAACCATCTATTTCATTTCTTATCACCTCCTTTATTCCTCCTGCATCTGTAGAGACTACAGCACATTCCATGCTCATAGCTTCCAAAAGAGCAATGGGGAGACCCTCAAAAGAAGAACTCATCATGAAGATATCCATGGCCGAAAAGTATGGTTTCACATCGGTTTTGAGTCCCGGAAAGAAGACTCTCTTACTTAAACCTAATTTCTTCAGTTCTGTTTTTATTTCTCCTTCTAACGGTCCCGCGCCTACAATTATTCCATAAACATTTTCCTTTTGACTTTCAATTTCCTTAAAGACCTTCACCCATTCAACCAGTCGTTTCTGAAATCTGAAGACAGCAACATTTCCAATGACTGTTGCATTATCAGGAATACCAAGTTCGCGTCGGATATTTGAATCTTCCGCTCTTTGAAATGAAGAGGTATTAACACCATTCAAAAGGGTTTCAACAGGAATACTGGGTCGAATATTGTTTTTTATAGAGGTTGTCACGTCCCCGGACACACCCAGACCAAGACTTTGAGAATTGAAGGTGAGCTTGTTTATAATTTTCGTAATGGGATGATATCTTTCCTGTAAATTATGTTCGGAATAGACCACAGGGATCTTTGTAAGGCGAAAAATCACTCTGCCAAGAAATCCCGCCCAGGGAAGGTGACAATGAATTACATCTATTTCCTTTTCCTTGCAGTAATGAATTACTGCATTATACCTGGAAATGATCTTAATATTATTATTAGACCCGAAACAACTGACTCTACCTCCACTTTCTAATATTGCACTCACCATTTGGTCTTTCCAGGGAAGAAAGTAGATATAGTGGAATTCTAACTTATTTTGATCATGAAGCTTCAATGTCTCCGGAAGCAACATTTCTGCCCCGCCTCTTCCTAAAGATTTGATTATATTAAGAACCTTTATTTTCTTCATTTGTCACAATTCTTTGCTCCCAAGATTTTTTCATAAAAACTGAGAAAATCCCGGGCAATTTTTTTATTCATATAGTCTCTATTGACCATTTCTTTTGCATTTTTTATCATTAGGTGATCAGGTGATCTTAAGCTTTGATCAACTGCCTTAACGAATTCCTTTTCATTTCCTGGATCAATTAAATATCCGTTCCCGTCGTTGAGAATTTCGGATATTCCTCCTACATCATAAGCAACTACGGGGGTTTCCATAAACATTGCCTCTAAAATAACACCCGGAAGTCCTTCTATTATACTTGGTAAAATGAGAACATCAGCTGCCTTTATCAATGGTAGAGGATTTGAAATAAACCCATAAAAAGTGATTTTAGAGGTCAAGCCATTCTCATGCACTTTTTGAATAATCGTATTTTTTAAAGGTCCATCTCCTATTAGATGAAGATGAACATTAGAATTTTTTTCCAGTAGCCTACAGAAGATATTTAGAACTCCCTGGTGATTTTTTTCAAAAGTGAAACCTCCTACATGTATAATATTTTTTGTTTTCCCGGACTCTAAGCTAACATCAGATAACTCCTTTTTCTCGAGACCAATAGGGATCACTTCCAGCTCTGTTCTTTCAAGAAACGGAAAATTATAAAGTATGTCTTGTTGGGAAGCCCGGGAAACCGAAGCCACAGCATCTACGTTTCTATAAAGAAATCCATTGAATTTCTTCTGAAACATACCTTTTAAATATTTCCCAATCTGGCTCGCATTTCTAGAAACTATTATTCCTTTCCAACCAAAGATCTTTTTAGAAAGAATGAGATATTTTAAGGTATCTCCTGCGTTAGCCTGAATAATATCCGGATTAAAGGAATTGACGATTTCACTTATTTCTTTCCAGGCCTGGATGTCTATAAACCTTATTCGTGAAGAGGCACCTAAAACCTTAATTTCTCCTTTAAAAGAAAGAATTGCATCACCGGGAAAAAGAGCCAACATCCTTACCTCATGCCCATATTCTATCAAATGATTAGAAAGTTGAGAAGCAAAAGTTTCTGCCCCACGGTTTTGAACTCTCTGGATTACCTGGAGAATTTTCATCTTACAATATTCCTTCTAAGTCCCCTAATGAAATCACGAGATTATCGGGTGCTGAAAAATTATTCTCTTTTAATACGATAAGAGCTTTTCGGTGTTTCAGTTTTAATAAAAACTTCAGGTTCTGTGTTACAAGGTTTTCCAGGAAGTAGACGAAAAAGTTTTTTTCCGCCTTGCATACCGAAGACATTACCTCCTGAATTAAAAAAGGATCTCCCAGGAAGTCACACAACACTAGAGAATTTACTCCTTTTAATTTTTCATGTCGGTACACAATTATATTAGAGGAGCCATTTTTGTCATATTGTTTTATTCTATATCTCTTATCCTGATATCTCCATTTTACAAAAGAGAGGGTATTGCCAACATGGTAATATTCACCCTGTGAGAGTGGCACTTCTTCATCGACAGAGTTTTTTTCCTTTACATCAGAAAGAACATTTTTGTCCCCTCCTGAAGGCATAAGAATACCCCAATAGTAATAATTTGAATTTTTTGGTTCAACATATCCTATCTTCAGATGCTCCTTAAAACTGGCTTCATTAGGATTGGCAAGAAAAAAGTCATAGCCCCCTTCATATTTTCCAATGCAAAACTGCATTAGCTTTTTAAAAATTCCTTTTCCTCTGTACGCGTTATCTGTACAACCATCAAAGGTTCTCATCCCCTTTATTCTTTCTCCTTTTGAATTTACAAAATCATATCGCGTGGCGAAAACTACGGCAACAACTTTATCTCCATCAACAGCGACCGTTGAAACGGAGGTGCCAAAGTAGTTTTGTTCATGCTTCCATTTAAGTGTGTCCAGAGTAAATTCAGGACGCAAATTCTCCTGAATCAATTTTACAACCTGTTCCCTATCACGTTCGTAATTAATTTCTCTGAACTCTACTTCTGCTTTTTTTTCCATGAAATTTTATTTTATTTCCTCTGAAGTTTTGTTACCAATGTTTGTCATTAGCCTTTTTCTTTCTGTATAGAAAAGAATGAAGCCCGGAGGCCTTCGCTTTTAATTCATCCACCTCCATGTCTGCATTTGTTCTTATTCTCGAAATTCGAAGAGGATCCATATCTTTAGAATTCAGTTTATGATCAAATAAAAAGGCGAGTTTTATTCCTTTTTCAATCAGGATCTTTTCGGCAGTCTTATCATAGTTTCCATTGGGATATGCAAAAATTTCATAACCTGTAAATCCCTCCCCCTCAAAAAAACTTTTTGTCTTTTCCAATTCGTGTCTTAATTCATCAGCTGTACACCTGTCAAACATAGGATGACTATGGGAGTGATTGCCAATAAAAATTCCATTATCTCTCAAATTTTGAAGATCAAAAGTAGTTAACTGAAGACGGGAAACTCTTGTAAAATCCTCTAGAGCTTTTAGTCTATCCTTGTTCTCTATTATTTTAAGGTAATTAAGCTCATCTTTAACTTCAGAAAGGGACTTTCCTTCCTGAGATCTCTGATGTATAACCAGGTTCCACCAAAAATTCTCATTGGTATTAATAAGGCCGGTTATAACAAAAAGTACGGCAGGACAATCATGTTTTTTTAACAAGGGAAATCCATTTTCAAGCACACTAATATCTCCGTCATCAAAAGTGAGTAATAAGGAAGAATTGGGTAAAGGAACTTTTGTGGTGAGATGGTCGATTACCTGATGTATGGAAATAATATTATATTTTTTCTTTAAATAACGAAGTTGTGCTTCAAACCGGACAGGATCTACCACATCATGATAAGCCAGAACCCTTAATTTTCTCCGGAAGAAAAAATTCGGAATAAAAACAAAAAAACTTAGTATTTTGTAATAAACACTGCGCATACAACAGTCATAAAGATTTAATCTTGAACACTATTTTTTCTCCATAATTTATTTTTCATAGGAGATAAAGAAATGAAGTAACGGCCTAACATTTTGACATTTCCAGGGTTTAATAACCAGGCTTTAAAAAACAATCTTTTGGCTTTTGCTGTTTTTCCAAGTCTGGCTGCACTAACAGCTGCCACTCCCAAATAGTTGGCATAAACCGTCTTATGCTTCTTAAAAACAGTTTTGTGTTTATTTAAAACATATACAGCTCCGCTAAGTAAAGCTTCATCATCAGTCCTGATTTTAGCATCTTGATGAACATGGACTTTTATCAAAGGAACACTTAAATTATAGATCTTAATTTTCTTATTTTCCAGTAATTCCAAGAGCCTAATCGCCATTTCCGAATGTTGACCCGCCCGTACCTCTTCGTCATACCCTCCAATTTGTTCAAATAGGTATTTTTTCATGAGGAAAACACCACCATTAGTAAATCTCCCGGTCCTGTTATAATACAATTCTCCCATTTCGTAAGGTAGATGCTCCTTCTGCGGCTCACCCTTGTAATTATAATACTGGAATCCACAACACATAACTTCAGCTCCCTGAGTAATTAACCCAATAAACGATTCAAGCCACTCCGGTTCTGCTTCATCATCGCTGTCTAAAAATGTAATATACTCTCCCGTCGATTTTTCTACTCCTACATTCCGCGAATGAGTAGCTCCCCTTTTTTGTTTTTTAAAATATCTTATTCTAATATCTCCTAAATATTCAGTTACAATATCCTGAGTGTTATCAGTGGAACCATCATCTATTATTAATAGCTCCCACTTTTCAAAAGTTTGTTTTAATACACTATTAATACAACGGGCTATAAAATTTGCCCGATTATATGTTGGAATAACAATAGATATCATGTTTGAGGGGATTTTAATGGGTTTCGTCTAAACTAATCCCCCACTTAAATCAATAGAAGATCCTGTCAAGTAACTCGTTGACCTTAAGAATTGAACAGTGTTCAAAATATCTACTGGCTCACAAAGTTTGCCTGCAGGAATTTGCGCAAGTATTTGATTTTTAAATTCTTCGGGCACCGTTTTGATCATACCCAATTCTGAATATCCCAGATTCACATTATTTATAGTCACATTTAAGGCTGCATTTTCTATAGCAATCGATTTTGAAAGCCCCCAAAGAGCAGACTTAGATGCTGAATATGCACTCACCCCGGGAGTAGGTTTTACTGCAACAACAGAAGAAAAATTAATAATTCGGCCAAATTTTTGTTGCCTCATAACAGGCAGTAATGCTCTAATGAAATTATAAGTCCCAAAAAGATTCGTTTCAATTACCTTTTGCCATTTCGCAGGATCGCTTTTATGAGCAAAGGAATTGTAAGAAATACCCGCACAATTTATAAGAGTTATATCATTGAGATCTCCGGAGTTTTCATCCATAAATTTTTCTATTTGTTCAAAATCCCCTACATCCAATTTAATGTATTTTTCTGCATTCTCAGATGGTTCAGAATTTAGATATGTACCAATCACTTTTTCCTCTGTGTGATAAGAATCAAAAAGAAATTTTCCAATGCCTCGTGAGGCTCCAGTAATAATAATCATAAAAAGTTTTTATCAGTTAGTGAATTATGCCCATTTTATAAGAGATGCTCCATATGTCCAACCACTTCCTACGGCTGCAAATAAGATTAAATCTCCTTCTTTTATTTTACCTGCGCGATTTACTTCATCAAGAAGAATAGGTATGGTCCCGCCTGATGTGTTCGCATATCTATCCATATTGGTCATCACTTTTTCAAAGGGTAGGCCTATTACTTCTGCTGTCTTTTCCAGGATCTTTATGCTCGGTTGGTGTGGGATCATAAGATCAATATCTTCAATACTCAGGCCTGTATCCTCTAAGACCTGATTTATAGCCTTAGGTAAAACCACAGTTCCTGTATTATAAACTTCTTTTCCATTCATTCTAAAGTAATGAAGTCCTTCTTTAATTGTCTCATTACTCGCAGGAAATTCAGATCCTCCTCCGGGTATAGTAAAGTGTTCTTTCCCTCTTCCATCTGAATACAAACGGCTGGCCAGAAAACCTCCATTCACATTGGAATGAGAGATAACAGCTGCCCCGGCGCCGTCCCCAAAAAAGACAGCATCCCTGCGTTTCCAATCCACAATTTTAGAGAATGTATCTGCACCTATTACCAGCACATTATCATAAACACCACTGGCGACATATTGAGATGCGACAGACATTCCAAACAAAAATCCGCTGCAAACAGCAGCAAGATCAAACGCCACGGCATTATAGGCTTGAAGTTTATCTTGAACAATACAGGCCGTAGAAGGGGCTAGTCTATCCGGTGTTGATGTGGCTACTATAATAAGATCGATATGATCCTTGTCGAGACCGGCATTTTCTATAGCTCTTTTTCCTGCTTCATATGCCAAATCGCTGGTAACTTCTTTATTATGAGCTATTCTTCTTTCTTTTATTCCCAGGGTTTCTTCAATCCATTTGGAAGAAGTAGGCACAAGAGTTTCAAGGTATTCATTTGTGTAAATTTTTTCAGGAACATACGATCCTGTCCCAATTATCTTTACATTTCTTACAATCTGTTTCATTAGCAACCTATGTTTATGAATTAATTATATTAATTCTTTAATTATTGAATTATTGTCTTTTATTAAATCAAAATAAACGCTTTCGTGTAAAGATGATATTTTCGAAAGATCGTAATTCTGGGTCGCAAAATCACGGGCTCTTTCAGCTTTATCCTGTAATCTCTCAAAATTATCCAGAGCAGAAACCATTTGATTCGCCAACCCACCGGTATTTCCGGTTTTATAAAATAGTCCACAGTCTGAAGGCAAACATTCCCTGTTTTCAGGAATATCTGAAGAAATTATTAATTTTCCCGCCATCATTGCCTCTATTAATGCCCCAGGCATGCCTTCAAGATGAGAAGGGAAAACAAATATTTTTGCAACTGAAAGTAATAATGGTATATCAGTCCGTTGTCCCAAAAGTAAGACTCTATCTGTGATTTTCAAATTTTTAATCTCCTCCTCAAGGAGTTCCTGGCAATCCCCCTCTCCTACTAACCACAAAACTGTATCTGGATATTGAGGAGCCACCTTTGAAAAACCTCTAATGAGATCCAGCTGTGCTTTTGTTTTTATCAGGCGGCCGACATTAAGGATAATATCTTTTCCTTGCACGCCCATTTCCCGTTTAAAATCCTCCGATTCTTTTTCCGGAATATCATAAAGAACAGTGTTTCGTCCTCTAGGAATAACAACTACTTTCTCTTCAGGAATTCCGAGTGCCTTAATATTGTCCTTTTTTATACTCTTCGAATTTGATATGAAGAGATCCACAATGGGAGCAGAATTTTTATCTTTTAATTCTACCCACTTTAGCTTTAGCCGCCTTAAAAAAGACATCCTTCTATACCTGTCTTTTCCATAAGTATTACTAACAAAACTGTTTATCAATTTGATATTATTAAACTCTTTTTTTAATAACCGTGCAAGATGGTCAGACCAGTGAAGAGTAGAGTGGATAATGCTGGGCTGAACTTCCACAACGATTGGCCTAATCTTATCCAACGTCCCCTTTATATCTTTCTTGTCTCTAATATTTAAAGAATAAACCTGAATACCATTTTGTACTAAATAGGGTTTATGATCAATAATATCATGAAGATGAATTATTACAGGTTTTACTTTAGAAAACCGACTCGTAATTTCAGTTATACTGGTTTCAGCACCACCCAATCCTAATCCATCAATAAGAAACAAAACTGTCATTTTTTTATTCATTTTATTAAAAATAGATCCGGTTTGTCAAATCTTTAACATAGCCTTTTTTTCTAATTATTTTTTCCAAAATTTGTCTCTCAATTTGGGCATTAGTGATATAATTAACCTCATATAAGCCTTAAGACTATTAGGTCTTATTTGTAGTGCTTTAAAAAAAAGTGAAGATGCTTTTTTATATCTTTTTGTGCGCACTGCAGAAACTCCTGCTACTGACAGATAATCGAAATGATTTTTACTATTCCCCTTTAAAAGCTCTGTATGCTTTAGAAAGAACCTCTTACTACCCTGATAAATTGCCTCCTGGTTATGACGAATACGCGCTCCATCATGCAAATGAATTTTAACCAAAGGCAAAAATATATTAGAAATTTTTGGTTTCTCTGGATTTTGCAGTAGGCGTAGAAGCAGGTCTGTATGATGACCGGAGGCTAATTCCTGATCATACCCCCCACACTTTTCGAAAATTTCTTTTTTAATTAAGATCGAACCCGCCAGGAAGCTTGCTGTGACATTATCGAACATTGCTCCCAGATCCTTGGGAAGATCCACTCCTATACTTTTCCCGTTATGATCAAATTTTTCATATCCGCAACATACCAGATCACTACCTTTTCCCTGTACCTCTTCACTCAATTTTTCCAGCCATTGCTCCTTTACTTCATCATCACTGTCTAAAAAAATAACATAATCTCCGGCAGCGACTTCACTTCCTCTATTTCGTTTATCGGCAGCACCAGAGTTCTTGGTGAAATAATACTTTATCCTGGAGTCTTTAAAATCATTTACAACAGCTTGTGTGTCATCTGTGGAGCCGTCGTCCATTATAACCAGTTCCCAATTTCTGAAACTTTGTTTTAGAACGCTGTTAATCATTCTTGAGAGAAGAGCAGCTCGGTTATGTGTTGGTGTTATAATGGAAATCATTTAGATAATAATTCATTGTAAATTTTTAATAATCGAAAGCCTAAAACTTTTGAATCAAAATTTTTCACTACATAGTTTCTTCCTTTTTTTCCGAGTTGCAAAGCAAGTGCTGGATCATCAATTAATTTTTTTATTATTCGAGCAAAAGCATCAATATCACCTTCGGGCAGAATGAAGCCGGTTTCTAAATCAATGAGTCCATATCTCATCCCACCGGCATTACTTACAATCACTGGTAATCCTATAGCTTGGGCTTCCTGAATGACTAATCCCTGAGTTTCTGCTCTCCCTTTCTCATCAGTAATTCCGGGTAAAACAAAAATTTTTGCATTACGCATTTCCGAAATTACATCATCTTGATTTAATGATCCTTTTAATTTTATATAAGATTCCAATTGATAGGCTTTAATCAGTTCTCGAACTTTTGGTTCTTCTGGACCACTGCCGATTAAAACAAAGGTTATATTCAGAATTTTCTCATAATTAACCAGAATATTAGCGATTTCGATAACTGCCGTAGGAGCTTTAACTGGTATGAATCTGCCACAAAACAGAATCACAGTATTCTGTTGATTTAATTTGGCTCCTGAAGAAGGATGGAAATAATTGGTATCTAGAGAAACCGGAAGAAGCTGTATATTTTTATAATCTCTTCGTATTTTTTGTAAAAGAGAAATTCCATATTCATTATTGGTAGTAATCATTATGTTTTCATCAAACAACCGCTTATAACGAATTTTGTTCTTTTTTAAAAAAGAAGTTTTCATATCATGACCATGGAAAGTTGTTAAAAGTTTAGAGTTTCGTAACCAAGGAAAATCTTTTAATTCAAAATAAATTTCAGAATTAAAACCATAATGTGCGTGAATAATATCAAATTCCAGCTTAAATTTTGATACTGCTAACATTTTGTGAAAAATCCTTAAATTTAATGCCTGCTTTTTATATCTGTTAATTTTTAATGTTTGAAGATATAATAATTTGGTTTTGAGATTAGCTTTAAAAAAAAGACATAAAAAGTGCATTAGTCTTTTCTTAAACGGAAAAACATTAATAAATTCCGTTTTTTCCATTAGCTTATATTCTAAAATTTTAGGATGTGAATCTATATTATTTTTTTTCAAAGATAAAATCCTAATTGTATGACCAGAATCAATTAAGAAAATTATTTGATTTATTATAAAGGTTTCAGAAATCGTTGGAAAGCTTGAAACAATAAATAAAATATTTAATTTATGATTCATAACATTTAAAACATTTTGAATTTATCGTAGGTCAATTCTTGACAATTTGGGAAAGGGAAGCAGTATGGTTTAATTATCATTCAAAAAAATTCCGATTTTACTCCACGTATTGAATTAGTTATCTCGCGTCCATATTAAAACTTCGTTACTGAACTCATGAACTAATGTCAAGTCAGGAATTTGATCCTGAGCATTATTTAAGATATATTCTACATCTGCATTATTAAGATCCTCAAGACTTTTTACCAAAAACCCATTTCCATACAAACGATAAAATTCATCTACCTTTTCATCAAAACTTATTGCCAAATAAGGAATACCTAATCCATAAGCAATAATAGCCCCATGTAATCTAGTAGTTACAATTAGTTTTGATTTTAAGTATTTATCTAATATCCGATTCATTCCACAAAATTGATACTGAATATTATCCGTAAACATAAAATCTACATTATCCACCAAAAATTTATTAACTATATTTTTTTCTTTTTGATTTAACAATTCTTCATGCGAGCTATAAAGAACACCTTTAGGTTTTTGGCGATTATTTTGTACACCATCTACATAACTAATTGTAGGACATTGGGAAATATGAATATTGGGTAAGTCGACATAATCTGCAGATAAGTCATCTCTTAAATTAATTAAATCACATTTTCTCAGTGCAGTCTTTAATACTTTATTATTTACACTTGCTTTTAGGCTCCGATCCTTAGGAAAAATTCCTCCCACACCCCACACAATTGCAGGAATCTTACATTCTCGTGTAAAATCTTTCCAAAAATTTTCAAAACTTAAATGAAATAATCCTGCCCCGCCAATAATTACTTTTTCATAATTTGTATTAACAAAATCCCAATCAACCTGTTGGTGAGCACACCAAACATCATATTCTTGATTAAGGAGTTTTTGGATTCCCAGAACAGGTGTATAGTTTCCAATATTATTATTTGAGCTATAAAAATTTAAAATTTTACTCTTTGCAAATCTAGTATTGACTCTTTTTTTAGAAAGATCTCGAAATTTAATCCTCTCGTCATATGGGATCAATGACTTAATTTTGTTTTTAATCCGGTTTTGTATCATATTCAATAAGAGATTTACGTTACTTTTATTATATTTAATATTTTTAAAATTTTACTTTTAAAATATTGGGGGGTTTAACATTAAAACTTTGCATTAAAACAATTAAAACATATTAAATATCTTGCAGTTTAACTAGGTTTCTAAAATAAGAGGAATCATTAATCAATTCATTGAAACTATTGATATTACTTATCTGTCCATTATCCATAATTATTATCTTATCGGCATTCTTAATAGTCGAAATTCGATGAGCGACTATCAACATTGTGTATTTGCCTTTTAAATTATCGATGTTGTCTTTAATGTTTCTTTCTGTTTCGGAATCAAGTGCGGATGTAGCCTCATCTAAAATTAAAACTTCAATGTCTTTATATAATTCCCTAGCAATTGAAATACGTTGTTTTTGCCCCCCACTTAAATTCACACCATTATTTCCTAATATAGTATTTTCTTTTTCAGGCAGTTCATTAACAAAATCATAAATTGAGGCTTGTTTTAAAGCCTTCCAAAATTTTTCCCTATTATTAGGAGTATTTTCACTCCAAAAACTAACATTATTGTAGATGGTATCATTAAAGATTACGGCATCCTGAGTGATATAACCAAACTTAGTCTGTAAATTATTAAGATTAAGTGTTTCAATATTTTTACCATTTAATTTATAATTACCGCTGTCTATAGGGAGTAAGCCTGATAATATATTCACAATTGTCGTTTTTCCACTCCCGCTTTCTCCCACAAAAGCAACAGTTTCATTTCTAACAATATCCAGAGAAATATTTTTCAAAATGTGGGTATTATTATAAAAAAAGTTAACTTTTGATAATTCCATTCTTTTTATGGATTCATCGAAAATTTTAGGACCTTTAACCTCCTTATTGGATTCTAATTCCTCTCCAAACAGAGCCATATTCTCCAAAGAACCGGAAACAGCTAAAAATTTATTCCACCTAACTTGCATCTGCATTAAATAACCCAAGGCCCTATAAAAGAAAATTAAACTTATTAAGATGGGTCCTAAATCTGAATTAAAGTAGATGGTTTGAATAAAAATAACAGTAATTACTACAATTATAAGTATTGGTTCTCTTCCTGCTTCAAGTAAAGCTTCCAGTTTACCTATCTTTTTATTACTTATTTCAATTTTTTCAGCTGATTTGTTAAGTTTTTTTTCATATTTATTTAAATATCCTGTAGCTTTAAGATATTTATAATTTGAAACGTTTTGTATTATTAAACTTTGGAATATACTATTTTCACCAGTGAGGGTACGAGAAAATGATTTCGTATTTTTATATAAGGATTTGTAAAGAAAATTTGTTAATACTCCTCCTATTGACACTAATATTGCAAATTGGGAATCAATAGTGAACGCAAATGCCATATAAACAAAAACAAGAATGCCATATTGAAAAGCCGTAAAATAATTTATAAAGGCCAGAGAAACTTTATTGACTTCACCTGTTAAAGTATTTTGAATTCTTCCAATATCGGAGGTTACAAAATATTTGTATGCTAATCGATTTAATCCCCGTATATTCTTAATTCTTAATTTTTTAATGAATCCCTGTTGTACATTTACTTTATAAACTCCTCCGATATATTGAATAACTCCTTTAACTAAAAAGAAAAATGCCATAAATAGTAAAACTGAAAAAATGGTCAAATTAAGACCTATTCCTTCAATAAAATCTACCAAAAAACCTAGCCTCCCTAAACTTTCAGGATCAATCTCCGTTGAATCATTTATCATCTGTAACAGTGGTAAAAACATGGTAAGACCTAACCCGTCCAAAATTCCAATTAATAGACTAAATACCACCACAACGAATATTCTATACTCTAAGTAAGAATAGAAATATGCAAAACTTTCAAAGTGTTTTTTAATAAGTATTTTTATGATTTTCATATAAATAGGAGATTTAAGCTTTTATCAAACTACTTGAGTACTTCAATAAAATATTCGTAGCCTTTGAAACACTGCCTTTTTTAAAATATAATACTCCCAACATTTTTAAATGATTTTGAAAATCTCTTCTATAGAATTCGGCCAAGGTCGAATCACCTTTTAAGTCATAAAACTTGCTCATCTTCTCTAATGTCCTGGATTTTTCTTCCAGTTTTTTCTGACGAACAGTTTTACTCCAAATTCCCCCTGAATGAACCCGATATACTGCATCACCTATATTTTCTAAAAATTTTCCCTGGCCAAAATGTCCTAAAAGACTTATGAGTAATTTATCACCATTTGTTACCATAGGTACATAAGGAAGCTCGTCCTGAATGCAATTACGAAAGCACAATGTCAAGGTTAAAAGAGGTGCACCTTGCTTTAATTCAGTTTGAGACATATCTCTTCTGTAGAGCTCGGGCATTTTCTTTTGTTGAATAACCACCCCTAATTCATCTACTATAGTGGCATCGTGATATGTAACTACATATTTCTGATTCTCATCTAAAAAATTAACTTGCCTTTGAAGTTTATGTGGATCTGCCCAAAAATCATCACCTTCACACAAGGCAACATATTCACCCCTGGCCATCCTTAAAGCATGGACGAAATTCTGCATGGCCCCTATATTCTCCGAATGCCGGATATATTTAAATTGGATTGGATGATTTCTGTTCTCTTGAATGATCGTTTTTATTATGGAATCGGTTGCGTCTGGGGAACAATCGTTTGCAATAATGAATTCTAATTCAAACTCACATTGCTGCTCTAATACACCATTAACGGCATCCCTTATAAAAAGTTCATGCCCGTAGGTAATCATTACAACACTAACTTTAGGTTGATTTTCAGGTTCTTCAGCCATATAGGGGTATTATACTGTTTTTTTGTATTCGATTTCTAAATCATATAATTTTGACTCCCTTTTTTTAACCACTTTGGCCGGTATCCCTGAAGCTATGGAATGAGTGGGAAGACTTCTATTTACTAATGAAAAAGCTCCAACCGCCGTCCCCTTACCTATTATAACCCCTGGAAGGACTACACACATTGCCCCGAGCAGTGAATGCTCTTTTAAAACCACCTCACGACTGTCTACATTCCTAAATTTATCAGGTACCGAAGGACCCGTTAAATAATTTCCTGAATAATCATCAGAGCTGGAATAAATTGCACATTTGGAGCTAATGCCTGCGAAATCGCATATTTCAATTCGCTCCTTTCCTATCAAAGAGACATAACATGCTATATGAACATTATTTCCAATATAAATCCCTCCCGTTCCTGCAGATAAAATACAGAAATCATCGATTCGGACATTTGATCCTAAACTTATTTCACTTGCATTGTAAACAGAGCATTTATCGGAAACAAGAACATTTTCTCCGATTGATTTAAAACCAAGTTTTTCAATTTCTTTTTTGGATAAAAAGGCCATACATCATTCATTTATTTAAAATTTAAATTTGTGTAATTAATTATCTCACAAATTTCTTTTACTTTATTTTCTTCAATATTGTAGAAAAGAGGCAGACACAAAACATTTTTTGCTATTTCCCGGGAAACACTCATTGGATCACTTTCAACATAATTCAATGTATCCAGAGATGGAAAAAAATACCTTCTGGGAAAAATATCCTTTAGATTTAAAGCTTCAAGAGTAGCTTCAAGTACTTCTTCATTTCTGAATATTATTGGATAATAACTAAAGTTCCATTTTGTTCCGGGTCTAATTTCCAGCTTGCTTAATTGATTAAAGTCCAAATTATTGTTATACACTCCTACAGTCTTTTTTCTCGATTCCAGTATCTTCTCCATAAAAGGTAAGACACATAGACCCATAGCAGCTTGAAGTTCACTCATTTTAGCATTAATGCCAACCCCATAAAAATCTGTTGGACCATTGTGACCAAAGTTATGGCTGTAAAATAACTTATGGGCTAATTCTTTGTTTTTGCTAATAATGGCTCCCCCTTCACCGGTATGAAAGAGTTTGGTCGCGTGAAAACTACATGTAGAGACATCTCCATAACCTAAAAGACTTTTACCGTTATAAAAGACACCAAATGCGTGAGCTCCATCATATATTACCTTTAAGCCATGTTTTTGAGCAATACGCTCAATTGCTTCCACATTACAGGGATTACCAAACACATGAGTCGCAAGAATAGCAGTAGTTTTTTCCGTTATTGCCTCTTCTATTCTATTTTCATCAATTGTTAGATACTTAGGGTGGATATCTACAAAAACAGGCTTACAATTCTCCCATACAATAGCAGAAGTTGTTGCCACATAACTGAAAGGTGTCGTAATTACCTCTCCTCCCTGAGCTAAAACCTTTAGAGCTATTTGGATTGGCAGCGTACCATTAGTGGTCAGAACAATACTTTCCAGATCCAGGTATTGCTCGAGATTTTTTTCAAGCTCCTTTACAAGTTCTCCCCGGTTGGTAAGCCATTGGTTTTTCCAAATACGCCGTGTTTGATGATGATAGTTATCAATAGGTGGAAAAAAAGCTTTTGTTACTGGAATCATTTTTTTAGAAGTTTTGTGATTTCATTTAAGCTTTCAAATTTTAAAAAATAAGAAGCCATTAAGTACAGAAGAACACCCGTGGTTCCACCAGCCAAAATCCTGATTATATCCAGATATTTTTCTAAAAAATAATAATCCAACACAAGTATAATTGTTGCTGTTACTGCTGTAAGTAGTAATATTGGCAAAATGTCTTTTGTTTGCTCCCAACCTGAATAATTCAGAAATTTTCCGGTATAATGGGTGTTTATAAAAAAGGCCAGAACAGATGTCAAAACCTGACCATATAATAAAACTAATATACCGAACTGGAGCGCTATTGCTATTGTAATAGCTATAATTATTTTTTTTATAACCTCAAGCTGGAGAAAGAGATCACTTCTCCCCTTCACTTTAAGGATATTCAGGTTATAAGCGTGCACGGGATACAAAATTCCGGTAAAGCATAATATCTGAAAATACGGCACAGCTGGCAACCATTTTTCAGTAAATAAAAACCTGAAGACCGGTTCAGCTAAAACAGCAATGAATATTAGAATGGGAGCAATTACAAAAACAACCATTTGCATCAATTGGCTATACACTCTTTTCAGTCGCATATCATCACCCTGAATAGAAGCAAATAAAGGATAAGTCACTTTATTCAAAGTATTTGAAATATTAGTAACGGGAAGTTGTTTCATAGTTTCAGCCCTGGTATAATACCCGACCTGCGCTGGGGAGAAAAACTTACCAATAATTAACAGATAACTATTATCAAATATTTTATTAAGTAAACCCGATAAAGTTAGTTTATAACCAAAATGGAAATGTTCTTTAAATTTTTGAATATTAAAAGATAGGTCTGGTAACCACTTAGAATATATCCATATCTGTACCGAACTTATTGTAGCTGTTGCAAGACTGCTCCAAACCAGACTCCATACACCAAACCCGGAATACGCCAGGCTTACTCCTAATATTCCACCAATAATAGTGGAAGGAATAGCTATAAGAGTTTGGGTCTTAAAATCCATTATTTTCGTTAAACGCGCCAATTGCACTGCTGAAAATGCACTTATTATAAAAGTAAGACTGTAAACCCGAATGATAGAGGTAAGCACCTCCCGATCGTAAAAATTTGAAATTAAAGGTGCTGATAAATAAAGAAGAAAGTAAAGTATAATACTTGCACCCAAATTAAAATAAAATACTGTTGAGAAATCCTCCTGATCGGGTTTTTCAGTTCGGATGAGAGACTGGGTCATTCCCGCATTTAATAATGTGTTTCCAATAGCAATGAAAATTGATATCATACCAATAAGTCCAAATTCCGCCGGCAAAAGTATTCTTGCCAGTACCAGGGAAACAATGAAAGCAATGAATTGATTTCCGAACTGTTGCGCAAAGGTCCAAACTAATCCCTTAGTGGCTAGTTTTCTTAAAGACATTACAAGGAGCTAGCAAGTTCAGTGAGATACTTTCCGTACTTCGATTTTCCATAACGTTCAGAAAGTTCTTTTAATGTGATTTTTTCAATAAATCCTCTTTGATACGCCACCTCCTCAATACAACCTATCATAGTACTTTGTCTGTTCTGGAGTACCCTAATGAATTCAGTGGCATCGTCAAGAGATTCAACTGTACCTGTATCAAACCAACTCATCCCTCTGGTCATAACTCCCACTTCCAGTTTTCCCTCCTTCAAATACATTTCATTAATACTTGTAATTTCTTTTTCTCCACGGCTGGAAGGTTTTACCTGTTTGGCAAAATTAACCACATCGTTGTCATAAAAATATAATCCAGGTACAGCAAACTGGGATTTTGGAACTTCCGGTTTTTCCTCCAGACTGATGACTTTTTGATTATCATTAAATTCAACAACTCCGTATCGATTGGGATCTTTCACCGGATAAGCAAAGATTGATGCTCCTTCAACATTTATTTTACTTCTTAATAAAGCACCCAAGCCATTACCGTAGAAAATATTATCTCCCAGGATCAGAGCAACTTTACTTCCTCCAATAAAATCTTCCCCAATTATGAAGGCTTCAGCCAGTCCATTCGGCTCTTCCTGTACAGCGTATTCAAATTTACATCCCAATGATGATCCATCCCCCAATAGTTTTTGAAAAGAAAATTGGTCCTCGGGAGTAGTAATAAAAAGAATTTCCTTAATTCCTGCCAACATTAAAACAGATAAAGGATAATAAATCATTGGCTTGTCATACACCGGTAAAAGTTGCTTACTAACTGCAATTGTTATCGGGTAAAGACGAGTTCCTGCACCCCCTGCTAAAATTATTCCTTTCATAAAATTTTAATAGTTCCCTTAGATAATATTTCGGCTTGTGTACATAACCTGCAGCGTGCAAATATAAGGCTTACCTTTTTATTCCCTTTGAGGTTTTCCTTAAAGAACTGTGAAAATTAAAAAACGGATTGCGCGGATTGAAACGAATTCCGCGGATTATATTTTAGACAATCATCCCTGCTGCAACAGTTTCATTAGTGGATTCGTCAATCAAAATAATACTACCAGTATTTCTGTTCTCTCTATAGGAATCTGACAATATTGGTCTTGTACACCTCAATTTCACCCGTGCAATATCATTTCGAGACAATGTTTTGTCATTGGTTATCCTGTCATAACTATTGATATCTATTTTATATACCACTTCTTTTATTAAAGCTCTTTGTTCATTGGTGGTATGCATAAGAGTGTATTTAGCTCTGGGTTTTGCAGGATCGTCATTTAACCAACATAACATTACATCAAATTCCTGTGTGGCCTCCGGCTGATTGTTCACTTTTACTATCATATCTCCCATACTAACGTCCATATCATCTTCCAAACTCATTGCAACAGACATGGGAGTGTAGGCTTCTTCAACTTCAGTTTCACCTGAATTAAAAGATTTTATCCTGGAGGGGAAAATTCAGGGCAGGAGGGTAACCTCATCTACCCTAGGATCCACTATAGTCAAAGGAGATGCATCCGACTTTACTTCTACCTGAAAAACCTCTTCCAGATGAACCTTCATGATCTCTCCCCCGGCTATTACGTTTCGGACCGTGCAGTAGCCAAATTGGCTGCATTTTCCTCAAAAAAAAGGAGTTTCGGTAAGCAGAACTTACCAGTTCTGCACATCCTTGCTATTGCTATAAGGATCATGACCTCCCATAGCTTCAATTTAACGATATCCCCAAAGCCATTCTTTATTTTCGTAACACTTATTTGTAACAGACACAACTGCCTTTAGGTTTTTACAATTTCTTGCGGACTCAAGCACGTGTACAGTACCCATAACATTCGTGGAATAGGTTTCGCCATGGTTACTATAGGAGAATCGTACAAGGGGCTGGACAGCCATATGAATAAGAATATCCGGAATAAATGCATTCATACTTTTTTAATGGCATCCAAGTTTTTTATATCTCCTATTTCACTCTCCATTCCTGCGCCGACAATTGCCACTTCAAACAAGGACGGAGTGGTAGGAGTTTCTAAAGCATAACATTTTACGAAACTCTCCATTAACTGCAACCAAAGGCTTAATCAACTTCCTTTGATCCCAGTATGACCCGTAATAAAAACTTTCTTATCCTTCCAGAATCCTGCACTATAGGTTGTTAAAAAAGATTGCATTCTCTATGTCAGGGATTGAATAACTTCTTTGAATACCTCCTCTTATTACATCCAGTTATTGTCCACTTAAGTATATGAATTTCTGAGTTGGCGGCAGGCGAAGTTCAATCTTCACAAGATCTTCATTATAATTTATTACGGAATTAATTTCCGCAGAAAAAGTTCTCTTTAAAGGAATGGGACAGGCACCAAGATCCTCCGCATCCAAAACCATGTCAGATTCAGGAACTCTTACACAAGAAAGGATATAATCTTTGTCGAGATCAAGAAGATTAACTGCCACTTCGACCACACGGGGAGAAGATTCCCCGGCTATAACATGGACCTTACAAGTTGAGCACCGACCACGCAAACAACTATGTTCCAGAGTAACGTTCTGTTTTCTGGCTGCCTCTACCAAAGTTCCTTTTCAGCACAGGTGATTCTTTATTGTTTCGGAAAGTAATTTCATACATTATTGATTCAGGGTCTGCTCGTCACTATTTTATAGCAAAACTGCTTTCGATAGTGACCTTAACAGATGCAAAATTAAACTTTCTTATTGAAGTACCAGTTAATTTATCATAAAGAACTGTGTAATTAATTACATAGTATAATCCTGATAATAGACATGACTATATAAAATATGTTGAATAAAAGGAAGAGATAAATTTCTTTACAAATGAAAAATAAATTTAATTGCGTTTAATATAATTCGATAAATGATAAAGAATCGATTTTCAAGGCCTCAACAACCTCTGATGAAAAATTTAAAATTCTGGAAAATCTCTTAAAGCAAAAAAAAAAGTTACAGAATTCTTCTCTTCTATTTTTTGAAGGTTTCTATAACTCAGTCAATAATCATCTTTTAACTATTAAATAAGAACATATGTTCCTCCATTAATTGTTCTTTTCTTTATAGATTTTTTCAAAAAAAATTTTTTCCTTCTGAAAAGTTTCATCAATTATTTTTATTTGCTCATTTGTTAAGTTCTTAAATTTCTGCAAACTTTCCGATTTCGGTCGCTCTGCGTATTCTTTTAAGTTTAATGCAGTTAACTGTTCAATTTTAAATAATTCACTTTCAAAATTTTCACAGAAGATAGAATAATCAAAAATAAAGACTTTATCTGGATATTCTTTTTTTAAACGCTCTAGTTCAAAAGTATGTGAAAGCCACCTGATTACACACTTAGCTTCAATCGGTAAATCCTTATAATATGAAATATTATAGTCATTTATCCCGAGGAATCTCGAACATTTATTGGTGGGAAGTATATCAAACCAAGTTCTGACATTTTTTTTTCTGTCATGATTTAACATACTACTAACGATCTGATATAAATCTCTTTGCATGCCAATAAAATAAGAATCAGGGAAATTTGACAGCAGGCCTTCCGTCAGCCATATATTGGGATGTGATTTTTCTAAAATCCAAGGTTGTTTAGAAATTTTTTGAAGTTTCTTATATCTTTTTACTAATCTAGATTGGTACTTTTCACCTTTTTCTAGAATAGCCACTTCTTTTACTAGTCTAAAATTTTCTGTTTCTTCAAGAAAAAGCTCTACCTGAGGGTGCTTCCCAATAGCTCTACCTATGAAATGAGTTCCAGACCTACCAGATCCAATAACAAATAAGTAATTGGATTTAATTTTTTTATTACTTCTATTAAAAAACATATTCTTTTAATTATGTAATTAAACAACCATCCCGGCCGCAACGGTTGCGTTGGTATTTTCTTCTATTAAAATGATGCTACCTGTATTACGGTTATCTCTATAAGAATCGAGCATTAGAGGTCTCGTACATCTTATTTTCACTCTTGCTATATCATTCATGTTCAGTTCTTTGTCTTCGGTTAAGCGGTCATAAGAATTTATATCCACCTTATAGATTACTTCTTTGATCATTGCCCTTTGTTCATTACTTGTATGCTTGAGAGTATATTTTACCCGTGGCCTGGCGGCGGCGTCACCTAACCAGCAAAGCATAACATCGAATTCCTGAGAGGCCTCAGGTTGATTATTTAATCTTACAATCATGTCACCCCTGCTCACATCAATATCATCTTCCAGCGTCATAGCGATTGACATAGGAGCGTAGGCTTCCTCAACTTCTGTTTCACCTGAATTTATGGATCTAATCTTTGATGTAAAACCAGAAGGCAATACTGCCACTTCATCTCCTACTCTGTAAATTCCGCTCGCTACTCTACCTGCATATCCCCTGTAATCCCGATGTTCTTCACTTTGAGGTCTCAGAACAGTCTGGACCGGGAAGCGGGCGTCTATTTTATTGATATCACTGCTAATGTGCAGGGTTTCCAGGATGTTCAATAAAGTTCCTCCCTGATACCAGACCATATTCTCTGATCTGTTCACCACATTATCTCCATCCAAAGCGCTGATCGGGATGAAACGTACATCCTTCATTAGCAGTTTTGAAGAAAATTCTTCAAATTGTCCAATGATCTGATTAAACCTTTCTTCGGAATATTCAACAAGGTCCATTTTATTAATACAAACAATAAGATGTGGGATGTTCAGTAAAGAAGCTATAAAAGAATGTCTTTTCGTCTGCTCGATCACTCCGTGTCGGGCATCAATCAATATCACTGCAGCATTAGCCGTGGATGCACCTGTGATCATATTCCGGGTATATTGAATATGTCCGGGTGTGTCGGCAATAATGAATTTCCTTTTTGGAGTCGTAAAATACCTGTAAGCTACATCTATAGTAATCCCCTGCTCCCTTTCATCTCTTAAACCATCAGTGAACAGCGCCAGATCCACTCCCTTATGCCCCTTTTTCGCACTCGTAGCACTCACAGATTCCAGCTGGTCTTCAAAGATGGATTTGGAGTCGTATAGCAGGCGACCGATTAACGTGCTTTTCCCATCATCCACCGAACCTGCAGTAGTAAATCTAAGTAACTGATTGTTTTCTATTTGCATTATGTCATTAATTATAGCGAATTTCTAAACGAATTATCGCGAATGGGTTGTATTGATAATTCTTTTATAAGTTAAGGAGGTAGTACCGAAATTCACAAGAATACCCAGCTCTTTCCTGGTAGCTGCCAAATAATTATTTAATTGAGAATAGAAGGCAACAGGCACATGTTTAACTGACTTTATTTCGACAACAATTTTATTATAGCAAACAAAATCAGCAATGAAATATTTTTTCAACTTCTTTTCTTCATAAAAAATGTTCAACTTAACCTGCCGTTCAAAAGGAATTTCTGCACTTTTAAATTCTTGCTCAAGAGCTTCTTCATAAACCGATTCAAGGAATCCGGGTCCGAGTCCACGGTGCACTTTCATACATACACCTATGATCTTATAGCTTTCTTCTTTATATAAGATTTTTTCCTCCATCCAATTCGTACCAATTCGCTTTAATTCGTATTAATTCGCGACACTTCGCGTTTAAAAGTAGCCTTGTTTTTTACGATCCTCCATCGCTGTCTCACTCCTTTTATCATCTGATCTATCCCCTCTCTCTGTTTTTCTCATAGCAGAGACCTCCTGCACTATCTTCTCAAGGGTGTCTGCTTCAGATTCTATTCCCCCGGTGATAGTGATGTCTCCCAGGGTGCGGAAGCGTATCTTCTTATTTTGAGTTCTTTCTCCTTCCTCTAGCTTCAGGAATTCAGAAACAGGAATCCAGGAATTGTTTCTCCAAACTACCTCTCTTTCATGTGCAATGTACAGAGAAGGTATCTCAATGTTTTCTCTCCTAATATAATTCCATACATCCATTTCCGTCCAGTTGCTTATAGGAAAAGCACGAAAATGTTCTCCTTCAAAATGTTTTCCGTTTAGCAGGTTCCATAACTCCGGTCGCTGATTTTTTGGATCCCATTCTCCGAAATCATTACGGTGAGAAAAGAAACGTTCTTTTGCTCTTGCTTTTTCTTCGTCTCTTCTACCCCCACCAATAGCGCAGTCTATCCTGTGTTCCTCAATAGTATCCAAAAGTGTGGTAATCTGTAAGGCATTCCGGGTGGCATTTTTTCCTTTTTCTTCAGCTACTCGCCCATTATTGATCGACTCCTGGACAGAACCAACTATAAGATTCACCCCCAGCTCCTTTACAAGATCATCTCTGAACTGAATGGTTTCAGGAAAATTATGACCGGTGTCTACGTGTAGTAAAGCAAAGGGAATTTTAGCGGGATAAAAGGCTTTTTTGGCGAGGTGCGTCACGAGAATTGAATCCTTCCCGCCTGAAAACAGGATCACGGGGTTTTCAAACTGAGCCCAGACTTCTCTCAGGATAAATATGGCTTCCGATTCCAGTTCATCAAGGTAATTCAGGAAATATTTACTCATTATAATTTCATTTTTTGTTCGAGAAATTTTACCAGCCTCTCCACGGATTCCTCTACAGATTCTTCTTCCGTCCTGATCTCAAAATCGGGAGATTCCGGAGCTTCATAGGGAGCACTTATTCCTGTGAAGTTTTCAATCTCACCTGCCCGTGCTTTTTCATAAAAACCCTTTACATCTCTTTCTTCACAGATCTCAAGAGGAGTGTTCACATAAATTTCCAGAAAATTGTTCTTCCCAATAATTTCCCTTGCCTGCTCCCGGTCTTCTTTTAAAGGGGAAATAAAGGCCGTGATAGTTACCATTCCTGCGTCCATGAATAATTTTGCGACTTCAGCAATCCTGCGGTTATTCTCTAAGCGATCTTCCCTGGTAAAGCTTAGTCCTTTATTAAGTCCGCTGCGAATATTATCTCCATCCAGAGCATAAACCCGTATTCCCTGCTTAAACAGCCATTCTTCCAGCTTACTTGCAATAGTAGACTTCCCTGATCCTGAGAGGCCGGTAAACCAGAGAACCAACGAACCATGTTTGTTCTGCCGGTTTCGGTCTTGACGAGTTATGTGGTATTTGTGTTTTATGATGTTGGCCATTGTTTTTCGTTAATTCGGGATTCGTTAATTCGTCAATTGGGGATTGGTTAATTGGTTAACTGGTTAATGCGTTAAATCGTTAATTCGGGAATCGGGAATCGAGAATCGAGAATCGAGAATCGAGAATCGTTAATTCGAGATAGGAAAAATCGAAAAATTGATATTTGTTCAGTTTTAATTATTAAAATTTTCATGTCTCTTTTTGGGATTTGGAATTTGGTGCTTTGAGTTTTTGTGTTGACCACTGAATACTTTTCTCCACGTCCCCCAGTCTCCCAGTCCCCCAGTCTCCCCGTCTCCAAGTCCCCCAGTCTCCCAGTCTCCTTGTCACCCTTTCACCTGTTCCTTCACTTCCACCACTTCTTCGGCTTTGCGTCTCCTTCCCGGCAGACCGTAGTCAACTCTATACCAGGTACGTTCGTGTAGGTAGTACAGAATCATTTTGGTAATAACCTCTGCCAATCCAATTTTTACTCCGGTTAAAGGACTTCCTGTAATGATCCATGCCAGCAGCATTGTATCGACGGTACCTACTACTCTCCAGGAAATTGTTTTAGCAATATGCCTTTTTCTACTGGACCACTTGCCGGCCGTAATCTTAAGTTCCCCCTTAAACCATAATCTCTCATGAAAATAATAAAGGATCATTTTTGTAATGAACTCTGCAAACCCTATTTTTAATCCCGTAACGGGATTACCGGAAATCAGCCAGGTCAGAAGAATTGTATCCAAAGTCCCTACCATCCTCCAGGTAACGGTCTTGGCAATATGTCTTTTATAGGAGCTATCTTTCATAAGAAACTACAAAGTTATCGTTTCTTAGGTTTTCCCTGTTGTAATTTATGCTCTTACCGGTATGGCTAAACTTGCAGGAATAACCTACCGCCTCACAAATGGCCTGTCCCGCCGCAGTATCCCACTCCATAGTGGGACCGAACCTGGGATAATAATGGGCTTCCCCCTCTGCCAACAAACAAAATTTTAGTGAGCTTCCTTTCGAAACTACCTGAACTTCCTGCTTTGTCTTTTTCAGTTCATCTATAAATCGTTGGGTTTCCTCATTCATATGAGAACGGCTACCGACCACCTTTATTAGCTCTGGACTTCTTACCGGCCGGATTTCTTTTGAAGACATCAAAATATGATCAATATCTACTACGCCGGAAGGGATACTAATTTTATAAGCTTTTTTTTCTACAACCAAGGTAAAGTAAAGCAAATCGAGGGCCGGGGCGAAAATTACTCCTAATTGTGGGATTCCTTCAGAAACTAAAGCGATATTGACTGTAAATTCTCCATTGCGATTAATAAATTCCTTCGTACCATCAAGAGGATCCACAATCCAGCAATCCTTCCACTGCTTTCTTACCTCATAGGAAAGCTCTTCATTTTCTTCACTTATCATCGGGATATCTGTAGGTTGTAAATAGAAATTGATGAGGTCATTCGCTCTTTTGTCAGCTACGGTCAAAGGAGATGCATCAGACTTCATTTCCACCTGAAAATCCTCTTCCAGATAAACCTTCATTATCTCTTTCCCGGCTGCAAGTGCAGCCTCTATTGCTGTTCTTAAATGTTCCTTCATCAGGGGCCAAATATACACCGAGATTTAAAAGGGGGAAAATTGGAATTACAAAAAAAGATGTTTTTGTTTTTTTATTGCAAGAAAAAAACCTTCTAGTTACCTAATCCGTTCCTATCAATAAATTCAGTTATTAAATTTTGATTCGGCTGACTAATAGTTCTACAGCTAATTCAAGAAACAGACGAATTTAATTCTCCTATTTTTTTAAGTGCTTTTTTAACTTCTATTTCCCAGGTACCGGCAATCTTAATAAAATTATATCCATTGCAGGCAATTCTTTTGCGCGATTCAGGATCTTCAAGAAAAAAAGTAATTCCCTGTCTAATACTATTTATATCACCGGCATCAAATAATTTAATGCTTTCTCCCTCCTTAAAAGTAGATGTTATTTCCCCGGCTTTGGGAGCAAGGACGGGTTTTCCTGCAGCCATGTATTCCCGTAATTTTAACGGTGAGTAATGGAATTCCTCTGCACTCCGGGCACTTACAATTGCCATATCGAACAGCGAAATAAGACATGGAATGTCCCTGAATTTCTTTCTCCCGGTGAAGATCACCTTGTCTCTGATGTTTAAAGCATCAACAAGATCTTCGGACCTTAGTCTTTCAGCACCATCTCCTATTAGCATAAGCCTGGCATGGGAATGCTCTGTAACAACTTTTTTAAATGCTTTAATGACATGATCAAGGCCGTGAAAATTTCTAAAACTACCTGTCCACCCAATTACAAATTTATCTTCAAGTTTTAATTCATCCAGTATATGCTCCGAATAACCTTTAGAAAAAAGACTGATATCTACTGCCATGGGAGAAATTATAATTTTATTTGCCGGAACTCCCATTTTTAAAACCTTATTTCTGACCTCTTCTGAAACTACTGCAACAATATCTGCTTTTCGTAAATTTTTAGCTTCGAGGTTCTCCAGAAATCTTCCCCAAAAAAATCTTTTAACCCCCCACCGGGAAGCTTCCCATACTACGGGAGCATGAACATAACTTATCAGGGGAACACCTAACTCATCGGCTAATTTCCTGCCCGGGCCTTTGTATAGATCATGCTTTTCCCAGACAAGTTTCACATCTTCCCTTTCGACTTCTAATTTTTCGATAATCCCCCAGTTCCTATTCTTTTTCCAAGTTAAGAGATCATGGTAAAAAATCTTGAAAAAAACAGGGATAAACTGCTCCCACACCCTCGCCTTTCTCCTGTTTTTCTCCCTGATTAAAGGAAAATTATAAACTTCTTTGGGCTTCGAAATTTTATCTGATGTGACCACAACTGCTTTTCCCAGAATTTGCTCTGCAGCCACAGCCCATCCAGCCGCGGTGATCCATAGGGCCTCAGCACCCTCCCATGCACTGCTGGAGCGTGGCATAATGAAAATTGCTGTCTTTTTTTTTGAATTCCTAATCAAATCCCGGTATAAATTGTAGTTCAGCCAATATTATGGATAATTGCGAATTACACGAATGAAAGCAAATTACACGGATAGTTATGAATTGGGTTAAAAAGGATTAGCATTAAAAAAACATTCTATAATGCAAAAAAAAATGATTTTTCATTCTCCAAAGCTAAAAAAAATTATCCCTCCAAATGCAAGTACAATTATTCCTTTTCTAAATTCAGTGAAATACACAATAATCTGCGCAATCCCAATAATTCCGTGAAATCCAAAATTTAATTCCCTATCGCATAGAATTCAAAACCAATATCTTTTTTGGTCTTTGGCTCCAAAAGCCTTCTGCCGTCAAAAAGGAATGCCGGCTTCAACATCTGATCATATAGCTTTTGCCAGTCCAGCTCTTTAAATTCATCCCATTCTGTAAGGACTGCGATGGCATGTGCATCTTCACATGCTTCATATGGAGAGTCTACTACTGTGACTGCCTGTCTGTTTGCATCCCCGCTCCTGCTTCCAAGGTAATCAAGATCTGAATAAACCTGTTCTTCAGTCACTTTTGGATCATATACAACGATCTCAGCCTGTTCATTGAGAAGGTAATCTGCCACATAAATTGCTGCAGACTCCCGGGTGTCGTTTGTGTCCTTTTTAAACGCCCATCCTAAAATGGCAATTTTTTTTCCGGCCACTGTGTTATACATGGTTTGGACCATGTTGGCTGCAAAACGCCTTTTCTGATGATCATTCATCAGAATCACCTGCTCCCAGTAATCAGCCACCTCTTTTAAATTAAAAGTACGAGCAATATATACCAGGTTCAAAATATCTTTTTGGAAACAGGAGCCTCCAAAACCGACAGATGCCTTCAGGAATTTCGGACCTATCCTGCTATCCATTCCTATGGCTTTAGAAACTTCATTGATATCTGCTCCGGTCTTTTCACAGAGCTCAGACATTGCGTTAATTGAGGATACTCTTTGAGCAAGAAAAGCATTAGCTGTTAATTTTGAAAGCTCTGATGACCACACATTGGTCGTTAAGATCTTCTCTCTTGGCACCCATGAAGCATAAATGTTAACAAGGGCTTCCATAGCTTCTCTGCCTTCTTCTGTGTCGATGTTACCACCAATGAGGACACGATCTGGATTCCTCAGATCTTCTACTGCCGTACCCTCTGCTAAAAACTCGGGATTAGATAGGATCTGGTATTTCACACCATTCCCGGTACTATCCAGAATATCCCTTAAAGCTGCAGCTGTACGTACTGGCAAAGTAGATTTTTCTATTACGATCTTGTCTGTTTTAGAGACTTCAGCAATTTGACGGGCACATAACTCTATCCATTTAAGATCGGCTGCCATTCCCTTTCCAATTCCGTAGGTTTTCGTAGGAGTATTTACCGAAATGAAGATCATATCTGCCTCATCAATAGCCTTGTCAACATCAGTTGAAAAAAAGAGATTTCGGCCTCTGGCCTCCTTCACTATTTCTGACAGTCCGGGTTCATATATCGGGATCTTCTCCACATCGGGATTGTTCCATTGCTTAATCCTCTTTTCATTAATATCTACAACCGTAACTTTTACTTTCGGACATTTCTGTGCTATAACCGCCATGGTAGGTCCTCCTACATAGCCTGCGCCGATGCAGCAGATGTTTCTTATTTCCATTTTTATTTTAATTACACGGATTTTAGCAGATTCCGCGGATTTTTGATTTGCTATTCAAATATAATTTTGGTCAAAAGCTTATTTCGAATATTTTCATTACCAATTAACTAATCACTAATCACTTATAACTAATTAAAGTTTTTTATCACACCTTTCCCCCAGCACTCCTTTAACATCATAAACAACCGTTTTGCCATTTTTCAACTGATCCAGATCAAGGTCCAGGAATTCTTTATGTGCAACAGTCAAAACTACAGCCTCAAATTTTCCTTCAGGCAATTCCCGGGTGGTGGTTAGTCCGTATTCATGCTTAACTTCTTCAGGATCGGCTAATGGATCATAAATGGTAACATTAGTTCCATATTCCTTCAGGTTCTTAATGACATCAACAACCTTAGTGTTTCTAACATCAGGACAATTTTCCTTGAAGGTAATTCCCAGTACAAGAATATTGGCTCCTTTGACCTTATGGTCATTCTGGAGCATCAACTTCACTACTTCTGAAGCCACATATTGTCCCATAGAATCATTCATTCTTCTCCCGGCGAGAATGATCTCAGGATGATAGCCGATTTCCTGTGCCTTCTGAGCGAGATAATAAGGATCTACTCCAATGCAATGCCCACCCACGAGTCCCGGCTTGAATGGAAGGAAATTCCATTTGGTACCGGCGGCTTCCAATACATCCTGTGTATCGATGTCCATCATATTGAAGATTTTTGCCAGTTCATTGACAAATGCAATGTTAATATCACGCTGAGAATTCTCAATTACTTTTGCTGCTTCTGCAACTTTAATCGTGGGCGCCAGGTGCGTTCCTGCAGTAATTACTGATGCATACAGCTCGTCTACTTTCTTTCCTACTTCGGGAGTAGAGCCTGCAGTGACCTTTAAGATCTTTTCAACCGTATGCTCCTTGTCCCCCGGATTTATTCTTTCCGGAGAATAGCCTACAAAGAAATCTTCATTGAATTTTAACCCGCTCGTTTTCTCCAGTACCGGCACACATTCATCTTCTGTTGCCCCGGGGAACACAGTGGATTCATAGATCACTATATCTCCTTTCTTCAGCACCTTCCCGACAGATTCGCTACTCTTGTAAAGGGGTGTAAGGTCTGGACGATTATTTTTATCTACCGGAGTAGGTACTGTAATTACGTAGTAATTGCTCTCTTGGATGTCTTGAAGCTCGGCTGTACAATATAATCCATTATCATTGGAAGGTGAATTCACAAGAACCTCTTGCAGAACATTATTTTCCACCTCCAGAGTAGTGTCCTTGCCCTGTCTTAATTCTTCAACTCTCCTCTTATTGATATCAAATCCTACTACAGGATATTTAGTTGCAAATAATCTTGCTAGAGGCAGCCCAACATAGCCCAAGCCTACAACTGCTATTTTAGGAGCGAAGGACGTGGGGACCTGGGGACTTGGGGAGTTTTTATTTGTATTTGAAAGATTCATTCTATGATATTTAGATTTTTTGTTCTGCTATTATTAATTGTTCTAATGGGGATTTGGGGACTCGGAAATTGGCTCTTCTTTTTTCCCAGTCGCTCAATCTCCTAAAAACTAGTCCCCACCTATCAAAGTGTCCATTTATCCGGATTAATAATCATTGTGACTATCATGCCAATGATGCTGTTATATTTTGCGAAAATAGCAGCATGTTCTTCTTCATTAATATAATTACAGGCCAAAGCATAATCAAGCCATACCTGAGTTTCTGCGGCTTCACCTTCACAATCTGATAATTTTGCTACAAAAGCTCTTTCATACCTGCGTTTCCGCCATGCTTCTCCGAGGTTTCCAGATACAGATCTTGAGGACCTTCTTATCTGATCGATGAGAGAATATTTTTCTTCTTTCGGAAATTTTTTCGACATCACAAATACTTCCATTCCTGCTTCAAACGAAAGCTGGTAAACTCTAAGATCTTTATGTGTTTTTATTTTCTCCATTTTTCCACAACTCACTATCTCCTTGTCTTTCCTTCTCCAAACCGACTTTCTCCAACTCTCCCAGTCTCCAAATCTCCTCTTCCCCCTAGTCTTCTCGTCCTAAGTTTTCCCAATACCACTCCACAGCTTCTTTTAGTCCTGCTTCGATCTTGTATTGAGGCTCATAACCTAATAATTCTTTGGCTTTATCTACAGATGCCAACGAGTGAGGAATGTCACCTGCTCTATTGGGTCCGTGCTTTACTTCTACTTTAGCTATTTCAGGGTCATATTCTGAAAGATATTTCTTCAGAAGTTGCGTTAGTTCTCTAAGATTTGTCCTATCCCCAACTGCAGTATTATATACTTGATTCAGCGCTTCCTGATTCCCGGTTGTTAATGCCAAAAGGTTCATCTGGATCACATTATCTATATAAGTAAAATCCCTGGAATAGGTACCGTCCCCATTGATTACAGGGCTTTCATGTTTCATGAATTGAATCACGAACTTTGGAATTACGGCAGCATATGCTCCATGCGGATCCTGTTTTCTTCCGAAGACATTAAAATACCGAAGGCCAATCGTATCTAAACCGTAAGTAGTATGGAAAATATCGGCGTAGAGCTCATTTACATATTTCGTAATGGCATAAGGAGATAAAGGTTTGCCAATCTTATCTTCCACTTTTGGCAAGGCTTCAGAATCTCCATAAGTGGAGGAACTTGCCGCATAAACAAATCTTTTTACACCAGCATCCCTTGAAGCAACCAACATGTTCAGGAATCCAGAAATATTGACATCATTACTGGTAATAGGATCATTAATAGATCGTGGAACCGATCCTAAAGCTGCCTGGTGCAAAACATAGTCCACCCCGGCAACTGCTTTTTTACAATCATCAAGATCTCTAATGTCTCCTTCTATTAAAGTAAACTTTGGATGATCGTAGATTGCAGATAGATTTTCTCTTTTTCCTGTCGCGAAATTATCAAGGCATATGACTTCAGTATTAAGCTCGAGAAGTGTCTCACAAAGATTGGATCCAATAAACCCGGCACCCCCGGTTACTAATACTGTTGAAGAACCCAGCAATTCAAATTGTTTGCTGTTCATTAATTATAATTTGGGTTGAATTTTAAAATACCCGCCAAAGATAAAATTTTCAAGAATGGTAATTCCTAATTTCCTCTTAAAGAACCCGAAGTTAATCAAACCTGGTGGATTCAAGATGTACTACGTTCGTCTCAATAATATACTTTGTTTTTGGCGTAGCGTCCTTTTTGTTTATTCTATTAATGAGCACCTCCATTGCCTTTTCACCAATCTTGTGAGGTGATTGATCCACATAACTCACAGAAGGGGTAAGATATTTTGCCAGACCTCCTCGAATAAAACCTATGATCTTTAGATCTTCAGGGATTCGTAATCCATGCTCATAAGCCAGGCGATAGGTCAACATTGTACTATCAAAATCACTACAAAGAACAGCTTCAACTTTATCCTCCAACAACATCTTCAACGTCTTTTCTGTCAGGCTTTCCATCTTGGCTGAATTGGCTATGTAAAAAGTATCATTCTTTCTTAATGCTTCCTTATATCCATTAATACGCGATTTGCCTACTCCCATGTGATGAATGGAGGTCGCTATTCCTATTTTATTCACTCCTTTATTCTGAAGATCTTTAGTGGCTTCATAGAATACTCTATGGTCATCTATACCCACTTTATCGACGGGCATTTCAAAACCAATGCGGTCATACAATACCACTGGAATATCAAAATCAATAATATTCTCTATATGTTCAAATTCTTTTTTTCGTTGCGTTTCTTCCGCTATAGCAATCAACACTCCATCCACATATCCAGAGGTAAGGAGCTCTGATATATGCCTCTCCTTTTCAATATATTCGTTCGAAATATAAGTAATGACCTGTAAACCTTCTTTTTGTGCTTTTTCCTCCATTCCCGAAAGAACTTTAGCAAAGAAAGAATTTGCTATATTAGGTATGATCACTCCAATAGTTCCACTTTTACTACTTTTAAGATTAACAGCAGTAGGGTTTGGTCGGTATTTGTGAAGAGCAGCTAGTTCCTTAACTCGTTCTATGGTCTTAGGGCTAATTTCCGGACTGTCATTCAAAGCTTTTGAAACTGTAGAGACAGAAACGTTTAATAATTTGGCCAACTCCTTCAGGGTAATTCTGCTTTTCATTCGCAACTTATAAAGGGTGAGCTACAAATGTAAGAAAGACACTCTTAAATTGAGCGATATTAAATGAGCAGTTCCACATTTTATAAAAGAAAAAAATGAGAAACAACAAGAAAACATGGTTCTATATTCTTGCTGCCATAGTAACCATCATAGGTTTCGTCACAGGCTGGTATTACTTTTTTATTTTAGCCCTACCTTTAGGAATCTTCTCTTATAATGATAAGGACAAGAATAGACAGAGTTAAAGTATTACTAAAGATAAGCAGCTATTTGCAAACGCCAGGGTACAGCCGTAAATTAAGCCTAAATAATAAATTAGAAGAAATGAAACCAAAAGGTACCGTTTCCCAGACATTGAACATGCTTCGCCTCGAATACGGTTATGAAGAAGATTTCAATCTCCTGGATGAAAAAATAAAATCACCTTCAGAAAGAGAAGAATTTCTTGCACAGGATTTTATTGTGGATGAAGTATATCGCTTTGAAGGACCTTCCAACCCTGGTGATGAAGCTACGATTTATGCAGTTACAACCTCCAGAGGCAAGAAAGGAGTTTTGATCGATGGCTTCAATTATTCTTCAGGACAGATTTCCGATGAACTGATGAAAAAGCTCGACCTTAAAAAGAATCGTCCTATATCCGATTAAAAAAATCCAATAAAAATTAACCCAGAAAAATAAATTATGAGCTACTTAGGACTTGAAGAAAAGAAAACATCAAATACAGTTCAGGAGTTAAACATTCTCCTTGCAGATTACCACCTTTACTATCAGAAATTAAGAAATTATCACTGGAATGTGATCGGAAAAAACTTTTTTGATCTTCATGAAAAATTCGAAGAATTGTATGATGATGCGAAGATAAAAATCGATGAAATTGCAGAAAGAATTTTGACTCTACGCTATCAGCCGACTAGTAACCTGAGTGATTATCTGGAAAAATCCAATTTGAAGGAATCGAAGTCTGACCTATCCGATTCTAAAATGATAGCCAATCTTTTAGACGATCACGGTACTATTCTTAAGCAAATGCGCAAAGTAGTTGAAGTGGCAGAAAAAGGGGGAGACGAAGGAACAATAGATTTGATAGGTGCATATATTAGAGAACTCGAAAAAACAAGCTGGATGCTTGATGCCTGGAAAATGAAAACTTCTGAACAACATAAGCCGGTTTAATTTAAATGGGCGAAGGATTTAATTTTGATGATTCCATTGAAGGGATCTGGGATAAATTAGGCGAATGGATGGATTCTTTGATCCTAAGTTTGCCTAATTTTCTTTTGGCCATTCTGGTTTTCTCTCTTTTTGTACTGGGGGCTAAGTACTTTGGAAAAATCCTACACAAAGTATTAAGATTTAAAGTAAGGCAGGATTCCATTCGGGAGATCACCATTAAAATCATAAAAGTGGTCATAGTGGCCATAGGTTTTTTTGTTGCCCTTGGCCTTCTTAATCTAGACAAGGTATTAACCTCAGTCCTGGCAGGTGCAGGGGTAGTTGGTCTTGCGATAGGATTAGCATTACAGGGTACTCTAAATAATACATTTTCAGGTATTCTTCTAAGTTTTCTCCCTGAGATCCAAATTGGAGATTGGATAGAAAACAATGGCTATGCCGGCAGAGTTATAGAGATCAATTTACGAAGTATTGTCATAAGAGAAGCAGATAATAATTATGTAGTCATACCGAATTCCCAGGTTATTGATGCGCCCTTTAAAAACTTTTCACGGACGTCGAGATCCAGGGTGATGGTCAATTGTGGTGTAGCTTATAATTCAGATCTTGAAATGGTGAAACGAATAACAATTCAAACCGTTTCTGAACTATACCCCCAAAAAGGGAATGAAGAGGTAGAATTTATGTATAATGAATTTGGAGATAGCTCTATAAATTTCGTAGTAAGATTCTGGACAGAAGTTACCTCAAACAGAGATATTCTTCTTGCTCGGAGTGCAGCGATTATCGCGATGAAAAAGGTGTATGACCAAAACAACATCAACATTCCATTCCCAATACGTACGCTCGAATTCAATAATAGTCTTAATATTCAGAAGCCTATTTCAGGAGAGAACGAATTATAAGAGTGATAGATTTTTGTGAGCCATTCGTCTCCCTTTCCTTTAAGAGATGCTGAAACAATCTACACTATATACAGGAATACTGAGACCATTCTTATAATTATTTTTATTTAATGCTGAAGCATTTTCAGCATAACAGAATTAGCTACTTATCCCACAGTTTTAATAAAGACTCCTCTCATTCCTCTCATTCTTCTCATGTATAAATGATCTAATTTAGATGCAGTAGTTGAGGATAGTTTTTTATCCTGTTGACCTTTTGCCCTTGAAAAAGGTTCAAAGAGTAACTTAAAAGAAGTTAGTAAGGTATTGACGAAATTTCCAGCCATTGATTTAACTATTTTTTTGGTAGGGTTTTCCCCTATTATATTATCCTTTAAGACATTAGTAAGAATTTTCCACGGGTAGAATATTTATTTTTAATGAGTATTTAAAAACCATTCTACTATGAAAAAAATTTTACTATTTGTACTTACAATGGGCTTTTTCCAGCTTTACAGTCAGGAAAACAATTCCAAATGTCCCATTGTAGAAAATGAGACTCAGGAGCTATGTGCTTCTGAAGGAACCGGGAATAATTACCACCTCCCTATGGTTCTCGATTTAGTGGCAACGGATACCGGGGGCGGAATCCATTGGTATGAAACAGCTGAATCGAATGATCCTCTCCCTGAAGACCATCTGCTAAGCGACGGTGCGAGCTACTTCGCAGGGAATGCCGAATGTAATCAACGCATTGAGGTTGTTGTGAAAATTTTTGACGCTCCAAACGCAGGAGCAACAACTTTTATTATATTCTGTAATACTGATGAGCCGGTAGATGTGCTGACATTAATTAGACCTTCCATTCTTGGCGCACCCGATGCAGGAGGATACTTTATACCTCAATTTGTCAGCGGTACTACTGAATTTGATCCTTCTGTAGATGCATCTGGTAGTTATGAATATCATGTGAAAAGCAATAATGATGTTTGCCCTGATGACAAAGCGGTGATATACATCACCGTGAATCCCACTCCTAATGCGGGAGCAGACAGAACTATTGCTCTAAATTCCAAATCTCCTGCAGATCTGGGAGAACATTTAGGAGAAGGCGTAGCCACTAACGGAAAATGGAATCCATCCTTTGCCAGCGGAACAAATGTTTTTGACCCGCAGGTTGATGCCTTGGGTGCTTATGAGTACACTGTTAATTCAGGAGCTTGCGAGGATACCACCATTATAACTGTGGTGCTGAATCAGCAAGATCCTGAGAATTGTCCGACAGTATTCCAAAGCATTCAGACTTTCTGTGAATCTCAGGGCACTGGTAATAATTACTACAGGCCAGCCATCAAACATTTGGTTGCAGAGTCTGATGATCTTGCATGGTATGCCACAGCTGATTCTGAAGAAGCATTATCATGGGATGAGTTCCTAGTGGACGGAAGGACCTATTATGCAGGCGATGCTTCAAACACGTGTGCAAATAGAGTGCCTGTAACAGTCAAGCTTTTAAGCTCACCGAACGCTGGAGCTACAACCTTTCTTAAATTTTGTCGTGCTGATGAGCCGGTTGATGTCCTGACTTTAATGAAACCTTCCATTCTTGGCGCACCCGATGAAGGAGGATATTTTGTACCTCAATTTACCAGCGGCACTTCTGTATTTGATCCTTCTTTGGACGTTTCAGGCACCTACAGGTATCATGTAAATAGTCTAAACAATTCTTGTCCCGATGACGAAGCAGTAGTTTATATTACTGTAAATCCCACTCCTAATGCGGGAGCAGACAGGACTATTGCTCTAAATTCCCAATCTCCTGCAGATCTGGGAGAACATTTAGGAGAAGGCGTAGCCACTAACGGAAAATGGAATCCAACCTTTGCCAGCGGAACAAATGTGTTTAACCCACAGGTTGATACTTTGGGCAATTATGAGTACACCGTGACTTCAGGAAGTTGTGAGGATACCGCGATAATAACAGTGGTCCTGAACCAACAGGATCCTGAAAACTGTCCGACAGTAGCTGAGACCTTACAAAGCTTCTGTGAGTCCGAGGGCACCGGGAATAATTATTACAGGCCGGCGATAAAACATCTTTCTGCAGAGTCTAATGATCTGGCATGGTATCCAACAGCTGATGCTGACCAACCATTGTCTTGGGAAGAGTTTCTGGTGGATGGAATAACCTATTATGCCGGAGATGGTGCAAACACCTGTGCAAATAGAGTGGCTGTAACAGTAGATCTATTAACTTCACCAAACGCTGGAGCCACAACTTTTATTTCGGTTAAAAGTTCTGATGACGCGTTTGATATTGTTGACTTCATGAAATCTTCAATACTTGGAGCTCCAGATAGTGGTGGCAGCGTCCATCCTCCATTGCAAAGTGGCAATACGATTTTCAATCCGGCTGTAGATGCAGGAGGTCAGTATAAATATACTGTAACAAGTTCAAATCAGACCTGTCCGGACGATTCTGCCTATATTTACATTACTGTAACCACTCCTAATTCAAATCAAGATGAGGTTAACATGTACCCAAATCCAGGAAATGGAGTGGTAAATCTTTCAAGCACTGAGGATATTTTATCTGTGCGAGTATTGGATCTTCAAGGAAATGTAATAAGAAAATTTACAAGACTAGAAAATTGGAAAAATTTAGATCTCACAGATTTAAATACTGCCATGTATCTAATGGAAATCACGACACCTAAAGGAAAAGTAATAAAACGATTAGTTAAAAAGTAGATCCTGAATGATGGGAGTACCTAAGGCTGTCTGAAAGGGCAGCCTTTTTTATTTTTTTCCAAAACTGATCTGAACTGAAGTCCAGAATGTTTAATTGCGGCTGCAATTTGATTTTAGGAAATATGATATTATCTTCCGCTGTAATTGATACACAAGTTGAGATAAATGAATTATGATTGAAACAATCTAAAAATCGATCATTCCGAATTCATACTAATTATGTGGCCCACCGCTCTCTTAAATTATAATGAAATTTTTAGCGGAATGGAGTTCTTCCCATGAAATTGGTAAACCATTTAATTATCCGCAGTGTCTCCACTCTTGTTCTCTTATCTATCCTTCTACAGTGAACTTCAGAACATAGAATTTAGGAAGAAGGTTAGGCTTGCAGATAAATTAAAATTCAATTCAGTTCCTTGCTTTAAGATACGTCTCATGCTTGCTAAAAAATTGAACAGCATGGTGTTCTAAAAGCCAAAAAAGTCGGTGTTGCGAAAATCTCTCCAGGTCGTAAGCATTCGCTCTACCAATAATAATTTTTCTTTTAAAAGTTCATTCCTATACTAAAGCTAAACCTCGGTTTTTCTCCTCCTGTAAAGAGATTGAATCTCCCTGAAATGGCATCTGCTCCTGTGATCCAAAAGCCCAGTCCATAACTGTCATGCCACACATTGCTGTCCTCTCCATCCAGCCAAACCCTTCCAACGTCATAGCCGCCAAAAACCCCTATCTGTAAAGGCACAAAGGAGGTCTTAAATTCATTAAAACTATACCTTAGATCGGTTCCCCAAACAAAGGCACTTTCTCCAGAAAATCTTTCTTCTCTATATCCTCTAAGATGCTCTGCACCTCCAAGTGTTGCAGCCTGATAAAATTCGAAATCATCTCCAAAATTCATTTGCCCATTTACTCTGGAATGCACCACGATTTTTCTGTTTCGGCTTACCGCTCTATAAAAACCAAGGTATGGATTGAGGTATCCATAAATATTTTCAGTTTCTGAAGTGTTTAATTTACCTCCTACATTAAGTTCAAATCTCATTCCATTGGTAGGGTTTAAGACATTGTCATAACTTTCATATCTGAAAAGTCCTTCAATGCCGGCAAAATATTGCCTCTCATAGAAATCGGCACTTTCAGGAAAGTATTCTGAAATAAATCGTTCAGGATTTTGCTCAATCTGAACTCCTTCAAAAGTAGTTTTCAGCTGGTAGTACCTGCCAAATGGGGTTTGCTTTGCAATTCCGGCTTCAGCTCCAATTCGACTTATTCGTACCCGATTATAATCCTTTCCAAACTCTTCTTCAAAATCTGGTGTATCGTTACCCATTCCGAAGAAATTCCTGGTATAACTGGGGTTCGTAAAATGAGCTCCCAGTAAAAAATTATATTCTCCAAAGAAATGAGCAAATTCTCCTTGATATCTTAAATCAAAACTTTGTGTTGCAAAATAATAGCCCCCTCTAAATCTGTGTTGTGCTGTAAAAGGATTCCTGCGGAAGCCAAATTTTGTGTAATTAGCACTTATCCCAATTTGAAAACCATCGTCGGGATTATATCCTATTGCAGGTAGTACCGAGCTCGTAGTGTAGATTCTGCGATCCTTGTCAAAAACATTTACCTCATAATTATCCGTGAAATTGAAATCTGCTCCTCCCCTTTCCACTACCGTATTCGGCAAAGTCTCGTGGTCATAAACCTTTACGTTTTTGCCCTTTTTGATCCTGTAGATGTCGTTGTTTTGTCCCCCAATAATGCGCACCTTAATGGGAGCTGTATTTGTTCCGAAGACCTCAAAAATATCATCATCATCTAATCCGTAAACCCATAATTCCTGAGTGTATTGCGGTTTATAGGTTCTATCGCTCACCACTTCAGCTTTCTCTCCATCCTTAATTCTAAAAATACTTACTCTGGTCTCACCTGCAGGAAGACGTTCGATTTCTATATGATCGTCCTTATCTGTTGCTGAAATAATGGCGATCTTCGCGAAATAGTTATAGTACCTTTCAGTAATGTCAATAAGATTATTACGACGCGCTTTAAGGTTCTTTATTATATTTTCAGTTGATTCGCCTCGTGTTTCCTTCGGAAGTTTTTCAAAGGCCGCTTCAATTACTTCATCTGTTATTTCATTCTGAAGAATATTTGCCTGCTTCAGCCATTCATCTCTGTCCACATTCTGAATAAGGCTTCGGTCCAAACCAACAGCAGCCGAATTGAACCATTCTATATCCTTTATATTCTCATCATAAACAGCAAATTGATTGGCAAAACCTGTCAAACCACGAAGGGTATTAAAAAATGCTCCGTCAAAATTTGAAAATACCTGGTCCCGGTCTCTTGGAATGGGCCTGAACAAATGATTCCCTTCTACATCCTCAAATTCTGCCCAGCGCCATTGATCTTCGTGGCGATCCCAATCTCCTACCAGCATGTCAAAGATCCTGGCACGGATATATAGCGACTCATCCACATTATATTTTTCATCACGTCGCAGGCGTTCGAACACTCCTGAGGTACTTTGTATATCGTGATCTGGACCGCCAAAAGGTTCGTAGCCTTTCCAGCCTTCTTCCGGCCGTTCTACGATCATATAAAGTTCGTCCCCGTATTCACTATTATAGTCACCTAGTGCCTTTTGTTTCGGAACGTAAAACAACTGCGGATTCGTATGATACAGTCCGGCCGCCTTCGACAAAGTCGGAATTGCCAGAAATGCGTATGGATGGGCCGAGGTATAAAAATCTTTAATAACATCTTCGGCCAATGTATTTTCAAATTTCGTTTCGACCGGAGTGTCTTTATATGCAACTGTTTGAAGGAACTGCACAGCACTTTTTTCCAAGGCTCTCATGTTATAGTCTCGTCCTTCTTTGTCCTTCAACCTTAAGGAGCGGGTTTGATGTCCGCCTCCAGCTCTTTCTACTTGAAGTCCGCCATATAAAGTATCTAGGACAGCAACAGGTGCTTCAACTCTAGTTCCATATAGATCTCTATACCTGTCACCCCAAATACTTTCATATACTTCTGAAACCGTAGTATCTCGAGGTTCGTAAACCGAGGCGAGAATAGTATTGGGAAAGTTAGTTGCTAAGGTATCTGTGTTAAAAGGAGTAGGCGCAGGAATAACTTCCTTTTGGTAAAGCAAAGTTGGTTTATTTTCCTGACTCCCGTAAAAGCTTATCCAGGAAGAACCATCCTCAAACACATCAAGTGCAGCAAACCCTTGGCCAGAATATGCAAACAGCCCGTCATTTCTTAGCCCGACATAAGAAGCTTTTGAAGCAGAGCCAGATACTACTTGTTTGATCTCATCATGTTCAATATACTGAAGGGAATGATCGTGACCAGATACAAAAACTACATTCCCCCATCTTTTGGCAATAGTTTCAATTCGTTTTCTCATCCCTTTGTACCGTTCATTCTGAATATCAGTACTAGTGACGCCACCCGTAGTTCTCATGAAATTAACAAGGGTGCCTAAAATAGGAAGGGGAAGCTTTCTTTGAGTAGGATAAAGATGATTGTTGATACTAAACTTCCCTCCGTGCAAACCATTGGTATAAAGGGGATGATGTATAACAAACACTACTGTCTTTGTCTGATTCTTTTTTAATTCACTGTCTATCTCCTGAAAAAATGCTTCTCTAGTCTTGATATCGGGGCAGTCATCATTAATTTTTGGGTGTTTATTCCAGTCTTCCAGAAACCATTGGGATTCTGCGACGATGACCTGAATATTATCAGTTATCTCAATAGAGGCAAATCCACATCCAGGTTCTGGATAGTAAACGTCGTCTCTTTCCAATTTTTCTTGTAAATAATCCACCTGTCTCTTTAAACCAGTTAATCCCTGATTGTACCAATCGTGATTCCCGGGAATAAAAAACAAATTTCCGTCATAATTCTCTACTGCATCGATTTGTGCATCCAGGCGGTACTCCATTAATTCTCTTTCTGGATGATCTTCGGCAACAAGGCCAGCTGGATAGACGTTGTCTCCCAAAAAGATAGTATAATTTCCAATCTGTTTTACAGAATCTATATAGGTCTTAAAAGCAAGTAGCGCCTCAGAAGAACCTCCTGGTGGGGAATAGCCGCCATCGCCTAAAAGATAAAAGGATTTCTCAACAGGCTTATCCTCAGGGTAGCCAAAATCCTTAGTAGGTTCGTCTTTTGCGTAGTAAAGTTTATTTAGATGAGGGGAACATCCCGCAATGACTATAAACACTAGTAGTGTTAGAAATATGTTATTTTTTTTCATACAAAATTATTGGGGGGATTTTTTTGTAATTTGGTTTGAACCTAACTCCAATTGAATGACACCTCTTATTGAGAAAGCCGAAAAATTTGTACAGGATTTATTCAGCGAAAAACTTCCAAATACCTTCATTTACCATAATTTTAAGCATACTCAGAGAGTAGTTAAAAGTAGTAAAGAATTAATTGAAAAGTCTGAAATTCCTGTTAAACAGGAGGAGGCACTCCTGCTCGCTGCCTGGCTTCATGATACAGGTTATACGGAGGCTTACACGGGGCATGAGGAGAAAAGCGTTCAAATAGCTGAAAAGTGGCTTACAGAAAATAAAGCCGACAAGGAACTCATAGAAAATGTAACGCGTATCATCAAGGCTTCCAAGATGGAGGCAAATCCTCAGGATGAACTTGAGATGATCCTTAAAGATGCTGACACCTCTCATTTGGCGAAAGATTATTTTGAAGAGACAAGCGAATTTTTGCGTCAGGAACTGAAACTACAAAAGATCAAGAACTTTAGTCATCGCGAGTGGATAGAGCAAAATATTGAACTCTTTACAGAAGTTCATCAGTATTATACTCCTTATGCAAGAAAGAACTGGAAGGAGCAAAAGGATAAAAATCTTTTTGAGCTACTGGAAAAAGAAAGAAAAGCCAAAAAGAAATTAGCCAAAGAGGAAGAAAAGGCTCGCCTAAAGGTGAAGTATAAGGACAAGAGCCCAGATCGTGGCATCCAAACTCTGTTCCGGGTTACCATGAGAAATCATTTGAAATTAAGCGATATAGCCGACACAAAAGCTAACATCCTCCTTTCTGTCAACGCTATTATTATTTCCCTTGCAATTGCCAATCTCATTCCAGATCTCACAGCACCTTCAAACGCCGGAACTACGGTTATGATTCCTACTTTTATACTTATGCTCTTTAGCGTAGCATCAATTATTGGTGCAATTATGTCTACCAGACCTAATGTAACTTCGGGAGAATTTACAAGGGAGCAAGTGAAAAATGGTGACGTGAACGTACTATTCTTTGGAAATTTTCATCGTATGCCCTATGAACAGTTTGAATGGGCAATGCACGAGATCCTGAACAATCAAACAGATGTTTATGAATCCTTAATGAAAGATCTTTACATGCTGGGCGTGGTTCTGAATCGAAAATATTATTTACTCCGAATTACTTATACGATCTTTATGGTGGGCATCATCCTCACTGTCCTGAGCTTTATTGTCACTTACTACCTTGTTTAGTACATTTTCTAGATCATCATAAGTAAAAACCTGATCGTTGTTGTTTTCTCCTTCCAGGTGGTACAACACATCAACGCGTATAGCTTTTAAACCAATCACACCCTGCACGTCCTCGAGCTCCAGCATTTCGACTTTAGTACCCAGGTAATTTTTAGACTGCAAGTATTTAATATATCTGAGGTACTCTCGCTCATCGCTCCGGTTGGAATAAACAATGGCTATTTTACCTTTTTGGGTAATTCTTTCTTCAGATCCTTTTACACTCGCCTTGTCTATTCTTTTCTTAATGATCTCGTACCTGGCATTATAAGTTCCATCAACATCAAATTTCTTTTCATCCATTCTGTATCTTATAGAAAGGGTGGTATTGTACACCAATATCAAAGAAGCTGCTTCCAGCTTTAAAGGCATATTTTCCTGGATCTGGTAAAAGCGATTCTCCATTTCACACATGGTACTAAGCTGCCATAACCTCAAATTAAAAAGGTAAACTTCATCAAAAGGTTTCACCTTATTATTAGTAAGGGAGGCACCAATATAAATGTTATGTTCTACGCCATCGGTTTTATACCTTTCAAAATAATGAGGATAGATCTTTTGTGCTTCAACCTGCTTCCTGTCAATATAGCGAGCCATGGTCCGGTTGATCTGCTGGACAGCTTCATCGTAGTTTTTACGATGATTGTAGATAATTCCGGTTTCTGAGTTGATCTGTTTCTGATACTCCTTCAGCTTATTTTTCAGTGAGGGCGTCTGTTTTTCAATATGAGCCATTACCGGTGCTATTTCCCTCTGGAGGAGATTGTAAATCTTCTGTTCACTGGAAGCATTTAAACTCTCCGAAAACTCTTCCTGAAATTCTTTGATCCTGAATTTCACCTGTTCATAAATATCCAGGTGCTCGATCTCCTCTGCTTCGCAGACTATTTTCTCAATAAAATCCAGTTGATCAAGAAGGTCCTTTTGAATTGCTTCATTTCTGGCTTCAGAAGATGCTACTATATCTATTTCTCCAAAAAGAGGATAAACATCTTCAAAAGTAATGTCCTTGAAAGAAGCCAGACCATCTTCATCCAGGTCTCTTATAAATCTTCTGGCTTCCTTCTCAAAGATCCATAGCACACTTGGATGAATGGAGGTACATTCTCCCTGGATTACAGCCTTGACTCTGTTCTCAAATTCAGATTTACTTCTCTCTACAGCTGTTACTATATATGGAAGAATATCTTCAAGTTTCGTGGCATTTACACTATTCAATTCATTTTTATTAAATGCAACCAGTTCCAGAAGGCCAAGCAAATTTCCATTCTTGGCTATAGGTGCAATAATTGCACTTTTAGCATTAGCAGCTTTTAATGATGCTGCCAGGTGATTAGTGGCAGATTGCTCAGCGAAGCGCTCCACATCAGGAATACTAAAGTAGTGGTGATCATTTACGAGCTTTTGAAAGGCCGTTTCATCGAGTGCAGCTCGGCAGTCAAGTTCCTTATTATTCCGAAGTAAATAACTTGGTGCACGGTTACTAAGCATTCTCTCAAAAGTTGATTCCTGCTCGTTGTACATTGAAAAACCAACCTTTACATCTGGAACTTTATAAATTGATTTAAAGATCTCCTCAAATCTTTCAATTTCTTCCTTTCCTGAAGCATTTCTTTGAAGTAAAGTTGTTTTGAGATCTGATATTGCGTCATCTACAGTAACATCGGTAAGAGAAATTATAGTGAACCCTCTGAAAACCCAACTTTTTGGAGGGAATTTTTTCTTCCATAAGTCAACATCTTCAATGTTTTGAATTAGTTGATCAACATCTTCATCTGTAATTGCTTTGTGGCCAACTCCCGGTTCAACTTCAAGAAAATCGGAATTAAGATCAATACGATAATGTCTTAGGATACCCTTGTCGTCGGGTATGTCATAATAAAGGGGCCTTGAGAAATCAATTTCATAATGGTAGTAAGAGTTAAGAATGAGAATGCAGCCATATATGTAATCAAGATCTTCATTCAGGTTTCTCATGGATAGAGAAAAATCTTCCCCTGCACACTTCAGGATCTCACGGAATTTCTTAGTAGAATTGAATACTATATTATGAAACGGTACAGAGATGGCTTTGATCTGTGTATCCGAAAGAATTTCAGGAAAGAGGTCCTTCATAAGGATCCGAATAGGATCTTTCAGCTTTACAAGATCTTCGATATTCTCAATACCATTAGTTAACGCCGGAAATCTAGAAATGTAGTCCAGCATTCTTTCAATATAGTTTCTGGAAATCTCACTGTTCTCCGTTTCTAATTGTTTTCGATACTGCTCTATAATCTTGTGAAAGCTTATTCTAATATCGAGGGGGAAATCCTTTTGTTCCTTCATACTTTAAAAATAATCAATTTAACCCCCTGATAAATCCGCTACCTGATATTAACAATATTTTATCTATTAAACCCTCAAAGATTGGAGCCGTTGTTTATTTTTGTTCAAAATGAAAAAACTATGCGTAATTTATTTATACTTTTTTTAGTCCTTACCCTTATTTCCTGCGGAGAAGACAAGGAGCAAGGATATTCTATCAGTGGAACCATTCAAAATGTAGAGGATGGAACTAAAATATTTATTTCTGAATTTAATGACACTAACACCCAGGCGGTGCCTATTGATACTGCAATAGTGTCTGAAGGAAAATTTAGCCTGGATTTACCTAAAAAAGACCAACCTACAATCAGTTTCCTTAATGTAGAAGGAACCAGAGGAAACCTCATATATATCGCAGATAATGTTCCCATTTCTTTTGAGATCTATCCTGACAGCATTTATGTATCAAAAATTTCGGGTGGGAAAGATAATGCTGTTCTGAGTTCTTATCTCAAAGAGATTCGTCATACAAACGAACGAATGACGGCCGCAAATAACGCTATGAGAACAGCATACAATTCTCAAGATACTGTAAGTCTTAAGACACTTCAGGAAACTCAGCAACAATTGGCCAATGAAGACAAAGCCACTAAATCTCAAATTGTGAGGGATAATCCTGGATCTATTGTTTCTATTATGATCATACAGGATATGATGAATAGCCAGGCTTTCTCAGCCTCTGAACTTAATGCCCTTTTTGAATCCCTGGATGAGAGCGTGAAACAATCATCTCTTGCCCAGGATCTAAAAGCAAATTTGGATAGAATGAGTAAAACTGCAGTTGGTAGTAAAGCACCTGAATTTACCGCACCTACTCCAACCGGCGAGCAACTTGCTCTAAAAGATGCTTTGGGAAAGGTTACTCTTGTTGATTTCTGGGCTTCATGGTGTCGCCCTTGCCGTGTCGAGAACCCAAACATCGTGGAGGTGTATAAGAAATATCATGACCAGGGGTTCAACATTATTCAGGTTTCGCTCGATAGGCCAGACCAGAAAGATCGCTGGCTACAGGCCATACAAGATGACAATCTCGAACAATGGAATCACGTTTCAAACCTCATGTTCTGGCAGGATCCTATTGCGACGGAATATGGAGTTCGTGCTATCCCTGCTGCCTTTCTGCTCGATGAAAATGGAACTATTGTAGCCAAAGATCTTAGAGGTCCAGCGCTGGGAGAAAAGGTGGGCGAGCTTTTGAAATAAGACGATCGAGTACCAAAAAAAAGCAAAATGGGAGCTCGTAGAGCTCCCATTTATTTTTTCAGCATATTATATAGTTCCTTATAAAAGCAGGAAAGAGATATTCACTTTCACTGTCACTTCCATTTCACCGGGAGCAATTGTCTGCTGGCCTGAACTGCTGTCGGCTTTCATTTCCATTCTGTATACAGGTTGAAAATGATCTGTCTGCACTTCTTCCATGCTAATGGCCTTTCCTAACTCCTGACCTAATGCTTCTGCATATTCCTCGGCTTTAGCTTTTGCATTTAAAACAGCCTTTTGCCTTGCTTCTGCCTGGAGCTGTTCTTTTTGAGAGGTTTTAAATTCCACCCCGTCAATTCTATTAAGCCCGGTTTTAAGTAAACCACTCATGACGGTCTCATACTTCCTAAGGTCCTTTAATTGAATTGATATTGCCTGGTTTGCCGAGTAATAAATCTCTTTAGTATTGTAATCTACTTCCTTATTGAGACGGATGTATTCTGTTTGAATATCTTTTGCTTCCACACCTTGTGATTTCAAATATTTAATTACATCATTGACAACCTGGTCATTTTGTTTTTTTACCTCTGCTGCAGAATTTCCAGTATGTTCTATCCGCGAATTGATCACGACTCTGTCTGGAACAACATTCACTGTTCCAGTACCCATTACAGCTATTGTTGGCTTTGGATCATTTTGACCATATAAAATGCTACCAGTTAGAAAACAAAAAAGTAAGATGATATTTTTCATATTGAGTTTGTTTGTATAATGGCTTTTCAATTTCAGTGCCAGTGTCAGATTCTTCCCGTTTTTTGTAGGAAAAAAAGTAGAACTATGGGAATAGCTAACAGGATCACCATGAAAAGACTCGTCACGAAAATTTGGGGCACAAGAAGTAAAGTAATGATATATCCACCAACAGCTCCTCCAAAGTGAGCATCATGCCCAATGTTTCCAATTCTGTTTTTCATTCCGTATATAGAGTAAAGGAGATATCCAATTCCGAAAATATAAGCAGGAATAGGAATGGGAATGAAAAATAAATACAAACTCATATCGGGATAAAGCAGGATAGCAGAATATATTATTCCCGAAACGGCACCACTTGCTCCTACGGCACTGTATTCAAATTCCTCTTTATGAAAATAATAGGAAAGAAGGTTTCCTAACAAAAGACTTACTACATAGATTAGAAGAAATGCAATACTGCCTAAGGAAGCAATAACAACATCTGCAAAGAAATAAAGAGTAAGCATATTAAGAAAAAGGTGCCCCATGTCAACGTGCAGAAATCCCGAAGAAAATATTCTGACCTTCTCTCCTCTTCTAACTGCTGCAGTATTGAATTTATACCTTTCAAAAAAGCCTCGGTCATTAAATCCTTTCAAGGAAAAAATAACATTTGCAGCAATTATGATCATTGTAACGAGGTTCAAATCTCCCATAGACGCTAAAAATTTAGTGCCAAATATACCATATATTTGCCGAAATCACTTTTACATGCAGCGTTTAGCATTCTTGCTGGTTTACCCAATTTTACGGCTCATTTCCTTATTACCCTTCAGGTTATTCTATCTGTTTTCAGATGTAGTGTTTTTTGTTGTTTATCACATTTCGGGATACCGCAAAAAAATAGTCTGGGAAAATTTAAAGCTGGTATTTCCGGAAAAATCTGATGCGGAAATCGCGATAATTAGAAAAGCATTTTACCAGCATATGGTAGATATGTTTCTGGAAATGATCAAAAGCATCTCTATCTCCAATGAAGAGCTGAAGAAAAGATTCACCTTTACAAATATTGAGGAGATACAGAAGATACGAGATATGGATAAGAGCATCCTCCTCTCCTGTGGGCATTATGCAAGTTATGAATGGATGAATGCACTTCAGCTTTATAACCTGGATTACAGAGGCTTCGGAATTTACAAGAAGATCAAAAATCCCTTTTTTGACAAGTTAGCAAAAGACATCAGGGGACGTTACGACGGAGTCCTAATTCCTACAACCGAAGCAACAAAAACTATTTCAGCAAATGAAAGGGCAGGTATAAAAGGAGTCTACGCGATGATCGCCGACCAATCTCCCAAGCTTAATCGTACTAAAGCATGGATCGACTTTATGGGCATTACCGTGCCGGTATTTACGGGAATTGAGAATTTATCCAGAACTTTAGATATGGCCGTGGTCTATCTGCACGTAGAGAAAACAAAAAGAGGCTACTACCAAGCCTCTTTTAAAACATTATCTTATGATCCTGCCAATGAACCTCCTTATAGGATCATTCGTGAGTACTTTGAGGAATTAGAGCAACAGATCATCAAAGCACCCCAATATTACCTATGGACTCACAAGCGTTGGAAACATAAAGATATTTCAATTCCGGAAAATGCCGTTGTGATTAGGAGAGATTAGCAATTTCTTTGATTTCCGTTATCATTTCTTCGGCAACCTTATCAGCTTTCTCCTGGCTTTTTGCTTCGGTATAGATCCTAATGATCGGTTCTGTATTTGATTTTCTCAAATGTACCCAGTATTCTGGAAAATCAATTTTAACTCCGTCTATTGTAGAAACTTCTTCTTTTGAAAACTTCTCCTTCACACTTCTTAAAATTTCATCCACGTCAAGTTCAGGAGTAAGTTCAATTTTATTTTTACTCATAAAATAGGAAGGATAGGTCTTTCTTAATTCTGACATCTTCATTTGTTTCTCTGCCAAAAATGTCAAAAACAGAGCAATTCCTACCAGGCTGTCTCTTCCGTAGTGAAGCTCAGGATAAATGATCCCTCCATTCCCTTCTCCTCCAATAACTGCCGAATTTCTTTTCATCAATTCTACGACATTCACTTCTCCTACAGCACTTGCTTCATATTTGCCACCATGCTTCTCCGTAATATCTTTTAAGGCCCGGGAGGAAGAAAGATTACTAACCGTGTTGCCCGATGTTTTGCTTAAGACATAATCTGCACATGCGACGAGCGTATATTCTTCCCCAAACATCTCTCCATCTTCACTAATAAAAGCAAGTCGGTCCACATCTGGATCTACTACTATTCCAAGATCGGCTCCTTCATTCTTTACCAATTCACATATTTCATGAAGATGTTCCTTTAAAGGTTCTGGATTATGAGGAAAATGTCCCGTGGGTTCACAGTATAATTCTACCACTTCAACTCCAAGTCTACGCAAAAGCTTTGGCACTGCAATACCACCGGTAGAATTGACTCCATCTACAGCAACAGTAAATTTTGCCTCAGCGATCTTGCGGGCATCTACCAAAGATAGCCGCAACACTTCTTCTATATGTGTATCAATATAATGATCAACGCTTTGCACAGTTCCCAGGTCATCTACATCGGCAAAAGTAAAGTCTGCATTTTCGGCAATCTCTAATATTTCTGAACCATCTTCGCCACTTAAGAATTCTCCCTTTTCATTTAATAATTTTAGAGCATTCCATTGTTTAGGATTGTGGCTGGCTGTAAGAATTATTCCGCCGTCGGCCTCTTCCATTGGTACTGCCACTTCTACTGTTGGAGTTGTAGAAAGATCAAGATCGATAACATCAATCCCAAGACCTATTAAGGTGTTCATTACAAGCTGTTGAATCATAGGGCCAGAGATTCTTGCATCTCGTCCCACTACAACTTTGAGTTTCTTACCTTTTTTACTATTCTTAAGCCAGGTGCCATAAGAAGCGGCAAATTTTACTGCATCTATAGGAGTGAGATTATCTAAAGGCTTCCCTCCTATTGTTCCCCGGATCCCGGATATTGATTTTATTAGTGTCATAAGTGATTTAAAAATGTTAGTCTAAAATGTCATTTTTCGAACCCCATAAAAATTTAAGATTTTTTTTGAGCTGGGAAAATGAACGGAGACAAAGATACAGCCCTTCTGAAGCAGGAACAAACCTTAACAAAAATTAAACACTCCTAATGATTATATTAGCCTGAATGAATTTTCTTGCGCATATATATCTTTCCGGAAAGAATGAGGAGCTCATCCTCGGAAATTTTATAGCAGATTCCATTAAGGGAAAAAAATACCTCAAATATCCACCTGGGGTTCAACATGGAATTCTTCTGCATAGAAGAATAGACCATTTTACAGACACTCATCCCATAGTGAAGAAGAGTACGGCGAAGCTTCATAAAAACTACCATCATTACAGCGGAGTGATTGTCGATATTTACTATGATCATTTTTTAGCTTCTCAATGGGCAAAATTCTCACAGGTGCCCTTAGAAAAATTCGTAGCCGATTTTTATAAGCTCCTTCAAAGAAATTTCGATCTGCTCCCAGATAGCATTCAGCAGTTTCTTCCATACATGATTGCAGATAACTGGTTGTTAAGTTATGCTTCCATGGAAGGCATTCATAGAATACTTTATCAAATGAATCAAAGAACCAAAAATGTGGTTCAAATGGATCGAGCGATTTATGACTTAGAACATCAATATGATGACTTTAAAAATGATTTCGATATTTTCTTCCCACAGCTCCAAAAATTTTCAGCCAACCAAATCTTACAAATAAAAGAATGAAAACCGTTTACTATTTATTTCTATTACTCATTATATCTTCTTGTAAAACAGCACCAGAAGTTTCCAGGAGCTCTTCAAGAGGAGTGATTTCTGAAAATGCGATGGTTGTTTCTGCCAGGCAGGAAGCTTCTATAATTGGTATTGAGATTCTCAAGAAAGGCGGTAATGCTTTTGACGCTATGATGGCGACAGAAATGGCATTAGCTGTTTGTTATCCTTACGCAGGTAATTTAGGAGGCGGAGGATTTATGGTCTATCGCCTGGAAAATGGTGAAACAGGCACACTAGATTACAGAGAAAAGGCGCCAATGGGGGCATCTAAGAACATGTTTTTGGATGAGCAGGGAAAGGCAGTTCCTGAAAGAAGTCAAAAAGGTAGTTTGGCAGTTGGAGTTCCGGGGACTGTTGCCGGGATTTTTAAAGCCCATGACAAATTCGGGAAATTACCTGTGGAAGTGATCTTAGCACCGGTTATATCATTAGCCGAAAATGGATTTGTAGTTACGGAAAAGCAAGCAAATGCTTTACGTACCCATCGCTCTGAAATGATAGAGGTCAATGGAAAGGAGATCTTATTTTCTAAAGAATATTCAGCAGGTGATACCATTAAAAATCCGCCACTTGCCAGAACTTTGAGAAGGCTTGCCAAAAATGGAATAAAAGAGTTTTATTTTGGCAAAACTTCAGATGTTTTATCTGATTTTGTACTAAAAAAAGGAGGATTGATCAACAAAGATGATCTTTCTGCTTATGAAGCTAGATGGAGATCTCCCATAATTTTCAAGTATAGAGATTTAGAAATAATCTCTATGGGACCGCCTTCTAGCGGGGGAATTGTATTAGCACAAATAATGAAGATGATAGAGCCTTTTGCGTTAAAGGAATTAGGACATAATTCAGTTCCTACAATTCAGGTTGTGACCGAAGCAGAGAAAAGAGCATATGCAGACAGGAGTAAATTTCTCGGTGATCCAGATTTTGTGGAAATCCCCACATCCCAACTCACAAGTGTGGAATATTTACACACTCGTATGAAGGATTTTGATTTTGGAAAGGCTACACCATCAAAGGAGATTTCACCAGGTAAAATCGAAGGATTTGAGCACGATGAAACCACGCATTATTCTATTGTAGATCGTTTTGGAAATGCAGTGGCCGTAACCACTACTCTTAATGGTGCTTATGGTTCAAAGCTTTACATAGAGGAACTAGGATTCTTTTTAAATAATGAAATGGATGATTTTAGCGCAAAACCCGGTACTCCTAATATGTTTGGGTTGATTGGGGCTGAAGCAAATGCCATAGCACCTGAGAAAAGGATGCTAAGCTCTATGACACCAACCATTGTGGAAAGAGACGGTGAATTATATATGGCCCTGGGCTCACCCGGGGGATCAACTATTATTACGTCGGTTTTGCAAACAATTATAAATGTGGCCGAATTTGATATGACCATGCAGGAGGCCGTTGAAGCCCCTCGTTTTCACCACCAGTGGCTGCCAGATGAAATCGTGTTTGAACCTAATGCTTTTGATCCGCTCATTATAAAGGAGCTAAGAATCAAAGGATATGAGGTGAATGAAAGGAACTCACGCATTCTTGGAAAAGTAGATGCGATCCTGAAGATGGAAAATGGCTGGTTGGAAGGAGGTGCAGATCCAAGAGGAGACGACACCGCTGTTGGTTATTAAGCATAAAAAAACCGGCACGAAAGCCGGTTTTTTTTTATAATTAGATTTTCATTATTACGCATAGTACCAGTGACCTGAAGAAGATAACCGTACTTCTTTCCATCCATAACGTGAATGGTAATAGTACCAGCGGTCAAATCTTCTTAAGACAATTAAGCCGCTCACAGTGTAAGTTTCGCCATTAGTATATACAGGAGTTGTAGTCGTGCTCTCACCTCCAGAAGAATAAGGATACATATTATTTATTCCAGTTTTATCTCCAGTAGAAAGAGAAGATCGCTGTACGTTAAACGTGCTTCCATCTTTTTTTACCAAAGTTGGTTTCCCATTGCTGGAAAATGAATAGGAACCGTACATCATGATAGATCCAAAATCTAAAGAAGACGTATATTCTTTACCATCCATTCCTTGTTGAGCATAGGTGTGAAAATTATGCTCTCTTCCACTCTGTATATTAGAATAGTTTATAGTAAGAAAGTTTTCACGATCTACCCTACTCTGTTCGTGCCAAAGGCCTACAGCGTGCCCTATTTCATGAATAGTATTCCCTGTAGAACAGCTACTAGAAAGAGTAATATTCTGTCTTCCTCCAATCATTCCAACATAAGAAGAACAGCCAGAACCGCTCACAAAATAAACATAATTCGATTGACTGGTTCTCTCTACAAATTTGATGTTGGTATTTGATTCCCAGTGCTTAATAGCGTCATAAACTCTGGCTTTATTGTCTAAACCACTTTCAATTGAGTAATAGACAGTGTTGTTAGGCCACAGTCCAGAGGTTCTTCCAACACTTTTGTTTTGTGGAACTTCATTTTTTTCATAGACCAACTGGACCTCACTTTGACTAACCAGGTCTCGAGGAAATAAAATATCTCCTTGGTACACGTAATCTCCATTAAATTCCTCTACTGGAAATTCCTGTCCAGCATAATAAACAGTGGTTACAGGACCAGATTCAGGTCTGGCTAATTCAACCATTTCTTCATTTGCAACCGCTTCAATGGCAGAATCAGTATTAATTTCTTCTAATTCGTTGGGGTTATCTTTACTACAAGAGGCCAGAAACGCTAGCGCTGGTAGTAAATAAGTGAATTTAAAGTTTCTCATAAGTAGGCTTTTTGTTTTTTCGAACATTGTAAACTTGGGATTTACTGTACTATTTGTATTTCTTAAAGTTTCGATGACTATCAGTTTTTCGTTAAATAAAAGCTTTTAAAAACAAAAGGAAATCTTAATTCCTCTTTGCTGCTCATTTCTTTGTAATAACTGTGCCAAAGTAGATTTTAATAAAAGATTAACATGGTGGAAGTTTATACGGATTTCATTTAGGGCACTATCTGGTTCGTATTTAAAGTATTTTAAGTGAAACATTTTTTCTTTAGAAATAATTGTGTGCTGTAAAAATATAAATTAATATTATTTTAGTAGTCATTTTGAAAACTTTAACATACTGGTTATTAATAATTTATGGAAGAAAATTCTTACGATTAGTAACTCGACCTCCTTATTTTATTAAAGGAACAGCGCCTGAAATCGAAGAATAAAAAATTTAAAAACTTTTAAAAAATGGCAGTCTTTCATCCTTTTTTTATGCCATTCATCGATATTCTATTTTTATGATCAGTAGCAGTATCTCAACTTCCCTGTAGGAAAGATTTCGTCTTTTTCTTAAAAGATCTTGAGGTGTCAGAAGAGATTGAAGGTGGAAAAGGGATAGAATAAGAGTAAGAGAGAACCCTTTTTAAAGCTGAAGTCTAATAGATGAAAGGTACAGACTTGAATTGCTACGGCGCCTTCCACATTTTAAAATCTTTTTACTAAGTAACCAGTTCGAATTTACCACCAACAGCATGGTAGAATAGGAAATTAAAAAAACCGTTCAAATTTGATTTGAACGGTTTTAAGAAAAGATTAGGTGCTAATACACCTCTAAATGATATTTCTATTCTTCAGGACAAACATTCGCCTGAACTCGAGCATAGAAAGGATAAGTAATTCCAGAAGCTAAATCTAGCTCTACATCTGGTGTATCCCCTGTGCTCGCAGTGATGTTGTTTTCAGCTACACACACTACAGAAGTGGAACCATCTCCACTTTGAGATACCTCAATGATATAATCCTGAATTGCAAATTCTGTAGTAGAATTAATGATAAAGTGTGGTATTCCAGCAGACAAACTTACGGTGATAGTCGATAGCGGATCTGTAGAGCTTGTGCTTTCTAGTAAGAAATATGCTCCTGCAAAATCCTCTGGTTCTTCAATTAAAACCCATCCACTTTCTCCTTCCAAATATCCAGTTGTACATGCTGAGTCTGCATCTTCAATTGCACATTCATCAACAACTACAGGACATCCTACTGCATCTACTTCAACACCACTCTCTGTACCTGAACATTGGTCGATACCATTCCATACTCCATCACCATCTGAGTCCATAGGACAACCATTAATATCTACTGTGGCACCATTAGGAGTATTAGGACAATTATCTTCACTGTCTATTACACCATCACCATCAGAATCTGTTTCAGTTACTTGCTTTTCACATCCAGCCTGTTCTCCAGTAGTATAAACTTCTGTACCAGCTGGTGTATTAGGACATTTATCATTTTCGTCAATGACACCATCATTATCTGAGTCTACAGGAGTCTCACCTCCGTCATCTCCACATCCAAATCTCACGTGTTCGTACTCCACCTCATCGGCACCAGCAAAGTTGGCCATAATTTCTGCTCTACTTAAACTTCCAGAGATCACCATAGGTTCTACATCGCCATAAGCATCATCTTCTGTTGTCCAGTCAAGTAGGGTAAGTGTATAGTCAATATACTCCTCATCATCGTCATATGCGTCCAAATTAGGAAGTGCGAAACATACTGCATCTGCAAATAAATCTCCGTCATCATTTCTTCCTGTGTTATTTATTACACCACTATAAAGAGAGGTGCCATCAATAGAAATGTCTACAGAATATCTTGCTGGATAGTGTCTTCCTTCTGGAGTACAATAATTCGCAAAGAAACAGAACTCGAATGCTTCATTGGTATCAAGTTCAAAGAATAGATAACCATATTGGTTCACGTCACGGTCATCATAACAGATAACGGAAACGTCCACATATTTCTTTACTCCAGCTCCAAGGTCTATGCTTAAAGGAAGCGGACTATCAACAAATTGTGCTAAAACTCCTCCTTTAGGCGCAAGCCAGATCAAATCTCCTTCTGCATTGTATACAGAAAAATGCTCCAGACTATAATTTCCTGGCTCAAGTTCTAGTGCGGCATCTTCTTCTGTGAAGATCTGTCCTGCTACAAGGTCAACACGATATGGATCTGCTAAAGATCCAACGACTGCATTTCCTCCCTGGTTAAGAACTATTTCGACATATGCCGGTGTGTCATCAGTACAGGCAGGTAAATCTCCTACATCCGATTGCTTGTCGGTAGATTTCCCCGCAAGATCCTGAACAATGGCCCCAAATGATAAGGTCGCTTTTTCAGAATCATTCATTGCTGAATTTTCTTCTTTACTACAAGAGGTAAAGAGCAGTGCAAACACTGCTATAAAACTCAAGTAAATTTTAATTTTTTTCATAGTTAACAGTTTTGATTAATAATTTAGAATGGTTAATTAGAAATATAAAGAGGAAGCTGCTTTCACAGCTTCCTCTATTTTTTTATTCACATCCGAATCTCAAATGTTCATATTCTACATTGTCGGCTCCATCAAAGTTGGCCATAACTTCTGCTCTACTTAAACTTCCAGAGATAACTATTGGATCAACATCGCCATAAGCATCTGCTTCTCCAGTCCAGTCAAGTAAAGTCACTGTATAATCAATGTACTCTTCATTATCACCATATTCAGAAAGATTAGGAAGTGCAAAACATAATGGATCAGCAAAAAGATCCCCGTTTTCATCTCTTCCTACATTATTCATGACTCCACTATAAAGGGAAGTACCGTCTATAGAAATATCTACAGAATATCTTGCTGGATAGTGACGCCCATCTGGTGAACAGTAGTTCGCAAAGAAGCAGAATTCAAAAGCCTCATTGATGTCTAACTCAAAGAATTGGTAACCGTATTGATTCACATTACGATCATCATAACAAATTACCGAAACATCTACGTACTTTTTAACTCCTGCACCTAGGTTTATGGTTAAGGGTAGTGGGTTATCTACAAATTCTGCTAACACCCCACCTTTAGGAGCAAGCCAAAGAAGATCTCCCTCGGCGTTATAAACTGAGAAATGATCCAGTGAATAAGTACCAGGTTCAAGTTCAAGTGCAGCATCCTCCTGCGTAAAAACTTGTCCCGCTACTAGATCAACTCTATAAGGATCTGCTGTAGTTCCTACTACAGCATTGGTACCTTCCATTAGTACAATTTCTACATATGCAGCGACATCATCTGTACAAACAGGCATATCACCAACATCTGATTGTTTAGCTGTAGATTTACTCGCCAGGTCTTCAACAATGGCACCAAAAGAAAGTGTAGCCAGATCTGAATCTGATGCTAAAGACGAATTGTCGTCTTTACTACATGAGGTAAAAAGCAGGGCGAACATCGCCAAAAAGCTCAGGTAAAATTTAGTTCGTTTCATAATAAATCAGGGTTTGGTTAATAAATAGAATGGTTAAATTTATTTTAAAGAGACCGGTTTGACCCGGCCTCTTTTTTACTTATTAATTATTTACGGTAGGTTAGAAACCTGTCCACAAGCCACAGGAAGTGTAGCCTGATAGGTTCCATTCACCATACGTCCATGAACTACTACAGCCATATCTTCCCAAGAAGGTAGATCCATCTCACTTAAGTCAAAAGTTCTTTGATAAGTGTAAATTCCATTGGCATCTGCAACAGGGAATGTCTCATCTTCATAGTTAAGTGAAAGTTGAACACCGCCATAGTAAGGAGCTCCCTCTTCCAGACTTATAAAACCATCAGAATTAGTATCTGCACTCATTGGAGGACACTGGGAATTAGTACCATCATCAAATCCATGCAAGTGCTGAGGATGAGTTCTGTTTGGCGTTACACCAGCCGCAAGTACTGTAGCTTTTAGTACATCACCATTAACTTCCAGGTAAGTCAAGGCTACAGAATTACTTCCATTCATTGGATAAGCACAAGTTTTGTAAAAAACAGAGTCAGACTCTGGATCTTCAAAAATCGGTGTTGAATCATCGCCACAACCTTCACCTTCTCTAAAGTGATAGTAATCTAGGTTATCATCTCCATCAAAAAATGCTCTTACAATGTCATCGTTAATTGTTCCTCTTCTCACTACTCTTTCGGTAACTGTACCGTATTCATCAGAAGATCTAAGAGTAATCTCAAAATAGTACTCATCAAGTCCATCTGTATCAGGAAGTGCGAAACACAATGGTTCTGCATAGAAGTCTCCATTGTCATAGTAACCGGTTTCATTAGAAACGTTGGTGTAAAGTGCTGTTCCAGAAGCACTGGTACCAGACCAAACACTTACACTATACTCTGCTGGATAGTGTCTTCCTGAAGGAGGACAATAGTTTCCGAAAATACAGAATTCAATTGCCTCATTGGTGTCGATATCGAAGAATAGATATCCATATTCTCTCACATCTCTGTCATCATAACAGATCACTGATACGTCTACATATTTCTTGACACCCGCTCCAAGGTCAATGTTCAATGGAAGTGGATTTGCAACAAATTCGGCTAATACACCGCCTCGTGGAGCAACCCAAAGTAAATTGCCATTGGTATCATAAACCATAAAATGTTCTAGGGAATAAGTTCCTGGTTCTAGCTCTAACTCCGGAACTTCTTCAGTAAATACTTGTCCTCCTACTAGATCTACTCTAAATGGAGTACTGGTACTACCAACTACTGGTTGGCCGTCTTCATACAAAGCGATTTCTACATAAGCTGCAACTGCACCTTCTGTACAGGCTGGTAGATCATCTGTTGAAGATTGTTTGTTAGATTGGTTAGCGAGATCCTTTAATATAGCTCCAAAAGATAAGGTAGCCTTGTCGGGATCATTTGCTGTAACATTCTCTTCTTCCTTACTACACGAAGTAAAGACCATTGCGAAAAGCGCAATGAAACATAAGTAGTTTGAAATTTTTTTCATAACGTTTTGGTTTTAATTAATATTTAGAATGGTTAATAAATACAATTCTGTAAGCCGCAGTAGAGGGCGTTGTATTATACCGCCCCGGTTTCCCGGGACGGTTTTAGAATTATTTGTTAGTCTTCCTCATCACCACACACTTCTGCATGTACAATGATATAGTGAGGTGCAGATCCTACAGTGAAGGAATCTTCTCCAAGATCAAATTGTCCTGGTGCACGACTTTCTGGCCAGTCTGAACCAACCCAGATATGGGTGTCATTCATGGTCACTCCATCGTTAAGATCGAAATCGACATCAAGAGAATTTCCATCAAGGGTGATAATAACATGACCTGCTTCCCAACCTTTTGAGATGTCATTTTTACCAGCGCCTGCGTAGAAAGGAATTCTCCAAACTCCGTCTTCATCAGCTGCAATATCGTCTGCGTCAATTACAAGACCCCATCCCCAGTTATTTCCTGGATAGTCAAGAGAATTTAATTCTACATCTCCAAACATATAGGCTGTTTCACATCCTTCTCCTACTCCATTATCATCACACTCATTTGCAGGATCATAAGGACATGGATCATCGTTGTTTGGGATACAATCTCCATCATCATCATCATCAGTATGAACTGTAGGACAATCATCATTAGGATTACAAATACCATCACCATCAGGATCCTGTCCAGCTGGGCAATCTCCACTAGGAGGAGGTGTTGTTGTACATCCAAATCTTATGTGCTCGTAATTTACATTATTAGGACCATCAAAGTTGGCTTCAACTTCGTTTCTGCTCAAACTTCCTGTGATCACTGTTCCAGGGCCATCATATACACCTTCCCAATCAAGTAAGGTGATGGTGTAATCCAGATACTCCTCATCATCACCGTATTGTGCAAGATCTGGTAAGGCGAAACATATAGGATCTGCGAAATTATCACCAAAATTGTTGACTCCTACGTTATTGATGTTTTCCTCCGCTTCGTAAATAACTGTACCATCAATAGAGAATTCAACAGAGAATCTTGCAGGAAAGTGTCTGCCGCTTGGTGGGCAATAATTCGCGAAGAAACAGAACTCAAAAGCTCTCGTGGTATCAAATTCGAAGAAGAGGTAACCGTACTGGTTAACATCTCTGTCATCATAGCACAGTACCGAAACGTCAACATATTTTTTAACTCCGGCTCCTAAATCAATTGTTAAAGGCAGTGGAGAATCAACAAACTCGGCTAAAACACCACCTTTAGGTGCAATCCAGGTAAGATTTCCTGCTGCGTCATATACGGCGAAATGCTCCAGAGTGTATTGTCCTGGTTCGAGCTCCAATGCTGCATCTTCTTCAGTGAAAACCTGTCCTGCTACTAAATCTACACGATATGGCTCTACTTCTCCTACAACATACTCGTCACCTTGCATTAAGACGATCTCAACATAAGAAGGTGCTGCCTCAGAACAAGCTGGAAGATCCCCTACATCAGATTGCTTGTTCGAATTATTTGCCAGGTCGGCAACAATAGCCCCAAAAGAAAGGGTAGCTTTCTCTGTGGTGGGATCCACCCCAGATTCATCCTTACTACAGGATGTAAAAATTAGCGCGAACATCGACAGGCACGCTAAATAGTTTTTGAAGTTTTTCATAGTTAAAGGTTTTTGATTAATAAAATTTAGAATGGTTAATAAATATTATATAGAATGGTTAATAATTTTTCGCATCCACTTTACTGGTTTTTAATGACTTGTGATTATACTTTAAGGAGGGCATTCTAATGTAGGATTAATCCTAACCTCCCGCAATGGGGGGAATCCCTACTTTTAGTTTTATATATCTATGAGATTATGGTTCATTGCATAAACGATACTTTCTAAAATAGTTCCCGAATGAGTCCTCTTTATAATATTAGCTCTGTGTTTTTCAATCGTTTTAGATGAAATACACAGAGCTTCTGAAATCTCTTTGGTTTTATAGCCTTTACACAAAAGCGAAATGATCTCCTTTTCTCTCTTGGTAAAGGTTGCAACTTCTGAAATATGATTATTTGAGAAATAATTTTCTATTTCCTTTGAATTTGATCCGATCTCATTATTAAGAGGAAAGTCATTCCCTGTAAAATTTATCATCATGATCAATTGACCACAAAGTGCTTTATCTAACTTGGAAAAAGTGATACGCGCTTCGCGAATTTTTTCATTCATTATTAATGAAGTCTTGGTGGTAGCCTTCATGTGTTTACCTTTCACAAATTTCTTAAGGGTTTCCTTTACCTTCATCTTGTTTTTCTCCACCACAAAATCGGTAAGCTTTATTTTCTGTCTGCCAGTAATGAAAAAATCATTTTTAAAAGAATCATTCATGGCAACTATCTTCTCATCCTGAAGAAGAATAACAGGGTGATTCAGTAGGTTGAATAAGCCCATAAAGGAGTCCTTCCAATAATTGGTCAGACAATTGTTCCTCTTTATTTTATCTTCTATTTCTGAAACAATACAGCCAAAGGAACCTTTATCATAGATAATCCCATCTACCTGATCACGAAAATTCTTGTCCAGGGTTTTCCTGTTCTCCTGATCTCCGAATAAAAAGAGCAGACTTTTATTTAAAAAATGTGTAGATTTAAATATCTGAAGATTTTTAAGGCTCTCCAGGCCCAGAGAAGCATAATCAATAAGTATGACGTCTGGTAAAATGTTTAGAGCCAAAGGATAGCCGGCGTGGATGTTTTTAACCGTAGTAGTTTGAAATTCTCTTCTTCCGGCAGTTTCAATGCCCGAGGCGAAATCCTGATTTTTTGAAATTAGCAGTAGTAGTTTCTTTTCCATATTCTTACAATTTCATCGAATAAAATTCCTCATTTCCTTTCTGTCGGAATGGACTGGAACTCCTTGATTTCACGAGTAAAGATATATAACCTACTTTAAAAGTATTGCTAATCTTTTGTGCTACTCTTCTGACTTTTAATAAGTTAAAAAGCATAAATTCCTACATAATTGAGTAGAATTAACCAAATTTTAATCCTTCAATGGGACAATTATGAAAACTTTTGACAGAAAAATTTTAGCACTTGTAGGGTGAATCTGAACTTCTGTGTGAAACAGCTCCTTCTTTCGTAATTGAGGTTCATTCAGTACCTTTGCCCCCTTGCAAAATTTTTATGGCAGCTATAGAAGAACATATCGACATATTAGGAGCTAGAGTTCATAACCTCAAGAACATTGATGTCAAAATTCCCAGAGAGAAACTGGTTGTCATTACGGGATTATCCGGTTCCGGCAAATCCTCGTTGGCCTTTGATACAATTTATGCTGAAGGCCAGCGACGATATATTGAGACTTTTTCTGCCTATGCCAGGCAGTTTCTGGGAGGCCTGGAACGACCCGATGTTGATAAAATAGATGGCCTCTCCCCTGTTATTGCCATTGAACAAAAGACCACTAGCAAAAGCCCTCGTAGTACTGTAGGGACAATTACAGAGATCTATGATTTCCTTAGGTTGTTATTTGCAAGGGCCAGTGATGCCTACAGCTTTAACACAGGAGAAAAAATGGTAAGCTATGGGGACGAACAAATAAAGGATTTGATCCTCGAAAATTTTGAAAATAAAAAGGTGAATATTTTAGCTCCCGTAATAAGGTCCCGAAAAGGGCATTACAGAGAGCTGTTCGAACAAATTGCGAAGCAGGGTTTTGTAAAGGTGCGGGTAGATGGAGAAGTACGAGACATCGTTAAGGGCATGAAACTCGACAGGTATAAGGTCCATGACATTGAAATTGTAGTTGACAGGTTAAAGATCTCTTCTGAAGAGACTATTGAAAAAAGGCTTTCTGAAAGTATTAAAACCGCAATGTATCATGGAGACAATGTATTGTTGATCCTTGATCAGGATTCCGGAGATCTGAAATATTTCAGCAGAAACTTAATGTGCCCTTCCACCGGGATTTCCTATCCCAACCCGGAGCCCAATAATTTCTCCTTTAATTCACCTAAGGGCGCCTGCCCAGTGTGTAACGGAATTGGAACCCTCCATAAAGTAAATGAGAAGAAGATCATACCAGACCCTTCAAAAAGTATTAAAAACGGTGCCCTTGCTCCTCATGGCCCGCAAAAGAAGAACTGGATCTTCGGTCAGCTGGAGTTGATCGCTCAACGCTACGATTTCAGCTTGTCAGATCCTGTTGAAAAAATTTCCGAAGAGGCTCTCAAAATGATATTTTACGGAGGTAAGGAAAAATTCAGTAAAGAATCCAAGACCTTAGGAATTAACAGAGAGTACAAGATCGATTTTGAAGGGGTCGCAACCTTTATCGAGGAAACCTATAATAAAAATGAATCTACTGCTCTGCGACGATGGGCTAAAGAATATATGGACAAAATTACCTGTCCCGAATGTGAGGGCAGTCGCCTAAGAAAGGAGTCACTTTATTTTAAGGTACAAGGTAAGAACATAGCTCAACTGGCTCAAAAAGATATTGTTGATCTCTCTAACTGGTTCGAGGCCCTTGAAAGTCAGCTTTCAGAAAAACAACAAAAAATAGCTTCCGAAGTCATTAAAGAGATAAAGGTGCGCCTGCAGTTTCTTGTAGATGTGGGATTAAATTATTTATCCCTTAACCGAGGATCTAAAACCCTTTCGGGAGGAGAGGCGCAGCGTATTCGACTAGCTACTCAAATAGGGTCCCAACTCGTGGGTGTGTTGTATATCCTAGATGAACCCAGCATTGGTCTTCATCAGCGAGACAACGAAAAATTGATCAATTCTTTGGTGGCTTTAAGAGATCTGGGAAATTCGGTAATTGTTGTCGAACACGATAAAGATATGATTGAAAGGGCCGATCATGTAATTGACATAGGTCCCGAAGCAGGAAGACATGGAGGAGAAATAATTAGCCAGGGATCACCTGCCGAAATAAAAAAACACAATACCATTACAGCCAATTATCTTAATGGCAGTATGAAGATCGAGGTACCGGAGAAGCGTCGCAAGGGAAATGGAAAAAAGATCACCCTTACCGGTGCTACCGGGAATAACCTCAAAAATGTCACTGTGAGCTTTCCTCTCGGAAAAATGATTGCGGTAACAGGTGTCTCTGGGAGTGGAAAATCTACACTCATTAATGAGACCCTCTACCCTATTATGAACGCTCATTATTTTAATGGGGTAAAAACACCCAAACCCTATAAGAGCATAAAAGGCCTAAAACATATCGATAAAGTCATTGATATCAATCAAACCCCAATTGGAAGAACTCCAAGGTCAAACCCAGCAACATATACAGGAGTCTTTTCTGAAGTAAGGAACCTTTTTGCAAAAACACCCGAAGCCATGATTCGCGGGTACAAACCCGGCAGATTTAGTTTTAATGTAAAAGGAGGAAGATGTGAAACCTGTAAAGGTGGGGGACTAAGAGTGATCGAGATGAGCTTTCTTCCCGATGTTTATGTAGAATGTGAGACCTGCCAGGGAAAAAGATTCAACAGAGAAACCCTGGAGATAAGATATAAGGGAAAATCGATTTCAGATGTCTTGGAAATGACGATTAATGAATCGGTTGTCTTCTTTGAAAACATACCGAAGATTTATCGAAAGTTAAAGACAATTCAGGATGTTGGCTTAGGTTACATTACTTTGGGGCAACAGAGCACGACTTTATCTGGAGGGGAAGCCCAGAGGATCAAACTGGCAACAGAGCTTTCAAAAAGAGATACAGGAAATACTTTTTATATTCTTGATGAACCAACTACAGGCCTTCACTTTGAAGATATTAGGGTATTGATGGAAGTTTTGAACAAGCTGGCTAATAAAGGGAACACAGTACTTATTATAGAACATAACCTGGACGTCATCAAAATGGCCGATTATATTATTGACATTGGTTACGAAGGCGGACAGAATGGCGGTGAGGTAGTAGCGACCGGCACTCCCGAAGAAGTTGCCAAAGACAAAAAGAGCTATACCGCTCATTTTTTACAAAAAGAACTAAATTAACCACAGTATTACAATTTATGAGAACAGAGACGAGAAATAAAAGTTGGAATGAAATTAAGACAAATGATTCGTGGGCTATTTTTAAGATTATGGGAGAATTTGTCAATGGATATGAAAAACTAAGTCAAATAGGGCCTTGCGTTTCGATATTCGGATCGGCACGTACAAAACCCGATCACAAGTATTACAAGCTTACCGAAGAGGTTGCTAAAAAAATAGTAGATCATGGTTACGGGATCATTACAGGAGGTGGCCCAGGAGTTATGGAGGCCGGTAACAAAGGAGCTCATCTTGCAGGTGGGACTTCGGTTGGATTAAATATTCACCTGCCTTTCGAACAACATGACAATCCATATATTGACAATGACAAAAACATCAACTTTGATTATTTCTTTGTTCGAAAGGTAATGTTCGTGAAATATTCACAGGGATTTGTTGTAATGCCTGGTGGCTTTGGTACACTGGACGAACTTTTCGAAGCTATCACCTTGATTCAGACGAACAAAATTGATAAGTTCCCTATTATTCTGGTTGGAAGAGACTTCTGGAGTGGATTAATTGATTGGGTAAGAACCACCCTTTTAGACAGTTTTCAAAATATTAGTGTTGGAGATATCGATATTTTACAAGTGGTTGATACTGCAGATGAGGTTATTGAAATTCTGGATAAGTTTTATGAGGAGTACAATTTAAGTCCGAATTTCTAATTAGGAGTCGCCATTTATTTTTCAACAGCTCTTTTCTAAGGGCTGTTGTTCTTTTATATCGTAGTTCCTAAACGGCAAAAGCGTTATTACTTACTAAATAAATATTAAGAAAGGGCATATTATAAGCTGAAATAATATCTTGCAGAGAATTTCAAATCATAATCTTTTTATTTCCTCCAATACATTTGAATAAGAACCTCTTTATTTTCCCCTTTTTGACACTACTTTGCTCCACTGTTTTTGGGCAGCATAATGTATTTGTCAAAGCAGAATTGAATGATTCCATCAAATCCTTATACATTCAGCAAACCATAGAGTACAGAAACTTGAGCCCGGATACTCTTAAAGAGATCTACCTGAGCGACTGGATGAACGCCTTTTCTGATACCAGGACTCCGTTGGCACGAAGATTTTTTGAAGATTACGACAGGAGGTTCCATTTTGCTCGCCAGGAGAAACGGGGAGGTACTACGATCAATTCAATTACAGGTGCATCTTTTGAGGATGTTTCATGGGAACGCCCGGAAGGAAATCCAGACCTTTTAAAAATTACTCCTGCAGCACCCATTGCTCCCAGGGAAAAGTATTTACTTCGCCTTAACTACAGCGTCAAAGTTCCAAGTGATGAATTTACCCGCTATGGTTTTCAAAATAAAGGAAGTTACCAGTTAAGGTACTGGTTCATTGCCCCGGGCGTCTACCAGGATGGCTGGAAGGTGTATAGTCATAAAAATATGAATGACCTGTATCTGCCTAAAATGAACCTGGATATTGCGCTAACAATTCCGGTAAATTTGGCGGCTATTTCTGCCTATGAAACTGAAAGAATCGAACCAGAGGGAATAAAGAAAACTGTCTTTCTTACTGGTAATGATCAAATAAATACAGAAATTCACCTCACACGGGAAATAATTTTTGATGAGATGGAGGTGGATAGCCTTCATGTTCTCACTAATATCTCTGATGATGGTATCAATCCTGTCATGAAATCCTTTTTCATTGACAGGATCATTTCCTTTCTCAATAGCAATCTTGGCAACTATCCACATAATAAGCTGCTTTCCACGCAGCAGGACTATGCCTCAAATCCTGTATATGGCCTAAACCAGCTCCCAAAATTCTTAAGGCCTTTCCCCGAAGGATTTTCTTATGATCTTAAACAATTAAAGACCCTCTCAGAGAATTACCTGGAAAACACGCTCATGCTCAATCCCCGGGAGGACAAGTGGATTCTCGATGCCATTCAACATTATATGATGATGGAATACATTGATGAATTCTATCCCGATCTCAAGCTTTTAGGAAGCCTTAGTGATGTTATTGGAGTAAGATGGTTCCACGCTTCCAATCTCAAGTTTAATGACCAGTATGGTTTAATGTACCTGTTTACAGCAAGAAAACACCTTGACCAGCCACTAAACACGCCACAGGATTCCCTCATTAAATTCAACAAAAATATTTCCAATCCCTTTAAAGCTGGCGTAGGTCTAAAATATCTTGACAATTTTCTTCAGGATAATACAGTGTCCTACAGCATCAAGGAATTTTATAACAAGTATCAGCTTAAGCCAGTGGATGGTGGAGATTTTAAGGATTTACTTATAACCAATGCAGGAAAGGACATATCCTGGTTCTTTGATGACTTTGTTGATACCAATGAGAAGATCGATTTCAAGGTCAAATCGCTTTCAAAAGAAGGAGATTCTATAAGTGTAACCATTAGAAATAAAACTGGAGTAGCTGTTCCTATTCAGGTTTATGGTCTCAACGATAATGAAGTGATTTTCAGCACCTGGGTGGAGCACATAGAAAATCTCAAGACCGTAAATATCCCGGCTGCAGGAGTAAATAAAATAGCGCTTAATCACGAAGGACTCGTGCCCGAGATCAATAGGCGAAATAACTACAAAACCGTAAATGGGATCATTGATAAACCTTTACAATTCAGGTTGTTCAAGGATATTGAAGATCCCAGGTATAACCAGGTATTTTTTATGCCCGAGTTTCAATACAACCTGTATGACGGTCTGGCTCTGGGTTTAAAGCTGTATAATAAAACTGTTTTGGATCGAAATTTCCAGTACAATATTTCTCCATTTTACGCATCAAAAAGTAAAACCCTTGTTGGAAGTGCGGGAGTTTCACATCAAATTTTCTTTGACGATGACAACTTGTATGCACTTAATTACGGAATTAGCGGAAGTAGATTTTCCTACGGCTTTGATCTTATGTATCAAAGGCTAACACCCTATCTGTCCATGAATTTTCGTAATTCTTATATGCGTAATGCTCGGAAAGAACGAATTCTTATAAGAAATGTGAATGTCTTCAGGGATCAGCACCCTGAACAGCCGCTCGAGGTTCCGAATTACAGCGTATTCAATGTGAATTATGCATACAGTAACCCGGGTCTTGTCACACATCTCTCTGGCGGACTGGATTTTCAGGTTGCAGAAAAGTTCAGTAAATCATCCTTGACCATAGATTACAGAAGACTTTTGAAGAATGACAGGCAGCTCAGCTTTCGCTTTTTTGGAGGGGCTTTTCTTTATAATGACATGCCTAATTCTGATTATTTCAGCTTTGCACTTGATAGACCGACCGATTATCTTTTTGACTATAATTACTACGGAAGAAGTGAGACCAGCGGTGTCTTCAGCCAACAGATCATCCTGGCTGAGGGCGGATTCAAATCTATGCTAGAGCCCGAATTCGCCAATCAATGGATCACTACAGTAAACGGAAGTGTAACCTTGTGGAAATGGATCTATGCCTATAGCGATGTTGGGCTGGTAAAGAACAGGTTCGAACCTGCAGAATTTCTATATGACTCAGGAATTCGGCTTAGTCTGGTTCAGAATTATTTCGAAATATTTCTCCCTGTACATTCCAGCGATGGCTGGGAATTCGAAGGAGGTAACTACGACCAGAAAATTCGCTTTATTGCAACCCTTGATCTTCAAACACTAGCGGGTCTTTTTACAAGAAACTGGTTTTAAGAAATTAGGAATTTTTTACGGAATCTCTCTTTATCAGCTTTTGCTTGATGATTTCACAATTAGAAGCAACATGTATTGTTAAAAATTAAGTTTTTCGGATATTTTTTGAATTGTAATTAACCTTAGTTTTCTTTACATTTGTGGTAAACTTAAATCCATATTATGCAGAGTGAAACTTCCTCAAAAAGTGCAATTTCCTTTGAAGATTTTAAGGCACAGGTCCTAAGCGATTACAAGCTGGCCGTAACAAGCCGGGAATGCAGTCTTTTAGGTAGAAGAGAAGTCCTTACCGGGAAAGCCAAGTTTGGAATATTTGGAGATGGTAAGGAAGTGCCGCAGCTGGCCTGGGCTAAGGTCTTTGAGAATGGTGATTTCAGGTCCGGTTATTACAGAGATCAGACTTTTATGATGGCTATAGGAGCCTTGAATATTCAGCAGTTCTTTGCTGGTCTCTACGCAACTACAGACATTGAACAGGAACCAAGTTCTGCCGGCCGGCAAATGGGGGGGCATTTTGCCACGCACAGCTTGAACGAGGACGGCACGTGGAAAAACCTTACTCAGCAAAAGAATTCCAGTGCAGATATTTCTCCAACTGCAGGACAAATGCCAAGACTTTTAGGACTTGCCCAGGCGTCCAAGATCTATAGGAATGTTGAAGGAATAGATGCCGAAAAATTTTCTCAAAATGGAAATGAAATTGCCTGGGGAACTATTGGAAATGCCAGTACCAGTGAAGGATTATTCTGGGAAACCATAAATGCAGCCGGAGTGCTTCAGGTGCCAATGGTCATGAATGTGTGGGATGATGAATACGGAATTTCGGTACATGCAAGACATCAAACAACAAAAGAAAATATTTCTGAAGTATTAAAGGGTTTCAGAAGAGATGAAGGAGAAAAGAACGGATATGAGATCTTTACTGTAAATGGATGGGATTATCCAGCTCTTATTGAAACTTATGAAAATGCCAGCAGGATAGCGAGGGAAGAACACGTTCCTGTCTTGATCCATGTGCAGCAGTTAACGCAGCCGCAAGGCCATTCCACCTCAGGTTCTCATGAGCGCTATAAGAGCGAAGAAAGATTACAGTGGGAAAGAGAACACGACTGTAATGTAAAGCTTAGGGAGTGGATGATCGCTACCAATATCGCTACAGATGAGGAACTTCAGGAGATAGAAAAAGAAATAAAGAAGCAGGTTAGAAACGGGAAAAAAGCTGCATGGGAAGCACATGTAGCCCCTGTAAAAGATAAAACGAAAGATGTATTGCCATTACTTCAGAAGGCAGCAGATAGCAGCCAGAACAAGAGTTTTATCCTTCAGCTAAAAAAGGACCTGGAAGAAAATAAAGAACCTCTTAAGCGCGATATTCTTGTGGCTTCAAGAAAAGCATTAAGATTCATGATTGGTGAAGATTCTCCTGCAAAAAAGGAACTTATTGCTTTTATTGAAAAATATACAGAAGAAGTTAGACCACAATACAGTAGTCATTTATACAGTTCTTCTGAATACAATGCTTTAAAGATCGAAGCTGTTGCTCCATCATTTGATGATAACGCTGAGGAAGTAGATGCAAGGTTGATCTTAAGGGACAACTTTGATAAGATCTTCGAAAAGTATCCTGAAACTCTCATTTTTGGAGAGGATACAGGAGAGATTGGTGATGTGAATCAAGGATTGGAAGGCCTTCAGGAAAAATATGGCGAACTTAGAATTGCCGATACCGGCATACGGGAGGCTACAATTCTGGGCCAAGGTATTGGAATGGCCATGAGAGGTCTAAAGCCTATTGCCGAAATTCAGTATCTCGATTATTTGCTTTATGCTTTACAAATTATGAGTGATGACCTTGCCACGCTGCAGTACAGAACCCGTGGAAAGCAAAAGGCTCCGCTCATCATTAGAACCCGCGGTCATAGACTCGAAGGTATTTGGCACAGTGGTTCTCCTATGGGAGGTATCCTTAATTTAATTCGCGGTATCCATGTGCTGGTTCCGAGAAATATGACAAAAGCTGCAGGTTTTTACAATACACTTCTTGAAAGTGATGAACCCGCATTGGTCATTGAATCTCTTAATGGCTATCGATTAAAAGAAAAAATGCCTAACAACCTGGGAGATTTTAAAACTGCTCTTGGCGTTGTTGAAATGATGAAAGAGGGAAATGATATTACCCTGGTATCTTACGGTTCCACCCTGCGCCTGGTAGAACAAGCGGCCCGTGAACTTGAAGAAGTAGGAATTAGCGCTGAAGTTATTGATGTGCAGTCTCTTTTACCGTTTGATTTGAACCAGGACATTGTTAAGAGCGTTGAAAAAACAAACAGGCTGCTGGTAATTGATGAAGATGTACCAGGAGGCGCTTCTGCTTATATCATGCAGAAGGTCATGGAGGAACAGGACGCCTGGAAATATCTTGATAGTAAGCCACAAACCTTGACAGCTAAGGATCACCGTCCTGCATATGGAACAGACGGAGATTACTTCTCAAAACCTTCTGTAGAAGACATTTTTGAAAAGGTATATGAGATCATGAATGAAGCAAATCCTGCTCAATATCCAAATCTCAGGTAAAATTTTAAAATGTATTAATAATAAAAGCCACGGCAGACAATGTGAAAGCCGTGGCTTTTTCTATTTCCATTCAAAATGAGAGATCCTTATCCCTCTGTAGCAGTCATCCTGGCATCCAATTGGTACAAATCCACACAAGATCATAAGGCCTTCCTCTGTAGTTTCGAAAAATACCTCATTTGCGTCGTGATCAACTGTAAGATATTTTGAAATACAGGTATGGTACAGGTCATCTATGGTGTAAGGAGGAGCCCCAAGACTATGTTTTCCAATCTCCTTTTTAGTAGTTTCTTCATAGCGATCTGTAATTTCCTTTGATCCATCTACCTCTGAAATTACGAAGGCGATGAAATACCGGCGCTTTACTTTCCCCTTCTCTACCTCGATCGTAGTTTCACTGCCTACACCAGTCCACGATTGTTCTAAAATGGAGTACAGGTAAGAATCTCCATTCTGTCTTTTCAGTTCCTTCCAGGCAGCCCTGCTTTCCCTGAAGTCAAAGCCATGCTCTCCTTCCAACATTAATTTATCCTGCATAGCATCTACACTGCATGATGACAGCAACAGGAACGAAAGAGGCAGCAATAAAATTGAGTAAAACTTTTCCATAAGCATAAGGTTTACTCTAATTTACTCTAAACCTTTGGAAAAGAACAGAGTTTTAAATTATTAATTTTCAACATGTTATAAAGATAAAATGATGCGATTTTGTCATTTTTGGCACCTCTTAGAAAGGTGTTCTTTCAGACTTCAGAAATATTTTCTAAAAATTTTACATCCAGGCTTTTTCTGAACTTTCAATTTTATAGGTCAAAAAGTTCAATAATGGAGTTGCTTCGGATTTTTTTATCAATTTAAAGGAAATATCGCCTCCTGCAGAATGAAAAGTAATGTTCAAAAGTCCGCGCCTTTTATACCATAGAGGCTGTGAGACAGAAATCGCCTGCAGTCGAAACATTTCAAGATACTCTTCTTTATGAATCCAGACTCCAGAATATCGGACCAGGAAGTTTTTAGACACTCCAAGCTTAAGATTTTTATAATCCAGGTAATTGTAAATGTTCACAAGAAGTACATATGCACCTGCAAGCAAAAGCATCCAGTTTAAGAATAAAAGAGCTGGAAAGAAAGGTAGCAGCGCAGCTATGATCAACAACGGCATCATTGACCGAAATACTTTCCTAAAAAGCAGGTATTTGCTGGGAACAAAACTTAATTCTTCTACAATGGGCTCCCGGTAAAAGTATTCCTTGACCTGGCCCACAACAGCCTCTGGTAATCCCACGATCTTGATCTGATTTTTTTCAAGATCGTCTTCACTGCTGGCCAGCGAGATCTTAACCTGGAATAAATTCAATCTTTTCTGAATAGGATTAGAAAGCACCTGTAACAATTGAATTCTACTTGCCCTCAGGTTTACCCTGGTATTATTGCGAAGCCCCATTTCCACCTGGAGGTTATCTCTGTACTTCTGCAGGTGCAACCCGAAATATTTCATTACCGTCTCACCTACTGTTAACAACATTCCTACGACTAACAGGAGCATAATTAGCACAAATTTTCCTTGTGCGAAATAAGCCTGTGGTTCCTGGAGTTGAGCAGAAAGTTCTTCGTTGAACATGAACTGCTCTTTTAATGTAAAGTAGAAAGCAATAATGATCCCAACGCCACGCAGATAATTTGAGGTTGAACCTAATTTAATTAAGGTGAGCAGACTCACCTTGTGTTCCCAGTCCGGCAGTTCCTTTTTAACTGAATCATTTGCCGTGGCATCTGTAACCGGTTCTTCGTCTTCTAATTCGGAATTTTGATACTCTGCATGAGCCATGAGCTTGCCTGCAAGTTCATTAGCCTTGTCCCTGGAAAGCGCTTTAATTTCCACCTCCTTATCCTGGCTGCCCGCCGTTTCTACGACCACGCTGTAAACGCCTATTACCCTTTGAAGAATGTTCCGTTTAAAATTTACCTGCTGAATCTTTTTAAAGGGAATATTAATAACATCGGTTGAAAAAACACCTTTTTGAAGCACAAACTCTTCGTTCTTCTGATCAATATGAAATTTGAATTTCAGAAAATACAGAATACTATATCCAAGACTCAGCATAATGACCAGTAGTAATCCTGCCGCTGCCCACATCACAGTTTCTGTACTGAATTTTCCAACGAAAAAATAGAATATCAGCACCCACAGGTTTCGGGCGATGTGGTAAAGAGAAGTGGCAAAAATGAGAATAAGCCCAACACCAGACTGCCTTTGAGGTTGAGAGAAATCATAATTAGGCATGTCTGAAAATCCTTTCTGATATTTCTTCCTTCAGGGTACCAGCAATACCTGGTTTTATACCTGGAATATTGATATCACTGCCTGAACCACCAGCTGTAAATATTTTGAGCGTGGCAATATTGAGGACCTTATCTAAAAAAGATCTTTCCACGGAAACATGCTGTATTCGATTAAAAGGAACAACAGTGGTCTTTTCAAATAAAAAACCTCTTTTGAAAATTATATCCTGTTCTCTTAAAGCATAGCCACTCCTTTTCACATACATGATATTATTGAAAAAGGTCCACAGAAAAAGAGCGAGCATTAGAACAATGGCACCTATCAGATAATTCTTGAACTCCTCTGGCACGAAATAATATCCTACTGCGAAACCCACAACGAGAAAAAGCAGCGAGACACCTGTTCCAACCTGTAATTTTATGAGGTACTTCCTTGAGATAGGCTCTAACTGAACAGCTTCGTAATTGGGGAGAGCAGCTACGTCTAATTGGAAATTTTTAAAATTCTCGGCTGCTATGGGATCCATTTCTTCTCAAAATTTGGTTTTCTTTTCTCCAAAAAGGCATTGCGTCCTTCTTTTGCTTCATCAGTCATATAAGCCAGTCGGGTCGCTTCACCTGCAAACACTTGTTGTCCAACCATTCCGTCATCAGTAAGGTTCATGGCAAATTTGAGCATTTTGATAGAAGTTGGAGATTTAGCGAGGATTTCCTGCGCCCATTCGTAAGCTGTATCTTCCAATTCTTCATGGGGAATAACAGCATTGACCATTCCCATTTCAAAAGCTTCCTGGGCCGAATAATTCCTGCCTAAAAAGAAGATTTCGCGTGCTCTTTTTTGTCCTACCATTTTCGCCAGGTACGCAGATCCATATCCTCCGTCAAAACTGGTAACATCGGCATCGGTCTGTTTAAAAATAGCGTGCTCTTTACTGGCCAAAGTAAGATCACAAACTACATGAAGGCTGTGACCGCCACCTACTGCCCAACCGGGAACAACAGCAATGACTGCTTTCGGCATAAATCTTATCAATCGCTGGACTTCCAGAATATTTAGTCGATGCATGCCATCTTCACCCACATATCCCTGGTGCCCTCGAGCCTTTTGATCTCCTCCACTGCAAAAACTGTAAACCCCATCTTTAGGAGAAGGTCCTTCTGCAGAAAGTAAAACTACGCCAATGGTGGTATCTTCATTCGCGTCATAAAAAGCATCATACAATTCTGAAGTTGTTCTAGGCCTGAACGCGTTTCGCACCTCGGGCCTGTTAAAAGCGATCCTCGCTACTCCGTTGAATTTTTTATAAGTGATATCCTGATATTCTTTAGCTGTTTTCCAATCAATGCTAGTCATATTCGTTTTATTTGAAGTAAAAATAAAGCTTTCCCTTAAGAAAGGTGTGTCGTCCTAAAATAGGTTGACAGTTTTTAAATAAAAAATTTAGATAGACCTGTGGAGTTTTCTTCACAGGTTTTTTCATGAATAAAGTTAGGCGTTTTCATTTGAAGACTCAAGTGTGGCCTAT
>NZ_JAAVJR010000049.1:0-938 GCF_012037645.1 Salinimicrobium oceani
AGCCCGGCATGCAAATTTCTTATTAGAATTACTACTGAAACTTTAAATCCTGAAATTTAATTTTATTTTTACAGCAAACAAATAAAACCTTCACAATGAAAAAAGCATTATTCTTCCTGTTCCTGATCTTTATCGGATTCCATTCTCAGGCCCAGGAAAAAACTGACCTTCACCAAAAAGCAATTGAACTTATTAAAATGACCTCGGGGCAGCAATTTGACGTTATGTTGGATCCAATTGTAAAGATGGTGCCAGAGGATAACAGAAAAGCCTTTAAGGAGGAAGTGACCACAAGCCTGGAAAGTCTTTATGGACAAATGGCTCAGGTTTATACAGAAGCATTTACAGAAGCCGAAATTGATGAGATCCTCGCATTTTACCACACTCCGGTAGGGAAGAAAATGAGAGAGATCACACCTGAACTTACCAGAAAAGGAATGGAAATAGGTCAACAGTGGGGTCAGGAACTGCAGCCAATTATGATGAAATATATGCAGCAGTAGAAATTCTAAAAGTTTTTATAGCAAGGTCCGTCCCTCCAGGCGGACTTTTTTTTATTCGCCTTTCTTCCGGGAAAGCTTTACTTTTACTTGAAATTTTTATGATATGCCTACAATTGATTGGAAAACCGCAAAAGAATACGAAGATATCACCTATAAAAAAAGCAACGGGGTAGCCCGAATTGCTTTTAACCGTCCGGAAGTTAGAAATGCCTTCAGACCAAAAACGACCAGTGAATTGTACGATGCATTTTACGATGCGCAGGAGGATACTTCAATAGGAGTAGTGCTTCTTTCTGCGGAAGGACCATCACCTAAGGACGGAATCTACAGCTTTTGCAGTGGAGGCGACCAAAAAGCCCGTGGTCATCAGGGTTATGTAGGTGAGGATGGAATGCACCGGTTAAACATCCTGGAAGTGCAAAGGTTGATTAGGTT
>NZ_JAAVJR010000497.1:0-485 GCF_012037645.1 Salinimicrobium oceani
TGGAATAGATTTGGAAATGACGGCTTTAAAAAATTGATTTCTGAAGGTTTTAATCTTCGCAATAATCATTTTAATTACATCCCTACCTATACCGGTCCCGGTCATGCTTCGGTTTTTACCGGTTCTGCGCCACAAACCCATGGGATCATCGGGAATGACTGGTACAATAAATTCCAGAATGAAATGGTGTATTGCGTAGGAGATCCTGCTGTTATGCCAGTAGGAACAACTGTTGAAGCAGGGAAAATGTCTCCACATCGCCTGCTCACTACCACTGTGGCCGATGAGAATAGATTACATACCCAGATGCGTGGTAAAACTATTGGTGTTGCTATTAAAGATCGGGGAGCAGTGCTTCCGGCGGGTCATACCGCAAATGCAGCCTATTGGTTTCATGGGCAAAATGAGGGAGTCTGGATAAGCAGCTCCTTTTACCTGGAAGACCTTCCGCAGTGGGTGAAAGAATTTAATGCTGAAGGATATGC
>NZ_JAAVJR010000498.1:0-484 GCF_012037645.1 Salinimicrobium oceani
CACCCCGGCATTTACGCCGTCGTTTTTAGGAAAATACTACTGCGACTGCACCCCGGTCACGGCACAAAGCAGCAAGCCTAGTAAAAATCTGAATTTCATAAAGTAGTTTAGGATTGGATAAAATATTTCAAGCAGGTAAGTTAAAAAAAATTCAAGAATACCAAAGCCTTACATTCTCCCCCTGCTTTTGTGGTAATTTACCAGGAGCGCTACCACATAACTGTAACTCCGCATACCTTCGGGCTGATTATTAGCCACCAGAAAAGAATTGTACGTGAACATAAAAAGTGGTTCTAAAGGATTGGCATGGCTCTCCCAAAATTCGCGCACCTCCCTGTAATTTTCCTTGATGCCGAAATTCACCTCTTCTAAAAGTTCTTCGGCCAAAGCTTGATCCCTGCGATAAAGTTCGCTAAGGCAATAGCTAAGCGCAAAAGTATAACCCGAATACCTGAAGTAGGCATCAGGATGATTCATGGTAGTA
>NZ_JAAVJR010000499.1:0-484 GCF_012037645.1 Salinimicrobium oceani
TGATTAATGTTGCGGTCATAAGTGGAAAAGTCACTCACCTGGAACATGAATTTCATCTCCACCTTATGCTTTTTTAGAAGTCTGATCAAACGCGAGTAAACATCATAGGGATCTTTTCTGAACTTAAGCATTACCTGGAGTCGGTGTAGCACATGTTTTGGTCTTAGCTGAAGCAGATCCACAAGAAGACCGAGCACAACCCTTACAATACCCTTTTTTCGATAGCAGAAGGCTTCAGTAACAGTAATAACAGAATTTGCTGAAAATTCCCTCTCCTGAAAAACGTGGTTCGGAAATTTTTCTTTCAGAATTTTACGGAATCTCACCGCCCAAATATCAATCACCGGCAACTCTAAAAAATCTTGCTGAAAAGCCAGGCTTTCACTCGCCTGAAATCTTCCTTCCTTGTCCTTAACATGGGGGAGATATTCTTCATACCTGCTAAGCAGGTAAAAGGAAGCAGCAAAAATATCAAAGGGTAGGG
>NZ_JAAVJR010000500.1:0-484 GCF_012037645.1 Salinimicrobium oceani
CAGACGAAGGACATGGCTAAGTATCTTGGCCACGGACTTCTAACTGCCGAAGGAGAGCTGTGGAAAAAGCAGCGCAAGCTTATTCAACCGGCTTTTCATAAAAAGCAGCTGGCAGGTCTGTTGGATAAAGTGAAAGCAGCGATCGTGGTTGAACTTGATAAGATCAGGACAGATGCTCCTATGGATATTTTTCCGGTGTTTAATGATCTTGCTTTTCAAACCGTTGTAAAATCCCTTTTTAGTGCAGCAGTAGGGCAGCAGGAAATAAATCGGCTGCAATATATCACCGAAGCTGCTCAAAAGATGCTCGTTAAGGAATTGCGGCAGCCCTATTTGGGATGGTATTTTAAAGGCTTCGGAAAGATCAAAAAACATCTTGATCTAACCGATGAAGCCCGGCAGATCCTAAAGCGGCTCATAGAGGAACGCAAGAAAAGTGGAGAACGGCAGGATGATCTACTGGATATGCTGCTGGAAGCACGTT
>NZ_JAAVJR010000501.1:0-483 GCF_012037645.1 Salinimicrobium oceani
CATTAATAGTGGAAAGTCCACCTCTCCAACTTCTCCAAAATTCTTTTGAAGTTCCGGCTTGATCTGCTCTACCGGATTTTCTCCCTTTTCCTTTTCATATGCCTTTACTGCCGACCAGGTGTTGAGATAGCCCAGCAATCTCTCCAGACTCCAATGCTGCTTCATCTCAATTTGCGGAACTTCAATTTCCGCGAACGGAAAGGGAATGGTTTTATAGCCTTCCTGCAAATATCGCCGTTCGGCTGCCCAATATTTACCAATAACATTATTGTAAAAATGGTCTATGGTTTCATTGGTTGCGGGATCACTTCTAAACAATCCGTATCCAAAAATAGCAATTACAGCCTCCTTTTTCAGCACCCGATTCACTTCAGCATAGAATTTTTTAAATTCAAACCAATGCACCGCCTGCCCTACCGTAACCAGATCAAAACAGGAAGCGGGAAAAATGGTTTTTTCGGCAGCTTGTTTGGTGTAATGGAT
>NZ_JAAVJR010000502.1:0-483 GCF_012037645.1 Salinimicrobium oceani
GGCGGCTGCGGGCTCATTATGGGCCGTAAAGCTTTTCAGCGGCCGCTTAAAGATGGGATCGAGATCCTTCAAAGCGTGCAGGAAGTGTATTTGACCGAGGAGATCACTGTGGCTTAGGGAGTATTGAGAAGTTAGCATTGAGAAGTTAGTATTGAATATTAAGATACCGACCTGCAAGGTTTTAAAAACCTTGTAGGTCTTTTTAGGTAGTACCAAACCTATTAGATTTATCTACCTAAACCCTGTCAGCTGTTTTATATCCTTACAGGGTTGACCAACTGATATCGGCACGGATTGCAAATCCGCGCCAACGTAGGAGTGAAAGAAAGTTATTCGTGAATTCGTAGCTTCAAAAAACAAAACCTACAAGGTCAAAGAAAGACCTTGCAGGTTAGTTCGGCTATACAAAACCGCTGTCAGGGCTGTAAGCCGCTGACAGGGTTACAGTTCTTAAGGCAGAACCCTTTCAGGGTTTCAAACCCT
>NZ_JAAVJR010000503.1:0-482 GCF_012037645.1 Salinimicrobium oceani
GGTTCAAATTTTTCTGTGGTCGAATAAATATCCAGGGCCGGGTTGGCAGTTAGGGTAATGATCATATTTAAATAAGTTCTATTCTACATTCACCCTAATTTACAGATTAGTTAGAGAATTGTGGGGCTACATTCAAATTTTATACCTGTCACCCTTAATACATCTTATGGTTCGGACAAAAACCTGAGAGATATCATGTTTGTCCCGCTTAAAGAGTTGTAGCTTTATTGAAACAATTATGGTATGGTAGGAAATTTTCCAATAGCCGCCAACCTTATCTCCTTTTTCACCGAAATTGGGGCCCTCTCCCATTTTGCCGGAAGATTCTTTAAAGAGTTGTTCTCACGCCCTTTTGAATTCAGGGAATTTTTACGCCAATGCTATCAAATGGGGAATAAATCCCTTGTTTTGGTGGGAATTACCGGTTTTATCCTGGGTTTGGTCTTCACCCTTCAATCCCGTCCCACTCTTTTAGAATTTGG
>NZ_JAAVJR010000504.1:0-482 GCF_012037645.1 Salinimicrobium oceani
ATGCTTTGTCCTCTTCTTAATTCGCTCCAGATTCCGGTTCTAAGGTCCTGCATCATATCCAGGAGTCCGTAAGCACTGCTTCCGTTGATTTCCCGATTTTCGATCAGTCTTGCCATTCTTCCGAAGTCAAGCAAATTATTAAGCGTTCTTTCCTGAGTACCTCTAATTCTTTCCACGTTTCCGTCAAATTCGATCCTGTTAAAGATCTCCTGATCGATCAACCACTCCGGAGTGGAGAACAATTCATCCTGAAGGAATTTCATCGCAGTTCTTTGTTTTTCGGGAGTAACGTGAAAGAAAACAGCACCTTCCTGGTCGTAGGTCTTACTTTCTTTGATCACTCCTCCTACGTTGGCTGCAACATGGCCCATGTAACGGTTGTACTGTCCAAGCACCTGCTCATACATGGTCTCAAGATCTTCATAATCTTTACCTTTTTCTGCAGTCCACTCGATAAGGTTAGGAATAATTCTTTTAAGGTT
>NZ_JAAVJR010000505.1:0-482 GCF_012037645.1 Salinimicrobium oceani
TGTGAAATTGAATCCAGCGGAGGCATTACTCCCGAAACTGCCCGAAAATATGCTGAATGTGGAGTGGACTTTATATCGAGTGGCGCACTGACCCACTCGGTCTATAATCTTGATCTAAGTTTAAAGGCTGTTTAACGCATGGCTAACGGCGAGGCAAAAAGTGCTAAAAAAAAGGAAGGTTTTACCTACTGGTGGACCAGCCGTGCAAAAAAGATAATTCTTCCGGGCCTGGAAGGATTATCGCTTTTTGATCTTTACATCATTTTTTATGCAGGGATCGTCAAGGGAACTTTTTCGGCAAGGGCAAGTGCTATCTCCTTCAGTTTTGTATTGGCCCTGTTCCCTTTTTTGCTTTTTATACTAAACCTTATTCCTTTTATTGACTTTATTGATGATTTCCAAATAATTTTCCTGGATTTTATCGATTCGCTGCTGCCCCCGGGAACCAGCACATTTTTTGATGATATAATCTACGATATCGC
>NZ_JAAVJR010000506.1:0-482 GCF_012037645.1 Salinimicrobium oceani
TTCATTTTTGATCCAGGCGGGCAGCGGAGCAGTGACTTTTGGAACACCAAATAGTCCGGGGGTGACTAAAGGAACTGCAAAAGATACCTTACTTGCCACTTACAATGATCTTAATAATGTAGAGGAACTACTTAATGCCAACAAAGGCGAAGTTGCCTGTATCATCCTTGAACCTGTGGCAGGGAACATGGGATGTATCCCTCCAAAAAAGGGTTTTTTGGAAGGTCTTAGTAAATTGTGTGATGAGCATGATGTACTGTTGATCTTTGATGAGGTCATGACCGGCTTCAGGCTTGCCAAAGGAGGCGCACAGGAGGTTTTTGGTGTAAATGCTGATATCGTTTGCTTCGGAAAAGTTATTGGTGGAGGTCTGCCCGTAGGAGCCTTCGCCGCCCGCAACGAAATCATGGATTACCTTGCTCCAACCGGACCTGTCTATCAAGCCGGAACCCTTAGTGGAAATCCGCTGGCCATGGCCGCCG
>NZ_JAAVJR010000050.1:0-936 GCF_012037645.1 Salinimicrobium oceani
CGAAGGGAGGGTATGAAAAAGACCTATGAATATTTCAAAGGCCTTAGTGAAGATGAACTTTACCGCAGCGAACATAAGGATTTCTCAAAACACATTCGAAAATAGCATTTTTGGCACCTTATAATTTGGCCGTTTCAAAAGATTTCATATAATGGTCAAAACCCGCAAATGAATAAAAAAGCTTTGGTCTCTGTGATCATGCCGGCCTATAATGCCGCCGGATTTATTGCTGAAAGTATTCGGTCTGTGCAGCAGCAATCTTTTGAAGATTGGGAATTGCTGGTGATCGATGATGCCTCCAAGGACCGAACTTCAGAAATTGTGGAAGCGCTAAGAGCTGAAGATCCCCGAATAAAACTTCACATCCTGCCTACGAACCAGGGCGCCGGATTTTCCAGGAACATCGGGATCAAAGCGGCCACAGGGGATTATATTTCCTTTCTGGATGCCGATGATCTTTGGAAGCCTCATAAACTTCAGACGCAGCTGGATCTCATGAAAAAAGAGAACGTGGATGTATGCTTCAGCAGTTATGAATTGATCGATGAGCAGGGAGAAAGTCTTCAGAAGCAAATAAAAGCACTGAAATTCCTTCCTTTTGAAAAGCTTAAAAAAGCGAACTATATCGGTAATCTCACCGGGATGTACAATGCTGCAAAACTCGGGAAGATCTATTGTCCGTTAATACGGAAACGGCAGGATTGGGGGCTGTGGTTGCTGGCGGTCGAAAAAGCCGGATTTGCGAAAGGTATTCAGGAACCTCTTGCTGTTTACAGGGAGCGTGAGAATTCTATTTCGGGGAATAAAATTGAAATGCTGCAGTACAATTACCGGGTATACAGGGAAGTGCTGGAATATTCTTCTGTAAAAAGCCTTTTTTGGATGCTGTTATTTTTGAGGGAGCAGCTGCTGGTTAAGCAGCGGCAAAAAGTGGAT
>NZ_JAAVJR010000507.1:0-482 GCF_012037645.1 Salinimicrobium oceani
GACAAATTCGTTTAGTTGAATATCTTTCCTGTCGATATTTTTCCCTTTTCCAATTTCATCATAGCGATGCAGCCCCTTTAGCATCCCGCTGTGAGTAACGATCTTATATTCTTTTTCAGGATCAAGATCTTTTCCATTAACCTGCACACCATTTATGCGATCGCCGATAGTTTTAGAATAATCCAGGGTATAGCTGACTCCGCTACTTTGGAGCAGGCCGCCCACTACCTCATATTTATCCCCGGGTTTTTGATTGGTTGCGGTTTGCTCCAGGGTAGCCTTGACCTGTTTTCCAGTAAGGCTAAGGGTAGCAACCTTTGGAGGATGTGGAATAAGCCGGTACAGGTTTTCACGTGTAATCTCTCCCTGGAGGGAGATGCCATAACCTACTCCCGGTAAAAAAGCGATTTCTGCATCATATTCCTTACGAAGCAAATTTCCAACGAGTTTATCAAAAGAACTTTCAGTTTTGTATTGCCTGT
>NZ_JAAVJR010000508.1:0-481 GCF_012037645.1 Salinimicrobium oceani
TTTAAGGAGATGTTATGATCGAGAAATTAAATATTGTGAAGCAGCGTTTTGACGAGGTGAATGACCTTATCATTCAGCCTTCTGTGATCGCAGATCAAAAGCGCTATATTGAGCTGAACAAGGAGTACAAGGAGCTTAAGAAACTCATGGAGGTTCGCGCCGAATACCTGAGCCTTATTGAAAATAAAAAGGAAGCCGAAGAGATCATTGCCGATGGCAGCGATCCCGAAATGACCGATATGGCCAAAATGCAGCTGGAAGAGGCCAAGGAGAAGATCCCGGGGATGGAGGAGAAGATCAGGATGATGCTTGTACCTAAAGATCCTGAGGATGCCAAGAACGTGGTGATGGAGATCCGTGCCGGTACCGGTGGGGATGAGGCGAGTATTTTCGCCGGAGACCTTTACCGCATGTACACCAAATATATTGAAAGCCGTGGCTGGAAACACCAGATCGTTGACTTTAGCGAAGGTACCAGCGG
>NZ_JAAVJR010000509.1:0-481 GCF_012037645.1 Salinimicrobium oceani
GGGGGAAGGAATTTCTGAAATTGAGAAACTTAGGGAAAATATCAGGTTTTTCAAAGCTGAGGTGTCAAAACGGGGTTGTCAAAAGCAATTTTTAGAAAGTAATTCAGCAATACATTGCTGTATAATTCCGGGGAATACTGGAGTGAAAGCAGCTTCCCAGTCTTTGGCGGCTGCAGGATTCGATGTGAGGCCTATTCTTTCTCCTACGGTGCCAATTGGCAGGGAAAGGTTACGCATTTGCTTACACAGCTTCAACTCTAAAACAGAAATTGAGGAATTACTCACGGCTTTAAAAGGCCTACTATGAAAGAAATTTTTTCAACGGTTGCCGTCTTTCAGTATTCGGCAGAAGCACAGATCATTAAAGGTCGGCTGGAATCTGAAGGAATAAACTCCTTTTTGGTTGATAATCATACCATAGATACAGATCCCTTGGTGAGTAATGCTATTGGCGGAGTGAAGCTGAAGGTGCAAAAGGAAG
>NZ_JAAVJR010000510.1:0-481 GCF_012037645.1 Salinimicrobium oceani
AATTAAAACAATGAAAAAGCTGAATTTCTTTACTTACTTAATTATTACAGCTCTTCTTTTCACTTCATGTGGAGAAACCGGGGAATCAAATGAACCCGGGGAGAAAATACAAAATACTGAAGTGACAACCGAGACCGATCAACAGGATCAACAGGTTGACCGGGTTCTTACTCAGGAAGAAAGGAATGCTCTGACTCCCGATGATGTTGTTGCAGAATTTCGTAAGGGGAACACAAGGTTCATTCAAGACAGCCTTACCCTAAGGGACAGGCAAAACAGGATTACTCAAACCAGTGAAGCTCAAAATCCAAAAGGTATGGTACTCTCTTGCATTGATAGCCGCGTACCTGTCGAAGAAATATTCGATCAGGGGCTTGGAGACCTTTTCATAGGACGAATTGCAGGAAATTTTGCCGATACCGAAATGTTGGGAAGCATGGAATATGCCACCAAAGTAGCCGGATCAAAAGTACTGGTGGTT
>NZ_JAAVJR010000511.1:0-481 GCF_012037645.1 Salinimicrobium oceani
GCTGCAAAAATGGGTTATCCATCTCCAATTTGTGAGAACAAAGAGGCTACCGATGTAAATTACAACGGGGTGCTTACTTACTGTTTAGCTCATATTGATGATATACATGTTTTTATAGGAAGCCATAACGAGATGAGTAACTATCTGGCTCTCCAGGTGATGGAAGATAAAGGTATTGCAATTGATGATGACCGGGTTTGGTTTTCACAGCTCTTTGGAATGAGTGAGCATATTAGCTATAACCTCGCACAGGAAGGCTATAATGTTGCCAAACTGGTACCGTTTGGTCCGGTAAGGGAAGTGGTGCCATATCTAATTCGCAGGGCCGAAGAAAATACTTCTGTAAAAGGACAAACCAGCCGTGAACTCGGACTTCTTTATGAAGAAAGAAAAAGAAGGAACGGGGAGATCACAAAGAGCAACAGGGAGAGTGAATTGGCTGGCTAGATTCATCTACTTTAAGATCATGGGCTGGAAATTC
>NZ_JAAVJR010000512.1:0-480 GCF_012037645.1 Salinimicrobium oceani
TGTTGCATGGCTCGATGAGGTGAGCCAGGATGCCGCAGCAATTTTCCTGTTAGGGGATCTCTTCGACTTTTGGTTTGAGTATAAGCATGTGGTACCTAAGGGTTTTGTGCGAGTTCTGGGAAAACTGGCTCAGCTTAGAGACCGGGGAATTCCCCTCTACTTTTTTGTAGGCAACCATGATCTGTGGATGAATGACTATTTTGAAAAAGAACTGAATATTCCTGTTTTTCGCAGGCCTAAGGAATTTATCTTCAACGACAAAAAATTCCTGATAGGTCACGGGGACGGACTTGGCCCCGGAGACAAAGGCTTTAAAAGGATGAAAAAGGTCTTTACCAATCCCTTTGCTAAATGGCTTTACCGTTGGTTGCATCCGGATATTGGTATGCCATTGGCTCAATATTTTTCAGTTAAAAACAAAGCAATTTCAGGAGAGGAAGATGTAAAATTCATGGGGGAGGAGAAAGAATGGCTCATACA
>NZ_JAAVJR010000513.1:0-480 GCF_012037645.1 Salinimicrobium oceani
CCACCGTATTAATGATCACCAGATCCATGAAGTTAGTGCTAAGGGTTTTTCTTCTGGGGCTATGGGATTTATAAAAAGTATAATGTGTTTTCCAGAAATCATTGATCTCCAAATCCATTAGCTTATAAAATTCTTTTGCTTCTGCACAATTGATTAAGACATTAAAAAGAGAGGCATGTTTGCTGTAGAGCGCAGCAAGTTGCACTAATCTTACCTCCGGAAAATTATCGGGCCGTAACCTGAAATATTTCACAGGTAGTACCCCCTGGGAATTTAATTGGAATTTTTTCCGCAGATAATCATATTCTTCTCTTAAATTGAGAAAATAAGGCTCCTCGCAATCCCCCGATAACAGTCCCGCCTGCCCCAGAAAGATAGCTTCCAGCTGTAAGCTGTTCCTCCGCAGCTTCCGCACTACTGAAAAAGGAATAGAAGCTGCAATACTTAAAAAAGCTTCGCCGTTAGTGTTTAATCCAAAGT
>NZ_JAAVJR010000514.1:0-480 GCF_012037645.1 Salinimicrobium oceani
AAGGAAAAAGACTCTTTAGAAAAAGTTATTATTAGGCACATAGAATACTTTGAATAAAGAAAAAACTATGCACAACACTGTATAAAAACAATGCTTAAGCCTGTCTCGAATCGGAACTCTGTGCTCGCTTGCAACGCCTGATTGTCCTGCGGACAATCAAGCTTGCCAGCTCGCACAGTTTTTATACGGGACGTTGTGCAACATTTAAATCAACCATTCTTTAAAATGAACAAATTGTTTAGAAAATTTCTTTTTGGCTGTAGTCTATTAGTTCTTCTTGTTCAAGTCAGTTGTAAAGAAGATCAATCGGATCAAAAATCCGAAAACGAACTCGAACCCAAGACAGCGTCGACTACAGATATTCTTAAAGAAGGTTGGCAGGAGTTTCAAGAAAATGGTAATCGGACAAAAATTGAAATATTAAATATTTCGGACTCATTATTTGTAAACCAAAAAATTATTTTCGACAACAAAGATCAA
>NZ_JAAVJR010000515.1:0-480 GCF_012037645.1 Salinimicrobium oceani
GCAAGAAGATCACCAATCTCGAAATGGAGACTTCGGCTATTTTCGGGCTTTCGAAAATGCTGGGACACAAGGCGCTTTCGGTTAATGCCATCATTGCAAACCGGGCGACAGGGAATTTCACTAAAGACGGTGCAAAAGCGGTTGATAATACCATTCGCTATACCCTTGAAAAGCTGGTTCCGTAAGCACTTTCATTTAACACAAAATTAAAAGGGAGCGGCAGGCATATTCGTATTTTTGGGGATAAACCCCACCGTATGTTAAAGCCTGAAGAGAAAATTATTAGGCACCGCGATCTCAATTGGTTAAGTTTTAATGAAAGAGTCCTTCAGGAAGCACAGGATAAAACCACTCCCCTCTATGAAAGGCTAAAATTCCTGGCTATTTTTTCGACCAATCTGGATGAATATTTTCGTGTGCGTGTTTCTCAGCTCAGGCAGATGAAGAGGGTGGAGAAAAGCCTTCGGAAGAAGCTCGCTT
>NZ_JAAVJR010000516.1:0-480 GCF_012037645.1 Salinimicrobium oceani
ATTATACCCGGTGGATATAACTCATATTATTTATTTTTCCAGTTCTGGAAGGGTTATGCTTAAAAGATCATTTTTGACAGGTTTATAGAGTGTATCAAAAAAATAGCTGCCTAAAAAGTCACCTCTCTAGACAGCCCGGCTTCAAATAATAATTTTAGTGTAAGTGCGGTAAATTTTATTCCTGCGTCTCAGTAGTTGGCTCTCCTACAGGAACCTCAATTTCGGTGTAAAGGTCTTTTCCGGCTTCATCTATTCCGGTCCACAAAAAGAAAGTATAAGGCATATCCTCGTCAACCACCAGTCTAAAACTACCGGTCTTTTCCAGATCGTCACTTTCTTCCTGGCATACGGGTTCTCCAAATTTCTTTGCTGCAATTCCTGCCACATAGATCTTTCTTCGGCCGCTGCCATAAAGGGCTTCCCGTGAAGCATTGATGCCCTGGGGGATATGACAGGCGGTAGGCAGCACATAAGTGACTT
>NZ_JAAVJR010000051.1:0-936 GCF_012037645.1 Salinimicrobium oceani
GTTTTGCTCTGGTTTTTTATAAGAAGTCTTTGGCCGCAAAAGAAACCTATTCAAAAAACCCCATCTTTTATAGGCCATATAAAGGCTTCCAAGCTGACCATCAGTTCAGAAAAAATGGAATTTTCCATTGACGGTTTTAAACATGAAGCTGAAGAAATAAACCTTGAGATACAGAAACAGGCAGTTATCCTGAAGCAGGTAAGCATTCACAGCCACAGTACAGATGATCCAAATAGTAAAAAGACCTTAAAGATCGAAGGTCTGCCAAAAGGTGAGACCCGTAAGGAATTGATCAAGCGCAGTTTGCCCATATTACCGCGGGCAAATGCCGAGCAGTTTGAGGATCTTTTTAAAGTGCTTCGGGTAAATTCCAAGATCTCCACTCCCTTTATGGTAATGATGGTCCTATCCACCCTGATCGCTACCTTCGGACTTTTCGCCAATTCATCGCCGGTTATTATAGGTGCCATGATCCTTGCCCCTATTATTTCTCCAATTGTGTCATTTTCCATGGGAATGGTTAGGTATGATGTGACTATGCTCAAAAAAGGATTTGTGACCATTACCGCAGGGACTTTGGTGTCCCTCGCTTTTGCTGCAACTGTATCCATTATTATTCCTTTGAAAATAATGACCTTTGAAATAGAAGCCCGATTATCTCCTACCCTGTTAGACATGGGGATTGCGGTATCTTCAGGAATAGCCGCAGCTTACGCACATTCTAAAGAAAGTATAGCAAAAAGCCTGGCCGGGGTGGCCATAGCTGTTGCTCTTGTACCGCCTCTCTCGGTGGCGGGTATTGGAATTGGCTGGTGGGACTGGCAGGTATTTTCTGGAGCAATCCTTCTTTACGCAACAAACCTTGCCGGTATCATCCTTTTTGCGGGTCTTACTTTTTTGCTCCTGGGTTTTGCTCCGTTTAAAAGGGCAAAAATG
>NZ_JAAVJR010000517.1:0-480 GCF_012037645.1 Salinimicrobium oceani
TTACTGGGAGTAAATTTTACGGTTGATCCCGAAGCAAGAATTCATGCAGTGGGAAGCTCAGCTATAATAGAAACCGCTAATATTTCTGCTTCGAACGGGATCATACATGTTATTGACGCAGTGCTTTTACCTATTGAATAAGCCACTTTAGGTCTCTTTGTTTTCCAGCCATCCTCTTAGGGGTGGCTTTTTTTTTGTTCCGCAATTCTGCCGTACAAGACTAAACAATATCGCTGCCAAAAAGGGCAATTAAACAGATGTTTCTCTTCAGAATAATTTACGGTTCCTGTGGTTCTTCGTCACGAACCATTCAATTCGCACCATACTTATCGCTAAGGCTTCCAAACAACGTTCCCAAAAAGGTATCCTGTAATTCCATTTCTACTCTCCCGCCCATTGGAGAGTCGATCAAAGATTTTCCTGGCATGAGTCTCAGAATCAGGATGGATGGAAAGTAGATGCTGCTTCCGGGTTCCAATT
>NZ_JAAVJR010000518.1:0-479 GCF_012037645.1 Salinimicrobium oceani
CCTGGGATTTATGTTCATAGCGGTCTTTTATCTGGCGGCACTTACCACCCAACGCAGCGGTTTATCTGTAGTCTCTGTAGCCACAAAAATGTCGGTGGCTATTCCGGTCTTCTTTGGGATCATTCTTTACAACGAAAGCACCGGAATTATTAAGATATTGGGGATTATTCTGGCTCTGGCGGCTGTTTATCTTACTTCAATAAAAAAGAAGGAAGGAATAAAGATCCAAAAACGTAATCTTATCTTTCCCTTACTGGTCTTCTTCGGAAGCGGAGTTATAGACACTACCATAAAATTTCTGGAGACCTCTTATGTGGTGGAGGCCGATGTCGCACTGTTCTCTTCGACTATCTTCGCCATTGCAGGCTGTGTAGGAGTGAGTATTTTGATCATTCAGGCTTTTATGGGAAAACTGAAGCTGAGCTTCAAAAATGTACTTGGAGGGATTGCTTTGGGAATTCCCAATTTTGGGTCAATTT
>NZ_JAAVJR010000519.1:0-479 GCF_012037645.1 Salinimicrobium oceani
TTTTCTTTCCGTCCTCATCGACATAGGTTTGGTCGATGGTTATAGGAACAATCTGATCCTGAAAACGATCTTCTTTTTGAGCTTTGAGTGCCTTCTGGTGAGAATTGAAGGCGAATTCATCCTGTGCTTCCCGTGAAACATTGTACTTTTTAGCTACTGCTTCAGCGGTTAGACCCATTCCCCAGTAGTAATCTTCCCGTCCTGCTTTTGCCAGTTCGTAATTAGGTACAGGTTTATAACCTCCCATTGGAATATAGCTCATGCTTTCGGCTCCCCCTGCAATGATGCAGTTGGCCATTCCGCTTTGGATCTTAGCTGTTGCTATTGCAATAGTCTCAAGACCCGATGCGCAATAGCGGTTCACCGTCATCCCCGGAACATCTTTAATGTCGAGTCCCATGAGGGAGATAAAGCGTCCCACGTTGAGCCCCTGTTCGGCTTCAGGCATAGCATTCCCTACGATTACGTCATCAATGCGT
>NZ_JAAVJR010000520.1:0-479 GCF_012037645.1 Salinimicrobium oceani
TACCCCATCTGTTTTCAGCAGATTGAGGTATTGATTATAATCGTGTTGAGCGGAAACAGTGTTAATGATCAAATTGAAACTGCCTGCCATTTTCTTCATGTTCTCGTCACTGGTAGTGAGCTCGAAATGAGCAGCCCCTAATTCGTTGGCATCTTTTTCTTTTTCGGGAGAACGGCTTAACATAGTGACTTCGGCACCCATGGAAGATGCCAATTTAACAGCCATATGGCCTAAACCTCCAAGACCTACCACAGCTACTTTATCTCCTTTTTTAACGTTCCACCGTCTTAAAGGAGAATAGGTGGTAATACCTGCACATAAAAGAGGAGCTACAGCGTTAAGTGGCAACTTTTCTGATACTTTAAGAACAAAATCCTCCTTCACAACTATATGGGTAGAATATCCGCCGTAGGTATGAATATTTCTATCCAAAGGGGATGGAGAGTTATAAGTTGCCGTGGGGCCGTTCAAACAGTATT
>NZ_JAAVJR010000521.1:0-479 GCF_012037645.1 Salinimicrobium oceani
TAACTTCAGCTTGTCAAAATATTCCGTCACTACCTGTCGGTAGCTATCTTTCACATTTTCAGCATAAAGATCGATCTTTTCCCCGGTTTCAACATCGGTGAAACGTTGCGGGGTATCTCCAAATTCAAAATTGAATTCTCTTTTACGATCAAGTACATGGAACATGATCAATTCATGTTTGTTATACTTGAGATGCCTCAGGGACTCAAAAAGCTTATCTTCCTCCACCTCATCCTGGAACATATCTGTAAAAAGAAAGATCAGGGATCGCCGCTTCATTTTCTCGGCGATCTGGTGCAGGTAGGTGTAGGTATTTGTTTCCTTACCCGATTTTTGTTGCTTTAAAGTCTCTTCTAACACGTGAAGCAGCATACGCCGGTGCCGTTCGCTGCCTTTTTCGGGAGCATAATATTCATATTGATCACTATAGATGCTTAAACCCACCGCATCTCTTTGTTTCTTGAGGATCTGCATCAAAC
>NZ_JAAVJR010000522.1:0-479 GCF_012037645.1 Salinimicrobium oceani
TCCAGGGTGGGTTATTTTGATTAGGGACATCAACTAAATCAAACCTAACAGATCTTGGAGACCTGTTAGGTTTTGAAATTTGAGGGATTATGAAACAGGATGTTTTAGAGCCGGGAATAACTTACCATATTTTTAATAGAGGAAATAATGGAGAAAATATTTTTAAAGAAGAAACCAATTATAATTATTTTCTCCATCTGATTAAGGTTCATTTAAATCCTGTTTGCGATATATATGCCTATTGTTTACTCAAAAATCATTTTCATATTCTTCTTAAAATTAAAGACGCAAATGAACTTTCAATAATTCACCAGCAAAAGCCCTATTTACCTTTTTCAAATATGTTCAATGCCTATACCAAGGCTATAAACAAGAGATATATTCGATCCGGAAGCCTTTTTCAGGAACATTTAAAAAGGAAGCGGGTTAAGGATGAAAAGTATCTTATTCAATTAATTGCTTATATTCATTTAAACCCG
>NZ_JAAVJR010000523.1:0-479 GCF_012037645.1 Salinimicrobium oceani
TCATGAAAAAGCATGCAGCAGTAATGTGATCCACCTTCATGGAGAGCTGAAAAAAGTCCGCAGCACTTTCAACGAGGAGCTTGTTATGGATTGGGAGGATGACCTGAATCCCGGCGATTTTTGTGAGAACAATCACCAGCTTAGGCCGCATGTAGTGTGGTTTGGAGAAGCTGTTCCTATGATGGAACCCGCCATGGATATTACTTTCCGGGCCGATATCCTTATGATCATTGGCACCTCCATGCAGGTCTATCCCGCCGCCGGATTACTGGATCTTGCTCCTGAAGGAATTCCGGTGTATTTTATAGACCCCAAACCTTCTGTAGCCGAATCCAAAAACCTGAAGATCTATGCTGAAAAAGCTTCAGTAGGTGTGCCGCGGGTGGTGCAGGAATTACTCGAAAAAGCCTGAAAAACTTCAGCAAAAAATGCCTTTTTGAGTAGCCCTGAAAAATGTATCTTTAGCCTTTAATTTCTGA
>NZ_JAAVJR010000524.1:0-479 GCF_012037645.1 Salinimicrobium oceani
ACTCCGTTGGCCACCAGTGCCGAAAATTCTCCCAGCGAGTGTCCTGCCACCATATCGGGTTTAAAAGCGTCTCTCAGGACCTTAGATAATATCACCGAATGTAAAAAAACAGCCGGCTGGGTCACTTTGGTGCGTTTAAGATCTTCATCTGTTCCTTCAAACATCACATTAGTGATCGAAAAACCGAGGATTTCATTGGCTCGTTCAAACATTTCTTTGGCCAGGGGTGAGTTTTCATAAAGATCTTTGCCCATTCCTTTAAACTGAGCGCCTTGTCCGGGAAAAATATATGCTTTCATAAGATTGGATTAGAGAGGCAAAATTAATAAAATAAAAAAACCTTACAGTTTTTGTGCTGTAAGGTTTTCCTGGGGCTGTTGTGTTTAAAGATCTAATTTTCCTTTTTCACCTACATCCTGATTTTCGCCTGTTAAAGCTCCAATTCCCATTTTTAGCAGGCTTACATATTTATTTGTTTT
>NZ_JAAVJR010000525.1:0-479 GCF_012037645.1 Salinimicrobium oceani
ATCTGGGAATTAGAAACAAAATTCAGATTCTTTTCCCCTGTAAAGGGATTTGTTTTACAACCTGCCAAAAGCAGTAAAAAACTGATGACTATAGCTATTTGTCTAAGTTTCATAATTTGAGATTTTTGTTAAAGTTACTAAATCACTCCCGCTCCACTTGAAGCTTTAAAGTAGGTTTAACAAAATACCTGCCAAAATGATAACTGAAGGAAAAAGGCTTCATTTGAAAAGATCCATATTTGTAACTTGCGGCTTTAAAAATTCCATGACTCAGCAAAAGAAAGATAAGACTCCGGTCCAACGGCTGCTCGTACCTTCATACATTTTAGCAACAGGAAAGATCCTTACCGCGATCTCCCCCTTTTTGGCAAGTAGATTTGCCGCAAAACTTTTTCTCACTCCTTTTAAGTATAAGCTTCCAAAACGCGAGAAAAAGATGGACAGGGAAAGCAAACAAACTCCCCTTATGCTGCCTCATT
>NZ_JAAVJR010000526.1:0-479 GCF_012037645.1 Salinimicrobium oceani
TTCAGAAAAATACGTCCATGCCTTTACAGATGGCCGGGATGTGGATCCAAATTCCGGAAAGGGTTTCATTGAAGACCTGCAAGTGCACCTGGAAAAGACCGGTTCCAAACTCGCTTCTATTGTGGGCAGGTATTATTCAATGGATAGGGATAAGCGTTGGGAAAGAACCAAAGTTGCCTATGATCTGGTTGTCGACGGAAAAGGAGAAAAAAGCACCAATGCTCCTGAAGCTATTCAAAAAAGCTATGACGAAGGAGTAACCGATGAGTTCATTAAGCCCATCGTTATTACCGATGCAGCCGGAAATCCTGTAGCTACTCTTAAAAAAGAGGAAGTAGTGATCTTTTTCAACTTCAGGACAGATCGTGGTCGTCAACTAACTGATGTATTAACGCAGCGGGACCTGGAAGAACAGGGAATGAAGGCCATGCCTTTATATTATGTGACCATGACGCGTTACGACGAAAGCTTTAACAACA
>NZ_JAAVJR010000052.1:0-935 GCF_012037645.1 Salinimicrobium oceani
CCATCCTTCCAGATCTTCCGGAATGTCATTTTTGATCTTATCCCATTTAAATTTTGGAAAATCTCCCAGGAAATGATTTGGAGCTGTTGTGCTTCCGTCGGGGAGATGAATATTGTGGAACCAGGGAGCTAGTTTTTTTATTTCTGCTTCGGTGGACATAATTATACTTTTTCTGAAGGCTGACGCACTTCCTTTACATAATTTACTAATTCTTTCGCTCTTGCTTTTGCGGTGTGAGACTGCATTACTTTTTGCCTTGCATTTTCACCTATCTGTTTTCTTTCTTTTTCAGGGATATTTCTGAAATATTTTTCGACTTCACTGGTGTCTCGGGCGATCAGGATCTCCTTTCCCTGTTCAAAAATGCTGTGGATGCCATCCCAGTAATCTGAAATGATCGGCACTCCGCAGGCAGCTGCTTCAAATAATCTCACGCTGGGGGAGTAACCGGCTTTGATCATGTCCTGTCGGGTGACATTCAGCGTAAACTCCTGCGAATTGTAGAACTTTCGGTGTTCTGCCGGAGGCAGGTGATTGATGCGCTCGACGTTCTTTGACCAGTTGTAGTTCTCCGGATACTGCGGACCTGCAACTACAAATTTTTCTGATGGAAATTGAGCTGCGGGTTTGTTTAGAAGTTCTTCCACTGTGGGCTGGCGATCATCGCTGTAGGTGCCGAGATATCCCATTTTCCATTGCTTTTCCCGGTCTTCAGGAAAATAAAGATCCGGATCAACAGAACAGTATAAGGCTCTTGCCATAGGAGATCCATAATGCTCCTCAAGATGCTTTAGAATAGGACCTCCCGAAAATGATAAATACAGATCATATTTTGAGATGATCTCCGGGTCGAGATATTCGTAATCCTCCCGCTCCAGTTTTGCTAAAGTGACCGGAGTATCAATGTCGTAAAAAGCTGTAACTCCGGTGGCGGT
>NZ_JAAVJR010000527.1:0-479 GCF_012037645.1 Salinimicrobium oceani
TGAATGGTTCGGAAATAGTAAAACGGCAGCAGATATTGCCGATATGTGGATACATGAGGGCTTCACCTCCTATTCGGAAGCTGTTTACAGTGAATGTCGCTGGGGGAAAGAAGAGGCTCTTGAGTACCTGCAGGGAACAAGAGGTGGTATCGGGAACAAAAACCCTATAAGCGGAAATTACGGTGTCAACAATGAAGGCTCGGGTGATATGTATGCCAAGGGCGCAAACCTGCTGAACACCATCCGCAGCATCTATGACAATGACGAGCTGTGGTGGAAAACCTTAAAAGATTACACTGAAACTTACCGTCACAAGATCATAACAACAGAAGAAACTGAGAACTATTTTAATGCGGCAATATCCTATGATCTAAAGCCTGTTTTAGATCAGTATCTTCGGAATGCCGCTCTTCCTTCGCTACAGTTTCGGAAAAAAAATGGAAAGGTACAATATCGCTGGCAGGCCGATGTAGAAGGAT
>NZ_JAAVJR010000528.1:0-478 GCF_012037645.1 Salinimicrobium oceani
GCTTCTGGTTGTTCTTGTACATCACGAAGTACAAGGTTGTTCTGCCATCGGTCTTATTGATGGCTACGGTTCCCAGTTCCTCACCTAAAGCTACTTCCTGTCCTTTTCTAACATCTACAGAAGCCAAATGGTTGTAAATGGTGATATAGTCTCCATGACGCACCATTACCATAAGGCTGGAGCCTTTTACTGCAATGATCTCACTTACCGTACCTCCAAACACTGCCCGCGCTTTAGAACCCGGATCTGTCGCTATTCGTACTCCGTTACTGTTCATGGTGGCGGTTTTAACGATAGGGTGAGGTTGAGTACCGAACCTTAGAACAACAGTTCCCGTTCTTACCGGCCACGGTAATTTTCCTTTATTCTTTTCAAAGTCGGCGGCAAGGGCTGCGGCTTCAGGAGTAAGTTTAAAGACACTTCGGGAGGTGGAACCTTCGGCTTTGTTATTGGCTGCAATAGCTTCAGCAATAATACT
>NZ_JAAVJR010000529.1:0-478 GCF_012037645.1 Salinimicrobium oceani
GACTTTACTATTTTACCGCAGGTTATTATTGACTCCATAGATCTTGGAGCTCCAGGGAGAATATGTGCGGGCAACTCTTTTTATGGTGATCACGCCGCTTTCTTCATCGTGCTGTTCCTTAAAATAGAGCGTCAGTGCCATCCCGATTGCTGCACTGATTTCCCCGGACAGATACTGCTCTTCCTGATTTCCATTGTCTTCAGGCTTTATCTTTTTGATCATCACCTTAACCTTTTTTCCCGTCACGAGGTTGAGGAACAGCGGCATGTTTTTAAACAGGAACATGAGCAGGAGAAGGGCCAGAAAAACAACGGTATATCCTACACCCGTGATGATCCATATCTGCGACCAGTCTATGCCCGTTGTAGTTGTTTCTTCCATGTCAATAGGTTTAGAGAGGAATATTACTATGCTTCTTAGGCGGATTTGTCAGTTTTTTTGTCTGAAGTGTTTGCAGACCTCTAATCACTCTAAACCG
>NZ_JAAVJR010000530.1:0-478 GCF_012037645.1 Salinimicrobium oceani
TTGGGAGGGGTGTAAATTTCCCGAACCTCGCCCAAAGATCCAATTTCCACCAGTTCTCCGCCGGGAGTGGGTACTGTCATTCTTCTAAGGTCTTCTATATTTTGACGAAAAGATTCCTCGTATTGAACCACGATGTCAAATTCATCTCCCTCTTCACGAAATTCTGTTGCCGTGATTCCGGCAATCATCCCTCTAATGGTTTGTCCTACCGTACCTGAGTTCAATCCCAGCACTGCTAGTCTGTCCCGATCCAGATCGATTTGAAGTGCCGGTTGTGGATCACCCCGGTTTACGTCGGCATTGCGTATTCCTTCTATCTGGTTGAGTCGGTTTACCAGTTGTTCAGCTATTTCGGAGGTTTGTTCAAGATCATTCCCAATAACATCGATAGCTACCGGGGGGCCAGAGGCCATTCCACCGGCAGTACTTACCGAAAATTTGATGGCTTCCGGAATATCTTCCATTTCGTTCCTTACTA
>NZ_JAAVJR010000531.1:0-478 GCF_012037645.1 Salinimicrobium oceani
TCCAGGCCATGTAAACCGAAATAATATCAAAATTAATATTGTTCCTGGCTTCGAGAGCGTTAATATCTTCCAGGTCTACCCATCCTGAATCTTCAGGGGGATGAAAGATGCCTATAAGTTTACCTGTTTTCTTGCTGTGATAACTTGCCTCCACGTTCTCCCAACGCTTGTTCTTCATTTGTTGTTTAAAAGCTAACGCTGAAAAAAGAACCAGAACCAACAGGGGCAATGCTCCCTTTCTTGTAAAGGTGAAGGCCTTATGGAAAAGATTCCTTAGGTTTTGTTTCGTTGAAAATAATTTCCTAACCGCTGTATCGCTCAAGTTTGACCTAAGGATTCTGTTTTGATTAGTGACCTTGACAGTAAGATAAATTCCGAACAACATAATGCAGGTATTGAATAAAGCAAAACCTGCCATGAAAATGGAGAAAGGCGTGAAATCCCTTCGCAAACCATAAATAATTGCAAATACAGAAAT
>NZ_JAAVJR010000532.1:0-477 GCF_012037645.1 Salinimicrobium oceani
AGTAACTACTGCCAACACAGTAACAATATGCAGTGGTACAGGACCTAATATTGCTTTGACTGCATCTACACCAAGTTCTTTCTCCTGGACCGTAGGTACCATAACAGGAGGTATTACAGGTGCAAGTAACGGAACAGGATCTACAATAAATCAGACCCTCACCAATCCCAGCAACTCAGCAGCAGGGACAGTTCAGTATATCGCAACACCTACAGCTACCACAGGAAGTTGTGCAGGTGAACCTTACACAATCACGGTAACAGTTAATCCAACACCTACAGTAACTACTGCCAACACAGTAACAATATGCAGTGGTACAGGACCTAATATTGCTTTGACTGCATCAATATCAAGCTCTTTCTCCTGGACCGTAGGCACCATAACCGGGGGTATTACAGGGGCAAGTAACGGAACAGGATCTACAATAAATCAGACCCTTACCAACCCCAGCAACTCAGCAGCGGGAACAGTTCAGTA
>NZ_JAAVJR010000533.1:0-477 GCF_012037645.1 Salinimicrobium oceani
GCTGCGGAATAGTATATCGTCCGGAATCAAACTGAGTAAGTGCATATTCCCGGATCAGTCTTTGGCGATCTCCTATTTTACTCGTATCAATGGCATAAGCCTCGATCATTTCCAGCGGAGAAAAGGTCTGCCCCTCAGGAAATACCACAGGCGAATTTCCATTAGATTCTACCGAAAGCCGGTAGGTGATCTGCTCTCCTATTCTTATCTTGGTGGTATCTACGGATGCCGAAACTTCCTGCGCACGTAAACTTCCGGAAGCGGCAACAAGAAAAAACAATAGCAGGCAGAATGCAGAACCTCTGTTCCTTAAGGTGTCAAAAATGTGATTCTGCCGCAAACTTTTTTTCATTAATATTTCTTTACCTGGTCTTAAAATAGCCCAGTAACTTTTTCACATAACTTTCATCAACACGGGTACTAAGGCTACCGGCGCCGCTTTTCCTGAAGCTTTCGGTAAAATAGTCCACCCTGTCG
>NZ_JAAVJR010000534.1:0-477 GCF_012037645.1 Salinimicrobium oceani
TTTAGCCCGGTTGAGGTAGAGGATCTTTCAAAGCATAAAATGGATAGTGAGGAAGCTTTTATAGAAGGAAAAGCGGTTAATACGATCAACAAAGCAATTTCTGAAAAACGTAAAGTGTGTGCTGTAGGTACTACGGTAATGCGTTCTTTAGAAAGTTCAGTGTCTTCAAACAGGACTCTGAATGAATTCAGTGGATGGACCAATAAATTTATCTTTCCTCCATATGATTTTAGTATAGCCAACTGTATGATCACCAATTTCCACACGCCAAAATCAACTTTGTTGATGATGGTTTCTGCATTTGCAGGTCATGATTTTATGAAAAAAGCTTATGCCGAAGCAGTGAAGGAGAAATATAAATTCTACACCTACGGGGACGCTATGTTGATCCTGTAGACTGAGTGTTCAGTGTTCACTGTTCAGTGAGCAGTGCTTCTCAAGTAAAGAATCAAACCTGCAAGGTCTTTTTTGGACCTT
>NZ_JAAVJR010000535.1:0-477 GCF_012037645.1 Salinimicrobium oceani
TTTCGGTAGCAAAAACAATTATAAAATCATTGTTTTTTAAGAACTTTCAGATAAGTTTTAGTATAATAATTGTTTATTGAAATCCAATCTTAAAATTATAAAAATTATGGGTAGGCCTTCCACAAAACCAAAAGATCTCAGAGATGGGTATTATATCGAGGTCAGAAATAAAAATCAGAAATCTGGAGTGAAAATTCGAAGAGAAACCATAGGCCAGCTTTTAATGGCCATTGATGAATACAAGGAAAACAAGGAAGTGGTTATTTTGGGAAAACAAGAAAATGGAACATTGAGGGATGTTCCGGAACTTGCTGTTAAACTTTAGTGTTTTTGAGTGTAAGATAGAATACTGGATAAAAGAATAGAAATACCTCTTCTCAATCCTTAAAAATTTTTTTGGCACCTTTTCCGCAGAGGGCAACCGCATGATGTAAGTGCTGAATAAGAACAGGTAGTGTAGTGCCAGCCCCATTTCCT
>NZ_JAAVJR010000536.1:0-476 GCF_012037645.1 Salinimicrobium oceani
TAAGTCCAACGTGTCTACCAAGTCCACCATCCGAGCGTGGAAATTATTTCAAAATTTAAGAACTTTTCAGATCTAACATTTAAAATCTCGTAAATGAGAGTCCAACGTGTCTACCTCCCGACGCTTCGGGACCACCATCCGAGCGTGGAATAAAATAAAAACCCCGAAAAAACCGGGGCTTCATTTCAATCTGAGCGAAAAACGGGATTCGAACCCGCGACCTCCACCTTGGCAAGGTGGCGCTCTACCAACTGAGCTATTTTCGCATTTTAAAGAACATAAAAAATAGGAGACCCAAAGTGGCGCTCTACTCCCGAGTACTCGGGAAGCTATTTTCGCATATTAAAGAACATACCACCAGTGGTGGGTATTGCGGTGCAAATTTAATACATTTCTGAAACTGGCAAAGATTTTTTTAGCAAAATAAACAGCAAAAAATGCATTTTGGAGCAACCCTTGTTTTCCCTACTGCCGCT
>NZ_JAAVJR010000053.1:0-927 GCF_012037645.1 Salinimicrobium oceani
TCGGGATTAAAAGTAAATTTTAGGGAAATGAGAGGCAGTTCAGCAATAAGAGCATGAGGATCAAAATGACCTTCAGCAATAAATTCCTGCCTTAGCGCATATAGGGTAACGGCCCGATACATGGCTCCGGTATCTACATAAACATAACCCAGCTCCTTTGCCAGCTGCTTAGCTACAGTACTTTTACCGGTTGATGAAAATCCGTCTATCGCTATGGTTATCCTTTTAGTCATTAATATCTTTTCTGGTGTAGGAGTGCAAAAATAAGGAATCATGCTGCACTTTACAGAACGTAAGTCCAATAAAAAAACCCGGAAGGTCTTTCCGGGGTTTTTATATGTTATTCTAAAATTAAAGTTTCTTCGGATTTTTCACTTTTTCATCCAGGATGGCCAGTTTAATGACTTCTCCCATTTCCTTAACATAGTGGAAGGTAAGACCTTTAAGGTATTCCTCCTTAATCTCTTCAATATCGCGTTTGTTCTCTTCACATAAAATGATCTCTTTTACATGGGCGCGTTTTGCAGCAAGGATCTTTTCTTTGATCCCTCCCACAGGCAACACTTTTCCACGCAGGGTGATCTCACCGGTCATTGCGATATTTTTTTTCACCTTTCTTTGTGTGAAAAGAGAAACCAAAGAAGTCAACATTGTGATCCCGGCACTGGGGCCGTCTTTAGGTGTAGCCCCTTCGGGCACGTGAATGTGCACATTGTACTTCTCCATAATCTCGGGATCTATACCTAATTCTTCGGCATTACCTTTTATATATTCCAGAGCAATGGTGGCCGATTCTTTCATCACCTTCCCAAGGTTTCCCGTAATATTAAGAGAGCCCTTACCTTTTGAAAGTATAGATTCAATGAAGAGGATATCACCTCCCACCGAGGTCCAGGCAAGTCCTGTTACCACTCCGGCAGTTTCATT
>NZ_JAAVJR010000537.1:0-475 GCF_012037645.1 Salinimicrobium oceani
TGATATGGTATATGCCTCCCATCCTTTTGATGTAGTTGGCTATGATGGGTATAATTATCCCTATGCATTCTCAATACATGATTTTGAACCCATTACAGGCCGAATTCATCAGCCGCCACCGGTGCATCAAACTTTTGAAACAGATGCTTTTGTAGTATGTTCCTTCGTGCCGAGGTTGTATGATTATCATCCCGAGAGTATTCCGGCGCCATACAATCACAGTAATATTGACAGCGATGAGGTGCTTTATTATGTGGATGGCGATTTTATGAGCCGTAATGATATTGAAGAAGGACATATTTCCCTTCATCCGGCCGGTATTCCTCACGGTCCGCATCCAGGGGCAGCAGAAAGAAGTATAGGAAAAACAAAAACAGATGAATTAGCAGTTATGGTAGATACCTTCAAGCCTCTAATGGTCACTAAGGATGCCATGGATATTGCCGATGGTGCCTACTACAAGTCTTGGCTTGAT
>NZ_JAAVJR010000538.1:0-475 GCF_012037645.1 Salinimicrobium oceani
GATATCATTGCAAAACATACAGGACAAACTTATGACAAGATCCATGAGGACAGTGACAGGGATTACTGGATGAAAGCCGATAAAGCTTTGGAATACGGAATGATTGATGAAATTTTGACGAGGGACTAATGCCCCGATAAAAAGAATGTAGAGAAGCCTTTTTTAAGGCTGCAACAAAAAATTTATGGCAAAAGAAGAATTAGAATGCTCCTTCTGCGGAAGGAAAAAGCCTGAAACCAACCTGCTCATTGCCGGGCTGGATGCTCATATCTGCGATCGCTGTATTGAGCAGGCCCACGGTATTGTCATTGAGGAATCAAGACAGGATGGGACAGGAGAGCTTTCTTCAGAATTAAAACTGAGGAAGCCCAAGGCAATAAAATCATTTTTAGATCAATATGTAATAGGGCAGGAGCACACTAAAAAAGTTTTGTCTGTAGCAGTTTATAACCACTATAAGAGGTTATTGCAACCA
>NZ_JAAVJR010000539.1:0-475 GCF_012037645.1 Salinimicrobium oceani
GGATATTGTCATTAACCAGTTCAGCCCGCAATGCTTCGAAATATCCCTGGAGCGCATGCTTGGACGCACTATAGGCAGTACGCATTGGAAACCCAAACTTGCCGGTAATGCTACTGATGACCACCAGGTGACCCGATCCGGTTTTCAGCATGTGTATTAAAACCAGTTTTGTTAAAGTGATTACACTAAAAAAGTTCAGCTCCATAATATCGCGGTCAATTTCTATTGGAGTTTCTTTGGCCCATGAACGCTGGCTTCTGCCTGCATTGTTGACCAATATGTCAATCCTTCCTGTTTGTTCCATTACCGAGCCAACTACTTTTTCCAATCCTTCAGTATGAGATAAATCGACCGGTAGTACCCGGCATTTGGCAGTATATTCTAAGCATCTTTTTTGAACTTCCTCAAGTTTGTCCTTGTTTCTTGCTGACAAAACGAGAAAGGCACCTTCTTTGGCAAAAGCAAATGCCAGAGC
>NZ_JAAVJR010000540.1:0-475 GCF_012037645.1 Salinimicrobium oceani
GGATGCTGATATCTTTGAGAAATTCAGGGAATTTAAATCTAAAGTGGAAAACGCTGTAGAAGATGGAAAGCTGGAAAAGATCAAATATTTGCTGGGTAATTACGACCTGAAAAAAGAAAAGGAAAAACTGCTTCAGAATTTTGATGAAGCCTTTATCAAACTTTTTCCGAATTTCATCGAGGAGTTTAATTCGCTACTAAGACCGGAAGAACAGATTAAAGTCAAAAAAGGAAAAATTCTAAATAAGGAGTTGAGAATTTTTGCTCTTATTAGACTAGGAATTACCCACAATGAAATCATTGCACAGATCCTGGGTTATTCGGTCAATTCCATCTACGCATACAAGACAAAATTGAGGAACAAATCCTGGTTGGAGAAAAGGGATTTTGATCAGGAATTGTATGAAAAAACTACTCTAAAACTCTAATTTGAAGCTATATTTTCAGCTTATTTCTATATACTTTTAATAGTGTAT
>NZ_JAAVJR010000541.1:0-474 GCF_012037645.1 Salinimicrobium oceani
TTCTGAAGGTTTGATGCGGGTTAAGAAAGAAGATCTCTATGGCTTTGTGAATAGAAATGGAAAAGTTATAATTCCTTTTGAGTACCAGGAGATCGGATTTGATTTTAAAGATCAATTAGTTTATGCGAAGAAGAATGGCCAATGGGGTTTTGTTAACAAGAAAAACGAACCGGTAATTCCATTTATTTACGATAAGGTAAGTTCATTTTCAGAAGGCTTGGCTCAGGTTATTAAAAATGGCAAGAGTGGCTATATTAATAAAAGAAACGAGGTGGTGATTCCACTAAAGTTTGAGCCCCTATGGCAAGGTGGGTTCCATAACAACAGAGCCGTATTTAAAAAGGGAGATAAATATGGCTATATCGATAGAACAGGGGAATTAGTTATCGACCCCATCTACGATTCAGCTCTACCTTTTGAAAATAATAGGGCCTATGTCCAGATGAACGGGAAAAGTGGTTTCATTGATCCCGA
>NZ_JAAVJR010000542.1:0-474 GCF_012037645.1 Salinimicrobium oceani
GCCCGCTGCGGGAGCCCATCGATCTCTTCCTGCATGCTGCCAAGATAAACAGAACCCACAAGTGAGCAAGCCAAAAAACGATCCCGATATCTTCGGAAAAGCTATTACAGCGTTCTATGAAACCGGTGATGACGAAGAAATTACCGTCCACTCGCCCGACTTTGATGATGATGTGATTCCCGTACCCTACCTCTTTAGAAGCTATAAGGAAATGCCCCGGCTGGAACAAAAAGCTTTGCAACTATGCCGCGGAAAGGTACTTGATGTAGGTTGCGGTGCGGGCAGCCACTCTCTTTACCTTCAGGAGGAGCGGAAACTAGAGGTGACGGCAATAGACACATCAGCAGGAGCTATAGATATCTGCCGGAAACGCGGAATTTTGGATGCCCGAAATATAGCTTTTGAAGATCTTTCCGGAGAAAAATTCGATACCGTCCTCCTGCTCATGAACGGAACAGGGATCGTGGGGAAAAT
>NZ_JAAVJR010000543.1:0-473 GCF_012037645.1 Salinimicrobium oceani
TCCGGGTTCGATTCCAAAGTTTCCAGTTGCTGCAACCCATCCCAGCATAAAGGGTATTGCACCGGGAAAAGCACCCACAAATACAGAAAGAGGAGTCTTTGTCTTCAAAGGAGTGTAAACGCACACATACAAAAAGATGCTTATGGCGCCAAACATTGCCGTCCTGGGATTAATGAGATACAGGATCACAAGACCTGTGACCGTAAGTGCACTGGCAATTATAAATGCAGTGTTGACAGACATTCTTCCTGAAGGCACAGGCCGGTTGCTGGTCCTCTTCATCAATACATCCAAATCTTTTTCAAGGATCTGGTTATATGCATTTGATGCACCCACCAAACAGTAGCCTCCAATAGACAACATGATCACAGTAAGCAGATCTATACTTTCTGCCCCCAGGAAATAACCGGCCACAGAAGAAAAGACCACACTAAGGGCAAGCCTCATTTTAGTTACTTCTTTAAGATCGCTTA
>NZ_JAAVJR010000544.1:0-473 GCF_012037645.1 Salinimicrobium oceani
GTTACGTTCACAGCCGCACCTGTCAATGGCGGTGCGTCTCCTGCATACCAGTGGCAAAGAAATGGCTCTAATATCTCAGGAGCGACAGGTGCAACTTACACGGCTTCTTCTTTAGCTGATGGTTCCCAAATTTCAGTCGTAATGACTTCAAATACTATTTGTGCGGCACCTGTCACTGCGACAAGTAATGTTATTACTTTGAAAGGCTATACACCACCTGCGGCACCAGTATTTGCAGCATCATCTGGCAATGTGAATGTAGCTTCGGGAATTTGCCCCCCTGTGTCAGGATTAGTGTACACCGTCACAGGCGGTAATGCCAACGTAACTTCTTACAACTGGGAACTTCCAAATGGATGGAAAATTTCTGGAGGAGAAGGCACCAATTCGATTACTGTTGATGTAACTGGAGCTGCGGCATCAGGAGGAGATTTTAACATCACAGCTTCCGCTAAAAATGCCTGTGGAATTAG
>NZ_JAAVJR010000545.1:0-473 GCF_012037645.1 Salinimicrobium oceani
ATTTTTACGAAATAAGGTTGTCCCGCAATGGCTGCTGCAACATCCAAACCTCCTGTTCCAATTGCTAACATTCCAAGGGATCCTGCTGCAGGCGTGTGACTGTCAGATCCTACCATAGTTTTTCCGGGTTTCCCGAAGCGTTCCATATGCACGGGATGGCTCACCCCATTTCCGGGACGGCTATACCATATTCCGAATCTCTGTGAAGCCGAAAGCAAAAAAGCATGATCATCAGCGTTCTTAAAATCGGTCTGTAACAGGTTATGATCAACGTATTGTACCGCAACTTCTGTCTTGGCTCTATCTAATCCCATAGCTTCGAGCTCAAGCTGCACCAGGGTTCCGGTTGCATCCTGTAGCAGGGCCTGGTCGATCTTGATCCCAATTTCTTTTCCGGGGACCATCTCCCCTTTTAATAAGTGTTCCTTGATTAACTTTTGAGTTACGTTGAGTTGTGACATTTCTTGCAGTTT
>NZ_JAAVJR010000546.1:0-473 GCF_012037645.1 Salinimicrobium oceani
ATCTCCTCACAACCTTTTACCGCCAGCTCATTGGTACCACCTTCGGGCACAAGGTAGAATTTCCCAAATTTCTCATGCAGCTCTTCAATAAATGCTTCGGAAGTTTTTTGCCGGTAGTCGCTCCGACTTACAAAATGAAATTGCATTCCGCAGTCATGGGCGAACCTTAGCGTAGCGTTTTCCTGAAGCGTCTTTTCCAGATTCTCTCCCAGCTCCTCTCCTCTTATAACGCCAATTGTTTTTAATCCTGAAAATTTTCCCGCAGCGGCTGTGGCAGCAATATGGTTGGAATAGGCCCCGCCAAAAGTGAGCAGACTTTCCCTTTTTTGAGAGATAGCTTCAGCAATGTTGTACTTGAGCTTCCGGAATTTATTCCCCGAAACTTCAGGATGAAGCAGGTCTTCCCGCTTCAGGTGAATGGAAATTCCATTGACTTCAGCAATAAACCGGTTGGGAATTTCGGGATAGATTTT
>NZ_JAAVJR010000054.1:0-919 GCF_012037645.1 Salinimicrobium oceani
TAACCGGACTTTTTCGGGGAATGGAAAACATCCCTCGCCAGGTAGCTGGACAAAATCATTGAGGCCCGATTATACTCTTTCTATTTGGCCTTCGGATATATCAGAAGAAATGTCAGAAAAGGAAGAACTAATCGTTCACATCCATTTTGATGCAAAATATAAAATAGAGAATTTGGTAATAGATCAGCTGGGAGATTGTACACAGGAAAAGAAGGAGCTAGATGAAGAGAAAAAAAATCAGCAAAAAGGTTCTTATAAAAATGCTGATCTATTAAAAATGCACGCATACAAAGACGCAATAAAAAGAACCGGAGGAGCATATGTTCTTTATCCGGGTACAGATGTATTAGAAAAAAGAGGGTTTCATGAAATTTTGCCTGGACTTGGAGCATTCCCTGTCAGACCTTCAAGAACGAACAGTGGAATTGAAGATGTGAAAGATTTCATCCTTCGGGTAGTTGATCACTTCCTGAACAGGGCTTCCCAACGTGAAAATATAGCATATAGAATCTTTGATATTCATAAAGAAAAACCAAACAAATTAAAAGAGAGGTTACCTGAAGCATATGGTCCCAATAGGGATTTTATTCCCGACGATACTTCAGTACTAATAGCATACTACAGAAAAGAAAACCTTGATTGGATCTTAAAAAACGGATTAATCAATCTGAGAACTGGAAATGATCGTGGTTCCTTAAGATTGGGACCTTCAGAAACCGGTGCGAGATACATTCTTCTTCATGGGGAGGGTGAAACCCTTGCAACTAAACTATTCAAAGTTACCGAAATTGGTCCTCGCATTTTCTCTAAAGAAAATTTAATAAATAAAGGCTATCCGTCAAATCCAGCTCAGGAATTTTATCTCGTTTATAAAATTCATCCAGATATTGAAGAGGAATTTATAGGTCGTACTTGGAAT
>NZ_JAAVJR010000547.1:0-472 GCF_012037645.1 Salinimicrobium oceani
AGTTTTCTTCTGTCATTCTCTTTTGAGAACTGCATCCTTAACTATTCTTCCTTTTTTAAACTGAAGTTGAAAAAAATCATCTTTAAAGGCTGCAGATTACAGGAAGTAGATTTTTCTGAAGCAGATCTTTCAGGAGCAAGCTTTGATCAAAGTGACCTGAGTGGAGCTATCTTCTATAGCAGCCGACTTGAAAAAGCCGATTTCAGCACAGCAGAACATTTCAGCATAGACCCTGAAAACAGCCTCATCACAGGAGCGAAGTTCTCTACACACAACCTTCAGGGACTGCTCAATAAATATAAGATCGAGATCCTTTAGTGCCGGCAGGGATTGGGCCCGGTTATTGCCTTTTGTAATACCGGCAGATAAAAAGCTTATCTTTGCCAACTTCTTTACATGAAAACACGGCAGGTTGTAAGCCGGTTCAGAATGAAAAAAATAAACAGCTGTTTATAGAAAATGCAACGTCTTT
>NZ_JAAVJR010000548.1:0-472 GCF_012037645.1 Salinimicrobium oceani
TCCCCGGGACATCTTTGAAACAGCGCTTCAACAGGGTGGCGGAAATTACCACATTCTGGCTCCGGGTACTTCGGAAGAAAAATCTGTAAAGGAGGGTGTCAAAAATGATGTTTTTGAAGACCGTTCTGAAGCAAATGAGTCTTTGATGACCCACACCTACAAGATCACCGGCATGACTTGTAATGGCTGTCGGTCACATGTTGAGGAGATGCTTAAAAAGGTCGACGGAGTGAAATCTACTGCTGTGGATCTTGAAAAAGAAGAGGCAGTGATTGAAATGGAAAAGCACATTCCCTGGAACATCTTTGAAACAGCGCTGCAACAGGGTGGTGGAAATTACCACATTCTGGCTCCGGGTACTTCAGAAGAAAAGTCTGTAAAGGAGGGTGTCAAAAATGATGTTTTTGAAGACCATTCTGAAGCAAATGAGTCTTTGATGACCCATTCCTACAAGATTACCGGCATGACCTGT
>NZ_JAAVJR010000549.1:0-472 GCF_012037645.1 Salinimicrobium oceani
TAGTGAAATATATCTTCTAATTTATCTTCGGCTAGTCGAGTCCAATAAACAGTTAACCCCATTTTTGTACTTTAGATTTTAATTCAGATGCCTTGGTCAATCGTCCATTTTTAGAATCGTCTAGTGCCTGATCAATTTCGGTATTAAATTGTTGCATCGACATAGGTTTCATTTCTTTTTCAAGTAACTCTGCTTTGCTTTTATGCAGCATTTTTTCTAATCCAATTATAATTTCTTCGTTTTGTAAACGAAGAAATTCCTGAACAAAAGATATTTTTTTAGCCTCTAAATCCATCTGTGTGCTTTTTATCAAAAATACGAATTCCTTTTTAGTAATTCCTTCTTCATCAGAATATTGAACAGCCTGATTCTTACTGTAGGAACACTCATATCTAATATACCATAGCCACGGAATTTAATCCGTGGTAAAAGACAATGGAGAACCATAAACTGATCTAAAATAGATTCATAC
>NZ_JAAVJR010000550.1:0-472 GCF_012037645.1 Salinimicrobium oceani
TGTTTGATAACCTCTTTGTCAATTCGGGGCACGTAATAGAAGCCTTGGGTATAAGCGATGGAGGACATTTTTGCCAGGTTATGGTAGCCCTTCTTATTCTTCGCCAGCAACACGATCTGGTAGCCGTTATCTTTTCTGGATTTGTCTTTATGGTTTTCACACACAAAGAATTCACAGCCTATAATGGCTTTTAGCTCCCGCCCTTCGGGTTTTTCTCCGGCTTCTGCGGCTGCAGCGATCTTTGCCTTAATCCCTTTATTATATGCTCCTACTTCTTTCACAAAATGGAAAGCACCCATCATATTCGCATGATCTGTAAGTGCAACCGCCGGCATATTCTGTTTTGCCGCTGCATTTACAAGATCTTTGATACTGATGGTGGATTGCAGTATAGAGAACTGGCTATGGTTATGAAGGTGCGAAAAGGCTACTTCATCAAGTTTTTCCAGGTTCTCCTTGATCTCTGCGGAAG
>NZ_JAAVJR010000551.1:0-472 GCF_012037645.1 Salinimicrobium oceani
ACTTCTCAACCTGTACTTTTCCGAAGAAACCAATGCCCAGGAGATCATTCCAACTTATTCAGATTACCTTACAGATAATCTATACCTGCTCCACCCATCCATGGCAGGGGCAGCTACGATCAACAAAATAAGACTTACGGCCCGGCAACAATGGCTGGATGTCGACAATGCCCCAGGACTGCAAACTCTGAGTATTCACGGCAGGGCTACTGAAAAAGTTGGGGTAGGTGGAATTATTTTTAATGACCATAACGGTAACTTCTCAAAAAGGGGAGTTTACGGCAGCTTTGCCTATCACCTCAACTTTGCAGTGCGGGATACTTATCTTAACCTGCTTTCCTTCGGAATTAGCGGCGGACTCATTCAGCACCACCTTGATCAAACCGGATTTTCAGGTTACGACCCTCTCATTGGAGAAGATGAGCTTACCGATTACTACGGAAACGTGGATTTTGGTATGTCATATTACTAC
>NZ_JAAVJR010000552.1:0-471 GCF_012037645.1 Salinimicrobium oceani
TGAAACAGAAAATCGATTAGTTAGGTTTTGGACAATGCTGAAAAAAGAGCTACAACAAAATAATTTCAGGTACTTAGACTCTGTAACTCCCAAGCCTTATTTTGATATTGGTTTTATTAGAGGTGCTGGCCGTTATAATTTCTGCATAGGCCGTAAAACAAACAGAATTGAACTATACTTCCCTAATGATCCCGAAAATGAAATTGTTGAAGAATTTAAAAAGCATCAAAAGGAGATCGAAGACAGATTTGGTCATGAATTGATATTTGATGGTGGTGAAAATAGAAAAGCTTCAAAAATAAAATTTGAATATCCTGAACCTGAATTCTTTAAAGATTTCGGCGAGTTTCAGAATGAAGAAAATTGGGAAAAACGAACAAAATGGTTTGCTTCTAATATGGAGAAATTCTATAAAGCTTTTCAACCATTTGCAGATAGAATATTAAAAGGTCGATCTTATAACGGATAATT
>NZ_JAAVJR010000553.1:0-471 GCF_012037645.1 Salinimicrobium oceani
AGCAGCGCCTTTCCGGTTCCGGAACCTTGAATTCGCGTCATAATGTTTTGAGGCCGGGTAAGGATCCCTATTTTGTTAAGGGTATATCCCTCCTGCGTTTCAACCAACAGGTCCATGGCCTCAAGTTGTGAAACAATATAATTACGGGCATAGCGATGGGCAGTACTACCTACATAATGCGGCTCTTTCGCCAGGGACTTTACATGTTCCAAAGCCCGGGCTGTAGAAAATTGATGTGGAGGTATTTCGCGGGAAAGATCTACCTGAGGCCTCGTATTATAGAAGCTCCAAACTACGCCTGAAATAAGAATGAGAACAGCAATAAATGCCTGGAAGGATTTTGACATCCTCAAATATATTCAAAAACTTTTGCAGCTCCTCGGGAACAATTCACTAAATCATAAATAATTGCTAATAATCCTCAAAAAAAGGAACAAAACGAAAGATATTCCCTATTTTAAAAGCTCATAT
>NZ_JAAVJR010000554.1:0-471 GCF_012037645.1 Salinimicrobium oceani
GAAAGACGTAATCCAAATGAGATCAACTTACCATTAGATACCTCGCGATTTGCTTTACTCCCCATGAACGCGAGAAAGCAGTACGACCTGTTGGTTAATAAACAGGATTCTTTGATAGAACATTCTCAAAACTCGAACTTGAACAGACTTAAAAAAGGCAAAAAAGGGGGAGTTGGCATAATAACTTGTGGAATAGCCTATAATTATGTGATGGAGAATTTAGGGGAAGATGAAAGCCATTCTATTCTTAAAATCTCTCAATATCCTTTGCCCAAAGAAAAGGTAAAAGAATTATATGACCACTGTGAAAAGATCCTGGTTGTAGAAGATGGATATACCATAGTAGAAGAATTGCTGCATAATTATTTTGATGATAATGATAAAATAAAAGGAAAGCTATCGGGTGATCTTCCGCGAACGGGAGAACTAAATCCGAATATTGTCGGGAAATCCCTGGGGCTTTTTCAGGAG
>NZ_JAAVJR010000555.1:0-471 GCF_012037645.1 Salinimicrobium oceani
CCTTTGCACGACCTGTCTACACGGTTTGCCCATTGCCGACCTTCATCTTGAGACGGGTAATCCTGTGGAAAAGATCTTCTACGGAAGGATCCCGGTTGAAAATGCCACTTCCCTGCTGCTTTTTGAAAAGAAAGGGGTGACACAAAAGCTAATCCATAACCTGAAATATCGCGGACAAGAAGAAATAGGAGGCTTTCTGGGCACCTGGCTGGGAGCTGAGATAAACCAGTTGTCGGCATGGAAACAGATCACTATGGTCATTCCTGTACCTCTTCACAAGCAGAAGCTAAAGAAAAGAGGCTTTAACCAGGTGGCACAATTTGGAATGGAAATAGCCAAAGCTCTTGAGGTTCCATATCGGGATGACGTGCTGCTAAAAATTTCGGCTACACAAACTCAAACTCTCAAAAAGAGATTTGCCCGCTGGGGAACTATAGAAGAAACATTTGTCCTGGAAAATGAAGACGCTTT
>NZ_JAAVJR010000556.1:0-470 GCF_012037645.1 Salinimicrobium oceani
TCCTCCAGCTGCTCCTTATACATATCCAGGTAATTATTGGTCGAAACCTGCTGCACGATCTGGTGATGAGGATTATAAGTCTGGATGAGCACAAGACCACGTTTCTTGGTCCTCCCCGCTCTTCCCGCTACCTGCAGCATCAGCTGAAAACTCCGCTCATGTGCCCTAAAATCCGGAAAATTGAGCAGGGTATCTGCATTCATGATCCCCACCAGACGTACATTTCTAAAGTCGAGACCTTTGGTAAGCATTTGTGTACCTATCAGGATGTCGATCTCCCCTTCCTCAAAAGCCGAAATTATCTTTTCGTAACCATGCTTTCCGCGGGTGGTATCAAGATCCATGCGGCCGATCTTATTCCCCGGAAAAAGTGCTTTTAACTCAGTCTCTACTTTCTCTGTTCCAAAGCCTTTGGTAGAAAGTTCAATGCTGCCACATGCCATACATTTTGTTTGCAACGCCATATGGTA
>NZ_JAAVJR010000055.1:0-918 GCF_012037645.1 Salinimicrobium oceani
TACACTGTTACTTATGAAATGATCTACAAATCCAAAGAAAAAATAACAGATGATTATACGGTATTTGATCTTAAGTTGCTTACTCAATGGGATGAGAATTATAAGCTTAGAGGTATAACTGAGATTAGAAATTAATCCAAAACATAATTCTGAATAAATGAAAAATTTTAATGTCGCTTTCATAGTCTTTGCTCTAACTTTCCTGTCCTGTTCCAAAGAGGAAACAGAGGAAAATAATAACCTACTGATTGGTACCTGGAATGTTCAACAGGTAACCGAGAATGGAGAAGAAAAAACCATTTCCGATTGTGAATTTTTAGATTCACGAGAGTTCAACAACAATAACACCTTTAATTTTCAGTATTTCGGTCCCGGTGGTGAGGAGTGTATCTTAGAGGGAGATGAGCAAGGCACATGGTCAGTTGAAAATAATGTTCTTGTTCTAAAATGGGATGTCTTCGATGAAGACGATCCTGAATTTTCCAGATGGCCAATACTCGAACTTACGGAGAATACCTTGAGGTTAAAAATTGAATATCTAGATGAAGATGATTTTCCTGAAGGCTGGCATCAGGTTGTGATCTACAAAAAATCATTGGTAAACGATTAAAAACCACCGCGCAACAACTGCCCCTACTAATATTTTCAGAGTAAAATGAAAACATATTTTTCAAATCTAATTCCCCGAATTCAAAGGTTCTCCAAAAAGCTCGATGACCTTAGCCTCTTGACTGATCAACATTGGGTGGTAATAAATGAGATTGAGAATTCTAAAATTGTTTACATCTTTAAAAAGGATAATCGGTTGCTAATTTCTAATAATGGCAGCATAGAAAAGGGGAATTGGGAGCATTTGGGTAATAACTCTTTACTTATTGATCGTGCTTCTAACAGTCACCTTTTCAAACAAGGCTTTTT
>NZ_JAAVJR010000557.1:0-470 GCF_012037645.1 Salinimicrobium oceani
GAAGGAGATCATCGAAAAAAAGGCACCAAAAAAGAAGACGGCGAAGAAAGCTGCAGGCACAAAGAAAACTGCGGCTAAGAAAACTACCCGCAAAAAAGCAGCTGCTAAAAAGAAGTAATTAATGGAATTGGATTTTTTTAGCCCTGTTAGCGAGGAGTTGGTCACCGGTGCTGGCAACAAAATAGGATCAAATTTACTGTTGCATCTGGAAGATAAAGCCTTTCCGGACCTGGAGGGGGTGAAAATTGCCATTTTTGGAGTACTGGAAGACCGCCTGGATGAAAACCGAAGCGGAGAACCCTTTAACTTCAACGGAATTCGAAAAGCATTTTATAATCTGTTACCGGGAAACTGGCACCTAAAGATGGTCGATCTTGGAGATATCCAAAAAGGGGAAACAGTAGAGGATACTTTTTATGCGGTACAATCGGCAGTTGCCGAATGTCTTAAAAAAGGAATAATTCCCATAG
>NZ_JAAVJR010000558.1:0-470 GCF_012037645.1 Salinimicrobium oceani
GGTATAAGATTGATTATCAGGAGAGACGGACCATGGTCCGTCTTTACTATCAGGAGAGACGGACCATGGACCGTCTTTACAAAGGTATAGATGCAAAGCATCTATGTCTTCTGTTTTTGTTTCTTAGCAGCCGGAAAGAGCACGTTATTCAGGATGAGCCTGTATCCCGGGGAGGTGGGATGAAGTTCCAGTTCGGTTTTTGGGTCCCCTACCATGTGCTGATAATCTTCGGGATCATGACCTCCGTAAAAGGTGAAAAAACCGTTGCCTTTAATTCCGTGGATATATTTTGCTTCTCCGTTGATCCTGCTTTCTCCCATAACTAACACTGTAGGTTTAATGGTCGCAGGATCATAGGCCGTGGTTTGCCCCATAAATCCTTTAACCAGCATGGTGTGATTTTGGGTTAGCATGGTAGGCACAGGATCCCACTTTGCAGAGTACTCCATAAGAGTAAAATAATCCACATC
>NZ_JAAVJR010000559.1:0-470 GCF_012037645.1 Salinimicrobium oceani
TTTCGAAACAGGATCTTGAGCTGCTGGAAGAAAACACCAAAAACTGCCGGGGCGCAGTGATCGTTGGCGGCGGACTCATTGGCGTAGAGCTGGCCGAAATGCTGCACACCAGAAAAATCCCGGTAACTATGCTCATCAGAGAAACAGCTTTCTGGCAGAATGCGCTTCCTGTAAAAGACGCCCAATTCATCTCCCGCCATATAGAAAGCCACGGGATAGCTCTAAAACATGAAACTGAAATAAAACAAATCAGCGGGACAAACGGCAGAGTAAACTCAATTGAAACAACTTTGGGAGAGGAAATTGGCTGTGATCTTCTCGGAATCTCCGTTGGAGTGAAGCCGAACATTGACTTTTTAAAAGGTTCAGAAATTGAAACAGACCGTGGAATTTTGGTGGATCCATTTTTAAAGACGAACATCCGGGATGTGTATGCTATAGGGGACTGCGCCCAGCACCGGGAGCCGGTA
>NZ_JAAVJR010000560.1:0-470 GCF_012037645.1 Salinimicrobium oceani
ACAGAAGATCTTGAGATCCTGAAGTATCACTATTCATACGGGATGTGCAAGGGACTTGATATGAAAAGCTTTGATAAGATCCACAGGGATTCTAAAAGAACACTTGAAGAACATCCCGATGCCGAAATTTATTTGGTGCACCAAAACTAATAACATCAAAAATGCGATTTTTAGCCCCCTTTATTTTTTCCTTTGGCCTTGCGGCGTTGCCAATGCAGGCCCAGGTACTTTCTAATAAAGTCACTTTTACTGAAGCCGATCTTACCCAGGAATGGCCTGTAAAACCGGGATGGGCAAATCTTATCACCTGCAGCCTTGTCCTGGAACATATTGAAGATCTCGAGCTCATTTTTTCTGAAGCTGCAAGAGCTCTTAAACGGAACGGGAAATTCTATATTTGTGAATTGCACCCGGGGAAGCAATATGCCGGGGGAAGAGCAAATTTTGATACTTCAGAAGGGATACATACG
>NZ_JAAVJR010000561.1:0-470 GCF_012037645.1 Salinimicrobium oceani
TTGGAACTACTCTTATCCCTTTTTCTTTATATCCTTTCTTTAGCGGGATCTTATCATGATATTCAAAGATTCCTGCTTCCAAAGTTTCCATTTTTTGAATAGGAAAATAAAGAACTACAGCTTTTTTTACCCATTCATTCACCTGCCAGCCTTCATTTGTAGGTTCGGCAACTCTTAGTTTTCCGCTGTCAAGCAGGTCAACAACTTCCCTTATTGCATTTGTAGTTTTATTTTCTTTTAAAAGTTCCCTGTCCTCCCAGGCTTTCTCTATGATTTCTTTTAGGTGTTCCATTTCTAATATTGTTTCAGATTAAAGATCTGTAAAAACAGATGTAATATTGGTGGTCATTAATGGGTGCGAAGGTAAGACTTTTGAAGGAATTCTGTTGGTTAATGAGGCTGTTCCGGAGATTTCCGCAGTTTTTGGGTTCGTGAATTAAGGCTTATCTTTGCAGGTAATTATGGGAAGA
>NZ_JAAVJR010000562.1:0-469 GCF_012037645.1 Salinimicrobium oceani
TACCACCGGAGTTCTGGACGGGACAATATCTCACCGCAATTTTAGTAACTGGATTCTGGGATTAAATATTTCTACAGACAGGCTTCTGGTTCTTAATACCGAATTTGATGATGAAGCACTTTATTATGGAACTGCTTTTATTAATGGTAATGCCTCTCTCTATGGCCCTACATCAGAACTGGTCATTGACGTAATGGGAGCTACCGAAAGAGGGACTGTTTTTAAGATCCCAATAAGAGATTCTGAAAGTATTGGAGATAATTCCTTTATCCACTTTTTAAGTCCCGAAGAAAAGTCGGCACGCCTTGAAGGGCAGGAGATCGAATTTCAGGATGTTAAAGGTTTAGAGTTGAATTTCGATCTTGATGTAACCAATGATGCTCTTGTGGAACTCGACATCGACGGAAGCATACTTAGGGGCAGGGGAGCCGGAACCTTATTAATAGAGATCAACACTCTTGGAAAATTC
>NZ_JAAVJR010000563.1:0-469 GCF_012037645.1 Salinimicrobium oceani
GAGCGAAGAGGAAATCCAGAGCTATACCAGTTCAGATGGAACGGTGATCATGCCCGGAGCACAGCCGGGTGACATCAGGTTTAAGGATGTGAATGATGATGGAGAGATCACCAATGAGGATAGAGCTGTGGTAGGAAGTCCATGGCCTGACTTCGAAATGGGACTCAATGGAAACGCCAGTTATAAAGGATTCGACTTCTCGATGAACTGGATCGGTTCTTTCGGAGCTACCGTATATAATGGATTCAGAAGTATTATCGATCGTTTTGATGACGATAGTAACTATAGAGCAGGTATCCAACCTTGGACCCCTGAGAATCCAAATACAGATTTCCCAAGAGTGGTAAAAGCAAGTACCTTGAACGCAAGAGGAGATTCTGACAGATGGTTGGAAGACGGAACCTTCGTAAGACTAAAATACATTGGAGTAGGGTATAATTTACCTGAAGACATCATCGAGAGGATCGGG
>NZ_JAAVJR010000564.1:0-469 GCF_012037645.1 Salinimicrobium oceani
ATATCTATAGAAACTATGGGGTCTTCGGTATATTCCAGGATATTTTTTAAAGAACCTGCGGCGGCTTTCCTAAAAGCGGCATTAATATCTTCTATAGAAATATTTTTTTCGACCTGAAGGGTCATATCGGTAAGGCTGCCATTTGGCACAGGGACCCTTATTCCGCAACCGCCAATTACTTCCCTTAAATCTGGAAAAATCCTGGTAAGAGCCTTTGCTGCACCTGTAGTTGTTGGTACGATCGATTGGCCTGCAGCACGAGCTCTTCGCAGGTCTTTATGTGGCTGGTCATGTAAGCTTTGATCTGAAGTGTAGGAGTGAACGGTGGTGATGTAGGCCTGTTTTACGGTCGCCAGTTCATGAACTACCTTAAGCATGGGTGCGGCATTGTTGGTGGTGCAGGAAGCGTTGGATATGATTTTTTCTGAACCGTCTAATATGTCTTCATTGACTCCCATTACAATCATTT
>NZ_JAAVJR010000565.1:0-469 GCF_012037645.1 Salinimicrobium oceani
TGAAACCAGCAAAGAGCATTATTCTCTCAAATACCTGCGACATTGATCCTGCAAACAAAAGAAACTTTCCCTCACGGATAGTGTATGCGCCTATAATAGAATTAGATAAATACCGGAAGACGATTCTGTCTAACTCCAAAAAGAACCCACAGCAAATTGAGAGTCATATTGATGCCAGTAAAAAACAGGAAATAACTCAAGTTTTTTATGTACCAAGTTTAGGTGATAAATTGAAAGACTCAATAGTTTTTTTGGACCGAGTCTGCAATCTTCCTAACGAGGCTGTAGAAAGAGAAAAAGTAACTGAAAGAAGGGTTTTTACTTTAAGCGACTATGGCTCCTACCTGTTCCTTCTGAAACTTTCGATTCATTTTACAAGAATTCAAGATCAAGTTGAAAGAAAAAGTCTTGTATAGCATACAAGCAACATTTTCATAGAGCTTCCATTTTCTTTCTCTTTCTCCAAATA
>NZ_JAAVJR010000566.1:0-467 GCF_012037645.1 Salinimicrobium oceani
ATGGCAAAATAGATGGCAATAAAGGCCATAAAGATCTTTAGCCCCAAACTTCTGCCAAGACTGGCAGACCGGAAAAAGGCTTTCCACTGAAGGGAAATGAATCGTCTATACATGCTTTTGCTTTATACTACAAGTAGGGAAATTTACAATTTTGTTACAGAAAAAAATTTCTATACTTCGTACTTTTGCACCAAATACCAAAAAATGAGCAAATTCTTTCCGTTAAAGATCAAAAATATCATCAGGGAAACTGAGCAGGCAGTAAGCCTCGAATTTGAAATACCGCAGGAATTAAAAAGTGAATTTTCTTTTAAAGCAGGACAATATATAACCGTTAAAACCAACAATGAAGGTAAGGAAGTACGCCGCGCATACTCAATTTGCACCCCTCCATCAGATGAAACCTTTAAGGTGACGGTAAAGGAGGTTGAAGGCGGAACATTTTCGGTTATTGCAAACAATAAATT
>NZ_JAAVJR010000056.1:0-915 GCF_012037645.1 Salinimicrobium oceani
TTAAACGGAGCCAATCATTATGCCATGGCAGGGGGAGAAATTGCCGGAGCTTTTCCGGTAAGTGGCTTGCTGTTACCCCTTTTTGAAGGGTTTACCGATTCTACTCTTATTATAATTGAAAGAACCGCCTGGTGGTTGCATATCCTCGGAATACTATTCTTCCTTAATTACCTTTATTACTCAAAGCACCTGCACATACTGCTGGCTTTTCCAAACGTATATTTCTCCAAGATAAGACCGAAGGCTGAATTTGATAATATCGACGCTGTTACCAAAGAAGTACAATTGATGATGGATCCAGATGCCGATCCTTTTGCTGCCCCTGCAGAAACTGAAGCTGAAGGAGATGAAGGTGAACCTGAAAAATTTGGAGCGTCTGATGTTTTTGACCTGAATAGGGTACAGCTGCTGAATGCATACACCTGCACAGAATGTGGAAGGTGTACAGATCAATGTCCTGCAAATAACACAGGAAAATTGTTATCTCCCCGTAAAATCATGATGGATACCCGAGACCGACTTGAAGAAGTGGGTGCGAATATCAATAAAAACGGACAATTTGTTGATGACGGGAAACAGTTGCTTGATGATTACATTTTAAGAGAGGAGCTGTGGGCATGTACCACCTGTCAAATGTGCATTGAAGCATGTCCTGTAGGTATCGATCCTTTATCGATCATTGTCGAAATGAGAAGGTATCTAATGATGGAGCAAAGTGCAGGCCCTGCAGATCTTAATAATGCAATGACCAACATCGAGAACAATGGTGCACCCTGGCCATATAACCAAATGGACAGGCTAAACTGGGCAAACGAAAATTAAATTAGAAAACCGGCCTTTTTGAGGCTGCAACATAAAATATAATGGCAGAAAATATTCAAGTTCCAACAATGGCTCAATTCATGGCTGAAGGTA
>NZ_JAAVJR010000567.1:0-467 GCF_012037645.1 Salinimicrobium oceani
TGTGAGATCGGGGAGGCAGACTTCTATGTTGGTTCTTATTCCTTTGGCGACCGCACCAGGGCTTTTCTAAAAGTACAGGACGGGTGTGACTATAAATGTACTTACTGCACCATTCCGCTGGCGAGAGGAATTTCCAGAAGCGATACTCTGGGAAATGTTCTGGAGAATGCAAAAAAGATCAGCGAAAAAGGCATCAAGGAGATCGTACTCACCGGGGTTAATATTGGAGATTACGGAAAAGGAGAGTTTGGAAATAAAAAGCATGAGCATACCTTTCTGGACCTGGTAAAGGCATTGGATACTGTGGAAGGAATTGAAAGGCTAAGGATATCTTCTATTGAGCCTAACCTTCTGAAAAATGAAACCATAGACTTTGTTGCCCAAAGCAATGCCTTTGTGCCCCATTTTCATATTCCGCTGCAAAGCGGAAGCAACGCAGTCTTAAAAGCAATGCGTCGCCGTTACTT
>NZ_JAAVJR010000568.1:0-467 GCF_012037645.1 Salinimicrobium oceani
GTATCGGGAAGAGTTTCTCTTAAATTTTCCATGATCTGCATAAGATTGTTGGAGGATTCTATAATTTCTGTCCCTGTTTTGTTCTCCAGGTTCCCGATCTCATTTTGGGCAGTAATATATGCAAGCCAGTCCGCTGCTACGGTTCGGGCTTCGGGAGAAAGAGCTACGCTCCGGGTTTTGGAGATCTTCAGGCTATCAGCAAAAGTGGTGTTGCTTTGAACAGGAGCAACTTGAGGTTTTTTTGCTTCATCTTGACATGATAGCAGCGACAGCATTAAAAAAATAACCAGGATATTTCTCATTTTCTAAAGGTATGTTTTTGAAGCAAAGCTTCAGAATAATTACGAGGATTTAAGACTGCGGAATTTCTCATCTTTCCTGAAATAGATATCTTTGCTTCTACTAAAACAGAAACTTTTATGGCTTCAAAGATATTGATAATTGGTGCATGCGGACAAATAGGAACC
>NZ_JAAVJR010000569.1:0-467 GCF_012037645.1 Salinimicrobium oceani
CTTAATTGCTTGATCCTGAAAGCAATTGAATCTCTGGTTTGCTCAAGTGTCATACCTTTTTATTCGCTAATCGTCCCTAAATACAAGGTGTTCTAATAATAAAGCCTTACTGTAATATGAGGCTAATAAATAACCTGGGTGCATAATTAAGCGATATTCTTATAAAATGAGCAATGATTTATGCTTTTTGAACCGGTTACAACTAAAAATCATAAATAGATTTCTAAATCTTATTAGTGGTAATAAAATTTAGTTAAATCTTTTGGTGATTATTCCTCACTGTTCTTCTTTTTTACTTTTACTCTCCCGGCTGTGTAAGTTTCCGGGGGGAAAAACACAGCTAATAGACTCCGGCAGCGCCGGAGTTTATTTTTTTTCTAAAAGATCAGGAAAGAGTTCTCACTTGAAGCTTTCATTTCGACAACTCTTCTAAAAAGGGAAATCCAGTTAACAGCGCCTTTCCCTTT
>NZ_JAAVJR010000570.1:0-467 GCF_012037645.1 Salinimicrobium oceani
TCTGCAAAGAGAGATATGGAATGACCTTTTTGGATCTGTAACCGTCCGCTCCCATGGAGCCAATGCCGAAGCAGTAGAATTCTCAATTGGATATCGCTTATGAAACAACTGCTAAAAATTTACCTGCGGATTTTTCCTTTTTTGGCCCTCCTGATTTTTGCAGGCTGTGATACAGAAGATGCCCCCGATTGTTTCCAAACCGCCGGAAGCAGGATAGAAAAGGAATTTGAGGTGGAGGAGTTTGACGAGCTAATCGTGTATAAGGGGATCAACCTGTTCATTGAACAGGGGACCGAACATAAAGTAGTGGTCAGTACCGGAGAAAACCTGATGAACGAGATTTCGGCTAAGGTTGTTGAAGGTAGGCTTATCCTGCAGAACAACAACGACTGCAATTTTGTGCGCGACTATAATCTTAGCGATGTCCATGTTACCGTCCCGAACCTTGAATGGCTTCAAAATGCGGG
>NZ_JAAVJR010000571.1:0-467 GCF_012037645.1 Salinimicrobium oceani
TGGCAAGTTCCAAAGCGGCCGATTTAGTGAGCCCCAGAACTGCTGCTTTTGTGGCTGCGTAAATAGAACCTCCTTCTACCCCACCCAAACCATTTACTGAAGAAATATTGATAATGCTGCATTTTCGCGTAGGGGACTCCAACATCTTTTCGATCTGATATTTCATGCTCAACCAAAGACCTTTGAGGTTGACATTCATGGTGGCATCAAATTCCTCTTCAGAAAATTCATGGATCATCTTTCCCAGACCTGTTCCTCCCGCTGCCGCATTGATCGCGATATCAAGGTGCGGATGGATCTCTTTGATCCTGGCAAAGGTTTCATGAACTGCTGCAGAATCATTAAGATCTACGGAATAGGTGAACAACGCATCCTGCTTCTGAAAATTTCTGTCGGGTTTCCTGGACAGCACAAGCACGTCTGCACCCGATCTCAAAAATTTCTGAGCAGTGGCAAAGCCAATTCCC
>NZ_JAAVJR010000572.1:0-466 GCF_012037645.1 Salinimicrobium oceani
TCCAGTTTTCGAATCACGTCAAAGTTAGACAATGTTTTCCTGCTTTTCTCTTCCTTCAGGTGGATTTTTGCCCCTTCCAGGGTAAAACCTCTCTCCTTGACCAGATGGTAGATCAATTCCAGGTTCTTTATATCTTCTTTGGTAAATTTCCTGTTTCCTTTCGCGTTCTTCTTTGGCTTGATAGCATCAAACTCCTTCTCCCAGAATCTAATTAGCGAGGTGTTGACGCCAAAGGCTTCGGCAACTTCTCCAATTCCGTAGTATAACTTATCGGGCAGGTCTACGTGCATTAATCCAGAGATTGGTTTTCAAGTTGTGACTGCTCCAGGATCTCATCATATTCAGCAGGAGAAAGATGTCCGTAGTAGAAGTTGATAGGATTGATCTTATCTTCATCCTTAAAGATCTCGTAATGCAGATGCGGAGCCTGGGAACGACCTGTGCTGCCAACAAAACCTATAAGGTC
>NZ_JAAVJR010000573.1:0-466 GCF_012037645.1 Salinimicrobium oceani
GCCGCTCCTGCCCTTCAGTATTAAAAGCGTAAATAAGGGATTGATTGGAAGGTACTTTTCCGAACTCAGTCATAGTAGTATTTTGTATACCGCCATCTTCCGGAAGCCCGTTCTCGTATTGTTTACGGCCGTCCTTGACCACATCTTCTGAAATGTTCCCAAGGTTAAAGACCAGTTTCCCACCCTCATTTCCTGAATTTTCAGGATAAATAAAGGGATCCATTAACCAGAATTCAATGTACTCCACATTGCTCTGTTCGAAATTCGTCGAATTTAGTGCCCGGCTTATACCTGCCCAATTTTCTTCTGGATTTGGAATTGTATTGCTTCCTGCCGCGGCAGGATTATAATTGTATGGGCCCCGAATATTAGGATAGTAAGCCAGGTCCAGCGTATACAGCACCTGCGACTGCCCCTGCACCACGTCAACGTTGGGAAAGATCTCATCCAGGAAAACCCTTCGGCT
>NZ_JAAVJR010000574.1:0-466 GCF_012037645.1 Salinimicrobium oceani
TACTTTAAATATTTTTCTGTGGATAGTTTGAAACAAACCTTAAATGGTGAAAAAAGATTTGAACTAAGGCCACTACCTAACGGGTATGTAGAAGCTATTCTGCGCATACCGATTCAGAAAGATCATTATATAACCTTTAGAAGAAACTACAGTAATCCATTAAATCAGGCTCATAAACCAGAATATGATGAAAAAGGGAATAAAGGGACAATAATTGAAAACAGGATTAACTTGGGAATTACACCTTTCTATAAGTTTCCTGCAACCATCCATCAGGAATTTAATGTAGCATTATATGATGCTGATTTTATTTTTGATAACAATAGGTTTGAATTAAATTACTATGATGCTGAAAACAAACCTATACCGATGGATAAAATCCATCAGGTTCAAAGACGCTTCAAGGAGGAGGAAACATATAACATGTTCGGCGAAGTGGTTAAATCCAACTTCGACTACATTCAGC
>NZ_JAAVJR010000575.1:0-465 GCF_012037645.1 Salinimicrobium oceani
TCGATGCGCCTGGAGTTTTTCCCGAATGTGCTGAATTTTTCTGCGGAATCTCTCCCTGTGTATTGCTTCTGAAAAATACTCTTTTAGAATCCTGAAACCATTTTGTTGTGCTTCCAGCCAAAGCCTTTCTTCGGAATATAATTTTATTGCAACATCGGCAAAATTTTGTGGATCATCTTCAACAAAGCCACTCCAGGGCAGTTGCGGCGCCATACCTTCTGCTCCAAGGTTTGTGGTTACAGAAGGTGTCCCAACCTGCATGGCATCAGTGAATTTGCCTTTTATCCCCGCTCCGAATTGAAGCGGTGCCAGTAAAACTCTGGCATTTTTAATTACTCCTTTGGCGGATTCTGCTCTGCCGTAAACCACAAAACCTTCCTTTTCATTGTGCAGTTGCAGGATCTGCTGCGGAATATATGCTCCAAAAATGTGCATTTTTGCCTCCGGTAATCTTTCTCTAATCAG
>NZ_JAAVJR010000576.1:0-464 GCF_012037645.1 Salinimicrobium oceani
CAATAAGCCCCATTTCTTCAATGATGATCGCATAAATAAAATCTGAAGATGACTGCGGCAGGAAGTTACGCTGCACGCTCTTTCCTATTCCCTGTCCTGTCACTCCGCCACTCGCGATGGCGATCTTTGCTTTTTCTATCTGGTAATCGGCTTCAGTTACTTCATCATTTGAAAAGTTTTCAACCCTGCTAATCCAGGTGTCTACCCGGTTGGGGAACAAACCGGGGAAAGCTTTTGCTGTCAACATAAAGATGGACAGAAAGATAATTCCGGCGCCCAGAATAGCGGCCAGATATTTTAATGGATAACCCCCTATAAAAACGACCAGCAATACCATGGCAAATAAAATAGCCGTGGTAGAAAAGTTAGCCGGCAATATTAAGCCCAACACCAGCGCCACCGGCAGCCAGAGGGGGATAATGGATTGCTTAAAAGTGAAAGGTTTATCCTTCATTTTTGCCATA
>NZ_JAAVJR010000057.1:0-478 GCF_012037645.1 Salinimicrobium oceani
TGCAAAAAAGGGCACTTTTATTAAGTGGAATCCTGCGGTTAAGACAAAAGAAGATCAGGATGCGCTACTTAAAGCCCTTATAGAAGATAAAATTGATGTGATTGCGACAGATCATGCGCCACACACCAGGGAAGAGAAAAAGAATGTTTACACCAAAGCCCCAAGTGGAGGTCCCTTAGTGCAACATGCTTTACCTGCAATGTTACAAATGCATCACCAGGGAAAGATATCTTTGGAAAAGATCGTTGAGAAGATGTGTCATAACCCTGCAATTCTTTTCGATATTGAAAAACGAGGCTTTATACGAGAAGGTTATAAGGCAGATCTTGTTATTGTGGATCTCAACGCTCCGTGGGCGGTTCAGCCGGGGAACACCCTCTATAAATGTGGCTGGTCTCCTTTTGAAGGTATAACTTTTAAGTCCCGCGTTACTCACACCTTTGTAAATGGTAATTTGGTCTACAAAAACTTTAATTTC
>NZ_JAAVJR010000057.1:488-912 GCF_012037645.1 Salinimicrobium oceani
AGCTAAGTTGGGTAATAATTCTTGTTTTGATCCTCAGTTCCTGCCAGGATGTGGAAAGAATGGAAAAGCCCGAAAATCTTATTCCCCGGGGTAAAATGGTAGAAGTGCTAACCGAGCTTTCCCTGCTTCACGGGGCCCGCAGCTACAATAAGAATATGTTGGAAGAAAAAGGTATTGCGCCTTATCCTTACCTTATGCAAAAGTATGGGATAGACAGTGCTCAGTTAGTGCAAAGTAATAACTACTATGCCCAAAATTACCGGGAGTACGGCTATATCTATGAGGAAGTGAAGCAAAGGTTGGAACTGCTGATGAAAAAATATGATTCTCTCCGGGAGATCGAGGAGAAGGAAAGGGATTCTTTAAGGAATTTAAATAAGGATTCTCTGGACCTTCCGGTTGATACCCTGCAGCAGGATAGTCT
>NZ_JAAVJR010000577.1:0-464 GCF_012037645.1 Salinimicrobium oceani
TTAAAGAAGCTTCAGAAAGGGCAGATGTAGTAATCCTCACCGGAGGGCTTGGCCCCACGAAGGATGACGTCACCAAGTACACTTTTACCGAATATTTTGAGGATAAGCTGGTGCTCAATGAGGCTGTGCTTAAGCATGTAGAGGAGCTTTTTGAAAAATATAAAAAAACACCCGTTTCAGACCTAAACCGGGAGCAGGCTATGGTGCCGTCTAAAGCCAAGGTGCTGCACAATAAGAACGGTACGGCACCCGGAATGTGGATGGAGCAGGGGAAGAAGGTCTTTATTTCTTTACCCGGCGTGCCTTATGAAATGATCGCGCTGATGGAGGAGGAGGTGATTCCACGACTTCAGGAGAAGTATGACCGACCTTTTATCTACCACAAAACTATTCTCACCCGGGGAGAAGGGGAGAGTGCCATTGCCAATAAACTTGCAGGTTTTGAAGAAAAGCTGGCCACTCAT
>NZ_JAAVJR010000578.1:0-464 GCF_012037645.1 Salinimicrobium oceani
TCAGTATTCAGTTGTTCAATGACATGACCAATATTGGGTACGTCTACATCATAGAAAATACCGAACAGGAAGAAATACGGAACTTACAAAACATTTCAAGGGATGAATAGTGTGATCCTTACAAATGCCGTCCGTTTTGTGGTATTGCTCCTGCTTCAGGTTTTGCTCCTTAACAATATCAATTTTTTGGGATATATCAATCCTTACCTCTACGTTCTATTCATCATTCTTTTTCCATTCAGCGGGAGTCAAACCCTGCTTATTTTTTTAAGTTTCCTACTGGGTTGGGGTGTGGATATTTTTGAAGACAGCGGCGGAATTAATGCGGCAGCCTGTCTGGTAGCTGCTTTTATAAGACCCGTTCTATTAAGATTTTCGTTTGGAGTTAGTTACGACTACCAAACCATAAAATTCTCCAGCACTCAACCCGGGGCCCGAATAAGTTACGTGGTGATCCTGGTACT
>NZ_JAAVJR010000579.1:0-464 GCF_012037645.1 Salinimicrobium oceani
TTCGAATGGCAAGCTCATCGAATTCCAGGCGCATGTGGGTTTTCTCCCTCCATACTCTTGCCTCATTGATGGTATTACTAAGTGGATATTTGTGAAGTACATAATTGAAAGCTTCTAAAGCAGGAACAAAACGCTGGTCATAATATCTCGCCTTTCCCAGCAAAAGATAGGCTTCATCTACTTGCGGATTCTTCTCGGAACCTTCTATCAACATGGAATGCCGTTGGATGGCCTTTACCGCTTTTTCTTCGGCTACTGCGAAATTCGGGTTCAGGTTTTCGCCCGGTGCCAGCACTTCCTCCCGCATCTCCATTCGCTCTACCGGCAATATGCCCCAGTAATTATCCAGGTAAGTCTCGTTTAACGCCTCAACTCCAAGGTCCAACGCGAGATTTCCGTTGTAGAGCGTGTTATATTCTGCAGTTACAGCATGCCAGTTGCGGTTAAGAAAGGTGTTCTTCTTT
>NZ_JAAVJR010000580.1:0-463 GCF_012037645.1 Salinimicrobium oceani
TTTCAGAAATGATCTTATCGATAGCTACAGATTCTACCTTGATCTCTCCACCCTTTTCATTGGGAGAAGGGATGCGTTGCATCTCCCCCACAATTTCGTAATTTTCCATATCCAGAACTCCTATAAAACTTCCCAAAACGTCACCATCATCATAGGCATTATCTGTATCTTCAACCGAGGCTGTAAAAATGAGGAAAGGCATGTTCGGAAATGCCGTAGCACCCGAAAATCCTGCTTCGAGACCGTTGATTTCCGGAAGTGTCACTTCAGCAACAAAGACTTCAGGTGGGGGAGCATCATTTTCTATATGTGCGACAAAATCTTCATATTTGAATTTGATCACAACATTCTTTTTCCGGTTAAATAGAAAGAACTGTCCGTGATACTCGGCTGCGGCTTCGATATTGAATTCTGAATCCCTAAAAACATCCAGCTCTTTCAGTTTTTCATAAAAAGCAGAAAT
>NZ_JAAVJR010000581.1:0-463 GCF_012037645.1 Salinimicrobium oceani
GTTTCTTTTCTTTTTCCTCCTGCGGAAATACTTTTTTATTGAAGATGATCAAAAGGAAGAAACCACCAGTAATAGCCGAATCTGCGATGTTAAAAACAGGCTCAAAAAAAGTAAAATAATCTCCACCCCAAAAAGGGATCCACTCCGGAAGGTATCCGGACCATAACGGGAAATAAAGCATATCCACTACATGCCCGTACAACAAAGGAGCATAGCCTCCACCTTCGGGAAGGAATTCAGCCACCTGATTATAGCTATGATCAAAGATCACCCCGTAAAAGACGGAATCAATTATATTACCCACGGCTCCTGCAAATATTAATGCAATTGCAGTAATGAGTATTTTGGAACCATTTTTCCTGATAGAATCCCACAGCCAGTAACCAATAAAAGGCACGGCGATAAGCCGGAAAGTCGTTAGCAGTAATTTGCCATATTCTCCGGGAATTTGTGCTCCCCAGGC
>NZ_JAAVJR010000582.1:0-462 GCF_012037645.1 Salinimicrobium oceani
CCAGTTTTCGATAATGCCACCGATTTCTACGGCAATTATGCCAATATTATAAAAGATTCTATTTTCGGATTTGTCGATTTAAACGGTAATCACAAACTTTTTCCGGAATACGAGCAGGTGTACTGGTACTATTCGGATACCGGATTTGCAAAAAATAATGACAAATTTGCCCTCATTGAGAGGAATGGAAGGCTGATAACCGATTTTATTTTTGATAAAATAGATTTGCCCAATGAAGGATATTTTCCTGTGGAGATTAATGGGAAATGGAACCATGTAGATTCCGAAGGAAATTTTGTCTTTAAGGAGAACATTCTGTTGAACTGGGACCAAATCAACGATTCTTTGGTGGTTATTTTGGATTCAGAAAGAACAGAATCCAATAAGAATCCCAAACAGGGGATTATGAATATCTTCGGAAATATTATACTCCAACCAATTTATCAGGATGTTACTCCTGTT
>NZ_JAAVJR010000583.1:0-462 GCF_012037645.1 Salinimicrobium oceani
TTCCTTGTAAAAAAGCTGGTGTTTATAATCCATAAACTGCCATTTGCAACCTCCGAACACACTAAAATGTATGCAGGGAGACTCCACCCTCTTATCTGAATATTTATGGAACCTGGTAGCTGTACCTTCGTAAAAAGCCTTTTTTCGCTTGGTGGTCTGCACATCTACAACATCGCCCGGCACTGCATTACCTATAAAGATCACCTTTCCATCGGGAGCTTTGGCAATACTCTTCCCTTTTGCCCCGGCATCAATCACCTCTACCTCCTTGAATTCAATATTTCTGTTCTTTCTTGCCATGCCGCAAAAATAGGATAAATGCCAAGAATTATTGGGCGCAGGCTTTAAAAAATCAGGAAACATTTAGTAATTTGCGGCTTCTGAATTCGGGATGATTTCTCTCCCTGAATACCATTGAACCGGTACTTCCTTAAAGCAGGAATTTCTTTTTAGTAACAGGTA
>NZ_JAAVJR010000584.1:0-461 GCF_012037645.1 Salinimicrobium oceani
CGTTTCCGAAACCAGGAAAGGAGTCTTGACTCTTGATTTTGGCAGCGAAGCGATCTTGACTCTCCCCTAATATCTCTCAAAAATGATAAAAGTAGTCTCTGCTTCAGGAACTGATACATAGAGATTTTCCACTTTAATACGGTTCTCATTGATCTGTTCAAAAAAGAGTTCAGAAGAACCTTCCTGGCCGGAAGCCAGGCTCAGGAATAAAGTATTGTCTTCGATGAGATAGATATATTTTTCAGAATTCCCATCTCCGTCAATCCTTGTGAGGTGGTTGTTCTCTCCAAAATGCAGGGTAGTTCTATCCGGCACCGGAGATGATTCTATCCAGGTTCCTAATATTGAACGTTCATCATCTATGTCTTTTGAACAGGCGACACTCACAACGCAAAGCAGCATTAGCAATCCACTCCTAAAAATGTAATTATTCATCCTCAGTTTTTCTTACAGGTAATTTT
>NZ_JAAVJR010000585.1:0-461 GCF_012037645.1 Salinimicrobium oceani
TCCGGCCTACACGCAACTAGGTTATCTAAAGAAACGCCACCCGCAAACTCCCATGATTGCGCTTACCGCTACGGCCGATAAAGCTACGCGGCAGGACATTTGCGACCAACTCAACATTCCTCACGCTACTCATCATATCTCTTCTTTTGACCGCAAAAATCTTAGCCTTGATGTGAGGCCGGGGAATAAAAAAGTTGATCAGATCCTCGCATTTTTGAAAGTCAGGCGCGGCGAAAGCGGAATTATCTATTGTCTTAGCCGTAAAAACACTGAAGAACTCGCGGCAAAGCTAAAGGCTAAAGGCTATGAAGCTGAAGCTTATCATGCTGGCCTATCCCACAGTGACCGCATTAGTATACAGGAGAATTTCATCAATGATAAACTGGACATCATTTGCGCTACGATCGCGTTTGGAATGGGGATCGATAAATCTAATGTGCGGTGGGTGATCCATTACAATA
>NZ_JAAVJR010000586.1:0-461 GCF_012037645.1 Salinimicrobium oceani
TGCATTCTTCATGTTTTTAAAAGAAAGGTCGCCGGTGTGGGCAAGATACCCCGTAAATCCTCCGGCAAATGTATCTCCCGCTCCGGTTGGATCAAAAACTTCTTCCAGGGGCAGGGCGGGTGCAAAGAAGATCTGGTTGTTATGGAACAACAATGCTCCATGTTCTCCTTTTTTGATCACCACATATTTTGGTCCCATTTTGGCAATTTTCCTTGCCGCTTTGACCAGGGAATATTCTTCTGTTAATTGGCGCGCCTCCTCATCATTAATAGTAAGCACATCCACCTTTTCAATGACCTTCATGAGGTCATCCCAGGTGTTGTCCATCCAGAAATTCATGGTATCCAGCACTACCAGTTTCGGTCTTTGGAGCTGCTCCAGCACACTTAGCTGAACCAGGGGATGCAGGTTGCCCAACATTACAATATCGGGAGATTTGAAATCTTCGGGAACTACAGGCT
>NZ_JAAVJR010000058.1:0-902 GCF_012037645.1 Salinimicrobium oceani
TTTACTTACTTGTTTTTAAACCCATTACTGCTCTGGGGAAATTAAATGATCTTCTGTTAATTGTAACGCAGTCTTGGCTCTTGGTTCTTGAGTCTTGGTTCTATTTCTCACCCAAAGACTTTCTTGATCACCCATGCCGGTCCAATGAGTAAAAACTGTATGTCTTTTAAAAAAGAAGGTTTTTGACCTTCGATCTTATGTCCGTAGAATTGGCCGATCCAGGCGACTACAAATATTAAAAGGGAAATCAGCCATAGTGGGCCAAGCTGCGCCAGGTAATAATTCCCGGCAATACAGAGGGCGGCGAAGATGAGGATCTTAATTCCCATAGAAATTGAAAGGCTCATGTAGAACAACAGGACCAGGAGCAGTGCCACTACTGCCCAATTTTCCAGAAATGGGATATACATGGGAAAAATATGCACCAAAGGCCCCGGCGGGATGCTCATCAGCAATCCTACAATAGAAAAGAAGATCGCCGGTACGCAGATATAATGAATTAGCTGGTTGGTTTCGTTCTGGTGACTTACCGCATATTCCGAAAACCATTGATCGAGTGTTTTCATGTATTCTTCAGGATTAGCAGCAACAAGATATGAATTTCAGGAAAAATCCGAAGGAAATTTGTATTTTAAGAGCATCATAAAAGATGCAATAAGAATGGCAGAAATCGCTTCCAACAATCTTCCGCTGGGTTCAAAGATCATAGATTTTGAACTACCCGATTCGGTTACGGCAAATCTCCACTCCCTTGCCGACGTGCAGGGCGAGAAAGGCACCGTGATCATGTTTCTCTGTAATCACTGCCCTTATGTGAAGCACGTGGTAGATGAGATCGTGCGGGTAGCGAATGATTACCGGGTGTTAGGCTTCGGATTTGTAGCCATCAGCAGCAATGATGT
>NZ_JAAVJR010000587.1:0-461 GCF_012037645.1 Salinimicrobium oceani
CGCTGAAGCTTTAGGTCAGAAAATTGGGAGAGCCACCAGAATTTCCGAAGTACAAACAGATCATTATCAGCCGGTGTATCGGGTAATGGAAATGAAACAGGATAGTGCAGGACAGGAAACAATAGCTCCCGGCGAAATGGAGGTAAGGGTGAAGGTGAATGTGGATTTCCTGCTTCAGTAATTCCTAAATATGAGATATAAAAAAAGGTGCCCCGTGGCACCTTTTTTTATTCTCCATCGCAGGCTTGTTATTTTAGAAGCTCTCCTACTTTTTCTCCTAAAGCGGGTCCTCTAAGATCCTTCGCAACGATCTTTCCGTCTTTATCTAACAGAAAAGCTGCGGGGATAGCTCTGATTCCGTATTCGGCAGCAATAGGATCCTGCCAAAACATCAAATTGGAAACATGGTTCCATTGGCCTAAATTGTCTTCTTCAATAGCTTTTAACCATTTATCCTTTTG
>NZ_JAAVJR010000588.1:0-461 GCF_012037645.1 Salinimicrobium oceani
TTTCATAATGAAAATTAAAGCCGCTAAAATAGATTTTTCTGCCGCAGTAGCATAAGCTCTTTCTATATTTACAAAAAACCTTAACACATGAAGACAATTTTTTCCATCATAGCTATCTTCACCAGCCTGAATTTCGTCGCTCAGGATGCAGATCCTGCGACTGAATTCTGGAATACATTACAACAATATTGCGGAAAAGCCTTTGAAGGTTATGTGGTAGAAGCCCCGCCAGATGATGCTTTCCGCGGAAAAAAACTAATCATGCACCTGAGGTCCTGCGAAGAAAAGGTGATAAAAATACCCTTTTTCGTAGGAGAAGACAGATCCCGAACCTGGATATTCAGCAAAGAAAATGAAAGAATTCAATTAAAACATGATCACCGGCATGAGGACGGGACAAATGACGATGTGACAATGTATGGCGGCACTGCCAGCAATCACGGCCTCCCTGGTCTCCAGGT
>NZ_JAAVJR010000589.1:0-461 GCF_012037645.1 Salinimicrobium oceani
CGAGCCTGAAGAACCCGAACTGCCTGTGCTGGAGCCAAAGGCTTTTAGAGCTGCCAGCACTGCTAATCCCAGGTAAAGCAAACCACTAAAGAAAAAGCCGGTACGTTTTGCTTTTCCTTTTTTATCATCGCCAATATGTTCTGGATCTTTAACAGCCTGTACAAATCTCCAGGCGGCGTAGCACAAAAGTCCCAGGGCCATAAGTACAAGTAGAATGTTACCAAAAGTTTGCTTTTCCAGCCATTCCAGGACCTGCATTTGTCCTGCTTTTTGGCCTCCCATATCAAAGGCGGCTTTAAAGGTTAAAATTCCAATGATCCCATAAACAACTCCCTTTGCTACAAAGCCGGTACGAGCCATTGTCTTAATATTCTTGTCCATAATTGTTGGTTTAGTTTTCTCTAAAATAGGAGAATACTAAGCCAAAAGCAATCAATTATATTTTATTTAGGGAATGACAG
>NZ_JAAVJR010000590.1:0-461 GCF_012037645.1 Salinimicrobium oceani
AGGGTTGCCGAAACAATTGGTCTCGATGGCTTGACAATTAGTCTTCGCGGTACAAATGTTGCTACCTGGTTGAAAGATGATGGTTTAAAGTTGGATCCTGAAGTTCAGGCTATTGGATACACCACCTTGACTACGCCACCTGTTGAATCTTATACTGTAGGTGTTAACTTAAAATTCTAATGAAAATGAAAATAAAATATTTATTGTTAATGGTCCTGGGTTTTGGAGTCGCTACCTCATGTAGCGAAGAGGATCTCGATCCAACACTGGCGCAGGACAAAAGTATTGAAGCAAGTATTAATACTGTGAACGATTTAGAAGCAGTATTACTTGGAGCTTATGACCGTTTGACGTCATCTTCTTACTACGGAAGGGATTTCATCATTCTTGGAGAGGTGTTTTCTGATAATGCAACTTCTAATGCGAACTCTAACAGGTTTGTCCTTGAAGCAAGAATGGAT
>NZ_JAAVJR010000591.1:0-461 GCF_012037645.1 Salinimicrobium oceani
TTCGAATGGATGACCGTACCTCATAATTATTACCCAGGGTATATGGAAGGTTTACATATCTTTCCTCAAGAGCAGTTAAATTGTGGCTATAGGTAGTTTTGAAGTCAAGTTTATCTTCTATAATATCATATTGAAAGTCTATAGTAGCAAGAACCTTCCTTATTTTGATTCGGTTTTCATTATATTCCATAACCGGAAATGGGTTTTGAGGGCTTCTATAGCCCAGGAGCTGAGCATTGGCAAACTGTATAGGTGCAGCGGCCGTGTTCGATGGGTCCATAACAGGAAGAATAGGAACGGCGAAGTATGCATTGAACCATGCCGCGTTTTCGGGAGCATAGCGGGTCGCATTACTAAATACCACGTTCATTCCTGTTTTGAACCTGTCGGTAATATCCACATTCATTTTTGACCTGATATTAAACCTCTCATACTCGTTCTCCATATCCAGAATCCCTTCC
>NZ_JAAVJR010000592.1:0-461 GCF_012037645.1 Salinimicrobium oceani
AGCGTAGTACCTCTCACAATACTGTCATCAATAATCACCAGGTTATCTTCCGGCTTTACAACCCCGTAGGTTACATCATAAACGTGGGCTACAAGATCATCCCTGCTGCTGTCTTCGGTAATGAAAGTCCGCAGCTTGGCATCTTTAATGGCAATCTTTTCGGTTCTTAGCCTGTGGGCAAGGATCTCCTGCAAACGGGCATCGGTAAGCGTCTCTTTTTCGGCAAGAATGGTATCGTTCTTTTGCTTGTTTAGTTCATCCTGTGCAGCTTCCACCATTCCATAGAAAGAGGTTTCAGCAGTATTGGGAATGAAGGAGAAGACGGTATTGATGGTATCGTGGTTAATAGCTTTGAGCACTTCAGGCATCAGCAGTTTTCCAAGCATTTTCCGCTCGCGGTAGATCTCGGCGTCACTTCCGCGGGAAAATATATCCGCTCAAAAGAGCAAGCCTTTCTCTCT
>NZ_JAAVJR010000593.1:0-461 GCF_012037645.1 Salinimicrobium oceani
TGGTTTTATTGCTTGGGCTGGGAATGCTTTATTATGCAGTGCAGTTATACCGTAACAGGGATGAAAGATCTGCGAAAAAACTAATGTTTGCAAGTGTGTCCTATATCACCTTGCTGCAAATAATATATGTATTGGATAAATTGATTCGTGTATGGATTTAACACAGGGAACCGACAGCTATAAGCAAGGACGGGCGAAAAAAATGATGCTTTGGTTCGGGATCATTAGTATGGCAATGATGTTTGCCGGGCTTACCAGTGCTTATGTGGTAAGTAAGTCCAGGCCAGACTGGGTAGCTGAACTTGACCTGCCTGCCAGCTTTCTATGGAGCACCATAATCATATTGTTGAGCAGTATCACTCTTCATTTTGCTGAAAGGGCTATAAAAAGAGATGATCGCTCCCTTACTACTACAGGATTGCTGGCGACATTAGGCCTAAGTGTGGTCTTTATTGTGCTGC
>NZ_JAAVJR010000594.1:0-460 GCF_012037645.1 Salinimicrobium oceani
TACTTCAAATTCATTTGATTCACCTGTGAGCATTGTCTGCTTAAAAGCTTCAAAAACGCCTTTTTCCGCTGCCTGCGGATTCAGTTTAAGAAAACTCCGCCCGGCCATATGTCTCTGATTATAATACCGGCTCACCACTTTATTTACCCTCACATAGGTGAAATCTACCAGATCATAATTCTCTCCAAATAAGGGTTTCATCAAAAAGATACCCTGCTTCACTGTGTCGAAGACCATTTGAAGCAGTTCATTCTTTTCTTCCAGCTCCAGCGTACGGCTTTTAACCTTTAGCTCCAGGCTTTCATTTAGCTTTTGCAGTTTATCTTCGGCTTCTTTTCGGGAGGTGATATCAGAGAAAAGGCAGGCAACTTTTCTGCTTCTTTTAGTGCCGATTGGAAAGGCATAGACATCAAACCATCTGTCATGTGCTACAGCATAATCTTCAAATCGTACCGGTTCT
>NZ_JAAVJR010000595.1:0-460 GCF_012037645.1 Salinimicrobium oceani
TTGTTTGTCTTCGGGAACCTGAATGCGCATTCCGGAGATTCCTAAACCGGCAATACCCGATGCACTGTCTGTAGCCATATCGGGAGCCACGTATTGAATGTCGTGCTCTTCCAGGAGATTTCGGATTATTGCAATTTCTGAAGAATGAGTAGTATTAAAGATGGTAACGAATTTCATTTCAGGAGTTTTAGAGGATTCCTTTCCAAGATATAAAATTCTTCAAAAGTAGAAGGCATAAAAAAACCTCCGGAAATTCCGAAGGTTTTGAAACAGGATCTAATTTGATTTATTTAGCACTGGCGAGCATGCATTCTTCGTAAAGAGCAATTTTACCATTTAGCACTGCCAAACCTTCCTCTCTGGAAGCATCATTTGTGATTCTTACTTCTTCTCCATCTGGCAGGTAAACGATGTAAAAACCTTCTTCATAAGAAGCCAGCTTGATCTTTTCTCCGTCTTT
>NZ_JAAVJR010000596.1:0-459 GCF_012037645.1 Salinimicrobium oceani
TCTTATCTTTAAAGAAATTGGGAGAATGGAATCAGAAAAATCATCTTCTTTTACTATAAAACATTGGGCAGAAGGGGATAGGCCCAGAGAGAAACTGCTTCAAAAAGGGAGGGAATTCTTAAGCGATGCCGAACTACTGGCAATTTTAATCGGATCCGGCAATCGGAATGAATCTGCTGTAGAGGTTTCCAAAAAGGTGCTTTCCAAGGCAGGGGACAATTTGAATGAGCTGGGAAAATTTTCGGTTAAGCAGCTCATGGAAGTCAAAAGTATTGGAGAAGCAAGGGCATTGACCATAGTTGCTGCTATGGAACTGGGAAGACGACGAAGATCTTCCGAAGCATTGGAAAAGAAGAAAATTACTTCCAGCTCTTCTGTCTTTGAACTCATGCAACCCAAGATCGGGGAATTGCCCCATGAGGAATTTTGGATACTTTATCTTAATAATTCCAACAAGGT
>NZ_JAAVJR010000006.1:0-169425 GCF_012037645.1 Salinimicrobium oceani
ACGGATTGCTGTTACTTCTTTCATGAGGTTCGGGTACTTCTTCAACCAATGTTTGGAGTGGGTAGTTTTAGTATAACTTTTTGTTGATCTGATCAGCATATTCTCTGATCGCAGATATTTAAACAGATTGTCTCTTCCAATTTTAAGGTTGCAGCGTTTAAAATCCTCTTTAAGAAGATAATACAACTTTCGAGTACCAATCCTGGGCATTTTTCTACGAATCTCACTCACCATGGGCTTGATCAAAGCAAGTTCCGCAGCTCTTCTCTCACTGCGGATCTGCCCCTGATAAATGGCTTGTCTGCTTATCCCAAACAATCGACAACAACGAGAGAGGCTTACTTGTTTTTGCTGTCGGATGCCCCAGATTGTTTGGGAGAATACTTTTTTCTAATAGAAGTTCCGTATTGTTGATCGGAGATATCTATCATTTTGTTGAGAATCTCATTTTTTAGTTTCTCATCTGAAAGTTCTCTCTCCAATCTTTTAATTTTCTGGGCTGGTGTCTCTTTTGATTTAGGCATGGTCAATCTTCTTGGTTGGCTCCAATCTAAAGTACCATGTTTTCTTAACCAAACCAATACTGTACTTCTTCCTTGGATGCCATAGGTCTTCTGAGCTTGTTTATATGTCAACTCACCTTTTTCTACCTGGGATACTACTGCCAATTTAAAGCCTAAGTTGTAATCCTTCTGTGTCCGTTTAACTGCTTTGTTTGTTATTGATTTCATAAATAAGTCGATTTGTTGTCAACTTATTTCAGGACGGGTCATTTCAAAGAAAAAGGGCAGCTAAAAATATAGCTGCCCTTTTCTGTTCAGGAACAGAGAAAATCTAGAGGATGGAAAAATTTCCCTTTTCTCCATTGCTATTCTTGTATCTCTCAATACAATCTTCAATGATGGTATTTGCTTCCTGCAGGTCTCCCCAGCCTTCTACGTCTACCTTCTTTTGCTCAAGATCTTTATAGACCTTGAAGAAATGTTCAATCTCTTTGATAAGGTGACCGTTAACGTCATTAAGATCGTTCAACCTGTTCCAAATAGGGTCTGAAACGGGAACACAGATCACTTTTTCATCTGGTCCCTTCTCATCGGCCATGTGGAATACTCCAATGGGCTTCACTTCCATCACACAGCCTGGAAAAGTAGGTTCTGTTACCAGTACCAGCACATCAAGCGGGTCTCCATCTAAGGCAAGGGTTTCGGGAATAAAGCCATAATCTGCAGGATACATCATGGATGAAAAGATCATCCTGTCATAGCGGACTTTCTTGAGATCAAAATCGTACTCGTATTTATTACGGCTCCCTTTCGGGATCTCGATAAGAACGTCAAATGTTTTACTCATTACAATATTATATATTTAGTACTCTTTTTGCTTAGGGGCGGCAAATATACTACTTCATTCGGTTTTAGGCAGCAACATTATTTTAAGAAGTTGCTCTGGGATAAAAGTTTAGGTTTTTATTTAGAAAAATGAAATAGAAATTCTAAAAAGTCCTTTTAGTTCGCCACGAATACACGAATGCAATTTTCGCCCTCTCCCGGCTCTCCTAAAAAGAGTCTGGCTCTTGGTTCCTGTAGCGAAGCGGTCTTGTCAAAAGATACGCATGAACAATTTAGTTGCACTATCATCTAACAAAAAAAGCCTCCCAAAAAGGAGGCTCAAAAATGTCATTTTTGGAAGGTATTATTTAATCCTTGTACATTACTTTCTTTACCGCCTTGATCACATCCATGTGATTTGGCAACCACTCTTCCAATAGTACGGGAGAATATGGTGCAGGAGTATCGGCCGTATTGATTTTCACAATTGGTGCGTCAAGAAAATCGAAAGCCTGTGACTGCACCTGGTAAGTGATCTCTGTTGCAACATTTCCAAAAGGCCATGCTTCTTCGAGAATGACCAGCCTGTTGGTCTTTTTAACAGATTCCAGAATGGTTTCGTGATCCATTGGACGAATAGTACGCAGGTCGATGATCTCACATGAAATGCCGTCCTTTTCCAATTCTTCTGCAGCCTTATAAGCTTGTTTGATGATCTTTCCGAAGGAAACTATAGTAACATCACTACCTTCTCTTTTAATATCGGCTTTTCCAATTGGCAATACGTATTCTTCTTCAGGCACCTCTCCTTTATCTCCATACATTTGCTCAGATTCCATGAAGATCACAGGATCGTCATCACGAATTGCAGCTTTTAAAAGTCCCTTAGCGTCATAAGGATTAGAAGGTACGATCACTTTTAAACCGGGAGTATTTGCATACCAGCTTTCAAATGCCTGAGAGTGTGTTGCCCCTAATTGTCCTGCTGAAGCTGTTGGCCCACGAAAGACTATAGGTACATTGAATTGCCCACCACTCATTTGGCGCATTTTCGCAGCGTTGTTAATGATCTGGTCAATTCCCACCAGGGAAAAGTTGAAGGTCATGAATTCGATGATAGGCCGATTTCCATTCATGGCGCTTCCCACACCTATTCCTGAAAAACCTAATTCTGAAATGGGTGTATCAATAACCCTGTCCGGACCAAATTCGTCCAGCATTCCTTTTGATGCCTTATAAGCTCCATTATATTCAGCAACCTCTTCCCCCATAAGATAAATGGATTCATCTCTGCGCATTTCCTCGCTCATGGCCTCGGCAATTGCTTCCCTGAATTGGATTGTCTTCATTATACGTATTGTGTTTAATTTTTTTCGAACCACAAAAATAGTAATTCATAAAAGGATAATCACCTACTTCGGAACAAAATTTTCTTATGCACGCACAGTAATTTTCCTCACATTTTATGTATCTTCGTAGACCAATTATAAACTTTTTTTAAAAAATTTCTGAGATATATGAAAATATTAGTGTGTATTAGTCATGTACCTGATACTACCTCTAAAATCAATTTTTCTGAAGGAGATACAAAATTTGATACAGCAGGGGTACAGTTCGTGATCAATCCAAATGATGAATTCGGCCTTACCAGGGCCATGTGGTTCAAGGAGAAGCAGGGAGCAACCGTAGATGTTGTCAATGTAGGAGGTGCCGAAACAGAACCTACCTTAAGAAAAGCACTAGCCATTGGCGCCGATAACGCTATAAGAGTAAACACCCCGGCAACAGACGGAATATATGTTGCAAAACAAATCGCAAAAGTTGCTAAAGATGGTGGATACGACCTCATCCTTGCCGGAAGAGAATCCATTGACTATAATGGAGGAATGGTGCCAGGAATGGTGGCCGGACTTATAGACGCAAATTTTGTGAATACCTGTATAGGCCTGGAAGTAGACGGTACCGAGGCTACAGTCATTAGAGAGATAGATGGAGGAAAGGAAACTTTAAAAACCAGTCTTCCACTTGTAGTAGGGGCGCAAAAGGGAATTGTGCAGGAGAGCGATCTTCGAATTCCAAATATGCGTGGTATCATGCAGGCACGTAAAAAACCACTTAATGTAGTAGAACCTGTAGAGGCCGGTAGCTATTCTAATGCTGTGAAATTTGAAAAGCCACAGCCAAAAGGAGACATAAAACTAATTGACCCAGATAACCTTGACGAATTGATCAACCTGCTTCACAATGAAGCCAAGGTAATTTAGAATTCAAGGTTCAGGATTCGAGGTTCAAGGATTCAAGGATGGCCCTCCTTCGCTAAAGCTACGGCGGGTAAAATTTTGGAATTTGGTGCCTGGGATTTGGAATTTAATATTCAATAGTCAATATAAAATATTCAATAAAGAAAATATGTCAGTTTTAGTATATACAGAATCAGAAGAAGGACAGTTCAAAAAGACAGCGTTGGAAGTTGCTTCCTATGCAAAAGGAGTTGCCGACATGCTGGGAACAGAAGTCACGGCAGTCGCCTTTAACGCCGATAATGCAGCCGACCTCGGCAAGTATGGCGTAAGCAAGGTGTTAAAGATCAACAATGAAAAGCTCCAAAAGTTCAATGCCAAGGCCTATGCCGATGCACTGAAGCAAGCTGCAGAAAAAGAAGGCGCAAAGGTCATTGTTCTAAGCCAGAGTGCGAATGCAAAATACCTGGCTCCCTTGTTGGCCGTTCAACTGGAAGCAGGTTACGCATCAAATGTGGTAAGCCTGCCCGAAGGAACCGAGCCACTACAGGTGAAAAGAACAGCTTTTACGAATAAGGCCTTTAGTTTCACCACCCTGGATACAGATGTAAAGATCATCGGTTTATCTAAAAACGCTTTTGGCCTGAAAGAAAGTGCTGCCACGGCCAGTGAGGAAGATTTTTCCCCTTCTCTTTCAGAAGGAGACTTTGCAGTGAATGTGATATCGGTAGATAAAGCAGCAGATAAGGTAACCATTGCCGACGCCGAGATCGTGGTTTCTGGCGGTCGAGGCATGAAAGGTCCAGATAACTGGGGCATGCTCGAAGAACTTGCAGAAACCCTTGGCGCAGCAACAGCCTGTTCCAAGCCGGTGAGTGACATGGGCTGGAGACCTCACAGTGAACACGTGGGGCAGACGGGAAAACCAGTTGCAGCAAATCTTTACATTGCTGTAGGAATTTCCGGAGCTATTCAACATTTGGCAGGGGTAAGTGCATCGAAAACCAAAGTGGTAATCAACAATGATCCAGAAGCTCCCTTCTTCAAAGCTGCAGATTACGGCGTAGTTGGTGACGCTTTCGAGATCGTACCCAAACTCACTGAAAAATTAAAGGAGTTTAAGGCGAATAACGCATAATTTTTATAAATTGCGTGCCGTTTAAAGGGCTGTCTAAATTAGGTTTTTGCCCGTTTTAGACAGCTTTTTTTGTATTTTTGAAGTATGAGTTTAGTGCGCCTTAATATTAAAGGAATTTCTTACAGCCAAACACAGAACGGAGCTTATGCCCTAATCCTGAGCGAGGTAGAAGGAGAACGCAAACTCCCCATAGTTATTGGAGCCTTTGAGGCTCAATCTATTGCCATTGCTCTCGAAAAAGAGATCAAACCCCCACGGCCTCTCACCCACGACCTGTTTAAAAATTTTGCTGATCGCTTTGAAGTGGTTGTAAAACAGGTGATCATTCATAAACTTGTAGACGGTGTTTTTTATTCAAGTCTTATCTGTGAAAGAGATAAGATCGAGGAGATCATTGATGCTCGCACCAGCGATGCCATTGCACTGGCCCTAAGATTTCAGGCTCCCATTTTCACCTATAAGAATATCCTGGACAAAGCAGGTATATATTTAAAAGGTGACGAGAAGAAGGAACATGAGGAAGAACAGCAAAAAGAAGATATCATCGTAGAAGAACTGTTTTCAAACGAGGTCGAAATAAAATCGGATCGGCCAGATTATAAAAAACTTTCCCTCAGCGAACTAAATAATATGTTAGATCAAGCCGTAAAAAATGAAGATTATGAAAAAGCGGCCCGCATTCGTGATGAAATTTCGAAGCGAAAATAACCCCCCTTTTTATGAATAAAATCTGGTGCTGCCTGTTCCTGATCTTCTTCGGAATATCTCTCTCTTTTGCCCAATCGATCTCAAAAACCTGGAAATTTGAAGCTGTTGAAGACAGTACCCAAAATGCCTTTTTTGACACCTCCCCGGGCATAGATCAACTAAAACTGGATAACGGGAATTTCGAACTCCTGGGGAACCAGGAGACTACCCCCCGATCCAGTGGGAATTATGTTTTTCAAAATGACGTTCTGGTCTTTTTCCACGACAGCCCAAAAGATAGTATCCAGAATTTCAGAGTAACTACACTTACAGATTCTACCCTTGTTCTTTCCAGCCGAAGTTCAGAGTACAAGCTAACTGAAATACCTCAAACGGTAGACGAGGTCCTCCCGGTAGCAACCGCAAAAGTGATGATCCCAAACGCCGGATTCACCTTTCAGAGCTTTTGGAGAGGTGCAATTGGAATGATCTCCTTATTACTACTGGCCTTTTTGTTCAGCAGTAACCGGAGAGCAATCAACTGGAAAACCATTCTTGTGGGTCTAGCAGCGCAACTGCTGCTCGCAATTGGGGTGTTAAAAGTGACAGTTGTTCAAAATGTTTTTGAATTTGTAGGGAAGGGATTTGTACTTATCCTGGAGTTCACAGCCGCAGGAAGCGAATTTCTTCTGGGCGGGCTCATGGATGTGAACAGTTATGGTTTTATTTTTCTGTTCCAGGTTTTGCCAACCATAGTTTTCTTTTCTGCACTTACCTCGGTACTTTTCTACCTTGGCATCATACAGGTGGTGGTAAAAGGAATGGCATGGGTGCTCACAAAGCTCATGGGAATTTCGGGCCCTGAAAGTTTAAGTGTGGCCGGAAACATCTTCCTGGGGCAAACTGAAGCCCCTCTTATGATCAAAGCATATTTGGAAAGAATGACCAGATCGGAGATCTTGCTGGTGATGGTTGGTGGTATGGCTACAGTTGCCGGAGGTGTACTGGCAGCCTATATTGGCTTTTTAGGTGGGGATGATCCCGTACTAAGGCTGGAGTTTGCGAAGCATTTGCTGGCCGCTTCAGTTATGGCAGCCCCGGGAGCCATTGTAGTTTCCAAGATCCTGTATCCGCAGCAGCAGGAGATCGACACCAATGTCGAAGTCTCTTCAGAAAAAATCGGTTCCAATATTCTTGATGCTATTGCCAATGGTACTACAGAAGGTTTAAAGCTTGCAGCCAATGTAGCGGCAATGCTTCTTGTTTTCATTGCATTCATTGCAATGATCAATTACGGACTGGGAAAAATTGGAGAATTAACGAGCCTTAATGCGGTAATGGCCGAAAATACACCTTATGCAAAGCTCTCTCTTGAGTCTCTTCTTGGACTCGTATTTGCACCACTTATGTGGCTTATTGGAGTAGCTACCGAAGATATGATGCTCATGGGACAACTGCTGGGAATAAAACTCGCAGCAAGTGAATTTGTGGGTTATATTCAACTGGCAGAATTGAAAAATCCGTTGAACGCTCTAAGCCTGACTTACGAAAAATCGATCATCATGGCTACCTACATGCTCTGCGGCTTTGCAAATTTTGCTTCTATAGGAATCCAGATCGGAGGGATTGGTTCTCTCGCTCCTGGCCAGAGAAAGACCCTTTCAGAATTTGGAATGAAGGCCCTTATTGGAGGAACTATTGCCTCCTTGCTTTCAGCTACCATTGCGGGAATGATCATTGGTTAATTTGCACTTTTAGTCCTAAAGGAGAACTAAGAGCCAAGAATAAAGACCTTTATTTTTTTTACCGGGAGTCTTCTTTCTCTCAACCCGAATAAAATTCTTCTAGTTAATAAGTCTGTTATAACTCCCTTTTGGAATTAACTTTATTAATTGGAACAGTTTTTTATTTTAGCTGAAATTGATCCGGAATTTGTCATTTTTGACCCGGAAGCATCCGGCAACTTATACCTCTAAGGCAGTTACTTACAGAACTACAAAGTAGAATATCAGGCATTGCAGTTCTTTTAATCTAATACTATGAAGCAATACCACGACCTTATAAAACACGTGCTGGAGAACGGCAATGAAAAAGGAGACCGCACAGGTACGGGTACTAAAAGTGTTTTTGGTTATCAAATGCGCTTTGACCTCAGCAAAGGTTTTCCTATGGTAACCACTAAAAAGTTACATCTTAAATCCATCATTTACGAATTGCTCTGGTTCCTTAATGGGGACACGAACATCAAGTACCTCCAGGAAAATGGGGTGCGCATCTGGAACGAATGGGCCAATGAACATGGTGATCTTGGTCCCGTATACGGCCACCAGTGGCGCAACTGGAATAGTGAGGATATTGACCAGATCAAGGAAGTTGTGGAGACGCTCAAGAAGAATCCCAATAGTCGCCGAATGCTGGTGACCGCATGGAACCCTTCAGTCTTACCTGATACTTCAAAATCGTTTTCAGAAAACGTGGCCAATGGGAAAGCAGCCCTTCCCCCCTGTCATGCTTTTTTTCAGTTCTATGTGGCTGACGGAAAATTATCTTGTCAGCTATACCAGCGCAGCGCAGATATCTTTTTAGGCGTGCCGTTTAATATCGCATCTTATGCCCTGCTCACGCTCATGATAGCGCAGGTATGCGGCTATGAACCCGGAGATTTTATTCACACTTTTGGCGATGCCCATATCTACAACAATCACCTGGAACAGGTAAACCTCCAGCTGTCACGGGACCCAAGGGAGCTGCCAACCATGAAGCTGAACCCGGAAGTGAAAAATATTTTTGATTTTAAATTTGAAGATTTTATATTGGAAAATTACGATCCGCATGCTGCCATAAAAGGCAAAGTAGCGGTATAATTTTTTTCTAATTTTTAAATTTTCAAGAAGTATGAAGAAGTTCTTAATGATCACCTGTTTTTTCTTTGGAGGAATGGCAGCAGCCCAGGCCCAGCAAACATCTCCCGTTTGGCCCGGCTGCGAAGACAGCGAAGACAAAGCAGCATGTTTTAATGAGAAATTGAGCGCACATGTAAGGGAACATTATGAATACCCTATGAAGAACAATGAATACATCAGGGCCCAGGTAAAGGTTTCCTTTGATGTAAACGAAAAAGGAGAGGTTGTCGTTAAATCTGTTGAGGGACCAAAACCTGAAGTAAATAAGGCAGCAAGAGAGATGCTGGAAAAGATCCCAGATATGAAGCCAGGAACCCTAAATGGAAAACCTGATTCAAGAAATTTTACTACCACTTATAAATTTTAAACTTAAAAGCCCCTGTCATGAAAAAATTACTGCTCATCCTTTTTCTTTTTACAGGGGCTAGCCTCTTTGCACAAGAAGGCGTTAAAGTCACTGGCAATACCATGACCACCAAACAGACGCCACCGGTATGGCCGGGGTGCGAGGCAGCCACTGTGCCATCAAAAGTTTGTTTTAAGGAAAAACTTACGCAGCATTTAAAGGAGAATTACAAATTCCCCAAAGATGCCAATGGTAATTTCATTCGGGGAAAAGCTATTGTTTCTTTTGTGATCAACGCCAAAGGAAAACCAGAGATTACAAAGGTAGAAGGTGCTAAAAAGGAACTTAACGAGGAGGCAAAACGCATCATTCTCGCAATTCCGCAAATGAAGCCGGGACAAGTAGCTGGAAAACCTACAGCGGTAAGTTATAAAGTTCCCTTTACTTTTTGATACGGCGTAGATTTCTCTATTGCATATTCAGAGCTGCTGCCGTACAATTGTTAGTATAGCTTTAACTAAAAGGCACTTATAAAATTTTAAATTTGAAGGAAACCGGCAGGTTTCCTTTTTTGTTCGAGATAAAAGGGGCTGCCGGAAATCCTTTTTTTATGAATAGAACAAAACCTCCGGAATTTAAAACACAATTTGCTGAAGATGTTTTTTGCGGCCTCACTTCCTATCCTAAGAAACTGAGCTCCAAATTTTTTTACGACGAAAAAGGAGACCAGCTTTTTCAGCAGATCATGGGTTTGCCCGAATATTATCTCACAGGTAAGGAATACCAGATCCTTGTACGGCATAGAGAGGAAATAGGCGAGGCCTTTGCTTCCCTAGAAGGTTTTGACCTCATCGAACTGGGAGCAGGTGACGGCAAGAAAACAAAGGTTTTGCTACGGCATTTTGAAGAAAAAAATTATGATTTCAAATATTTGCCTGTAGATATAAGTCAGAATGTACTTGAGCAGCTAAGCCAAAGCCTGGAAACCGAAATTCCAGGGATAGAGGTCGAACCTCAGCAGGGAACTTATGCCCAGGTACTAACCAAACTTTCAGAATACAAGAACAGAAAAAAGATCATTTTGTTCCTTGGGTCCAATATTGGAAATCTATCGCAGCAGGAGGCAATCAATTTCCTTTCTGGGATAAAGGCTTCTATGAATAGTAAAGATCTGTTCTTTATGGGCGTTGATCAAAAAAAGCATCCCCAGGTAATTCTTGATGCATATAATGACACCTCCGGCATAACTGCAGCTTTCAATAAAAATCTGCTCACCCGAATAAACCGTGAACTGGAAGCCAATTTCGATTTGGAAGCTTTCATGCACTGGCCATTGTACGATCCGGAGACGGGGATTGCAAAAAGTTACCTGGTGAGCAAAAAAGAGCAGGTCGTTCAAATCAATGATCTAAATCTCGAAGTGCATTTCCAGGCATGGGAAACCATTCATACTGAAATATCCCAAAAATATGATGACACCTCAATTTCCTGGCTCGCCGAAGAGGCTGGGCTGCAAATAGTAAAGAACTGGACCGATAAGGAAAAGTGCTTCAAAAATTACCTTTTTCAAACCTTATGATATGAAAGCTATCTGGAACAACACCATCATTGCCGAAAGCGATAAAACAATTGAAGTAGAAAATAATTTTTATTTTCCTCCCGATGCTATAAGATCAGAATTTTTTCAGCTAAGCGATACTCATACTATCTGTTCCTGGAAGGGAAAAGCTTCATATTTCCACCTGCAGGTGGGTGATGCTTCAAATCCCGATGCCGCCTGGTTTTATCCGCATCCAAAGCCAGAAGCCGCCCAGATTAAAGATCATGTTGCATTTTGGAAAGGCGTGGAAATTCAGAAATAATTTTTTATTTCAGAAAAAACAGCTAAGTTTACAAAGATCAAAAAAGACAAATCTGGTGATTTTCAATAACAACAATAATAATTTCAATAACAATCTGAATTTACTCAGATTGCGGAGAGCTCTTATTGTTTAGAAAAATCCTACTACAATATTTAAAGCCTTTCCGCCACCGGAAAGGCTTTTTTTTTGCACACATATGAAACGACTTCAGAATAATAATATCAATAATAATAGTCCGCCACCCGAGGGAGAGGAACTCTGCGCTTAAAAGCCTGCCTCCTTCCCGGGGCGGGCTTTTTAATTTCAGGAAAAATTTTATAACACACAAAAACCACATAAAATGAAATCTACAGTACAATTATCAGAAAAGTTAGCCACCGAAGAATCGGTGCAATTAGTAAAAACAGCTTTTGAACAGTATCTTAAGGAGCAGCTTGCCCTAACCAAAGTTTCGGCACCAACTGTTGTGCTTCATGGAACCGGGGTAAATGATGATCTTAACGGTGTTGAGCGGCCCGTGGGATTCCCTATAAAATCAATGCAGGAACGAAGGGCCGAAGTGGTGCAGTCTCTGGCAAAATGGAAACGGCTCAGATTAAAAGAATACGAGCTTGAACCGGGCACAGGAATTGTCACCGACATGAAGGCGCTAAGACCAGATGAAGATTTGGGACCCTTACATTCCATCTCGGTAGATCAATGGGACTGGGAAAAAGTAATTGCTCCAGAAGATCGTAACCTGAAATTTCTTAAGCAGGAAGTAAGAAAGATATATGCCGCAATGCTTGCTGCCGAAGCTGCTGTTGCTGCATCTCATCCCCTGCTCACTCCTGTACTTCCTGCAAAAATCATCTTTTTACATTCCGAAGAACTTCAAGAAAGCTATCCTCATCTCTCTCCTAAACAAAGAGAGGATCGTGTAACAAGAGAATTTGGAGCTGTCTTTTTAATGGGGATCGGAGGGGTACTTGGAAGTGGAGAGCCGCATGATGGGCGTGCGCCAGATTATGATGACTGGAGTACTCCAACTTCGGCTACTACCAAAGGTCTTAACGGGGACATCCTGGTATGGCACCCTGTCCTGGAGCAGGCATTTGAGATTTCCTCTATGGGAATAAGAGTAGATGCAGCGGTACTAGAAGAGCAGTTAAAGATAAGGAAGGCAGAAGACAGAACAGCATTCCATTATCACCGGGAACTACTGCAAGGAAAATTACCTCAAACTATTGGCGGCGGAATTGGGCAGTCAAGACTTTGTATGTTTCTGCTTAGAAAAAACCACATTGGAGAGGTACAGGTAAGCATTTGGCCAGAGGAAATGCGACAGGAACTAGAAACAAAAGGTATCTTTCTTCTATAATACAGAAAAGCCTCCAGGATTTGAAAACCCGTGAGGCCTTTTTTTTATTCATTCGTTTAACCTAAGAGATAGAAAATTAATGCTAGTCAAAAATGCCATTTTTGACTAGCATTAATTTATTTGTTTTAGCAGTTGATCAAGATCAGCCTCAGTATTGAAATAATTAAAACTAACTCTTATGCCATCTCCTCTTTGAGAGCAGATGATCCTGCTGCCACTAAATTTCTGAAACAATTTCTCGTCTCCTTTAATATTGAAAATGGAAGAATGCTGCTTCCGGTTAACAACCGAATTTTCCAGCATACCTTTTTCAGAAAGCTTCTGTTTAGCGAGCTTAGAGAGGTCTTTAATTCGCGTCTCGATTTCCTCCATCCCTACCTGCTTTATAAGATCAACAGCAACTTTTAAACTTCCGAAGTTAAGCGTATCCAGGTGACCTGGCTCAAATTTTCCGATAAAGCTGCCGTGATAAGGCTTGTTCCTGCTTTGAAGCTCTTTTACCTCAAGATTTTCAGAAGTAAAGAGCTCCTGCATATGATCTTTGAACAGGAAAAAACCATTTCCGTAGCCGGCATTCAGCCATTTATAAGCACTGGCTCCAAGAACATCCAGGGCAGATGTTGAGAAGTCAAAGCTTTCGGTGCCGCAATATTGCGTACCATCAGCAAAGAGAAGCAACGCGGGATATTGCGATTTTAGCTGCTTTAAAAACTCCTGGTCCATCTTGATGCCGTCGATATACTGCACCAGACTAAAAGCAAAAATATCTGGCCGCTCCTTTGCAACTGCCTCAGCTATATTCTTTTCGAGATCTTCATTGATCTCTGCATAACACACGTCAAATCCCCGAGAGGTCACGGTCCAGTTCACAGCCGGGTAATCGTTCTTTAACAAGAGCACCTTTTTACTGGGATCTATACCAGCCATAAGGAGATTAAAACACAGGGAAAAATTAGGCGTTAAAGCCACCAAGTTCGGGGCGCATCCAAACAGGCCGCCAACCGCTTTTCTAGCCAGTAGAAATACCTCATTCCGCTGTTCTCTAAAAAGGCTGCCTCCAATCAAAAAATCGAGATCGTGCTCCTGTCTAAAATCAAGTAAGGCTTCAGAAAGTAATCCTGAAGCAGCTGCGTTAAGGTAAGTGTACTGCTCAAGCAGCGGAAACTGTTTCTTAAAATTCTTCATTTGCGGGAATTATTCCGAAGTAAAATCAATAAATTTGAGATCCTTACTAAAATAGATCATAAAATGATGTCAAAAAATAATACTTCTTCCAAGATCGATCCCGAACAACGGGAGTTAATTGAAAGGGCGCAGCTAAGGGCGAGGCAAAAAAGAAGGCTCTACCAGCACTTTATAGTCTTTTTATTTGGCGCTGTAATATTGATCCTCCTCAACGTCATTTTCGAGATTGGCACAGATATCAATCCCTTTGGCATCGATTGGTTTGTATGGGCGATCATCTTATGGGCAATCATTTTTCTCATTCACGTTTTCAATGTGTTTGTGACCAATAAATTCTTCGGAAGGGCCTGGGAGAATGAACAGGTGGAACGGCTCGTGGCGAAACAGCAGAGAAAGATTGCCGAACTTCAGAAGAAAGTAGAGCGGGATCATCCCTTACCCCATAAAGAAGAACCCTACATTCCTCCTACCACACCCCGCCCCATAGATCCCGATCAACCTACTAACACTTGAAAAATGGCAAAAATCACCATAATTGCAGCGGCTGGAGAAGGAAATGAACTTGGCAAGGATAAAGATCTTGTATGGCATTTGCCAGATGATTTCAAGAGGTTTAAGCAACTTACTACCGGCCACACCATCATCATGGGCCGCAAAACTTTTGAAACCTTTCCAAAGTTGTTGCCTAACCGAAAACATGTCATCATCACCCGCAAGAAGGATTATCAACCAGCTAATACTATAGTAGTACATTCTTTAGATGAAGCTCTCGAGCTTGTAAACAATGAAGAGGAAGCCTTTGTCATTGGGGGCGGTGAGATCTATGAACTGGCTATGGAAAAGGCAGATTGCATTGAGCTTACAAGGGTTCATGGCACTTTTGAAGCCGATACGTTTTTTCCTGAAATAGACAAGGATAAATGGAAACTCACAGCTTCTGAAAAACATTCGGAAGACGAGCGCCACAACTATGCCTTTACCTATCTCACTTATGAGCGTTCAGAATGACGAAAAGGTAATAAAACAACTTGGAGAGCAACACAATTTCCAGGTAAAGACTAGCATTTCCCTCGCCGGCGGAAGTATTAATCGGGTTTATCTTTTACGGACCTCTGAAGGTGAAAGGGTTATTAAAATAAATTCTGCCACAAAGTTCCCCGGTATGTTCGCTGCAGAGAAAGCGGGACTGGACGCGCTGAAAATTGCCAAAGCTTTAGATGCCCCAGAAGTTTTTGCCGTGGGACAAATTGAAGAGTCTGCTTATCTCCTGCTGGAGTACAAAAAAGAAGGGTCTCAAAAAGTGCATTTTTGGGAGGTATTTGGTCAACAACTTGCTCAGCTTCACAGAAACACTTCCATAAATTTCGGATTTCCATCTTCAAATTATATTGGCAGTCTTGCTCAATACAACAATGCTGAAAGTTCGGCCGCCGACTTTTATATTCATCAACGATTGGAACCGCAAATAAAAATGGCATCAGAAAGAGGATTTTTACTCCAGAATCTTTCCCGTGTTTTTAAAAACATCGCCCTGGAAATACCCAATGAACCTCCCGCCCTCATTCACGGAGATCTTTGGAGCGGAAATTATCTTGTCAACCAGGAAGGCCTGCCCTGTCTCATAGATCCTGCTGTTTGTTATGGCCCCCGGGAAATGGACCTGGCGATGATGAAGCTTTTTGGAGGTTTTCCCGAAGATGTCTTTCAAATATATCATTCTGCTTTTCCGCTTGAATCGGGATGGAAAGAAAGACTTTCGATGTGGCAATTGTATTACCTCCTGGTGCACCTCAATATTTTTGGGAGCAGCTATCTTCCGCAGGTAAAAAAAGTCATCGCAGGCTTTTCATAATCTTAACAGGCGCACTGGCAGTTTTAGCAGTTCTTTAGTGGAAGAGCCCTCTCATTTCAATTATATTTAAGAACATAAATAAAAAATTGATATGAGTACCGAAAACCTGAATAAAGAAAAATCCTGGGAGAAACTCAGAGATCTGGTAGATGATATAAAGGTGGCCATGATGGTCACAGGGCTGGAAAAGAAGCCCATCAACGCGATCCCGATGAGGACCAAAAAAGTAGATGACAAAGGTAATATCTGGTTCATAAGCATGGGCAATAGTGACCATAATAATAATCTACAGCTCAATAAAAATGTACATCTTCTGTACAGCGACCCAGATGACAACGAGTTCCTAACGATTTATGGAGAGGCTGAGATCACTAAAGACCGGTCCGTTCTAAAGGATCTTTACAACTCCACCAGTGATAACTGGTTTGACGGGGTTGACGATCCTAATCTCACTGCAATTAAAGTACGCCCAGTAGAGGCTTACTTCTGGGATTCTAAGGTGAATAAGTACGTGACCCTTCTAAAAATGGGCATTGGAGCCTTAACCGGTGAGCGACAGGACATTGGAGAAAAAGGAAAATTGAACCTTTAAAAAGAGGAAAATTCAGAAACCTTACAGGCTGAAACTGTAAGGTTTTTTATTTTATTAATTTTGCAAGCCTAATCAATAAAGTTATGAAAGCATACGTTTTTCCGGGACAGGGAGCCCAGTTTAAAGGAATGGGCAAAGATCTTTACGAAAGATCTCCTCTTGCAAAAGAACTCTTTGAAAAAGCCAATGAGATATTAGGTTTCCCCATTACCGATATCATGTTCGAAGGAACTGATGAAGACCTGAAACGCACTAAGGTGACGCAACCGGCTGTATTCCTGCATTCAGTTATCCTCACCAAGGTATTGGGAGCTTCCTTTGATCCTGATATGGTTGCGGGGCACTCTCTGGGAGAATTTTCGGCACTTGTTGCCAACGGAGTTTTGGAATATGAAGATGCGTTAAAGCTGGTCTCTAAGAGGGCAATGGCCATGCAGAAGGCCTGTGAACTGGAAGAATCAACAATGGCTGCAGTATTAGGATTGGAAGATCATTTGGTGGAAGCTGTTTGTGCTGATATTAAGGGTACAGTGGTAGCTGCAAATTATAATTGTCCGGGGCAACTGGTGATCTCGGGAGACTTACTGGCCGTTGAAAGAGCCTGTGAAGAGCTAAAAGAAAGAGGAGCGCGACGTGCCATGATCTTACCAGTTGGAGGTGCCTTCCACTCTCCCCTAATGGAACCCGCCAGGGAAGAACTCGCGGCTGCTATTGAAGAAACGAATTTTGCAAAACCTGTTTGCCCAATATATCAGAATGTTTCCACCTTTGCAATGACCGATGCTTCGGAAATAAAGAAGAACCTTATTTTACAATTAACAGCTCCTGTAAAATGGACGCAAAGTGTTCAAAACATGATCAAAGATGGAGCTACGGAATTCATTGAGGTAGGACCAGGAAAAGTACTGCAGGGACTGGTCAAGAAGATCGACAGAAATGCCCAGGTAAGTTCGGCAGAAATCTAAGAACGAACCAGGAATAATGATTAAGACTGATTAAACCCGGTTGATACAATAAAAAACTCCGGAGGTATTTAAGACTTCCGGAGTTTTTTTCCAAACAGAGGATTTGTTGAGCCAAATATCTCGATGCCTACTAGGCACTACTTCTTATAGACTTCCCCTGCTTTCATCACAAAATGCACCTCCTCGAGAGTTTTCACATTCTTTGTTGGATCTTCCTTTACGGCAATGATATCGGCGAAGAATCCAGGTGCAATTTGTCCTAGTTCATTTTCAAGATTCAGAATTTTTGCCGGCACTATTGTGGCACTCTGAATTGCTTCAAGAGCTGGCATTCCTGCCTCTACCATATACCCAAATTCTTTTGCATTTTTACCGTGTTCAAAAACTCCTGCATCGGTCCCAAACGCAATTTTAACTCCTTTCTTATATGCTTTTCCAAAAGTGCTTTGCAGCTGTGGACCAATTTCCCGTGCCTTTGGCACTACCAGTTCGGGATAATAATTCTGGATCTCAGCTTTTTCTGTCACTTCCTTTCCTGCGGTGATGGTCGGGACGAGGTAGGTGCTATGTGTTTTCATAAGATCCATTGTCGCATCGCTCATTAGCGTCCCGTGTTCAATTGTAGTTACACCTCCCTTGATTGCCCTCTGCATACCTTCATCTCCATGGGCATGTGCCGCTACATGAAACCCGTAGTCTTTAGCAATATCTGTAATGGCCTTGATCTCTTCTAATGTAAATTGTGGATTGGAACTGCTTTTGGCAACACTCAGCACTCCTCCGGTTGCAGTGATCTTGATGAGATCGGCTCCATTTTTATATCGCTGCCTCACAGCCTTTCTCGCGTCATCCACGCTATTCACGACCCCCTCTTTTGGACCCGGATCTCCGGTAAACTGTCGGTTCATTCCATTAGAAGGATCTGCGTGACCTCCTGTAGTGGCAAGAGATTTTCCTGAAGTATAGATTCTTGGCCCCTTCACCTTACCTTTGTTGATCGCATTGCGAAGAGAAATATTCACCCCTGTACCTCCCAGGTCGCGCACTGTGGTAAATCCAGCCAATAATGTAGTTTCTGCGAAACCTACAGCGTTAAAAGCATCATCTGCCGGATCGTTTGTAAAACGCTCCAGGTATTTCGACGGATTGGTTTCACTTTCAAGATGCACATGCATATCTGTCAAGCCAGGGAGCAGGAACATATCTTTCAGGTCAACCAAACTATCGCCAGGATTTGCAGGTTGTATAAACCCATCTCTTATTTCTTTTATTCTGTCTCCTGAAACTATAATGGTCTTTTCATTGTGTACTTTTCCAGTCTTCGTATCTAGAAATTTTCCGCTGTGGATGTAAGTATCCTGAGCAGCGACTACTATAGTGAATAACAGGCTGCAGGCAAAAAGAAAATATTTCATAAGTTTCTATTGATTAAAAAAATCTTTTATAGCACCCGTAATATATGAAATTTGCTCCTCATCCAGTTCTGTGTGCATCGGGAGAGAAATTACCTCCTTTACCAGTTGGTTGGTAACAGGGAAATCGGCTTCATTATAGCGTTCATCCTTGTAAGCCTTCTGACTGTGCAGAGGAATAGGATAATAAATACCAAAAGGAATATCCTTTTTTGAGAGGTATTGGGCTAAAGCATCACGCTTTCCATCGGCAATTTTAATGGTGTACTGGTGATAGACATGAGTATCATCAGAGTTTTCAGTATACGGAACAGTAATTCCATTGATATCATTTAAGGCTTCAGAATATTTCCTGGCAGCCTTCTGCCTCGCTTTATTATACGTGTCCAGGTTTGGAAGTTTAGCACGAAGCACTGCTGCCTGAATACTGTCAAGTCTTGAATTCACGCCAACCACATCGTGATGATAGCGTTCATACATGCCGTGATTTACAATTCCTCTAATGCTATGTGCAAGAGCTTCATCATTGGTGAAAATAGCTCCTCCATCTCCATAGCAGCCTAAGTTTTTGGATGGAAAAAACGAAGTTGAGCCCACATGTCCTATGGCTCCTGTCTTCCTGATAGCACCGCCCTTTGAATGGAAATTTGCACCTATTGCCTGCGCATTATCTTCAATAACAAAAAGGTCGTGTTCCTCTGCTATTTCCATAATGGCGTCCATATTTGCAGTCTGCCCAAACAAATGTACTGGTACAATTGCCTTTGTTTTAGGAGTTATAGCTCTTCTTATAGCATTGGGATCAATATTAAAAGTATCTGGCTCTACATCCACCAGCACCGGTGTGAGTTGTAGCAGGGCAATGACCTCTACCGTCGCCGCAAAGGTAAAATCGGCAGTGATCACCTCATCGCCGGGTATAAGCCCCAGACCCATCATGGCTATCTGTAAAGCGTCGGTACCATTTGCACAGGGAATCACATGTTTTACCTGAAGGTAATCTTCCAGTTCCTTCTGAAAAGCATGAACTTCGGGACCGTTTATAAAAGAGGTAGTATCTATTACCTCTAAAACCGAAGTATTTACCTGCTCTTTTATTTTCTCATATTGACCCTTAAGGTCAACCATTTGTATTTTTTTCATTACTTAATTTTGTGTTACGAAAATACGAAGAATGCCACTTTTGCCAATGCTATTTTCTTAATTTAGCACCTCAAATTCCTCATCTTGAAGTTTCTTTACGATTTCGTTATTAGTTCTGCTGAAAAGCTCCTTCCCGTTGCAGGAAGATTGCATGATAAATTAAATTTATTTACAGAAGGAAGACTAGGTCTTTTTGAACACCTTGCCGCTGAAATTAACAACAGTGACAGCACCATCTGGATCCATGCAGCTTCTCTTGGAGAATATGAACAGGCAGTGCCGGTAATCAAGGAGCTACGGCATCAATTTCCAGACCACAAGATTGTAGTAAGCTTTTTTTCTCCCTCAGGATATGAAGTGAAGAAAGCATCCTCGTTAGCCGATGTGGTGACATATCTACCTCTGGACACGAGGAAGAATGTCAGGAGATTTCTAGACCTCGTACACCCGGAATTGGTGATGTTCGTAAAATATGAGTTTTGGCCAAATTTTTTGGACGAACTTGCAACACGCAGGATCAAGAGCCTGTTAATCTCGGGTGCTTTTAGAATAGACCAGGCGTTTTTCAAGTTTTATGGAAAATGGATGCGCAAATACCTGTCTGCCTTTGACTTCTTTTTTCTTCAGAATCATAGCTCGCTTGAGCTTCTTCAGGAAATGGGCTTTAGCAATGCTGTAGTAAGTGGGGATACCAGATATGACAGGGTCTTTGCCCAATTGTCACAGGATAATCATCTAGATTTTATAGAAGAATTTGTAAACGGAGATCTCTGCATCGTTGCCGGAAGTACCTGGCCCGAAGATGAAGATCTGATCCTGGAATTTATCAATTCAGATGAAACTGGAGCAAAATTTATTATAGCGCCACATACAATAAAGAATTTCAGGATCAAAGAATTAGAAGCCAAACTGGAGGTCCCTTCAGTAAAATATTCAGAATGGGAAGGTGAAAACCTGAAGGAGAAGAAAGTATTCATCATCGATACTATAGGCCTGCTTACCAGGATTTACAGCTATGCCGATATTGCTTTTGTAGGAGGGGCATCTGGAAATACTGGCCTTCACAACGTACTTGAACCTGCAGCATTTGGAGTGCCAATCATAATTGGTAAGCACTACGGCAAATTTCCGGAGGCAGCAGAATTGTTAAGAGTCGGAGCTCTTTTTTCAGTTAAAAATTCCGAAGCTGCCACAGAGACCTTCAAGGATTTGGTAGCAGATAAAAACCTCAGGAAACAATTGGGTCTTATGGCGGCAAATTATATTGCAAACAAGCGCGGTGCGACTGAAACAATCATGGATTATCTTAGCAAAAACCGTAACCCATAGGTACCTAAGCATCTCTTGTTGCACTTTATGCAAAGACTTCTTTGGATATATAAAAAATAGTTTAAATTTGTTTTAACTAATTAAACATACTAACATGAAAAAATTATTTTTAGGATTACTGGTTGCCGCATTTACTTTGTCTATCTACTCTTGTAGAGAAACTACTGAAGAAAATGTGGAAAACAACGTAGAAGAAGTAGAAACTGACCTTGAAGAAACTGGAGAGGATGTAGAATCTGGTCTTGAAGAAGCCGGAAACGAAATAGAGCAGGCTGGTGAAGAAGCCGGTGAGGAAATCGAGGCAGAGGTTAACGAAACTGACGATGTGCAGTAGTTTATAACCTCGAATAAATTTAAAAGCCATAAGATTTCTTATGGCTTTTTTTAATTTAAAAATGAAGGATATGAAAAAGTTGATGTTAGTTCTTGTTACGGTAGCATTAGGTTTTGCTACTTTTTCCTGCAGGGAAACCACTCAGGAAAAAACTGAAGATGCTCTTGAAGCAATTGGTGAAGATGTAGAAGATGGCACTCGCCGTGCTGCAAAGAAGGTTGAAGAGGGTGCAGAGAAACTGGAAAAGGAGATCGATGAAGAAATTCATGAAACCGACGACCAGATAGAGCAATAAGAGAAATCTTTCACAATAAGGCTGCTTTTAATGAGCAGCTTTCTTATTTTTCTCGGCCTATTCAAGGCATAGGCCAATTTTTTTACTTTGCGAACGTTATAAGTGTGAAAAATAGTTGGAGGAAACAGCTATTTTCTTTTTTATTTGTAGTTATATCAAGACACCAAATCTTATGAAAAAATGTATAGTAGGGCTGGGAATATTCTTCAGCCTCATTTCCTCTGCCTTCTCACAGGAATTTAGTTATGGATTAAAGGGAGGTGTGAATTATTCCATGGGGGGACAAATAACAGGGGAAAGCTCTGGAGTAGGAAACTGGGATGAGACTATTGAAGGCACTCCTGCATATGGTTTTCATGGTGGAGTTTTCGGTCAGGTCAATTTTGGAAAATTTTTCATCAGGCCCGAAGTGGTGTATACTTCGTTGGAACTGGATTTCGAATTTCCCGAAAAGACTTCCACTTATTCGGTGCAAAAGTTTGATATCCCTTTGATGATAGGCTATAATGTGTGGGGACCATTGGACATTTTTGCAGGCCCCTCTTATTCCAACATTCTTGATTCTGCCTTGATGGGAAATGAATTAGAAGATCCCATTGTTGTTCAGAATACCCCTATTAATGCTCAGATAGGTGCTAAAGTGGAATTTGGACGGTTTGGAATTGATGTTCGCTACGAACATTCCCTTTCTAACGCAGAGGTCCAGAATCTGGATATCGTTCGGTCTGAGTATGGTGTGAACAGAGCTTATTTTGATGATGCACGAATCAACCAGTTGATTGTAGGTGTCATCTTCAAAATTGGTGGCCCAGGGCTGAACGAGAGGCGACGACGAGCCTGCTATTAAAAATCCTTTATTTCTTTAAAGAAGTGTCGTTCCTGAAGGAGCGGCACTTTTTTATTAAAAGACAAATAGCAGAATCTTAATTTTAGAGACTGACTCTTGAAGTTTATCAACACTCCTTCTTAACTTGTACTATATAACAATGCAGGTGAAAAAGCACCACAAAAATAATGTTCAGATCATCGGCCATAGAGGAAATCCTGTCTCCTTTCCCGATAATACTTTAGAGGGTTTTTTAAACGCCCTGAGCCTAGGTGCCGACGGTATAGAGATGGACCTGGTGCTTTCAAGGGACAGAAAAGTGGTAATCTCTCATGAACCGTACATGGACGCAGGCTACATGTTTAAACCCAACGGTAAAAACATCAGAAGAAATGAAGAACGAGATCTCCTGCTTTTTAAAATGGATTATGAGCAGATCAGAAAGTTCAAAATAAAATCCGCCCCCGATCCTGAAAGTTTTGAAAACATACAAAAGCCCAAAACTAAACCGCTTCTTGAAGAAGTGATTCAGGTTATAGAGAATGAGGTGAAAGCACAGCGTATAGCACCACCCACGTATCACCTGGAACTAAAATCGGAAGTATCAGAATATAACATTTCCCAACCTCTGCCCGAGGAGTTCATGTCTGTAATCATGCAAGTAATAGAAGCCTTTCCAATTTCCCACCGGGTCTTTATATCTTCTTTTGACCCAGTACTTCTAAATCTATTTAACGAAAACAATTCTCCTCTTAAAATTTCGTACCTGATAGCCGGAGGATCAATACCTGAAGAACTCCAAAAATTACATATTAAACCCGAGGCTATTGCACCGCATTTTTCACTCATGCAGGAACAATCCGAAGTGCTCAACTTATTGGAACAGGGATACATGATCTTTTCCTGGACAGTCAATGAGGAAAAGATGATAAACAAAATGATCGATCTCGGGGTAACTGGTATAATTACAGATGCCCCAGAAAAAGCTGTTAAAATTAAGAATAGGAAATCAGCAACCTAGGAAGTTCTATCGTTTAATACTTCAGATATTTTCTTAGTGAGATCATCCATCTCAAATGGTTTTGCAATGAAATCATCTGCCCCCGCTTCCCTGCATTTTTTATCGGCATCATGTAAGGCAGACATCATGAGCACCGGGGTATCCGCGGTTTTAGGATTTTGTCTAATGCCTTTACAAACGTCTGTCCCATTCACTCCAGAAATGAGCATATCCAGCATAACCAGCTCAATTTTTTCACGAACAATGAGTTCTTCTGTCTCCTCTGGTTTTGCTGTAACTGTCACCTGATATCCATAATATTCCAGCAAAGTTTTAAGCATCTCTCCTATTCCGGAATCATCATCTACTACAAGAATTCTGTGTTTACTCATCGTACTGTTTATTAGGTGAATATTCTGAAAGAATAAAACTAAAATCTGAACCTTTTCCTTTTTCGCTTTTGACAATGATTTGTCCCTTGTGCCTTTCAATAATCTCATCTGCGAGATAAAGGCCTATCCCAAAACCGGAATAGGTATCTTCACTCTCTCTTCCAATTCTATAGAAGCGTTTGAATATATTCTTCTGGTCGCGCACGTCAATTCCTATCCCCTTATCCCGAACACTCACTGCAATCTTTCCTTCCTCTGGCTGTAATACGTGAATTTCGATATATTGACTCTCAGGGGAATATTTGATCGCATTGGTAACAAAATTTATGAGCACCTGCCCTATTCTGTCTTTATCGGCATTCACTCTGGACCTGTAGGAATGAAAGATTTCAATCTTGTGTTGAGTATTGGTGAGTTGGATATCCTGCACGGTTTGCACAACCAGATCATTGACACAAAAAATTTCCTTTTGAAGTTCCAGCTGATGTTCTTCAAGTCTAGAAAGGTCCAGCATTTCGGAGATTAGTCGTGTAAGCCTAACGATCTGATTATCTATTCTTTCTAACGAGGGTTTAATAGGTAAGGTAGATGCAGGTTGATCTTCTTCCTTTCTAAGAATATTTAAAAGAAGCTGCACATAACCCTTTATTGAAGTTACGGGAGTTTTAAGCTCATGGCTCACCATCTTTAAAAAATCTCCCTTCCTTTTTTCTTCCTCCTTTAGCCGCTGAATTTCTGTGTTTGTGCCTATCCACATCAATATTTCTCCGGCCTCTTCTTTTACTGCTTCTGCTCTGCTCAGATGCCAGAGATACTTACCCTCTCTGTCTCTAAGTCGCAATTCCATTTCAAAACCATGACCTGTTGATATTGATGCCTCCCATTTCCTGGCGAACTCTTTCTGCTCTTCTGGGTGTACGAGTTTCTTCCAATCTACTAGTTTTAATTCCTCACTTGTTTTTCCTGTGAATTCCAGCCAGTTCTGGTTAAAATAAACCGCTCGCCCTTTTGCATCGGTGTTTAGTACTTTCTCGGGCATAAGATCTGCCATCAACCTGAAATGCTGCTCTCTCTCCCGGAGCAGGTTTCGTGACTCTACCATCTCGGTGACATCTAAGGCCATATTCAGAATTCCGTAGATCTTTCCCTCTCCGTCTCGCAGTGGCTTATACGTGAAATTGAAAAAGCCGGTTTGTAACTGTCCGTTTCTCTCAAGATCTACTCTATCTTCTTTTCCCCAGTAGGTCTTCCCGGTATGAAATACCTCCTGAAGCAGACCATGGAAAGGCTGTCCTTCTAGTTCTGGCAATGCCTCTTCCAGAGGTTTCCCTATTACACTGCGCTCCTTACCCCATAATTCAAGCATGGCATCGTTTGCAAATTCGATGCGCATATCTTCTCCAACATAAACTCCGGTGGCCACCGTCGCTTCCTCTACAATGCTTCTGGTACGATGCTCCTTTTCCTTTATGATCTGCTCCTTTATCTTATCTTCATGTACATCAAGCACACTTCCAATATAACCTTGAAAATCTCCATTTGATGCAAATTTTGGCCTTCCTCTATCAATTACCCAGCGGTATTTCTCAGATTTTGTTCTTAATCTATAGGCCAGGCTAAATTCTTTCTGCTTTTGATTTGCATCGAGAAAATTTTTCTTTACCTGGTCACGATCATCTGGGTGAACAGCAGTCATCCAGCCATGGCCTCTCGAGTCTTCATAAGTTTGACCGGTGTAACTATACCAGTTCTTATTAAAGAAAACGCCCTGACCTTCAGGATTGGTGAGCCAGACAATTACCGGCACAGTGTCGATCACATTTCTCAGTTCTTTTTCACTGTTTTCAAGGGCACGGCGATTGAGCACCTTTTCACTTACATCTATGGCATGAACGAAAATACCTTCTACATTTCCCGAACTATCCTTTATAGGCTGATAAACAAAATCCAGTAGAGAGTTTTTTAGCTCTTTTCCATCAGCCAGGTCAACAGAAAATTCTTTCCCTATGTATGCTTTCCCTGAGTGGTAGACGTCGTTCAAAATTTCCAGGAGTCCCTGACCTTCCACCTCAGGCAAGACTTCTCTTACCGTCTTACCTATGATTTCCCTATTGCCTACCAGTTGAAAATATTTTTCATTGGCCAACTCGAATATATGCTCAGGTCCTCTCAAGATACACATCATTGCCGGAGCTTCAGAAAGTACCTCGTTAAGAAGTTTCCTATAATCAATTTCACCATTCCATTGATCTCCTATGATCTCAAAGGAAAGCAGACAAAGCTTTGGTTCCTCATTATAAAAGTTTAATGGATTTCCATTGATCCAAACAGGAATATAGTTTTGATCAACAGTAGGAAGATATAAATTTTGCTTGACTTTCGGATCGGGCTGGTCCCACAGTGTTTTGAGGTATTCCCTCAATCCACATTGTGCCCAAAGGCCCTTTGAAAAACTAAAAATATTATTGCCAACTAAGGAAATGCTTTGAATAGAAAACTCTGAACAAAAGCTCTCATTTGCTGCAAGAATTTCCCCATCCTCCCTTACAATCAAGACGGGTTCTCTAATAGGAGATACTATAGAGGAGGCTAATTCTTTAAAATCAGGACAATTGGTAGAAGGCTCCTGCGAATCTATCATGAAAAGGAAAAGTTGAAAGAGAAAAAAGCTAAAATAAACTTTTAGGTCTGTTCTTTTCTAAAAGAAATCAAAAAATTACGGGCAACCTACCCCTTTCTCACCTAAGCAGTATATTTAAGAACTACGTACACCGCAAGGGCTACACTAGAAATAAGAAGAAGAGACCGCCAAATACGATAGGATTGATTTAACATGCTAAAAGATTTGCAATCAAATTACAGTGCCCTGCTACAAAAACCTATAAGGGAATTCCCCCATTTTCTAACAGAAAAAATGGACAGGCGAAAGACGTAAACTAAAAAACCCTTGAGAATCAAAAGATTAACAAGGGTTTCTGTACTCGGAGCGGGATATTGAATTTTATTTTAGTTAAAGCCTATTGTTTAGTTACATCCTTTAATAGCTGATTTTTAGTGGTCTACAATATTTTTCCACAGTAAATAATCTTGTTTAATTTCAATGGATGTCGGGAAAGTGTCGGGAAAGGTTTATTTTTATAATAAATAATTTTGCCATGGCTACAGTGAAGTTTATCATCAGAGGAAAAGAAGATCCCGTATCTATTTATGTTCGCTTTATCCATGGCAGGAAACATGACTACACTAAAAGCACCGGAAAAATTGTAAATCTTTCAAATTGTATTTTATCTGGTATTGGCAAAACAAGTCCAATACTAGAAGGAGTAAAACGGAATTCTCCCGAAATGAAAAACCTTAATAGAAGGTTGAGAGATCTCAAGAACCAAATAATAGATTGGTATGACGAAGCTGAACCGGGTGAGATTAGCGGAGAGTGGCTTCAAAAACAGATCGATATTTTTAACGGCAACTTAAATCCGGCAGGAGAGACAAAAAGTGATCATTTAGTAGATGCTATTCAATATATAATCGATACTGCTGGGCTACGGGCAAATTCAAAAGGAGGGTTAGGTCTTTCTAAAAACCGTATTGACTCTTATAATAACCTTCTAAAAATCATTAAAACTTACCAGGGCAAAAAAAGGCTAAAGGTCCAGGACGTAAATATCAAATTCGGTAAGGATTTTCTTGAATGGATGCTTAATAAGAGGAATTATTCAGAAAGCTACTCAAAAAAGAAAATAGATGATTTGAAGACTGTCTGTGCTGATGCCGAAATTAATGGTCTCACAATTAGTCCGCAACTCAAAAAGGTAAAAGGAGGCAAAACAAAAAACAAATATATTATATATCTCAGTCTCGAAGAACTCAAGAAAATTGAAGGGACCCCTCTTACCAGCCAATCATTAATAAATGTGAGAAAATGGCTCCTACTCGGCTGCAATCTCGGACAAAGAGGCCAGGACCTTCTTAACTTGACTGAATATAATTTTGTTACAAGACATGGACTTGAAGTTATCGAACTAAAACAGCAGAAGACCGGCAAACAGGTTACAATCCCAGTTCTTCCAGTAACCAAGGACATTTTGAAAGAAGGTCTCCCTTATAACATTTCCCTACAAAAATTTAATGAACTACTAAAACAATTATGCAAGGAAGCAGGAATTGACCAAGAAATTCCGGGAACGAAAATAGAAATGGTGGATAAATATGGAAAAATAATTCCAAAAGATGAAAACGGAAAGAGGAAGCAAAAAGGGGAAAAACGAAAAGTTAAAGGATCTTTTCCAAAGTGGCAGTTAATGAGTTCACACGTGTGCAGGAGATCATTTGCTACCAATACGTATGGAAAATTGCCGACCCCTTTAATAATGCAAATAACTGCCCATAGTACCGAAAAGATGTTCCTTGGCTATATAGGTAAATCTTCAATGGACTACGCTCAACAAATTGCAGATTTTTACGCTAAGGAAGCACAGAAACAGTCGTAAAACAGATTTATATTTAGATAAAAACTTCTTTTTACTAAAAGGGTCAGCACTTAAAAAAGTTTTTCAAGGGATTGTAGTAAATTTTCTAATAAACTTCTAAAATGGATTTTTGAATCTCTTATAAACAGTGGGGGAAGAACCCATGACATGGCGCAGCGTGTCATCCTCTTGCTTTCTCACTATATATAATTTAATGAAAAACAGGAGCTCTAGGAAAAAGTCTTGAGACAACTACCAAAATAATTTGGTCGAAAAAATTGAAATTTTATAGTATGGTCAAAAAATTTTAAGTAACATATTTTTAATTACCATTAATGATATTCAAAAGTTTCTTCATAAAATCTCCGAATTTTATCTCCAGGTTTAACTCCCATTCTTCTAAATATACATCATAGGTGTCTTCGAATTTATTTAGAAATAAATCAATTTCTGGTCTTGTCAGATAAAGTTCTTCCAAGGTTTTTGATTTGATAACCTCGATACTATTATAAATATTGAGTTCATCTTCTATAAGGTTTCGAAAATCTTTATCTTCTTTAAGATTATTGTTGTCCATTTCCGCTAAAATTCAAATGTATTTTATATTCATTTATGTTAATCCTAATTTAAGTCTGCCTATTCTTCTAACAATTTCTTCATACATTCTTTTCCTTTTTCAGTTGTAATAGCATTCATATATAACATTAAGGCTTCCTGCTGATAAGTAGCTCTGGAAATTTCTTTGGTATCAAGAAATGCAGAATTATCATAGGTCATAGTCATTTGAAAGTATAGTTTAGAAAAAATCTTCTCATCAAAGTTCTCCCGGTATAGCCCCTGTTTTCTGCCTCTTTGAATATTATGAATCAGAATCTCCGAAAGCTTTTGAGAGAAATAAAGCATATGCTTATTAAAGATCTGCGGATAGTATTTAATTAGTTGCCTGAGCATAATAGAATCATTGGTCCTCGATGCTCTTTCAATATCAGAATCCCTTTTAAACATTCGCTCCACGGCATTTTCAATGGTCTCATCCAAATTTTTCATTTTGCTTAATACCACTTCTAATTTATATGCCAGCACTTCTTCCAAAAGTGCTTCCTTATTTTCATATTTCTGGTATAAAGTTTTTTTGGAAATCTTTAATTCTTGTGCAATATCATCCATAGTTACTGTTTTAGCACCGTTCTCAATGAACAGATCAGAAACTTTTTCCAGTAGTTCGGTATCTTTTTCCATATTTCCCATTTTAAGTATGCTTTTTCAAAGATCCATTATTTTTAAAATTTATTATTCAGGAAGACTAAAAAACCGACTGTTCTGAGACTGTCGGCTTATCTTTCTTAGTCAAATTCCAATTCATGTTCGGGATGGATGTGCTCGAATTCTGCTACCATTAACTCCTCATAATTGGTCTTTTCTTTTTTGCTAAATTTCTCTTCAAGGCGCACAAAGATCATGAACACCACCGGGACGATTACCAGCGTAAGGAACAACGAAGACAATAGGCCACCAATAATCACGATGGCCAGTCCGTTACTCATCTCTGCCGCCGCACCAGATGCCAGTGCAATTGGCAACATCCCGAATACCATCGCAATGGTAGTCATCAAAATTGGCCGAAGCCTTGCATGGTTCGCCTGGATCAATGCCTCACGAATCTTCTCCCCGTGAGCGAGTCTGTGGTTAGCAAAATCTACTAACAAAATGGCATTTTTGGCAACCAGTCCTATGAGCATAATAATTCCCAGGATGGTAAAGATATTTAAGCTGTTATTGGTGAGTGCAAGTGCCCATAATGCTCCGATAAAGGAAAGTGGAATGGAGAATAACACTATAAACGGCTTTACAAAGTCATCATACAATACCACCATGATCATGTATACAAGCATAATAGCAGCTAAAAGTGCTATCCCCAGGGTTCCAAAACCTTCGCTCTGGTTCTCCATGTTTCCACCCCAGGACCAGGCTACTCCTTTAGGCTTCTCTAGGTTTGCGAGTTTTTCTTCCCATTCCTGGGCTACTGCTCCCGTTGTTCTACCTACAGTTTGTGCCATTACAGTTACCGAAGGGGAACGGTCATATCGCTCCAGCAAAGAGGGACCAGATTCATAAGTGATTTCTGCAAACTGAGCCAGGTCAATTCTTTGCCCCTGGTTGTTTGTAAATTGAATATTCTTTACATCTTCAATACTGTTCCTGGAAGCTTCATCAAAGATGATATTAATATCATACTCTGTACTTCCGGTACGGAATTTATTGTCTGTATTTCCGCTGAAGGCTGTACGGAGGGTCTGCCCCACTACAGCAACATTTAGTCCTAGAGAAGCCATTTTGTCCCGATCTACATTTACTGAAATTTCGGGGTTTCCTTCCTCCACACTCATATCTATTTCTGTAGCCCCGTCAATATTTCTTAAAACTTCTTCCGCTGCTTCAGCATAAGTAATGGCTTCCTCAAATGAGTTTCCGGTAATGGTCATTTGTAAGGGTGCCTGTTCCGCCCCAACAATTCCAACAGGTACTGTAGTCACCTTGGCTCCTACCAGTTCCTGTTCAAGGGCACGGGTCAGTTTAGCAGCAAAGACATTGGTCTTATCCTCCCTTTCAGATTTATCCACCAGGGTAACATTAATCTCAGACTTATAATTTGTAGCCTGGGCTCCACCCATTCCGCCACTACTGGATTGACCTACAGTGGTGATCATTCGTTCCACCTCGGGCAGCTGCGAAAGATAATTCTCTGCCTGCTGAGTGATAAAATTCGTTTCCTCAATAGAGGCATCTTTATCGATCTCCAGTTGTACCAGAAACTCACCCCTGTCTGTTCTAGGGAAGAAGTCTGATCCAATATAACCCATACCCACCAGAGTAATAGAGCTTACAAACAGAACAAAAACAATAAAAAAGGTCTTGATCTTGTTGTCAAGTGACCAGTTAAGGATCTTTGTAACTTGTTCGGTAAACCAAGTAAGACCGGCTTCAAACTTATGAATAATCTTTCCGAAGAACGAGTCTCCACTAATCAATTCCAGTTTTCCATACCTTGAAAAAAGCCATGGTACTACGGTAAATGAAACCAGCAATGAAAGTAAAGTTGCGATAATAACGGTCACACAGAATTGTGCAATAATATTGGCAACCAAACCTGAACTAAGCGCAATTGGAAGGAATACCACCACAATTACAAGGGTAATTGCCGTTACGGTAAACCCAATCTCTTTTGAACCATCATAGGCCGCACGCACTTTATTTTTTCCCATTTCCATATGGCGGTGAATGTTCTCAATGACTACAATTGCATCATCCACAAGAATACCCACAACCAGGGAGAGTGCCAATAAGCTCATAAGGTTCAGGCTATAGCCCAGAAGTAGCATCCCAATAAAGGTCGCGACAAGTGAAGTTGGAATGGCCACCATCACAATTAGCGCGTTTCTGTAACTGTGCAGGAAGAAAAGCATCACAAAAGCCACAAGCCCTACCGCTATTAAAAGGTCTTTTATCACAGAGTCTGCCGCAGCAAGAGTAAAGGTTGACGTATCATTGGCCATGGTAAGTTCTATACCCTGCTCTGCATATTGCTGTTCTATCTCGGCCATTTTTTCCTGTACCAGCTCACTCACAGTTACCGCGTTAGCATCTGTTTGTTTTTGAACCTGGAGTAAAATGGTACTTTGGCGGTCAATTCTGGCAATCTTCTCCGTTTCCTTTTGAGTATCCTGAACTTCAGCAACATCATTTAACCGAATATTTTGTCCATCCTGAGAAGCGATCACCAGATTTCTTAACTCATCTACAGACTGGATCTTTCCTGAAAGTCTAATAAGGGTGGTATTCTCCCTGGTGGTAAGGTTTCCGGTAGGAAAATCCAGGTTGGAGGCCGTAATGATTTGCTGTACCATGGGCACAGTGAGACCGTAGCCTTCTAGTTTGTTGGGATCAAGGTTCACCCTAATCTCTCTTTCCTGTCCACCTACTAAATTCACCTGTGCAACTCCAGGAAGTCTTGAAAAAGCCGGCTGGATCTTTTGATCTATAAGCTCATAAAGCTCATTTTCTGAAAGATTCCCTGTCACCCCAAGACTTACAACCGGTAAGTCTGAAAGGGAGAACTGCGAAAGTGATGGCTCTTCGATATCTTCAGGTAAGTCTGAACGTATAGAGTTGATCTTACGCTGAGCTTCGTTCAACAAGAAATCTACATCGGCGTCATTATTAAATTGAATAGTCACTACAGATAAGCTCTCGAAAGACTTGGTCTGGATCTTTTTAATATTTTCAAGAGAAGAAACTGCATCCTCAACCTTACGGGACACCGTGTTCTCGACTTCGGCAGGTGATGCGCCGGGATAAATAGTCATCACGGTCACCACCTTTACTTCAAATTTTGGGATCAACTCATAATTAAGCTGACTATAGCTGAAAAGTCCGCCAATGATAAGCAATGCAAGCATTACGATCACTAGGCTGGGCCTTTTTATAGATATTTCTGCTAATTTCATTTTCTTATTTTATAATGTTTACCGCGGTATTGTCGGTAAGGTTGATTTGTCCACTGGTCACCACTACATCTCCTTCATTCAATCCTGCAGTCACCTGTACTTTATTTCCGTAGTTAATCCCAGTTTGAATCTCTTTTAGTTTTGCGGTTCCGCTTTCTACAACAAATACAAGATTGTCACTCACACTGCCTACAAAAGCTTCTCTTGGAACAGTAAGAACATTATCCTTTCCGGTTTGATTAAAGACAGCAGTCGCATACATTCCGGCTTTTCTTTGGCCTTCAGCATTATCTACAGTAATCTCTACAGGGAATTTAAGTGCTCCATTTGAAGCAGGGGCTATAAAAGTGATCTTTCCTTTGATGGTATCTTTAGTCACACTGGGTACTACATTTACGGTATCGTCACTTCTAAGGCGACTTACCACAGCTTCATCAACTTCTACCCTGAGTTTTAGAGATGAAATATTAACTACTTCAATAATTGGAGTGCCGGCACCTACTACCATTCCTGCTTCTACCATTTTCTTATTCACAATTCCGTTAGACTTGGAGCGAACACTAGTATCTCCCGAACTTATTTGTGCAGATTCGTACTGAGCCCTTGCATTTTGTACCTGCAAACGCGCCTGGTCAAGTTGGACTGCAGTAACACCGCCGGTTTTATACGCTGCTTCATATCTTTCAAAAGTTGAAACTGCATTATCCAAATTTGCTTTCGCGTTATTGACATTCACATTGATTTTATCTCCGGAAAGTTTTGCGATCACCTGTCCCGCTTTGACTTCACTACCTTCTTCCACATAGATCGCTACAACCTGTCCCCCCATTTCTGCAGAAATATTTGTGCGGGTTTCAGGCTGAAAGGTTCCATTTACTGTGAATTGTCCATTTATACTTTCACTTTGAGCAGTTGCGGTCCTTACAGCAACCTCTGTATTCTTTTGGGCTACAATCTCTAATTCTGCCTCGTTTTTGCTTTTGTTATTCTGAAGGATCAGATAGAAAGCTACAGCAACTCCTGCCAAAGCTAATATGGTGATGATGGTTTTCTTTTTCATTTTAAAGTGTTTTATTAGTAAGCATTTCTAGTTGTCCCTGTGATCTCAACAGTTGTACCTCGGCAAGTTTATATTCCAGTCTGGCATTGGTAAGATTATTCATCGCTGCGGCAAGATCTCTCTCCACATCGAGCATATCATTTAGGCTTGCCAGGCCAAGACCATAGTTATTTTGAGTATCTTCCAGCACTTCTCTTGCGAGTGCCACATTTTCTTCCTGGGTCCTAATTGTAAGCAGGCTATTCTCTAACTGTGCAACTGCATTGGCGTGCGCCAGCTCCATTGCCAGTTTGGTATCTTTGAGGTCTTCCCGAGCTTTTTCAATTTCGATCTGATTTTGTTTAACCCTGGATTTTGTTGCCCCTCCGTTAAAGATGGGAATGCTAATATTTACGCCCACAGCTGCAAGGTCTGACCAGTAGACCCCTTTATCTTCTCCATTTCCAACAGGAAAAACATCTCCCTGTCCTAACCAGCCGTAATTAGCAACAAGGGCTGCCGAAGGATAAAACTCTGCCAGGCTTGCTTTTTTCTGCCAGTTAAGCAGTTCCAGTTGTTTGTTCAAAAGCTGAAGTTCTGTTCTTTCAACCTCTTCTATATTCGTTTCCGGAAGGATTTCAGGTTTAAATGTTTGCTCGGGCAGACTTATTTCCTGCGCAATAGGCATTCCTATCATGAACTTTAGAGCATTCTCACTAAGAGCTACCGAATTTATCACCTGCTGCCGGTTGGCAATAAGGTTGTTGAGAGCTACTTTACTGCGGTCAAAGTCTATTTTCTTTGCAAGTCCATTCTCAAAAAGACCTTTTACTATGTCTACTGTCTGCTCTGTAAGCTCTAGATTACTTTGTAGATTTTCCAACATTTGCTGTGCCTGATATACCTGGTAATACGCATTTGCAACCCGCTCAATAATTTCTTCATTAGTAAGCTGCGCATTGAGCTGGTAAAATTCCTTGGTAGATTTTGCCGCCTTTAAACCTGTAAACACCTGCTGATTAAAAAGTGTTTGTGTTAACTGGGCATTGGCATTGGAAGTCCATTCCTTGCCAAAAGCCACGGCTATATCCTGGCCCGGTATTCCAAAGATCTCCCCGGGCAGTACATTCTCTTGTAGTAGCGGATTGTAAGTAGTGTTTGCACTTGCAGACACGTTGGGTAAAGCATTCGCTCTTACTTCGGCAATCCGTGCATCGGCATTTTTAATATCCAGCCGTGCCTTTTCAGCTTCTGCTTTATACTCCAACGCATAAGCTACTGCTTCTTCAAGATCCAGTTCTACGGGATCCTGGGCAAAAGCAAAGCCGGTGGTAAAAAGCAGGCCTATTAATAATTTTTTCATTTTCAATTCTGTTTTTAATTCTTTGATCGTGTAAATCGAATGCAAAGATAAAACCAAAATAAACTAAAAAACAAAAAAAGTTTTCTAGTTTATTTATAAATATATGTTCTTCCCTATTAAAAGCGTTTAGATTTTTCACCTAATCCTCATAAAACACTTAATTCCTAAGCATTGAGAATAAGAAACTCCTATTTTTAACTTAATTAATGAGATATAATTATTAGGCATTTTTTTAGTACGCTATTTATTTACTTATTGTATCCTGAAGCGTCTTCCATTTTCTTTTTGATTTTTTCCCTCTGAACATCGGCTAATCTTATATTTATTTACTTCCCGTAGAGCCTTCGCGCAACCATTTTCTATTGCTCTTTTTTTGTAATTCGGAATTAGGATAGGCCGTAGTGATAATTATGAAAAGTATTTTCCCGTTCATCCAGGCCGACTAATTTCCGAATTACATTGCTTTGCATTTTGAAAATGGTTGCCTGAAGGCATGGGAAGAATTATAGGGTGAAGGAGGATTCTCTTTTGTATTTAATTTGAATTGAAATTCTGTTTAGCGAACTCGTGGTAGGAGTGGCGACCGAAATGGAGCGACTGGATTTTCCCGGGAGCGAAATGGAGAGAGTCCTGCTGCCATGTGTTCAAGATCTTTTCCGAGGCTCTTTTCCCGCAGCAGAGCGAAGGGGAATGTACTGAGGAATGTTTTCTTTTAAAGCTTTTTAAATTGCTGCGGTAGCAGCCTAAGTTTTTCATTTAAATCTTTAGAACCTTTATAGGTACAGGAACAATCCCGGATGTTCAATGGAAGTACTTTTATTTTTTGTGCAGCTTTCTTTCCAGCATGATCATTATCCAGATATAAATAAATCCTCTGGTACTTATTCAGCAGTGGCAAGCTTCTACTTATAAAGCCAAGAGAATTGAGCACCAGGCTATCTGATGAAGCTATTAAATCTTTATCCATGGTAGCCAGGGATAGGAAATCAAATATTCCCTCAAATAGTAGAAGCTTTTCTTTTTGTTGACCGATCAGACTGTAAGATTTTGGAGCCGTTGAATTTTTGAAGAACTTATTCCTCAGCTCCCAGCCTCCTGAAGAGTTCGGAAGGCCGATTGAAAAATGAGTTCTTCCATTGTACTTGTACCATACCTCTTTACAAAAGTTCCGAGCAGTTGATACTAATATTGATCTTGATCGAATATATTGGATTAGTGCCGGGTGTTGTATTTCTTTAACCTTAAATACTTGAAGTGTTTCATCTCTTTTAGTTTGGTCGATTTCCGGCGGGATAAAGAAAAAAGAAGTTTGGCTGCTTAGGTAGTGAAGGGCTTCAATTGAAGAGCAGGATTTTAATTCTATAATCAAGTCTATCACATTTCCTCCTTTTGCAATTCCGAAGTCGTACCAAAGGTTTTTGTTCAATGTAACACAGAAAGATGCTTCCTTTTCTGTTCGCAGCGGACTCAGATACCAGGCAGCTTTGACGGTTTGGGTTTTAGGCGCAATACCCATGTCTCCGAGAACTTTGATGATACTCTTTTGCCTTGCCTTCTTCCAATCTAATAATTTACTCTCCATTTTACGACTTTTCACATACCTATCTTACCTACCGCGTCCCTACTGGTCTGGAACTTACCTAAGCCCTTATTTTCCTCTCTACCTTACTTACCTTTTCCAGGTAGAAACAGGTAAGTCATTTATTTTTTCTTTTACCCGCTCAGAACCCTTTATTGAAGCGGCTTTCCGTTAAATAGGTAAGTAGGTAAGTAATTTTTACTTTATTTTATATTACCTATATATCACGAAAGCTCCAAAGGAGAAGCTTTAAAAAGGGGCCGGACCAGGTAACCGTAAACCTGCCGCTTAGGCTCCTTTATCCTCTCAAATCCCCGGCTCTTGAGTGCCTTCCCCATACTAACCACATTCAGCCGGGAATTAATACAATTAAGTCTGGCAATAATATCTGAAGCTGTCATGAATTCCTGTGGATCACTGCTTATCTCAAAGTACTTCGATAGAAATTCTTCCTCCATTGTAGGTTCATTGTAAGGTTTATTGCGCTCCTCATTTTGAAGGATATCCTGTAAGGACAATTCCGGATCAAAATTTTCTTCGCTATAAGCAAGATAATAAGCCTGTGCCCAGACATCATTTATATTTACTTCCTTCCGGTAATCAAAATTGATCTTCCCCTGAAGATCAAAACATAGCCACCTGACAGATCCTGTTTCATCATTAAGAAAGGTTGTTCTGTTAGTTGATCCTATAAAGCTGCAAATTCTTTGGAGGGAAGTATTTTTCCGATCATACGGCAGTCTTTCATTGATCATGGTTTTAGAAAAATAAGCTTTAAGAGCATTTATTTCCTTTTTAGCCAGGATTGACAACTCATCCAGGTTGATCAGGAAATTCCTTGCCAGCTGGATCCTTGCATCTTTATCTGTGTTCATGTCTTCAGCAAAGTAATTTTCCAGTTCAGGAGGACACAGAAATCGACACCAGGTTGACCTGCCTGAATTCTGTTGTGCCTGCACCAGGACAAGGCATTGCTTATTAAAATAATTATTCTGCAGAGCACATTTCACGCTCCGGACCAGCCACTTCTTAAAATGATACTCGAATAATGCTTGTTCTTTCAATGGTAAATAACCGGTGAGTTTACTTATATAATCTTCTCCATCCCATTGAGGTAAATTTTCAAAGTATTCCCTGATAGGGTTGAACTTTGGAATCAGATGAGAGTTAAGGAAAATTTCAAGTTTTGATAAAGTGACTTCAATATTGGCCTGGGCCAGTTCTATGAGAAATGAATTCACTGCTAATTTCTCCCAGATGTGCTCATCTTTAAAGGATATTTGAATATCATGAGTGATCTCATTATAGCGGATATCGTATTTCTTATTGATGTAATTCAGCATCACATCATAAATTGTCTTCTTATTAGATCGGGAGACCTGGTATATTTTACGTTCGTCCTTCACAGCTCCATTTTTTTAGATCTCCCCTTCATTAACTGCCACCTGTTTGAGTTCGAACAACCTTATCCTACTTCCCTTGTATGGATTATGAGAAGGCATATAAGAAATGTACTGCTAGTTATCCAGATCTTTTATGCAACGATGATAGGTGCCTTTGGCTCCTATTTTTGCCACCTGCATCACGTCCTCCCTGTTAATATAAAAGGATTCAGGAAACCGCAGAATGTTCCAAAGTCGGAATAGGGAAAGGTAGAGACTAATGTGGGTAGGATTCAGCCTGGGATCCTTCCTGATGTTTTCCATCAAGATGTTCATGTGTTGTACATAATTCATAGCTTAGAAATTAAAGGTTAGGTTTCTGTTCATCATCGAACAGCAACCGGTGATCTGATTCTCGTCCTTCAAAGATGAATGAGAGCAAGACAACTTCTAAACTCTTGAAGGAAGTTTAACTAATTTCAGGCTGTAGAATTATGAAAATCTCATTAAAAGCAGCATTTCTTAAAGAATTATCAGGAACCAATTTTTCATACACCGTCATTTATTGTATCCAATCTTTCAAACTCAGATGATCTAAAGTTAACAGGAAAGGCAAATGAACTAATAAAAAAGGGTGTCAGATCAAATAATATAAAATCAAAAGAAATGCAGTGGTAATATCATTGCTTTGTCGGGAAAGTGTCGGTAATAGAAACTTTTTAAAATCAGAAAACCCTTATAATCAACTGATTATAAGGGTTTAAAGTACTCGGAGCGGGACTTGAACCCGCACGAACATTGCTGTTCATTGGATTTTAAGTACTAAATCCCAAATTCCTGTTTTTCTTAAACCTCTGTTTTTATTGCTGTTATATTTTTTTTTACCCTTTTATATCCTTTACTATTCTGGATTTTGTGCCGACTTTAGGGCTATCATATTCTTCTAAAAAAAGTGCCTAAAACAGCACTTACTCTTTTTTTTCGTTACTCCAATTAATTTTACTTTCGCGAATCGGGCGGAAGTTTATGAACTACCTTTAGGCTATTTTACTTTTATCTGCACTTCTTTCTCCTGTGAGAGTTTGAATGTGAAGCTGAAGCATTTCTTTATCTTTCTTTAAATCTTCCTTATCACACTCCAGATCTTTCACTCTTTTTTGGAGCATTTCATTTTCTTCTTTCAGCTTTTCATATAGCTGATGGTCAGCCCCAACTTTTAACCCTTCTCCTTCAGGAAGAAATTGAGAGAACTCGTACCGGATTAGTTTTTTTACCGTTTCGGTAATATTCCCACCAGCCTCGAACTTCGTTATACTCTGAGAAGTCAATCCCAACCTGGCACCGAACTCCTTTTGAGACAATCCTGTCTTTTCGCGTAACTTCTTAATATTCATTCATTTAAAAATCTAAGCCTATAAAATTTTACATAACCTATTTTTTATGTAATAATTTTTATAAGTTTGTACTGTAATTAATTACACAATGATGTAAAATAGTATAAGTTATTGTCAAATACTGTAAATATCGAGCACTAAGATAATAAATTATGATTACGAAAAAGGAAATAAAGAAGCTAAAAGAAATATCGGAAGAGGATCATGCCAAAGACATCGCTCAGAAATTGAACGACCAGGGAATTAAACCAAGAAGATCTGAAGAATATAATGCCCGAACAATTACCCGCATAATGAGAGGTGAACAGGAGGATATTAATGCTGAATGGGCAATTTTCAATCACTATCATGAATTAAAAGAGCGTAAAAATGAGCTGGAAGAGAATAGAAGAAAATTAACCCAGACCGATGAAAATGGTCAACTAAATCAATAATTACAATGAGTACAGAACAAAAAGTAGAGAAAACAGCCCACTTGATTGCACAACTTAAAAGTAGAAAAATTTTTGATTTCCCAATTCAGAACAGCAGGGCCATAACCAATTATTATAATCGCAGACTTAACCACTACAGTACATTTTAGAAGTAATGAGTCAGTTAACCGCACATATTGTATATGCCACTTTTAAAGCCTTAGATGAAGGCGAAAAGGAGGCATTTGTGCAGTTGATTGCAGAAGAAAAGGAAAGGTACAGCAGGCGTAAAAATCGGAAGAAAAAATCCGTCTATGATAAACTGCCTGAGAAGTACCGACCTGAAAATTTAGAAATGTTAGTTGCTGAAATAATGCACGAATGAAACCCGGGAGCAAAAGCTCCATAAATGGGGCGAAGTCTTCGCATAGGCCGCCCCATTTTTTATGAACAGGAATTTGAGATAGGATATTTTCCAGAAGATTAGGAAATAAAAAGGAGGGCACCCCTGCCCTCCTAAAACAATTTGTCTTCCAACAAAAAGTAGAGTAATGCAAACATACAATAATAATGATAACTCCCTCATGCTTAATAAAGCAATATTAGAATTAAACGGGATTTTTAATGTCAATAAGAAGTCAACACAAAGTTTTCCACAGCAAGAAACAACGGCTGCAACGGCTACAAAACAATTTGTTCACCCAATCCTTACAAAGGAGAATATCAGGGAAACAATGTCTAATTACCGTAAAGCCGTTGATGCCTATAACGACCGAGTTTTAGCAGAGAATGTGACTATAAAGTCTTATAATAAACAGGTGAAGCAACGGCGGGAGAAAGAGCCGTTGCAAATGGAACAGAAAATTCTTCTCAGCCGCTTCTACAGTTCCATTGCTCCCCTCAGTACGTGGGAAAGAAATGAGCGAATAAAACATTTTAACCAGGAGAGCGGGATGATTGCAGAGAAGGACAAAATCCAGACGGTAAAATTTCCAGCAGAACAAGTCTTTGCAGCCATTTTGTGGCACTATAACCAGCAGCTGTACAAGAGACAATACCAGCGCATACAGTTAGATGTATATGTGCCTGGAAAACTTCCTTACATAGAACTTCACAGCGGATGGATCACCAGGGCAAAAGAAGATGGAGTGGTAAGACTTAAGATCTGCAACCGCACTTTCAGGCGATACAGGGAACGTTTAGAGGAAGCAGGGATCTTACAGGACTATATTTTTGAAGGTTCCTCGCGGCCTGTTAAAATGCGTATCAACCCTCAAATTTTAACCATTACAGACAACTATTCCTCCAAAAAAGCCGCTATTAAAAATCAATGCGTTACCTCTGGCGGACGGACAGAGTTACCACATAACAATGTATCTAATAGAACAGATTTAAATAAGTTTCAAATAAAAGCGAATGTTGAAAAACATTCTGAAGAAAGGAGTTCGGCCACAGGCCTCACGTCACTTAATTCTTCTTCTATCAGAAACACCCGGAAGCAAGGTGAAGAAAAAAAAGTTGCCGCCGCCGGCGAAAAACTTTCTTTGAGCCAGTTTTTACGGCAAAGAATAGAGGATAAGGAAGATTTTGCCCAGGATCTTGCCGCGCACCGGTTCGACAACTACACGCCGTTGCGCATTGAGATCCTGCAGAAGGAAGCTTATGCCGGTACCCTGGACCGGGATGAATTTAAAGAGCTCGTTCTACAGGATTTTTTTAAGACCGCGGCCAAACTCTGGAAGGACAAGCAGCCATATATCGGTAGCTGGATGAAGGCGTATAATCATTGGATGGCCCAAAAATGGATTACTCCCGGAGGCCTCAGTAGCAATAAACACAACATTCTCACAAGGATTCCTGAACTACGCTACCGCCTGCAGAGCGTAAACCGATTCCTGAAAAAGCACGAAGAGTTTAATCTTCTTTTCCCTGGAGATTATTTCGACACTACCCGCACAACGGCCAAAGAAGGAGGTTTTGAATACACGCGGAAAGCTTGGAAAAAACATGAAGTTTATCTGCAGTCTAAAAAATCTACAGAAAACAAGACCGGAATCAAGGCTAAAAACAGAAAACGCCGCCTTTCAGAAAGACAGAAGGCAGATAAACATGTACGGGATTATTTAAGAGGCAAATATGATCTGCAGGAACTTTTCACCAAGGTAGAGCAATTAGGAAACAAAGAACTTTCTGCCCACCTGCCAGAGATCCTTAAGAAGGCAAATCTGAAATTCCAACTTAATCAACGGTAATTATGAGCTCCAGAAGATGTACTTGTGGTGCCGGTCAAAAGATCTACTGTAAGAACTGCAGTAAGATCCAAATGGCAATTTTGCTCAAAAATGGCAATGATCATTTGAAATACCAGAATAACAGGGGCCGCCTTTGCAATCCTGTATGGTATAGTTTATTAAAATTTAATCCCCTTGGGGAGAGGCAAATTATTGAAGGAATGATGCGCCGTTTTTATAATACTCCCCTGCTTTCTTCTGCCAACATCATTGAATTCTATAACAATTCCACTAACGAAAAAATATACAGCCACAGATTATGACTTTACAACTAAAGTTAGAAAAGGTACTTCAAAAGGACCTGCAATTGTTCAAATGTGCCATCAATCATTACTCCGGCACCCTTCAATTTCTCTTGGAAACATCGGATAATAAAATATACGCAAAGGATCTTTCAATAACCGTGGAGCTCTGGTATGAGATCAACAAGAAAACAGTGCAGCAACACCCGGCAGAAAAATCTAAGGTGAAGTTGAGCCTGCATAAAGCCTATGTTCTTCTTGATGCTCTAAAAAACTACAGCTGTAGCAATATTACAGATTATGAAAAAAGCCGTTGCAATCGCTATTTCATGGCAATAGATCAACAATTGCCAACTTTTACTCAACTCGCAATCACCTTGAAATAATCGTATAACCTAAATAACTTAACTGATGAATATCCTTAACATCACTTCTTACCTTTTTTCCTCCATATTCCTAATCTTTTTAGTTCGTGCTGTTTATTCAGTTCTAAAAATGAACCGAATACACCATCAAACGATTCAACAAAGGAAAAAAACAAAAGATGAGAAAAAGGAACTAAAAAGATTAGGCCTGAAAGAGTTCTACTTTGGGAAGAACAAAAGTACTATGATTATGGCCGTAAATTATAAAGAGGCCGCCGCGCTATATCAAACCAATCGCAAGAAAAATAACCGTTAACAACCCTAAACTCTCATTTATGTTTCCCGAAAAAAAAATAAAGAAACTTTTGCCCTGTGGTGCTTTCAAGCGACAAGTATTTAAGATGTACCCCAAAACTCCGGAAAAAACTTTAAGGGAAGATATCCTGTACTGCCAACAAATGGTATACCCCCACAAATCTGAAGAAGAATTGAAAAATAAGCAGTGGTTGAACAGAAAAGTACTAAAAAAGATTGTTGAAATACATGATGCACCTGAAGGGTACCTCCATGAACTGGATTAATTCCCCAGGAAATGGGATTAGTTCAAGTTACCTTTTAGAAAATAAAATCTCAGAGGAAAATCCGGCGTGGATCGTACCGTTATATTTCCATTGTTAATATCCCTACGCAGTCTGACTTCTAAATAGGAAAAAGCGATCTGTTAGAGCCATTTGAATTAAAGAAGGAAAATTCATTCAAAATATATATCTTTAAAAATGCAAACAAATACTCGGTACGTGAAATTCTCGCAGTTCATTGAAAGCAATAAAGAAGAAATTGTTATGGAATGGGTGAAATATGCTCAGGACAATATAAGTCTTGTTAACAAACTGCAGTTGGAGGAGGTTCAGGATCATCTTAATGATATGCTTGACAGGATAGTACAAGACATGGAGACAAAACAAAACGCTGCGGAACAGGAAGTAAAATCAAAAGGTAATAAAACTTTGCAGGTTAGTGAAACCATAGCTTCTATTCTCCATGGTGAACAACGGGCAGACATCGGTTTTACTATTAAGGAATTATGTTCCGAGTTCAGAGCTCTTAGGGCCAGTATATTAAGACTGTGGGAAGTAAAACGTAAGACAGAAAAACTGGAAACTGATTTTCAAGAAATGATTCGTTTTAATGAGGCCATTGACGAATTATGGATGTTATCTATAGAGCGCTTTGAATATAAAATCGATGAAAGTAAAAATTGGTTTATAGGTATCTTAGGACATGATTTGCGCAATCCCCTTTTTACTATTTCAGGCATACAGTCGATCCTCAAGCTATCCAAGAATTTATCAGAAAAGGAAAGGTCCTTGGTTGAACGTCTGAGTTCTAGTGTAAAGCGTATGTCAGAATTGACAGACAATCTTCTGGAATTAACAAACTTGAGATTGGGAACTGGAATGACAGTGAATAAATCTACTGTTGATCTTTCTACTCAAAGTGAGAAGATAGTTCAAGAAATGCAATTGGGTTATCCTGAAGCCAACATTGTCTTTGAGTCTACAGGCTCGATACAGGGGGAATGGGACGCTCTACGCCTCGATCAATTAGTGACGAATTTAATTACTAATGCCCTGCACCATGGAAAACCAGGAGGCCCTGTCATAGTAAAAACTTCCGCTAAAGGCAATGAGGCGTATTTTGAAGTTCACAATGAAGGACTGCCAGTTCCGGAGAAAATTAGAGACATGATGACAACAGGGAAGGTTACTAAGACCGAGGGAGATCCTACACGAAAAAACAGTCATGGTCTTGGTTTATTTATCGTGCAGCAAATAGTAAATAAACATAAGGGAAAAATAAAAATAAGAAGCACTGCAGAAAGCGGTACGACTTTTACAATTATTCTTCCAAGACAGCATTGAAATAAATTAAGATTAGTTAACCGTACATCTTATAGCCGTTGCAACTTGCAACGGCTTTTTTATGCCTTAAACTTTCCTAAACCTTTTAAACTTTAAAAAAATTTCCTGTAAATCCGATAAGAGAATTAATTAGTTCTTAAAGCTGCAAGATTGTAGATAAGTCTCTCAGTTCCTTCCCAAACCTTAAACCGCAACCTTTTTCTTCCCCACTTTAGCAGCCTGAGAGCTAAACAAAAGTTCATTGCATTTTGATTAATGGCTAACAAAACAGGAATATCTACAGCTTTAAAGCGCGATCTGAAAGATGGGAAAGAGTACAGTAAACTTATCCCACGTGTAAGATGCGAGCGCACCAATTTAGGTGAGGGCGATACTTTTCACACTGTAGATGCTATGCGGGACTGGATTAATAAATTCAGGTTCCAAACAGAAAAACTTGCTCCTAAACTTGTTGGCCGGGATTTGAAGGAAACAGTAGATAATATCTACAACTTCCTTTACAGTCATATCCAGTATGAAGCAGACGGGGCTTTACAACAGTTGAGAAGCCCCGCCTGTACCTGGATGCAAAGATCCTCCGGGGTTGATTGTAAAAGCTTTAGTGTATTTGCAAGTTCAATTCTTTCCAATCTGGGAATAAAACACGCTATCCGGCAGGTCCGGCAGCCTTATTTCTACCCCGAAGAATTTACGCACGTGTATGTTGTAGTCCCAAAAAATCAAAATAGCAGCAGTAATAAAAACGCAACGTTCGTCCTGGATGCCACGAAGCACCGGAATGTAGAAGGTAGTTATATCGAAAAAGTAGATCTTAATATGAATCTAAAACACATTGGACTGAATGCACCGCAGGACGAGCGCACACAGCGAATAATAGAGAATTTTGATAAGTTTTGTGCCTTTCTTCTTCAAAAAGGAGTACCCGTTGAGTCAGTGAATGATATCCGCGACCGCGTAAGTACATTTACTGCTAAAGGAAAAGATCCTGATATTAAGATCGTCCCCGAAGGTCTTACTGTTCAGGGTCTTACTTTTCCTCTTGAATTAAGAGAATATGTTCCCTTTTTGGCTATACAACAGGCTTTTGGAGGGCCTAAAGGATTAGGTTTTGCTTCCGCTTTTGGCCGTTCGGGATTAGGTTTCAGTTTCGGTGATGCTTTCTCTAAGCTCTCCAGTGGATCTTTCACAGGTGGATCTACAGGGGGGAATCAGACAGCAGGAATAGTAGATGCAGGTATGGAATTAGCTGCAGGTGCAATTCCTTTCGGAAACATCATTAAAGGCCTTTTAGATAACCTGGATCTTTCCGGAAACATTAGCAACGTGCTAAAATATGGTCTTTCTTCCTGGGGAGCTTCAACTACTCCTGAAAAGAAAAAAGCACAATTTGGCGAAATGGTCTATCCCTGGTTACAAAAGGAGCTTTCCGCAACCACTATGGATAACGTAGCCGAAAAAATGACAGCTATCGATATTATGCTAAGAGGTAACGCCGCTTTTGCAAAGGGACTTCTTCATAATCACTCAAGGGCAAAATCTACAAGATTGGCAAACGATTGGGCTACTAAAGAATATACCAGGCTTGCAAATGAAACTCTGGAAGGTTTCAATAAGAAGTTCCAGGAAATAGGTGTTCGCGTAACAAAGAGGCAGGTAGATGCCAAATCCTCTGAAGTTAACAGGTATCCTATCACAAACTTGATCAAAGCCGGCCACGACCTGAAAAAGGACCGGTATTGGGATCAAACCCAATTCTACGTGTACAGTGTAGATAAGTCAAGCCTTAAAAACTGGAATAATAGCCTGCAACAGCAAGCCAACGGCTCAACCGGTAATGGATCTGTAGGCAATCTCAAACCTGAAAAAGAATCAAGTAATACAGGGTTAATTGTTGGAGGTATAGCCGCCGCAGCCCTGCCTTTATTCTTTATGATCAAAAATAAAAAGTAATGGTCTGGTATCAGAGGTTAATCAGTCGTATTGAAGTTGCCGGTAACGGTATGGTTGCGGAGTTTTTGAGATCCACCGTTGAAACCGGATTATTTTCAAAAGCACCTAATATCAACGCCCTTGATGCTTCAATCCCTGGTGACGTTTCGGAGTGGTTCGCTTCAAGCTTCAAGCCATGGTTTATGAAAGTAACCCTAAATCTTGGGGTGCTGGCAAACCAGGAAATTCTTACTTCTCAGGCTTTCATCAATACAGTAAACCAGGTAGTAGAATCCCTGAATGTGGCCCGGTCCTATTACGCAAAGGAAGCAGATTTTTCCATGATCACTTCCCTGGAGAATGCAGCCCGGTTAAAAGCTCAAATGTGCGAAGAAGCAGCTTCAGCAGTTTTCACCGCCTATGAAAAAGCCCTGGCACAGTTTGGTCTGGTCCCGCAGTACGGTATGGCAATAACAGAATCTTCCTCTTTCGATGGTTCAACGCCGGAGGTTTTCAAGTGGAAAAAAATAACTGAAGCGTATCACAAAAAAATTATTGACGTGAATAAAGAAGGAACAGAAAACCAGGAACAGCAACAAAAAACATCACATATTCCGCAGTATTTACCCTGGGTATTTACAGCAGCTTTCGGATTGATCGCCTGGAGTGCTGCAGCGAAAAAGCAATAAAAACAACGGCAAAGCAACGCAATTTTTAATCAGTAATCTTTTAAACAATTAATTATGAAGTTCGGTAAAATTACAGCCGCAAATGTTAGCCACGATGCCCTCTCTCTGGGTGGTGCGCTTGCCGGTGGAGCTTTGTCCGGAGGTATTATGACTTTCGTACCTGAAAAGCAGGCTTTGCTTGCTAAAGGAGGTATGGCAGCAGTAGGCCTTTTGGGTGCAGCTTCATTGAAAGGAAAAACCAGTGCTGAAAACCTGGTAAAATTTGCCCTTTTAGGTATTGGAATCCGTCAAGGATCTGAATTGATCAAGCATTTTGCAGGTCGGCAAATCACTATTAACGAAACATCAACTGCAGCTAACAAGTTTGTTGGTGGTATGGTTGGTCTTGCCTGTCCTTGTGACCACGTGCCTGCCCTTGCAAGCCCGGTAATCAATTTCCCTGCATTAAGAAGCGCAGACCCTTATCAAGTACAAGCTTCTTACCAGGAAGAAGAAACTGCCTCATCAGCAGTATTTATGTAACCGGTCCAACAAAATCATCATCAATCATTATTCAATCAAAAAACAACAGTAAAAAATGAACTCAATCGCAAACCGTTCAAAAATTCTTGCTGCCTTTCAATTCCTGGTAGCTATATCTACAGCTTTTTCTTCTGAATTAGCAAGTTTAATTAAGCCTGGTATGGGTCGCGAGATCGAAGCCGGTCTTAAACCTACAGTAGTTTACGTCCGTAGAAATGCAACTAACGCTTCAAGTCGTTGGGCAATCATTGACGAGAACACTACCAAAGTAGATGGTGTTTCTACAATATCAAAAACTTCTCTTCCGAAGAACGAAGCAGTAGTATTTGATAAGATCGCTCTTGGGTTCGCTAAAGGAACTGCAGAAGGTCAGGAAGGAGCTTTGGACTACTCCAGTACAAAACTTCCGGCAGCCCTGAGAAACGCGGATCTTGTAATCATTCAAAATGGAAGGGAAGTAGTTTCTATTCCTGTAGCTGAACTTGGTAAGCAAGTTTCTCCTGCAGCCAACGAGGACTACTACCACGATCTTGAATCTTTCCAATACCTGGTTGACGATCAGCCAATGCAATGGGATCTACGTTTTCCTGCAGGTCAAGCTCTGTCCCCTGCTGCAGCCGGCGATGTTAACTACATCGAGGTAAGACTGAAAGGTTTCAAAACTCAAAGAAAGCAGAAGTAATCTTAAAATTTGGTGAGTTAATTAGTTAAAAAAAGCCCTACCTGCTTGGCTGGGTAGGGCTTTTTTTATCCCGATTCCTACCTAAAAAATTCCACAAATGAGAAAAGTACACTGGAAAACCTTACGGGTAGTATTGCCTGTAGGTGAAACCAACGCAAATAAAGATCTATTCCTGGATAAAGGAGAAAGAATTGTTACTGCAGTAGCAGTAAACCAAGATCCAGGGCAGCTTGTTAGCCTGGGATTATTTGAAGGCAATCAGGAAGTATCAACGCCAATGAATGTTGACTTCTGGAAAAGGAGTAACGCCGGCCAGTACCTGGACGGATTTAAGCCTATTGAATTTACCGGGGGTAGTACCATCACTGCCAGGATCACAACTTCTAAAGCTTTGGCTACCGCCACAGATCTTGAGGTAGAAATTGTATTCGGAATTATACAAGAAGATAAGCAATGCTAAAAGCAACCCTGGGCTATAAAAAGATCACCGAGGATCAGGACAACTTCAGCCTTAAAGGAATGATCGAACCGACGTTCTACAATTTCGGAGCTGAAACTGTATGGGTCCTGCATTCCCCTGTTAAACCTGGTGAAAGTTTCTTAGCCGGGGTTTCGCAAATGGTGATGGATAATGACGTAGTAATACGATTTGAAGGAAACGATAAAAGAGGCCGGAACCTCATGGTTTATTATGGGGAACCGGTAAGCAACTGTTAAGACAATGGCAAAACCACAATTAAACGAACTATTCGAATGGTTGAAGAAAAGTGGTGCAAATCGCTTTGAGATTTACGATGTAGATCGCAACCGAACTATTGAAAAATGCGCCGGTTATGAAGATCTGACTGCCGGAGGTAAAACCCTGGAACAATATTTCATAGATCTATTGGATAAGGGAGTAAAAACTATACAGCTTGTCAAAAAGCGCAAAAATGGATCAACATATATTCGTGAAGGTTGTGGCTTAAATTATAGTCTTTCAACGGGTGCTGAAGATAACGTTGCTGCCAGTGGTCAGTCTGCTTCAAGCAGGCCGGCCACGCCGCAACAATATAATTCACCCGGTCTCATGGGTGCCCCTTCAAGTTTCGGTCTTGGCTTCCCGGAAATTATGAGTATGCGCAGTGATGCCGATCGCTTTAGGGAAACAAAGAGCGAAAACAGCGAGCTTAAATCAAAATTAGAACGCCTGGAGGCAGAAAACCGGAAACTGGAAACAGAATGCCTTACCTACAAGATAGGGGCTGACAGCAAACCTTCTGCAGTAGATAAGTTGGTAGAAGCTTTGGCAGCTAATCCTTCAGTCATTCCTTCTATGATCCAGTCTTTTAAAGGTGGCCCGCCTAACCCTGGATTAAACTCACCGCAGCAGCCGCAATTGAGCGACACTAAATCCCAGGTAGTAGATACGATTTCTAATCCTGGAATATCTGATGATCACGTTGCAGCAGCTTACTATGTCTTAATAGAGGCCGTAAAAGGCAACCAGGACTTTATGAATCAATATCATTCACTTTTAATCAAACACAATATAATTTCTGATGGCAGCGACAGTAATAGTGACAAAATCTAATAAGGCTGAAGAAGCCAAAATGTCAAAGGCCCTTCAATTTATGGCGAACAATTTGTCTTTACAGGAAATAGGCCGCCTTGAGGAAATGGCAAGAAGTAAGAAAGCCAGGGCAATGCTCAATGAGAACTGGGAATTGCTCAAAACCATGATCTAACATTATGATCCCCTTAGCAATAGCATCTATGGCAATATCATCTATACCTTTGGTCAGCAACACCAAATCTGCAGTAGCAAAATATGCTATACCCGTCCTGGCAATTACAGCAGTTGGAGGGGTAACCTATGTTGGTTATAAGTACCTAAAGCAAAACGAACTTCCAGAGCTACGCACAAACCCAAGCTTCCCGGCAAGTAAGTTAACCGATGTACAGGCCCAAGCTATTGCCGAAAGACTTTACGTTGCAATGAAAAGTGTAGGGACTGATGAAGCTGCGATAAGATCTGCTTTAACTAATCTGTCTGAAAATGATTTTGTAAAGGTTTACAAGGCCTTTGGCAAAAGACAATATTCCCTTACCTGGGGAAATATGGGAGATCCATTGACAAGCAGCAAGCACCACTTGATTACCTGGTTGCAAAATGAATTGTCTTCTTCAGATCTGAAGGAGATCCAAAAAATAGTCCCCAACCTTTTAACTGTTTCAGTGTAATGATGGAAATTAGAACTTTATCAAGCCGGCCCCTGGTAAAACCTGTTTTGGACCCAAATTACACCAGGCAAACAATTACAACTACCAGACAGCCGATATATAGAACAACTTCAGCCCCGGCACCTACAACCAAAATCACCAAAAACGTAAGGGTTTTGGATGATCAGGGAACTCCGATACCAGGTGCACATGTCTATTTTAATCAAAATACCGGTACTACTACCAACTTTAACGGCCAGGCCAGTATTTCTTCCACAGATCCAAACAAGAAGGTTTATATCACTTTTGTTGGTTTTGAGGCGCAGGGCTTCAGACTTGCAGATCTTCCTGCAACTGTAACAATGAAAGCCGGAGAAACTTTGAAGGAGGTAGTTATAACAGCCCCATCAGGAAGAAAAACAGATAGCAAGGTGCCAAAATATCTTTTCCCCGCAATTGGAGGAATTGCCTTGCTTGCTATTCTTATGTCGATGGCCGGAGGGAAAGGATCAACACCTAAAAAGGTTACTCTGTAATGGCTGATTTCTATTCATATTTGCCGCTTCTGCAGCAGGTCGAAGGAGGCTTTCAGAAACTTTCTAAGGATCGCGGAAATTATAATTCACGCGGAGAATTAGCTGGTACCAATTACGGCATTTCTGCCCGTTGGTACGAATCTGTTTTAGGTCGGCCCCCGGTGGAGGCAGATATGAGAGCTATAACCAAGAGCCAGGCTCAAGAATTATTCAAAAAATATTTTTGGAATGCCCAGGGAGGAAACTTGATCAATAACCAGGCAGTTGCCAACACGATTATAGATCACGAAATAAACGCCGGAAACGGGGTTTTAATAGCTCAACGTATCCTAAACCGTTACTTCGGTTTCAGGCTTTCTGAAGATGATGTAATTGGCCCTAAAACTTTAGCTGCAGTAAACAGTGTAGATCCTGCTGGATTTATTGAAAAATACAACGAGGCCAGGGCAGCACATTACCGTAGTCTTAATTCCGGTTTTTTAAACGTTTGGCTTAACCGATTAAAAAAATTTGCCGGCGCACCTGAAGCCGGTATTTCCATGTTAGCAGTTGTCACCGTTGCAGTTGCGGGCTTTTTGATTTACTACCAAATAAAAAACTAAACTATGCCAGGGTTAATTATCGATAAAGTTGGAGGGGGAAGTAATATTGCATTACAGAATATATACAAGGAAGGGGACTATAATTTTCTAAAAGCCCTGAAGGATGAAGGGAAGCTTTTGCCAGGGCAAAAATACCTGCTTAAAGGCTATCAGACCAAATATTTAATTGCTGGAAGCGACACTTCTTCAATTATTGAAGAATCTCATGTTGACGAGCTTCTTTACAACTACTACCATCACTTTGCCAGTGGAATAAGTTACCCGGATCTCACGAGCGGGGATAAATTCACAATCACTTGGCTGCCGGAAACCTATACCGGGAACAGAAAAGTTGGGGATAGTTTTGTTATTCAGACAGCTTACGAAGGTGGATATTTTACAGTACCGGGACTTCCTTTGGTTATGGGAATGAAGGTAAGTTACCAGGCTTCATTTTATAAAAATGAATATGTACACGAAAAAACAATCCGGGAGCGATTCTACCGGGATCTTACCGGAACTATCACAGCAACCGCAGACAGCGATGTAATTGCCGGAGAGGGAACAATATTCATGCAGGAGCTTCAGCCAGGGGACCGGATCAGCTACTTTGTGGATGCCGGGTACCGATGGGACCGAGTAATACAGAGCATTGAAAGCGATACGTCTTTAACGATTACGCAGGTAGTTGCCCCGGAGGATATTGCTACCGGAGTTACTTTTGAAAAGTTGACTTTTGGAAAGGTTATTATGCAGCCTGGAGGTCTTTTAAATACCGATGTTTACGATGGTACGCCTTATTCCGGCATGACTGCAGCCGAAAACCAGGCACCGCCGGTAGAGGATCTCATTTTAACTGCCCTTACAGAAAATGAATTTTCCAGGGAAGCGGAGAGCGCGACTTTTATAGGGGACCAGGTAGAATATCTTATTGATGAGACTCAGATCTTTGATAGATCCAGTAGATTAGTGGCTACCAGACCAGGCCTTGTAATTTACCGGGAGAATAAAAAGCTGAAGATCCGGGCAGATAAAGACTGGAGAGCGCAAAGGTATAGAAGATTCAGGATGAATGACGATCACTGGAGCCGGATAGACTACAGGAATAAGGATCTTTATAAGCTTGCCAGTGAAGCTAAAGACGGTGGATCTGCTCATACTTATTACGTTGGAGGGATTAGTGGGCTTAGTAAAAAGGAGCATAAAAGATTTATGTTCAGGGATATTCAAAACGGCTTCAGTCTTATGGATTTCACCCTAAAAGGCGAACAACCAAATCCTTTTACCAGTGGTTACGAGGCTTCAAATTATGGTTATTATCCTTCCGATGATCCAAACAAGCGCGATTATTACCAGTATAATTTGCTTGCCGGGCAAACTCATGGATCTTATTTTCAATACGACTTACTGCTAAACTTCAATGAAATTGAGGTTAAAGACTATACCATTATTCCGCTTGATGAAAACCACAATCCTAAACCGGTAGTTACCAGGTTTAAAGTGGATCACTTAGAGAATACCATTTTTCTTGATCATGGAAAAGGCCAGGGAGAGAGCAATAAAATTGATATTGACTGCAACCACATTACAAACAGTGTATTCTTTACAGGAGGCAGGATCAGCGCAAAAACCGGTACGATAAACAAGGTTACTTCCCTGGAGGATTTTGATATAGAAAACGCCGGAGAAATTGATGATCTCCTGAATTTTGCCAGTTTAAATATTTTAAATCATGGTAAATTAAAATCCGTACAGTTCGGTGGAGCTTACAGCTACCCGGTAAATTTTGTAGCCCAGGTTTCTATGTCTTTCAGCGCAAATAGCATTGTAGTAAACAGTGTTTTTGGTTTCGGACACGCGATTGCCTGGACACAGGTAGTTGACACCTTCTGTAAAGACGTGCTTTTCAGATATTTTTCATTTGGAAATAACATACTCAAACTCAACGGCTGCTTTTTCACTGTAGCAAACACCGAGGACCACGATTTCTTAGGAAATGGATATTATCAAAAATCCGCTACGACAGGCTGCAAGTTAGACTTTCATCCTGGTTGGTATAGGAGGACCGGCCTGCAATATTGGCTGCAGGGGGCGATCCGGGATAGGGAGATTAAAACCAAAAATTCTGACAAGACTTTGTACTACGAAACTATTTCCTCTACCGGAGTAAAGGCAATTATTTCTATCGGACCGGACGGTACCGAAACAGAGCAAACGATCACTCAGGGTAATATCAGGATTAAAGATCTTGTTTTAGAAGCCGCCAACTGGAAGCAAAATGTTGACACCGGAAAATGGGAATACCTAATAGAAAATGAACTCATATCAGCTTCCAGTGAAGTAAAGTTTATTCCAACCACAGGAAGCCTAGATGCTGTTTTCGCTGCGGAAATAAGCCCCTTTACCCCTGCCGTTGCAGGAGGAATACTCATATCTGCAAACATACAACCTACTGCAGAAATCCTTGTTGACCTTTTAATATCACCGGTACAAGATGTATAGTTTACTGTTAATGAATAACTCCTTTGCTCCTTCTGGTTAATTACCAGCAGTATCAAAATAAATTTTGAATCAATTTTAATCTAATACAATATCTAAATGAACAAATTCCTGAAAATAGTAGAGAACACTACCTGGTACATTCAGCTCCTTTACGGCGCGATCTTGGCCGTATTCTTTGGAGCTATCACCTTATTTTGCGGGTTTAGTCTTTTTTGGACCCTTCTTCAGATAGCACTTATTGCTACAATGCGCGAACATTACAACGAGCATTTAGATAACCGGTTTAACTGGAGGAACTTTTTTCTTCTCCTGGTGCCAATTATCCTGGCGAGCTACCTGTATTAATCAAATCATCAATCATCAACGCATCACAAAATGAAAAGATTTTTAACCCTTTTTTTCGTCCTACTTCTGGCCGCAACATCAACGGCCCAGGATCAGGAATTTTCAGCCCAGGAAAAAGCAGATCTGCAGGCTTACGCTAATCATTTAGGGAGTATCAGAGATCAGAACTTTCCAGGTGCAAGACAAATGCACGTTTTTAAAGTTGGTCCTCTGGATCATATAGATACCCATAATGATCCGGTCCTGGAGGATCTACTTGACAGCTTTTATAATGGTGCGCGATTTGCCCAGGCTAATTATGCCGCGAAGCTGCAGAAGCTTCAGAAAGTAGTTTATATAGATGCAGATCCCTATTTCTTAGGTGAAGTTTCTAAAGATGGCAGCTCTATCTACTTAAACTCAAATCTAAAGAACTTTAAAAATCTTAACTGGATCATTTTTCACCGGCAGATGGGGAAGCTTTACGGAATGAAGGAAATTAAAACCGGCCATGAGATCATGTCCAGCCATTGGGAAATAGATGTAAAGCATGAAGATATCGCTGAAGCCCGCAGATCCCGCCCGCATGACAGGAAAGCTTTTTTTGATGCCCTGGCAGAAGAAAACCCGTCAAAAAAGAAAATTTAACCCTGTAAAAGCCCAGGCCTATGAACTTACCTCTTTTCCAAAGTTTTTCAGATGCTACTAATCTACTCTCTATTGAGAATGTATCGGTTATAGGCTTGTTACTGGCTTTCTGCGCTTACCAAGTATGGCAAAACAAACTTTCCAAGGACGATTTTAAAATCCAGGTTGAACGCCTGGAGGCTGAAATTAAGCTGAAAGACGATAAGATTGATCAAATAATTGAGGAACACAGGAAAGATCTAAAAGATTCTTCTAAGGATGCAGTAGAGATGGTCAACCGCTATCACATATTTGTTGAGCAATTAGGCACCCTTACGAGAAATGGCAGATCACACCACTAAACCCGATTACAGCGAAAAGTATAGGAGGCAGCGCGTAAAGATCAAGGCCTTATTAAGTCAGATTGACGAAAGAAGGGACCTTGTTTTTAGGCAATTCCAGGAAACACAACCGGTCCAATGATCAAAATAACAGTAGAGCGAGTATTAATCCTATTTCTCCTTGTAATTCTTGCCTTAAGGAGTTGTACCGGATCTGCTACAGGTAATTGCGATCCAACGCCCGCAGAAGTGGAGATTAAGAGGGAGATCATTACTACTATTGATTCTATTTCCAATACTACGGTAAAGGATCAGGAGCCGGAAAAGATACCGATAATTGAAACACCGGACCGTATAGAACGTGTTGAAGATCCCCTGAAGCTTCCGGCCAAAAAACGCCGAGAAGTAAAGGAGGTTTATCGATATCTTGACACTACCAGGTTAAACGGAGCCATCATATTCAGTGAAATCCTTTCCGAAGGTCGAATTTTAGAAACCAATTTGGTTGCTGAAGTTGATCACCAGGAAACCACACTTACAAAAACAGTTATAGTCAAGCCTGAAGGATTTTATATTTCTCCAGGCTTAGACTATTCCCCCCTTGGAGGCCTGGAAGCTGTTGAAACAACAATAACGTACTTAAAAGGCAATTTTGGCGGCAGTATAGGCCCTTATTACAATTTTAGAAACATTCCCTTCATTCCAGGAGTACGGGCATACGATACCGGCTCCCTGGGATTGAAAATTAAAATCCATATTAAATTATGAATATCAAAACAATTCTAGGTGTTGCTGCAGTAACTGCAGTAGGTAGTACACTTTTTGGAAGCAACAAAATAAGTAAATACCGGTCCCTAATGGAAAACCTTGAATTTGAAGTCAAGGGAGCCAGAAATATTAAGCTGAAGAACGGAATTGTTTCTGTTGATGTTGATTTAGCCGTTATCAACCCCACCTCAATAGCAATTGATATTCCAGGAAATAATCTTGTAATAAAAAAGATTCATTTATTCAGTCCTTCCGGGCAGAGAATAGGAATTGCAGAGCCTAACATTTCAGATATAAATGTACCGGCCAATGGCACCAGGAAGATCACCAATATACCTGCAAAGATTTCCCTGGTCACGATTGGGAACAACTTTTCCGAAGTTTTAAACATTATGTCTAACCCGAAAGAAAACCTGGTAATTGAAACTGAAGTTTCTGTTTTCGGGAAATCCTTCACCGTATAAAGATCCCCAATGACAGTAATAGAGAAATACAACGCCCTGGATGGGCGAACCGTTACCCGCGAAGAATTACAGCAGATAGCACAGCTCGGAAAGGAGCAGGAAGTTTTTGAGGTTCACGAAAGAATCAAGGTCGTACTGGAGGCAAACGATGATGATACTTTTGAGATCAATATTTCAAAGCCTGTTGGTCTTAATGCTGCCCGGCATACTGGAGCCGCAAGAATTGCTTTAGATGAATGTGGCCGCTTGAAAAAAGGCTACAAGTACCAGAACGGGAAGATTGTCAAGATTCAGAGGAAAAAGAAAAAAGCCGTCACCAAAAGAAAGCCTGCAAACAAAAAAAGCACCAGAAAAAAAACAAATTCCGGAGCCCAGAAAAGACCGAAAGAAAATTCTGAAAAAGAGAAGCTTAGGAAGAAGGTTTTAGGGCTTAAAAATTTGCTTAAAAAAGACCTTCCGGTAATAACCAGAGGACTTAACGGTGCATACCTAGCGGATGGTCATGAGATCTTGACAGACGAGGAAATTGACCTTTTCGGAGAGGTAGAATACTTAAACGGACTTAATGCTGCAGCAAAAGATGTTGAAGCAATAGTAAACGAATTGATCCTGGAGAAGATCAAGACCGGGCAAGAACTACCACCCTGGAAACAAAGTTGGGCAAACAAGGCAGATATTCCCGCACAAAACTTTGTCACAAAGAAACCATATACCGGTAGTAATTCAGTAATCCTAAACGTCCTTTTAGGATCTGTTATGCCTACCCCTTACTACGTCACTTTCAACCAAGTTAAAGAGCTTGGCGGAAAGGTAAAGGAAGGTGCAAAATCGGTCCCGCTGGTTTATTACAACTTTGTACATTCCTTAAAAGATTTTTCAGACGAACCGGCAAAAGAAGCTCAATTGCTTAAAAAGATTGACGGTAGAATGATTAAGCGGAAAAGGCCAAAAAAGGATATAATCCTTTCAAAAGCGAATTATGCAGGCGTTGCTGTTTCTGAAGCGAATATCAAATATCTAGGATTAGATGATGATGAATACATTTCCAAAGGCTTTTTAAGGTACTACAGGGTATTCAACATTGCAGACACCACCGGTATTAAGTACGAGGTGCCAAAGGGTCAAAATAAGACCAAAAAAGAGCGCATTGATATAGCGGAAGCCATAGTAAAGAGCTTCAAAGATAAGCCGGAGATCCTAACAGATAATAAGAAAGCTTATTATAAACCGAAGGAGGATAAAATTTGGGTCCCGGAGATCCACGAATTTGATACTGCAGAAGAATACTACTCTACTCTTTTCCATGAATTGATACACTGTACACTTCACGAAAGCAGACTAAACCGGCAGAAAGATTATGAGAAAAAAGAGAACGAAGCTCAATATGCGTTTGAGGAATTGATTGCGGAGCTTGGTGCTTCTTATCTGTGCGGCCTGGCGGGAATATTAGAGGTGACACATATTAATCAGGCAAGCTACCTCAAAGGATGGTATGAGAAGTTAGTTAAGGCTGCAGGGAAAAATAGTGACTTCTTTTTATACGCCACAAGGGAAGCGCAAAAAGCCGTTGACTACATCATAAAAGATTATGATCCTGAAAAGTCGGAGCCTAAAAAAGAAACCAAAGGATCTACAGGGAAATATGATGAAAAAACAAAAGCCCTGGCAAAAGCCAAAGCCCTGAAATTGAAATTGAAACTAAAATTAAAAGCTTAATTCCCCCTGAAATGTATTTTACAGAAAACTTAGATAAGGAAGCATTATTATTAATCAAATCAGACAGTGATATTAAAGAATCTTACGAGGCTATTAAAATCCTTTCAGATGATTTTCAGACCAAACAGGAAGATGCCCTGGAACTGGATAACATGATTGCTTCCTGGCTACAGAAACAAACCAAAAAAACAAAAAAGGAAGCTAAGCCGAAGCCGCAGAAAACTTCAAAGCCACCAAAAAGCAAAACACCGAAGCCGCCAAAAGCACAGGAGCCAAAGGAACCTAAAAAACCAGGCAAAAAGAAGAAAGAGGATCTTATTAAAGAACTACTAGAGCAGTTGGGGGATGATCAACAGGTTTCCGCAGATCAGGTGGAGATCATTGTAAAAAACATTCTCAATAACCGGAAGATCTGTTTCGAAGATCTTTGCGAGGATCTTACAAAGGCTATCAGCGAAACCAGGAATGTAAAGGTGCATATCCCGAAGATGAATACCAACAGCTTCAAAGATGAAACACCTAATTTACTGAAGATCATAGATGATATTGTCCTCGGAAATAATGTTATGCTCATTGGAGGGGCCGGTACAGGTAAAACTTTTCTGGCTGAAAAAGTTGCTTCTGTCATGGGACTTGACGTGGAAGTAATCAACTGTAATCAATTTACATCCCCTATAGAAATCAACGGAGGGCAAACCATAGAAGGGTACCAGGAAGGAAAACTGATTAAAGCCTGGAGTACCGGAAAGCTCTTAATCCTGGACGAATTACCAAAGCTAGATCCAAACACGGCGGGAATCTTAAACGAAGCCCTGGCAAAAACTGCATTACCTGAAAATTCTTCAAGAGCATACATCACCAACACCAGGGGAGATCGTTTTAAAAAGAAACAAGGTTTTGGAGTAATTGCAACCGGTAATGTTTACCCAAACACTGAAAGCACTGCATACGGAGCCAACAACAAGCAGGATCTTTCCCTACTGGATCGTTTTGGAGGATCTGTTTACGAGATAGAAAAAAATCCTGATTTTGAAAAGAATGTTATCCTACCTAACCACCTGTTTATTTGGGCTGTGGCAGATTCCATAAGGACCCTGGTAGAAACTAACAAATGGGAAGCTCAGGTTTCTATAAGGTTTATGGAAACTTCTCTAAGATCTTACCTGGCTGAAATGGCCGCCATTAGAGATGGGGAGAAAAATATGGAGGACCGGAAAACCTATAAATCGGTAGTAGATAGCTTCTTGTGGACCTTTACAGAAGTACAGCAGGTAGAGATCAAGAGAGTAATTCAATATTCTAAGTATTTCAACAACTATCAATACAGGAATATTGATATTGATAAAAACCCACTTTAGCAATGGCTTTTGATTTTTTACCCGACCAACAGCCGCCGGAGCCAAAACCCAACACTGAAGAAGCCGCAGGGGGGCAATTTAGCGTTGGGAAAAACGTGTTTTATGACGACTATAAGCACCATTTGGATGCACACGCTTTATTTGAGACCCCACCCCAGGCTAAAAATTTCAAGCTACCATACAACTTTAACGAGGTAAAGGATTATTATTTCGATGAATATAATCTGAAAAATAAGATTAAAAATAATTTCTACGGGTCTGGCACTACCTTGGAGAAGCTAAAGGAAGGATATACTACATTCCAAGATCCGAAGTTGCTCAATGAAACGATAAACAAAATTGACAACGAGATACCGGCAGAAATGTTTTCAGCTATTGATAAGCCGAAAATGAAGATCAATGATCGTTTCGGCATGTTCAGCTTTGATTTGGCTTCAATGGCAATGACTTTCGTTTTTGATTATTACACCAGGAAAGGTGAGCAGGTAGATTCTTCTTTTGTGGAAAAAGATAAATCAACTTCCAGGTTTATTTTTCTGCCGACAAAAGAAGAAGTAGAGCAAAGAATCCGCCGCCGGGCGGACGGTACGCCAGTTGTGGTTTCATCTGTTCGCAATTCTCTTATAGATTTTGAAAAGGATTCAAAACAGGATAGATCTGTAGAGATCATGGTTTTTAATTCGTTTGCCGGAAGAGAAGATGCAGGCACCGTTATTTATAATTCTATGGCTTCTATTAGTGTTGCTAAGAACTTGCTTTTAAAAGGATTCCGGGTGAAGCTAACTTCTGTTTTGGTTGTCGCCGGAGCCGGTAAAAATTATTTTCATTTTGTCCCGGCCAAACGTTTTAATCAGCCCCTGGATATTAATGCTGCAGCTTATGTTTGTGGAGATCCACGTTTTTTCAGATACCAGGGATTTAAAATGATCTGCTCCGGTTATGACCGGGACGGAGAGAGGATTGTAGGAGGCCTTGGGACTATTTTAACCAACATCAAACCGTTATCTTTAACTATAGAAAAAGAGTATGTTTCTAATTCAGAATTAAAGCAGGCAGATACCAGGCTTTATTTTGGAGGATCAAGATCTTTAAGATCTGTAAACAGAGAGGTTAAACAAGCTATAGAAATTCTCAACAACAAATATGGCAATGAGAAAAATTAAAACAAACCACCCCTTTAGCAGAAAGCAACTGCAGACCTTAAACGAGGAATTAAGGAAAATTTCCAATGCGGAAATCGTTGCTTTACGTGGCCCTGGTATTCAAGGGAAAAGCAATGATTATATAGATATTAGGATCACGCATTCACCCTACTTATTGGATGTTTTTCTGTCTTATATGGATATTTCAAATCCGGACCGGCCTAAATCCAATATGATTAAAATTGACACCAAAGGAAACGTGGACCGGAGCGTAAGACAGACCATGAACTTTAACACACTGGCCGACCGGGTAAGCTTTTTTAATTCTCTTTTACCCGTTGAACTAACATATTAAATACATGATTTCAGTAAAAAAATTTTCTTCTGTAAAGAAGCGGGATCTACCTTCGAGGTACCAGGATCACTACAGCACTATTGAAAAAACTATTTCTTCCGGGCTTTACCTGGAGGATAAAGAAGTACAGAAGATTATAGATGCGCTGATCAACCAGGTAAACAATGAAATTAGAGCCAAGGAGCCAAAGAAAAAAAATCAGGTAAAGATCAAGGGATCTGAATCGGATGGATCTGTATTGAGCTATCCTATTTCCAGGATCAAAACGGATGAAAAGAGGTTTCAAAACCGAAGCCGGTTAAATGAAAATACTGTAAACAATATTGTTGACAACTACAGCCCTACACAATTAGATCCTCTTATTGTTTGGAAAGATCCAAAGACCGGCGAAACATTTTTACTGGCCGGCCATCACCGCCTGGAAGCTTTAAAACGCATGAAAAAGTCCAAAGGACCTGTAAAATTTGCGAACAAAGATTTCCCAACAGAAAAGGATGCTATTAAATACGCCCGCCAATTAAGTAATGCCAACCGTACCCTGGAGCAACCGCATGAGAGAGCGAAGATCTACCGTGAAATGCGCTTAGCCGGAGAGAGCAAAAAGGAGATCGAGAAAGCAGCGCAGATCGAAGGAAAAAACAAAAGCTATATCCTGAATCTTAGCTATCTGAACCCCAACGGCACCGTTGCTGAAGGTTTGACCAGGTTTGAAGGTGCAACAGACAAGGATAGTAGCGCAAAAGTGGAGAGGATTGCAGATTGGATCGGGCAGGCCCGCAGGCAAAATAATAAGCTTACCAACGCCCATGAATCTGAAATGTACAAGTTTCTGAATGATGCAGCCCAATCTAAGCGAGTTACCTCAAAAGCTGATTTCCTGCAGAAAGTTTCCAGTATTACCGGGGATATGTTCTACAATTACGAAGATCCTTTGAACCTGGCGAAGTTTAAATACCAAACAGAAGGGGAAAAGGTTTATGATGCTGAAGTAGAAGAATTAAAAGAAGCTATTGCGGCCAGGCAAGACAGTATTGACGAGATCAAGCAGCGTTTTGTGAATCCGAACAGCAAAAACTACATAAGCCCGGACGCCAAAGATTACCAACAGGCCAAGAATATTGCTGACGAAAAAATTTCCAGGTATAACGTGGAGATCCAGGAGCTTCAAAAGTTACTCCAGGAGCTTTACCAAAACAAAGGGAAATATGTAAACGCCGGAAGTAATCAAATCGGTTTGTTTGGAGCCTGGAAAAAGAAGCAGAAAAGCAGATCTACCGGTTTGGAAATGCCGGCTGCAGATCCAAGTGATTATTATCCTGCAGCACCAATATCAAAACCGGTAAAACAGCCCAACGGGGCCAAAAATCTTGCTGATGCCATGAACCTGGATAACCCGTCAGAGATTTTCCCGATTGCAGGCGAAATTGGCCGCTTTTTAGGCCAAGTTGAGAGAAAGCCGGTACATTCGGTAGTAACCACTCTCGACGCAGAGCAGGGAGCCGGCAAAACTCGTTTCTTATTTCAGGTAATGAACGAAATGGCCGCCGCCGGATTAAATTGTCTTTTTATCTCCCTGGAGGAACACCCTACAAGTAATCTTTTCAAAGACAAAGTAAGGCAGTATATAAATTCCGACAATCTAACTCGAATTTCAGTCTTAGATGAAGTTGACAGTTGGGGTAAAATAAGTCCAAACATTAATCGCGCAGACGTAATTTTTATAGACAGTTTTCAGAAGTTACCCCCTAACTTGGATCTTGACCAGGATATTAGAAAGGCATTTCACGGGAAATGGTTTTTTGTGATTTACCAACAGACCGGGACCAAGACTATGCGTGGTGGTAGTAGAGCCGCCTTTGATGGTGATCAAATCTTAAAAATAGAAAAAAATGATGATTATAGAGAGAACTTATTATATGCTAATAAGAACCGCTATAATGATGCTCCAGATTTAAAGCTAAATATTTTCACAGGGAAATTAGTTGGAAATAGCTATGAAGAAGTAGAAGAATTTGAAACGATGAATACCCCTCTGGCACATATTAGCAGTGGACAACTAATTGCAATTCCAATTCTGTAAAGCAGGACCTAATTTCTTAGGTCCTATTTAATCTCCCACGCATTTAATGGAGCTTTTAAGCATTGGCATTTTTATCCGTTTAATGTACTCTCCAAGGTTGTTTTAAATTCATTCTCATTTGCGTAATTGTAGAACGGTACTGCTGTGATCAAATACTTGTCTGTATGTATTTCGATGGTTTTTCTATCCGTTCTTATTTCTTCCAAAAAGTCTTCCTTCCACTTGTCTTTAGCGATAAAGCCGTTTCCTTTCGGTTCGATGAATACCTGAAAAGTCAATTGTTCGCCTTCTCTTTGTTTGCAAAATAGGAGAAAGTCAGGTTCAAATGCTCGTCCTTGCTGGTCGAAGATTTTTAATTCTCGCTCATTACGAATCAAGTAGATGTTCTCAAATTTTTGGTTGAGCCCTTTAAAGCGTCTGGAGAAGAGTTCTACAAACTGCTTTTCTTCAGATGTTCCGTAATTGGCATTGTAAACATACCAAGGTTCATTAGCTACCAGGTCTTCTTGACCATTGGCACGTTCATCGTATTTGTTCACTCTAATTTCTTTGTCCTGGAATACTTCGTGAACGGGTTTTTTGATGTAGTTAGAGCCTTCGTACTCGGTGGAACTATTTTTTATTTCAGATTCGATACTTTCCAACAATCCGCTGATGGCTTGCAGATAGTCAAAGTTGTCGATGTTCTTAATACTATCAGGTGTTCCACGGAAGGTCATCTCTAAACCTGCTAAATAATTTTCGCTTTCAATAAATTCAGATAGCGACTCAATGTTTGGAAATTTTCTTGTCAGATGATCAAAATGAAAAAATGGAAACTGGCTTAAAGCGTATCGAATTACATGTTTTGGAATATCAGCGAGTTTGACATCAATCGGTCTAATTGAAGTTTCTAATGAAGAAGAAGAATCGTTACTATCTCCAAAACCACGAGACATATCACCAACACCTGACGAAAGAGTATGTCGATGATTTTGTTTGGCTACTCCTAAGTCAGCGAATGATTTAACATTGTTAAAGCTCCGAGGCACTTTTTTATTAAAAAAAACATGACCGTCACGATAAAAATCAGTTTTCTTAAATTCTAACTTCAATGTGAGCTGCTTCTTAACCAAATTTTCATCATCTTCATAAATTCCTGAATTAATAAGAGCTTTCTTCAATTCAGAAATGTACTTACTGTCCTCTTTGGTGTGGTAATAGAGTTCTTCCAATGTTTTTAAATCATTGGAAATGTCATCATATTTTCGAGTAAATTTTTCCTGCTCGTCTTCAATGATAAAAGGAAAGTATCTTGCTCCACGACCAATCAATTGAGCTTCTGACAAAGTGGTTTTACCTGGATTTCCTGCCCGACCATCTCGACCCTCGTAGAGACGCACGATATCGAAAAGGTTGAGTACGTCCCATCCTTCATTAAGTTTTTGAACGGCAAATATAGCCCGAATAGGGTTGTTTTCATCTTCAAGCGTGTTCAGCAAGATTTGATTTTTCTCTGCTTCCTTATCGTTGTTTGCGCTCAGGCAGTTTTCTTCTCTGAAATTATATTGGATGCGTTTAACGATATCCGTAGTTGATATTCCTTTTTGTTTGAAGAACTCAAATGCCTCTTGAACTATGCTGACTGTGGATGTTTTCTGAATCTTCTCGATCTGTTCTTCTGAAAAACTTTCAATGAGCTTGTGGAAATTAGCCTTATTCTGTTCCGATTCTGCTATGGTTCTCTTGGCCTTAAACAGAATAACTGGTTTAAGATTGACATTATGGGAAGTGGCTAATTCTTGACGATAAAGGTTTAAAATTAAGGCTTGGATAATTCGCTCCTGTTCATCATAAAGTGAGCGAATCAGGTTGATTTCTTTGGAATACTTGTCAAGTCTGAACTGGGCTAGATCGTATTTGTAAATAACTTTATCCTGATACTTTTCTACAATCTTTTGGCTTTCGTAATCTAAGGTAGCCGTAAATTCCAAAAGGATGTTTTCATAATTCATCTGGTGAATTTTTTCCACCAAATCGCCCCAAACTTCTGCGTTGTTGTGATGAGCTTCATCGCCAATCAGAACCAATTTTCGGTCTTCAAAATCTTCAAAGCTTAATCCATTTTCCCGAACATTTAGCAGTAAGCCCGAAGTAAGCATCTGAATAGAAACGAACTTGATATTGATGTTGCGGTCATCGGCTTCATCAAAGTTGTCGATTTCTTTAATCAATACTTCCTTGCCGTCAATTACTATCTTGTCAGTGAAAAGGTATTTTGAAGCCTGCGGGTTGAGAAAGTTCTCTTTAGTCTTTTGAATGATATTGTTGCTATTGACAAAAAAAAGAAAGTTGCGATAGCCTTGCTCGTAAAGGTGCAATATTAAGCCTGCCATCACCATTGTTTTGCCGCTTCCTGTGGCCATGTTATACAATAAGTGTAACGGCTTTTTTGGCTTTTCGTCAAACTCTTCCTGGTCGGTGTATAAATAGCGTTTGAATGCTTCTTCCTGATAAGGACGAATACTATATTTCAAATTATCTCTGATTCCATTTGGAATAGGCACTTGTGCTAAAGCCTTTCTCGCAAATGGGTTGTTGAATATTTCATAGAGAAATGCCATTTGCTTAGTCTTTTATTTGGTAAAAATCTTTGGTTACCGCTTTTTCTTCATCCGTACATGCAAAGTCGTTATCATTAAGTGAAGAAAGATTTACGTAAAGCTGATTTAAATCAAGCAGCTTGAGCAAGAGCTGCTTCTGATTTTTGAGCGAATCTGCCTTGAATTCTTCTAAATGCTTTTCCTGTTCTTGAATATCCACGTTATAATTAAGGAAGCTTTTAGCTTTCATTTGCTCCCAAATGTCTAAAAGTTCTTCCGTGTTTTTGGATGCTTCAATTTTGTCTATGAAAGTTTGGTTATACTTTTTAAGTTCGAAGTAGACAAACGATCCGCCACCTTTCCAATCTACTGCCTTTGAAATTCCGCCTTGCTCTCCTTCGATGACCTTTTTCAGTCGTTCAACGGCAACATCTTCTATGTATTCCATTTGCTCGACACCTATATATTGACGGCCCATTTTATGAGCTACAGCCGCGGTCGTTCCGCTGCCAAGGTGATAATCTAAAACTATTTCTGATTCAATTGTAGCGATTTCTATAATTCTTTTGATTAATGCTTCAGCTTTAGGGAAGCTAAAAGCTCTATTGCCGAATAATGACTGGATTTCTTTTGTACCCTTGTTTGAAATAAATTCCGTCTCGAACCAAACAGTTTTTGGCATAGTGGTAGATGAGCGATACTTTTGATAAATTCTCACCACACCATCTGAACCTTTCCTAGCGGTCAGATACTTATTTGTTTCATTACCTGACTTCTCTTTTCCCCATCTCCAAACACTTTTATTTGAATTAATTGTGATCGGCCAAACTTCTGTTAATCCCTTATTAGACTTTATTGATAATTTGCATAAACCGTTTTTGTCTGGATTATCTAAGTCAACATAAAAGGGGTATCTTAAATTAGGCCGGTTGGTCGAGTTGAAAGCTTGAGTATTCTGATTTCTTAATTCCTTTAAGTCAAAACCACCAAATTCATCTTCGTAGGAGAAAGTTTTTCCTTCAATTTCCATTTGGAACATTTCAGTATCATTAATGTTCTTTGAGTAGAGGAGGATATACTCATGAGTCTTAGCTACATTTCCATATCTCCGTCCTTCGGTTTTGACAATTGTTGTGAGATTTGCTTGAAAGTTCTCATGTCCAAAAATTTCATCCATTAAAACTTTGAGGTACGCTTGTTCATTATCATCACATTGGATTAGAATGACACCATTGTCGCTTAACAAACTCTTTGCATTAACTAACCTGTTCTTCATAAAAGTTAGCCAAGCTGAATGATTGAAATTGTCATTGTATCTAAAACTATCACCACCCGTGTTATAAGGCGGATCGATATAAATCAACTTCACTTTACCCGCAAACTCTTCTTTGAGTGTATGCAAGGCTAAAAGGTTGTTACCTTTTATAATCAGGTTGTCGATTATAAAGCCGTCTTCGTCTCGGTTAAATTGTTTAAGTGGTTTTTCTCCATCTTTGTCAATTCGTTTGGAATTTGTTAAAACTTTAGGTTCAAGTAGATGGGTAATTTCATCCTGTGCTAAAACTTCATTGAAGAAAATTTCTTCACGGTTTTGTTCTTCACGGCTTTGTCCCCCTTCTAGAATGCAATCTTTAAACGGCCACACCAAAGCCACGTCGTTTCGTTGTTTCAGGTATTCCCCGTCAATGTTCAACCCAACTTTGTTTTTATATTGAGTGTAACTGTCTTTTAGATAGCTCTTTTGTTCCAAGAATTGGCTGAAAATATTTTGATTAAAAACCAAGATGTCTTTCACCTTCACAAAAAACTTTTCTTTCAAGTCGGCATTGTCGAGCAGCAAACCGATAAGTTCTTCATCAAAGTTCTGTGCCTTGTTTAATACTACCCATTTTTTCAACTCTCCGTCATCTGTTACGAAGTTGGGCTCTTTTTTTAGTTGCTGTTCAAGTGTTTCGTATAACTTCATTTATGATGTCTCAGTTTTTCTCGACAAATTTAACTCTTTCCTTCTGTTTCTTCGTCGTGCCCCAGCTAAAAACCAGGCTCTTTTGCTTGCGAAGCATCAGCCTAGTTGAGACAAGAAAATTTGCCTGTTTTCGCATGGATTTTTTAGCATATTGCACAACGTTTCTCAATTCATTGTTGCCAAGTATTTTAACCTCAAATCTTCGTGCTTTTTGTGTATTTTCTAACGGTTTTTATCAAAAGAAAGATAATATGGAGGAGAATTGCTACACCTAAGCAAGAGAATATGATTATTAAACCGACCTTTATGTCTTGGTCATATCGAATATACTTGGAAATGAGTGTTGCTACATAATTTCCTAATGATAAAAATAAGCTTATAATTAAATGGCGATTTAAGTTGCTTAAAGAATTTATATATGAAATAGCATTCGCTTTTCTTTGAGTAAGTATTATGTCTTTCTCGCCGCTTTTGATTCTGTCGCTTATTTCTTTTAATTGTTCTCTACGACCAATAATAAAGGAATATAACACTGTGAAAAGTGTAGCACTAAACCCAAAAATTACAAGTGAAAAATTACCTGCATCACTCAAAATATTGTTTAATAATATGTCTGTTGGACTACTATTCATTTTCGCTTAAATATTCTTGAAGTACAGGTGTCAATTTATCAATTATGAATTCAATATCGAATAATTTTTCTGTTTCAACTTCTCCAATGATAACGTCCGGATTAAAAATTTCTTCTACTGTCTCTTTAATCGTTTCTTGAGCTTCGACATATTCGCTGGTAAGCTTTATTTCTTTTTTATTTAAAATGAATTTCAAAACTCTTTTTTGAAAGTCCTTTTCATATTCTTTATCATTTATCAATTTTTCAGCATCTTCGAAAGGAACATTCTGGAACTTTTCATTTTTAATTTGTATCAAAGATGCAGAAATTAAGTATTGCTTTAAATTAGTATCAATCTCATTTTCATCATATGTCTGTGATTTAAATTCCATTTTCAATTCCGAAATCACTTTCCTGTCTGAAAGTTTTTTAAGTACTCTTTCCAATTTAATATTAGCCACTTTTATATTGAGTACTTTGTCTAGAACTAATTTGCAAATAGAGGTAAGCTCGTGATTATCTTTTGTCGGATCTTCGTAAAGTAAAATCTTCCATTGATATTGGTATTTATTTGAATCCATTCCAAAGATCGTTGGATATAACAACATAAAATTTGTTTCGCTTCCAACTTTATCTTGTTTGGTAAGATTTATTTTTTCATTAGTTTCCACATAACCATCCATAAGATTGGTGTTGTAGGCAGTGATTTTTACAAGTCTTGCGGGAATTTTTCCTATTTGACAATTATGATTTTCAATATTCTGAACTTCAATTTCTTTAATTTTATTTCTCCTTTTCCTCGATAATTTGGGTTTAAGCCGAGAATATTCATCTATTTTTCTATCAAGATAGCCTATCATATCCTCATAAGAATGTCCTTCAAAAAGTCCCTTTGTGTTCTCAAATAATTCTGAAGAATAAACCGGAACTTTTATTTTGTAAGTTTTTTCTTTTTTATCCATATTTTCTTAGATATCGTTGCCAACGCCCCAGTTAACAGTGCGGAGTTGGGGAACGGAATTAATTTTTCATCTACTGCTTTTAAAAGCACTCAAAAATGCCATTTATGACTGGTCTGCCGTATTTGGTATTTGTGTTAACCGCCTTTGTTGTACACGGTTATTTTTAGTTGCTTTTTGAATTCCTTTTTATTCTTTTTGAAGTTTTGAAGTAGAAGTTTTTTATTGACTCTAATCTTGAATGTTTCTGTTGCGCAAATTTCCTTTTTAACCTCCGGCAAATTCAGACTAGAGTTTGGTAAGTAAGTATCTTTAAAGTCTGACAAAGTAATTTTTCCATTAACTAATGCTTGTACAAATTGAAAGTTGTCATTTAAGTTTGAATAAATTAAGTCGCATTCTTCAATTACTTCCGAACTACTACTTTGATGCCGAGTCCAGAAAATAAAACCGATCAGATAGAGTGTATATGTTTCAGGTCCAAACAGTGAATTTTCAACTGGTTTTTCTAAAGTTAGTGGCGCGTAAATTTCTTTTAGATAAAGAAGGTTAGCTACAGGTTTTGGATTTGTATGTATTTGGAAAGCACTTCTTATTAAGAAAGGACAATGAGTCTGATTTACTTTTGAATAAAACATGGTGTAGTGTGCGGAATTATGGTCATAAATAACACCTGTTTTGAAATGTTTATATTTTACAGTCTCTGAATTAGTTACAAACCGATGTAGTGGCTTTACAACGAATTTTTTTCTTTCTGTTTTAGAGGATTTTGGAATCTGAATTACTTGATTACTGTAATAATTAACCAGTTCGAGATTATTTAGAAAAAAAACGAAAAATGAATTCGTATAAAGTGAGCTATTCTCCTCTCTATCGAAATACCTGATCGCATTTTCAATAGTTGATTTAAGATAATACAAAAGAGTAGCTACATCACTACTGCCTTCTAATGACAAGAAATATGCATCTTTAATATTATTCTGAATTTCAATTAAATCATTTTTTTCTATTCTTTTGTGTAAATGAACCTGAGGAAAGTATTTATCCTTTAATTTTTGAACTAATAAATGAAGTTTGAAATTACTGGATTGAATTTTTTCTAATCTCCACGAAATATGATTTGCCGTAAGTTTTCTTTTAAACAATGGATAGGATAATATAATACCAAAAAGTGCAACGAGTGGTCCGGCAAACTCTGCCAAGTAGTCTAAAAATTCTTTCATTTGATTCTCTGGAAACGAATTTTAATAATAATTCTGTACGACGTATTCCTAAATGCAGTAATACTTTTATTTAAAAATAAAAAGGCGTACAGCTATAAATCAATTTAACTAAACCTGCGTCTTATCCCAAGCTGTTTGTTAGAAGGCTTCCCTCCGTCACAATATGTCCTAATTCAATTGAAAAGACCAATTTTGGTTTCGTTAAAGCTACACATTTTTAAATTTTTTTTAACAGGAATTTTAATTTTTGAGCGCCATTACGATTTCAAAATTCTATGGTATAAATGTCGCTGTGATCTGCAGGCATGATCATTTTTAAGTTTCGGAGATAATTTTTTAATCCTGCGATACTCTTATGCTGAGTAATAGGCATTAACTTGAACAGAATTTCCTGCTCATTCATCTTTCTTTTTTGGAGAGAATAATACAAATCTAAAATAGCGGTATGCCGGCAACTGTAGAGACCGTATTCTCTTCCATAGCCTAATGCTTTTTTAACAACGCGAAACCGTTCACCAAAGTGATCATAACGACTTTTTAATTTGGCCGAGCTCCAGTCTTTGGGTTCATTTTCATTTGTGAAGATGTGGAATGATCCCGGCTTTCCCTCTATATCCAAGGCAGCCAGAGTAGGTTTGATTTTATCAATAATTCGGCGGTAACTTATACTACTGGTTTTTGTCTCGACAGAAAAGAACCAATTTGTCGTATTAATATCCCTTACCCTTAGACGACATATTTCCCGTGGGCGAAGAAGCGGGTAAAGCATAAAGCTAATAAAATGAATCAGATATGGATCGCGCTTAGCGAGATACTCCTTAATTTCTAATATTTGATCTACCGTAAATGGTTTGTTATTTACCGGTTCAGAATCAACTGCAGGAATATCTTTAATGAAATTACTGTCTATTAACCTTTCATTCTTCATCGTCGAAAATAAGGCCGAAATAGATCGTTTGAAATTATTTACCGAAGATCCTGATAAAGGCTCTTTAGTATCTTCCTTTACATATTCAAATCTCAAATAATCATGAAATTGGTAGAAGTGATCCAGGGTGAAATTACGAACGTCCATTCCATAAAAACCATTATTCTTTGCCCATTCAAGAAACTTGTTCATGTGGAATTCGTAACCGTGAAGTGTAGTTTCTTTTTTCCCAGATCTTCTTTTGATCTCCATGGCAAATTCCATAGCAGATGCCAGGGTTTTTATATTTCCCCTGTCAATCTTTTTTGGATCTGAAGTTTCTTCTTGTTTCTTGTTTCCTGGAACCCATCCTCTGTCTAATGCAACGGCAAGACCTTTTTTTAATGCTTCCCCTGCAGCTTTTCTTTCCTGAACAGTTTTGAGGAAATTAATTTTTTTGGAGTATTTAAATTTTTGTCGACTTCCGTCACTGTAAGTCCACCGGAACCAAACATACCAATGTTTTCCAGGTGCAACCGTTGGTTTCCCGTTGATCTTTGGAATATATAATTTTGGATCGGTGTACTTCTTCACCGCCATGTCGATGGTTATAATTTTGTGCCGACCGTTGGGCCGACTTTCATCATAAATTTCAATTTTCATACTCGATAAGCGAGGACGAAAAACAAAAAAACCCCTGTGTTTACAGGGGTTTCAATGGTACTCGGAGCGGGACTTGAACCCGCACGACCGTTGCTGGTCATTGGATTTTAAGTCCAACGTGTCTACCAATTCCACCATCCGAGCCTGGTACAACCAAAAAAATAAAACCCGGAGAAACCGGGTCTCATTTTAACTTTTCAGAGCGAAAAACGGGATTCGAACCCGCGACCTCCACCTTGGCAAGGTGGCGCTCTACCAACTGAGCTATTTTCGCGATTTTAAAGAACATCTCTCATTGCTGAGAGTATTGCGGTGCAAATTTAATACATTTCTGAAACTGGCAAAGATTTTTTTAAAAAAACAGTTGTCATTCCCCTCCTCCCAATAACTATCTAAACTCCTGCTTTTTGCCCCTTGGTAAGCATCCTTTTGATCTCATTTAGTTTCATAAGCGCTTCAACTGGAGTGAGCGTATCTATATCGGTATGGAGAATTTCTTCCTTAAGCTCCTCCAAAATAGGATCATCCAGGTTAAAGAAGCTAAGCTGCAGATCCTCTTCTGCCGATTTTCTTAATTGCCCTGCCTTTTGCTGTATACCACCATGCGACTCTTCAAGCTTTTTAAGGATCTTGTTAGCCCTTCTAAGCACTTGCTGCGGCATTCCTGCCATTCGGGCCACATGGATACCAAAACTATGCTCACTTCCTCCAGCCACAAGTTTCCTTAGAAACAGCACATTGTCCTTTAGTTCCTTGACAGAAACATTGAAGTTCTTTATGCGCGAAAAAGTCTCGCTCATATCATTTAACTCGTGATAATGGGTGGCAAATAAAGTTTTTGCCTTTGCAGGATGCTCGTGAAGAAATTCTGTAATTGCCCAGGCTATTGAAATTCCGTCATAGGTACTGGTTCCTCTTCCTATTTCATCGAGCAGGACCAGGCTTCTATCAGAAAGGTTGTTGAGAATGCTGGCAGTTTCATTCATCTCTACCATAAAAGTAGATTCGCCCATTGAAATGTTGTCGCTTGCCCCTACCCGGGTGAAGATCTTGTCTACTAATCCCATTTTTACTGCCCCGGCAGGAACAAAACTCCCCATTTGCGCCATGAGTACAATAAGGGCAGTTTGTCTTAATATAGCCGACTTTCCACTCATATTGGGCCCTGTGATCATTATGATTTGCTGACTCTCCCTGTCGAGATACACATCATTAGCCACGTAAGATTCAGAGAGCGGCAACTGCTTCTCTATCACGGGATGCCTTCCATTGGTGATCTCCAGTTCAAATGAATCATCTATTTGAGGCATACAGTACTGCTCGGAGATCGCCTGTTGCGCAAAGGAACACAAACAGTCTATCTGCCCAATTAACCCGGCGTTTTGCTGCACCGGCTGAATATAATCGGAAATCCATATTACAAGCCTCTGAAAGATCTCCTGCTCGAGCTGCAGGATCTTTTCTTCTGCTCCAAGGATCTTTGCCTCATACTCCTTTAATTCTTCGGTAATATATCGTTCGGCATTTACAAGCGTTTGCTTCCTTATCCAGTTCTCCGGCACCTTATTCTTATGTGAATTACGCACTTCAATGTAATACCCGAAAACATTATTACTCCCAATTTTTAGGGAGCTGATCCCTGTTGCAGCACTTTCCCGCTCCAGGAGCTTATCAAGATAATCTTTGCCCGAAAATGCTATTTTTCGAAGCTCATCTAGCTCCGGATTGTATCCATCTGCAATGGTATTTCCTTTTGCGATGTTTACAGGTGCATCTTCGAGAAGTGTTTCCTTGATCTTATTCCGAAGCAGATCGCAGCTGTGTAATTTATCGCCCAATACTTTCAGGGCTTCATCATCTGAAGACACTAAAATTCCTTTCACCGGAATGACCGCCTCCAGCGAATTCTTGAGCTGAATAACTTCCCGCGGACAAACTTTCCCGGTCGCCACCTTCGAAATAAGCCGCTCAAGATCATTGATCCTTTTAATGTTCGACTGGATTTCCCGAAGCAAATCAGGATGTGACAGCAAATAAGCCACTACCTGATGACGTCTTCTTATCTTCTCGGCGTTCTTAAGGGGAAGTGCCAGCCATCGCTTCAACATTCTCCCCCCCATTGGGGAGATGGTGTTGTCGATAATATCCAGCAAGGTCACCGCATTTTGAGCTGTTGAACTGTAAAGCTCAAGGTTGCGGATGGTAAACCTGTCCATCCACACATACTCCTCCTCTGCAATGCGAGTAATACTGGTGATATGCTGCAGGCGATGATGCTGGGTTTCGCCCAGGTAATAAAGCACCGCTCCAGAAGCAATAACTCCTTCCTCCAAATGGTCCACTCCAAATCCCTTCAGAGATTTGGTTTTGAAATGTGTATTGAGGGTTTCAAAAGCATAATCTGCCTTGAAGATCCAGTCTTCCAGAAAAAAAAGATGATGATCTTCACCGAAGTTTTGATAGAATTCTTTTTTCTTTTGCTTTGGAACCAGCACTTCACTGGGACCGAAATTTTGCAGCAGCTTATCAATGTACTCTACAGAACCTTCGGCAGTAAGAAACTCGCCTGTAGAAATATCCAGAAAGGAAATTCCCATTGATCTCTTTCCGAAGTGAACCGCACATAGAAAGTTATTGCTTTTACTTTGCAGCACCTCGTCATTCATGGAAACCCCAGGCGTAACAAGCTCTGTCACCCCACGCTTAACGATCTTCTTCGTTAGTTTTGGATCTTCCAGTTGATCGCAAATCGCAACCCGCTCTCCTGCCTTGACCAGCTTTGGCAGGTAAGTGTTAAGAGAATGATGTGGAAATCCTGCCAGTTCACTGCGCTCACTTCCATTGTTTCGATTAGTAAGAACAATATTAAGGATGCGCGCTGCCTTCACGGCGTCTTCTCCAAAGGTCTCGTAAAAATCGCCCACCCTGAACAGCAACATCGCATCTGGATATTTCTTCTTGATAGCATTGTACTGCTGCATTAACGGGGTGATCTTTTTCTCTGCTTTTCCTGACACGCGTATCGTTTTTTACTGCTGGCTAATGTAAAAATTCTCTTCTTTTAAAGATAATCTTCCCCTTTCTGATTTTCAAACTTTTATCCACAACCTGTTAAATTTTTTTTCATACCGGTCACCAGCCGAAAAATGTATCTCAGAAGCCATGGGCGTTAAGAAGATTTTATTCAGGGAAATCCTACATACCTGGTTGAGAACCAAAAAGATAAATAGTGCATTTCATCGATTTTTTTTGCTGTTTATCTGATTAAGTGCTTTATTTGTTCCGTGTAATGACAGAAAGATGAAGAAAAATTTTACCCTGCAAATAATTACGAATCAGAATCTTATGGAAAAATTAACTTTTTCAAAAGTAATTTTTTCTGTTCTGTTTCTTTCCTTCGGCCTTCTTAGCTCCTGTTCTAAAGAGGAACTGGATCCACTTAACCTGGAGGCAAAACCTTCTACAGGTGTAACCGCAACTCAGGAGATCCAGTATAAAGGAATATACGCCAGTAAATCCTCCAATACCCGCGGAATTGTTGAACTGTCCCTAATACAGGAAAAGGAAAACCCTGCTAATATCATAAGTGGTAAAGCAAAGTTAACCTTGTCTACAGGCACAGTTGTTGAAGCCGACATGACCGACTCAAAGAGCACAGATAAAGCTTCTGAAGATTTTAATGTCTCTTTCGATTCTAATGACATGTCTTTCAATTTTTATCTTGATGCTAACGGCGTTCCCGTGGTGGCCGATGTGGTTTATAAGCAGCAGGAAGGCGCTGTAGTTGTTGCTGAACATTCTTCAGCTTCACCAGTGACACCAATCACTGGAATTTACAGATGCACAAATTGTGAAGATCAAACTTCTACCCTTAATGGCATCGAACTAAACAACGAAGACAGAATATTTAATATGCTCCTCACCACGAAAGACGGCCAAACGGGAATGACCATTCAGGCGGTCCTGGGATCCCTTGTCAATGCCGAACTTGTGGTTGAGCAGGCTTGTTCTACAGATGCTGGTTATACTTTTTGCACACTGCAAACAGGAGCAAAGGCCACTACAGAACCAGTACAGTGGAGCGGAATTCATCGATATACAACAGATAGCAGTAGTGGCGACGCCTGTTCTACCATTTGGGGTGACCTGGTATTTAATTCTCCCGAAAATGGCATTATTGAAGCAGAATTCCAAAGTGATAATACTTGTCCAAATAATACATATTATGTAAGTGCCACTGGCGACGATTCCAATTCTGGCCTGACTCCAGAGGATGCCTGGAAAACCATTTTAAAAGTCAACAGTGTTACCGCCAAACCTGGAGATCGAATTCTATTTGAAGGAGGAAGAACCTTTAACGGCAGCCTTAAATTTACAAGTGAAGATGCAAATGGCGGAAATAATCCAGTCACTATCTCCTCTTACGGAACCGGTGAAGCGACCATCTTCTCCGGAAATCAAACTGGGATCGATATCTACAATACGGCAGGTTTCAGGATCGAAAATCTTATCGTGACCGGAAATGCCTCCCCCGAACTAAGAAATTCAGGCATTCAGTTCTATACAGATCTTGATGGCGACGTAAAACTGGATTTTGCCGAGATCAAAAATGTAAAGGTGCATGGCTTCAGTGATTATGGGATCGTTTTTGGCTCCTGGAAAGATGGTTCAATAAACAATGCAGGCTTTAAGAACATAGTGGTGGAAAATGCTAAGGTTTACAATATTCTCAATGTGGGAATTGGATCTTATGGGAATTTTTCAGCCTCAAAAACAGGATATGCCCATGCTAATATCAGCGTTCGCAACTGCGAAGTTTTCAATATTACCGGCAACTCGACCATCACGCATAAACATTCCGGAAACGGGATATTATTATCTGACGTTCAAAATTCAGTAATTGAATATTCTACGGTCTACAATTCAGGACAGCTCAATGCAAACCCAAGCGGAGGACCGGTAGGAATCTGGTATTGGGATGCAGATCAGGTCACCATTCAGCATAATGAAGTTTACGGAATGAAATCGGGCACCAGCAAAGATGGCGGTGGCTTTGATCTTGACGGCGGGGTAACTAATGGGATCATGCAATACAATTATTCTCATGATAATTATGGTGCAGGTTATTTGATTGGCCAGTTCACAGGAGCTCGCCCAATGCGTAACATTACTGTTCGCTATAACATCAGTGAGAATGATGCTGCTACCAACGGAGGGAGCATCTATCTTTTCAATGGTGCCTCCCCTTCTTCTATGCGAGACATCTGGGTGTACAACAACACGTTATATATTAAAGAAAAACCCTCAAATTCTGGTGCGGCGGGTATTAAGCTCCTTCAATGGAAGACTATGAGTGAGAATATCAATTTTCACAATAATATCATTGTTGCCGAAGACGGTGCAGATCTTGTACAGGTGCCTGCAGGTTATAAAGCTAATTTCTCCGGAAATCTCTATCACAGCACTACAGGTTTTTCTGTGAAGTACCAGGGAATGGCTTATAGCTCCTTAACCGCTTTTCGCGCTACCGGAAATGAATTTTACAACGAGCAGGAAGTGGGCATTGAGGCAGATCCACTGCTCTCCAACCCGGGGAATGGCGGCATTATTGGTTTCGGCAATGCGCTCACCAGCCTTACCGCCTATAAATTGAGTTACAACTCCCCTGCAATAGACGCCGGAATAAAATTATCTCAGGACATGGGAGAACAGGATTTTTACAACAACGTGATCTTAACCGATCCTGCACCCGAAATGGGTGCGCATGGCAACCTAAGCCAGGAAGCAGTTGCCTCTAACTAATTCCCCAATTATTTAGAAAAGCTGCTTAAAAGCCACTCTCCCCCAAAGAGTGGCTTTTTAATTTCCCTATTTTTGCAGCATGGAGCACCGAAAATTAAAGAACAGCGAACTCGAGAGAAAATCTACGGAAGAATTCAAGGCTGCGGAAAAGACCCCTATAATTGTCATTTTAGATAATGTTAGAAGCCTGAACAACATAGGATCTATTTTTCGTACTGCCGATGCTTTTCTCATTGAGAAGATTTGGCTGTGCGGGATCACCGCCACTCCGCCTCACAAGGATATTCAGAAAACGGCTCTGGGCGCAACAGAAACTGTTGATTGGGAATATGCAAAAGAGGCTTTAGAAGTGGTGAAAAATCTGCAGGAAGCCGGCATAAAGACCTTTGCAGTGGAACAGGCAGAAAAGGCTGTTTTCCTCGACGCCTTTACCCCTCAAAAAGGGGAAAAATACGCTCTTATTTTCGGAAATGAGGTGAAAGGCGTTCAGCAAAAAGTGGTTTCACAAAGCGATGGCGTACTGGAAATCCCTCAACTGGGCAGCAAACATTCTCTCAATATTGCAGTTAGTGCGGGAGTAGTACTGTGGGATCTGTTTTCAAAATTGACTAAATAAGGGGAGTCGAAAATGCCTTTTTTGACACCTCTATATTTTTACCGTTAAAGGTCAAGTATTAACCTGTGATCTCCTGCAGCAGGCTCAAATAATCTTCCCTGTTCTTGACAAAATCCAGTTCAGATATATCAATGATCTTCACGTTTAGACCCGGCTGAGATTTAATGAACGCAAGATAACTGCGATTGATATTCGCCAGGTAATCTGCCTCTATGTTCTGTTCATATTCCCGGCCCCTCTTCTTAATATTTTCCAGTAATCTTTCGGTGTTCTGGTACAAATAAACATAAAGATCGGGCTTTACCAGTTCTTTGTACATGAGATGAAACAGCTTCTGGTAGAGCGAATATTCATCTTCATGAAGCGTGATCTTTGCAAAGATCAGCGACTTGAACACGTCGTAATCTGATATGACAAAATCCTTGAAAAGGTCGTACTGCGCAAGGTCATCTGAAAGTTGCTGGTAGCGGTCTGCAAGGAAAGACATCTCCAGGGGAAAGGCATACCGCGGCTGGTCTTCATAGAACTTCGGAAGAAAAGGATTGTCTTTAAACCGCTCCAGAATAAGCTTCGCATTATAATCCTGAGAGACCATAGTTGAAAAACTGGTCTTCCCGGCACCAATATTACCTTCAACGGCGATATAATTATAGCCTGAAAAGGAAAATTTCTTCGGAAGTTCGAGGTTTGCTGATATTTGCTGAAGTCCTTCTTTTTCTACTGCTTCAAAAAGGCTTTTTATTTTGACCTTTTTGAGAGGATGTACTACTTCCGAAGCAATATCGTTAAGCGGTGCCAGGACGAAATTGCGATGTTGCATTTCGGGATGAGGAAGGCTAAGATCATTTGAGGTGATCGTCTCCTGCTCCTGCAAAAGGAGATCAAGATCAATAGGCCTGTTTTGATATCCGGTACTCACCGCTCTCTGTCTGCCCAAATTTTGCTCTATTTCAAGAAGCTGCCTAAGGACCTTTTGAGGCTTAAAACGAGTTTGTACGGCAATACATGCGTTGATGAATGGCTCACCATCGAATCCGAATGCCGGTGTTTCGTAAACTTTAGAGATCCTTTCTACCTGCCCAATTTTCTGCTGAATTGCAGTCACAGCTTTTTGCAGAAAATCAATTCTGGCACCCTGATTGCTACCAAGGGCTATATATGCTGTTTGTAAGGGCTTCAAGAGATTTTAAGAAAATTTTAGTAAGACGAGCTTCAGTAATTTCACAGCAAATTAAATAAAACAAAATAACATACTCTTAACTTTGTTGGAAAGAGTATCAACAAAATGTCGGTTGGGGAATCGCAAATTTTTCCGCAGGCATTCAGAATGTTAGGTCTCAAAAAAGCCAAAAATGAAAAAGTTTTTAAAAATAACCGGAATTGTATTGGGAGTGATCCTCCTGCTGCTCTTCCTCGCTCCTTTTCTCTTTGAAAAACAATTAAAAGCTCTGGTGCAGGACACTTTGAATAAGAACCTGAATGCTGAGGTCGCGTTTAACGATATCGACTTAAGTATTTTCAGGAATTTTCCAGATGCCACCTTGGGTATTGAAGGGCTCAGCGTCATCAACAAAGCCCCGTTTGCAGGAGACACTCTGGCCATAAGCGAAGAGGTTATTCTGCAGATGTCTGTAAAGCAGCTGTTCAAAAGCGGGGACGAACCCAAAAAGATTGATGTGATCAAGATCAACAACACCTGGCTCAACATAAAGGTGGACTCCCTTGGCAATAACAATTACGACATTGCCATACAACAAAATGCCCCGGTGACAGATACTACCAGTTCTACGGGCTTCAGTTTTGATGTGGAACATTATGAGATCAAGAATTCCCGGGTAGATTATCACGATGAAGGGGCCAAATTGAAATTGGCAGTAGAAGACCTCAATCACAGCGGCACCGGAGATTTTTCTGCCAGGACCTCTACTTTAAGCACTTTTTCTACCGCCCTGGTGAGCCTGGAAATGGATTCAGTCAATTATTTGAGAAGGAATAAGGTCCAGCTGGAAGCAGATTTTGAGATGGATCTTGAGCAAATGCGATATACCTTCCTCGAGAATGAGGCACTTATCAACCAGCTGCCTCTCACCTTTGATGGTTATGTACAGGTGAATGAGAACAACAACGAAATTGACCTGCGATTCAAAACTCCTACCTCCTCTTTTAAGAACTTTCTTGCGGTGATCCCTGAAGAATATTCCAAAAATATTGAGAGCGTTGAGACCTCGGGAGATTTTGTAGTTGATGGTTTTCTGAAAGGAATCATTGATGATACCTACATTCCAAAAATGCAGATCAATATTTCCTCTAACAATGCTGCCTTTAAATATCCCGACCTGCCAAAAGCCGTACAGGACATTACTATCGCAGCAGTTATCAATAATGAAACGGGGCTGGCTGAAGACACTTATGTAAATATTGACCAACTGAATTTCAGGATCGACCAGGATGTCTTTCGAGCCAATGGCAGCCTTCGGAACATCACCGAAAATATGCTGGTCAATATGGCCTTACAGGGCACTATTAACCTCGAGAATCTCACAAGAGCTTATCCTCTGGATCTCGAACAGGACCTGAACGGGATCGTCACTGCAGATCTTACCACCAGCTTTGACATGAATTCTGTAGAGACCGAGCAGTATCAGAATGTTAAAAGTAGCGGTACAGCTACTATCAGGAACTTCAGTTATCGCTCTCCCGAAATTCCGAACGAAATTCGACTCGCAACAGCGCAGGTCAAATTCAATCCTGCTACAGTTACCCTTGAAAACTTTGCTGCTACTACCGGTAAAACAGATATGCTGGTCACTGGGACAATTCAGAATTTAATGGGGTATCTGTTTACAGATCAAAAATTGAAAGGGAATTTCAAGGTGCAGTCAAACACTTTTGCTGTAAATGATTTTATGGTCAAGGAAACTGCCAACAACGATCCATCAGAAGGAAGTTCCACTCCTGCAGTTACTACTGGTGAAGAGGCCATAAAGATCCCTTCTTTTCTTGATGCCACTCTTGACTTTTCTGCGAACAAGGTTTTTTATGACAACCTGGTCCTGGAAAATACCACCGGGAATCTCAAAATTGCAAATGAGGCTGCAACCCTTACCAACTTCTCATCTACAATTTTTGGCGGAAATATTCTCATTAATGGCCTGGTCTCTACAGCCCAGGAGACTCCGAATTTTGCCATGCAGCTGAATTTAAAGACCATTGATATTGCCCGAGCCTTTAATGACATGGAACTATTGAGGAATCTTGCTCCCATTGCAAAGGCGCTACAGGGAACCCTAACTACAAATATTGATCTTCGGGGTAACCTCAACGATGATCTAACGCCACAATTGCAGACCTTAGCAGGGAACGCCCTTGCCGAGATCATTGGCGCCAAGGTAAACCCAGGGCAAACTCCGCTTCTCACACAGCTCGATCAAAGACTGAATTTTATCGATCTCAATGACCTCAACCTAAAAGATCTGGAAACAAAACTCATCTTTAATAACGGACAGGTAGAAGTACAGCCATTTGATTTTAATATCAAAGGCATAAAAGGGAGAGCTTCGGGTTCCCATGGATTTGACATGGATATGAATTACCAGGTCGCTATGGAGATCCCTGCAAAATATTTAGGAAGTCAATTGGGTAGTACTCTCGCCAGACTTAGTGCCCAGGACCAGGAGAATCTAACTGTGGCCCTACCCGTGAATATTAAAGGAAATTTCAGCAATCCTAGTATAAATGTAAATGTGCAGCAGGCAGTGAACAACCTTACTCAAAACATCATTAGCACGCAGAAAGATCAATTAAAGGAAAAAGGCCGGGATGTGCTAAGTGAGATCATTACGGGCAGCAAGAGAGATACTACTACCTCAACGAATTCGACACAACAGGATTCGATAGCAAAGAAAAAACCTAACGAAGCCGTGAAAGAAACCGCAAAAGATATCCTGGGCGGCATACTTGACGGAGCCAGAAAAAAGAAAGACACTACAAATCAGCAGTAAGTTATGAGAGGGAGAGACTAACGTTGAAGCCTTCGTGCTTACGTACGTTAAAGACCATGCCATCCTCGAAAATAAGGTATTGTCCTTTGATGCCTTTAAGAACACCCTCGTAAAATGGCATTTTTGCGAGGTTAAGCGTTTTGCACTTTGCAGGATAAGATAAAACCGGAAATTTTATTTCCAGTTCCCGGGAATTTGCAAGATAGTAATCGGCTACTTCAGCGGGCAAATATTGGCGCATCTCCTCTCTGATAGCAACCAGGTCGAGGTCCTTCAGGTCATTGGTGAGCATACTTCTCCAGTTGGTTTTATCTGAAAGATGTTCTTTTAAGGCAACTTCTGTAATGCCTGCGAGATAGCGATTAGGCACCTCAACGATCTCTATGGCTTCATGTGCTCCCTGATCTATCCAGCGGGTCGGGATCTCACTTTTACGCGTTACTCCTACCTTGACGTTACTGGAGTTGGCCAAATAAACCACATGAGGTTGCAGCTGAACAGCCTTTTCAAATTCCAGATCTCTGTCTTCTGTATCGAGATGGGCTTTGCTCAGCTCGGGTCTTATCACCCATTCGCCGTTTTGAGGAAGCTCCATAAAGCAGTTGTAGCACACGCCATTAGCAAATACCTTCTTCTTTTTCTTACAGGCCGTACATTCATAATTCAGGAAATTTATCGCCAGCTTCTTATCCAGCACCTGATTCATGTTTAAAAAATCCTCTTCGAAAATGAGATAATACTGAACATTTTCTGCCAGTTCGGTTTTCATTTTGGTGAGGACGCCTTGGTATGTCATAAAAGATGATATTTATCGTCTGCTATTTTTTTGCAGGCTTTAGGAATAGTTTTAATTTTAACCGGGTTTCAAACCTTAGAAGGGTCTAAAGATAAAAAGAAAAATGCCAATTCCATTAGTACATTCTGTTGCTTCCTGGTTTCTCAAGAAGCGTATACACCAAATGGAATTGTTCATTAAATATCCGCACGAGGTACAATTTGAACTTCTCAAAAAATTAATCACCAAAGCAAAGCATACAGAAGTTGGAAAGCGCTACGACTTTGAGTCGATTAATAGTTATGAAGACTTTGCGCGTCGTGTTCCTTTGCAGCAGTATGAGGATTTTGAACCTCAAATAGAACGAAGTCGCCGGGGAGAAAACAATATCTTCTGGCCCACGCCCATCAAATGGTTTGCAAAATCCAGTGGCACAACAAATGCCAAGAGCAAGTTCATTCCTGTAAGTGATGAGTCTCTTGAAAAGTGTCATTATGCCGCTGGAAAGGATATGTTGTGCATGTATCTTAACAACAATCCCGGTTCCCAGCTCTTTAGCGGCAAAAGTTTGAGGCTGGGTGGCAGCAAGGAACTTTACAGCCGCAACGGCACCCAATTTGGAGATCTGTCTGCAATCCTGATAGACAATATGCCCTTCTGGGCTGAATACAGCAGTACGCCCAGCAGCGAAGTATCTTTGATGAGCAACTGGGAGGTGAAAATGCCTGCTATTGTCAACGAAACGATCAAAGAAAATGTGACAAGTCTTGCAGGAGTGCCTTCCTGGATGCTGGTATTGCTCAACAATGCACTAGAAGCTTCGGGCCGGGAGAATCTCTTTGAGATTTGGCCTAACCTGGAAGTCTATTTTCACGGCGGAGTTAACTTCGCTCCTTACGCCGATCAATATAAGAAGATCCTCCCCTCGTCCAGCTTCAGATATTACGAGATCTATAATGCTTCGGAAGGTTTCTTCGCCATTCAGGATTCCAATGAATCCAAAGAATTGTTGCTGATGCTCGATTATGGGGTTTTCTATGAATTCATTCCGATGGAAACTTTTGGAACTTCAGAAGAAAAAGTGATTCCACTGGCTGAAGTTGAACTGGCTAAAAATTACGCCGTGCTCATCACCACCAATGCCGGCCTTTGGCGTTACAAGATTGGCGACACCGTGCGTTTTACCAGTCTCGATCCCTACCGTATTAAAATAACTGGCAGAACCAAACATCACATTAACGTATTTGGAGAAGAGCTCATCATTGAGAACACAGATGAGGCCTTGAAAAAAGCCGCACAGCAAACAGATTGTGAGATTGTGGATTATACTGCCGCTCCGGTCTTTATGCTCGACAGGGAAAAAGGAGCTCACGAGTGGATCATTGAATTCAAAACGCCTCCAGTGGATTTTGAATTCTTTGTATCCTGTCTCGATACGCACCTGCAGCAAATTAACAGTGATTACGAAGCTAAACGCTTCAATAACATGACGCTCAACCCACCTAAAGTTCACCAGGCGCGGGAAAATCTTTTCTATGACTGGCTTAAAAAACGCAACAAATTAGGAGGACAACATAAGATCCCACGGCTTTCCAATAAACGCACCTATGTGGAAGAATTGCTGGAAATGAATGGAGATTAGTCAGTTGACGGTAGAATTTGGAACCATTTCTGGTTTTGTAAACCTATGATTTATATGTCACTCCTCCAGCGCTCCTGCCCCAGAGTCTTTCCCGCAGTATAAATATTCCGCTCTCTGGAGCTGGAACTTTCATAATAGCTCCGGAGGAGCGAAATATTTATAGTAAAAGATTAATTGCTATATAAGAAAGCGCCGGAGTTGCGGCATATCTAAAACAACAATTCTACAATTCCTTAGAAACCTGATGCACCGCTTCTATGGTCGCCTCAAGATCTTCATAAGAGAGTGCATCGGTAATGAACCAGGTCTCAAAAGCACTGGGCGCGATGTAAATCCCGTGGTCCAGTAAGCCGTGGAAGAACTTATTGAATTTTCCCGTTGAGGCAGACCTTGCTGAAGATTTGAAATCACTCACCGGTTCCGCTCCAAAATGTACCGAGATCATTGATCCCTGCTGATTAATAGTATGGTCTACTTCATTTCGGGTAAGTACATTCTTAATGCCTTTGTGCAGGTAGGTTGTTTTTTCTTCCAGCCTCTGGTATATTCCGGCATCTGAATTCAATTCCTGGAGCATAGCCAGACCCGCAGCCATCGCCAGCGGATTTCCACTCAGGGTTCCCGCCTGATAAACCGGTCCTTGAGGTGCGAGGTGATCCATGATCTCGTTTCGGGCAGCAAAAGCTCCCACGGGTAATCCGCCGCCAATTACTTTTCCGAAGCAAACAATATCTGCATTTATGCCATATACTTCCTGAACTCCCCCTTTTGCAAGTCGGAAGCCCGTCATTACCTCATCAAAAACAAGCAACACATCGTGCTCATCACACAGCTGCCGAAGACCTTCTAAAAATCCATTTTTTGGAGGGATACATCCCATGTTCCCTGCCACTGGCTCGAGAATGATACACGCGATCTCTCCTTTGTTAGCTTCCAGAAGTTGCTCAACATTCTCAAGATCGTTGTAAGCGGCCAGCAAAGTATCCTGGGCAGTGCCTTTAGTCACGCCTGGACTATTGGGAGTTCCGAAAGTTACGGCTCCACTCCCTGCCTGAATGAGAAAGGAGTCACTGTGCCCATGGTAGCAACCGGCGAATTTAATGATCTTATCCCGGTTCTTGAAGCCACGGGCAAGACGCACCGCACTCATGGTAGCCTCGGTACCCGAATTTACCATTCTTATTTTATCAATATTTGGAACCATGGATACAGCCAGTTCTGCTATAGTAGTTTCCAGCTGAGTAGGAGTACCAAAAGAGGTGCCTTTTTTTGCCCTTTCCACCACTGCATTAACAACAGGATCAAAGGCATGTCCTAATATAAGCGGACCCCAGGAATTGATGTAATCAATATATTTGTTGCCATCTTCATCAAACAGGTAAGCTCCTTTGGCTTCTTTAATAAAAATAGGTTCCCCCCCAACAGCACTAAATGCTCTCACAGGAGAGTTTACTCCACCGGGAATAACTTTTTTAGCTGCAGCAAATAACTCGCTGCTTCTTTTATAGATCATAATATGATTTTAAGGTGTCACTAAAAGGGTTTGGCCAATGCCGATATTAGTGCCTTGAAGATTATTAATTCGTTGTAATTGTTCAACCGTTAGGTTGTGTCTTTTTGCAATTGAATACAGCGTATCTCCCTTTTGCACCCTGTACTCACTAGTGCGGTAGCTCTCTGAAGCATTTGAGGCAGAATAGGCAATTATTTCCCTCGCCGGGGCATCGCCGTCGTACAAATAGAGCTGGTATCTTTCTATAAGACTTATCAGTTTATCTGGATACTTCCTGTCTGTCGCATATCCTGCTGCCCTAAGACCATGCGCCCAACCTTTATAGTCGGAAATATCAAGATCGAACAAGGCAGCATAGCGCTTTCTTTCGGTAAGAAAAAGAGAATGATCGCGATAGGAATACTTCGGGTCCTTGTATTTTCTAAAACATTCCTGAGATTCGTCATCATCATGATAGACACTACCCCCGCTCCAGCCATGACATTTAATTCCAAAATGATTGTTGGCCTTAAGCGTAAGTTCGCCTTCCCCGGCCCCCGATTCCAAGATTCCCTGAGCAAGGGTAATGCTGGCAGGAATTTTATATAACTGCATTTCTTCCTGTGCTATAGGAGCATATTGCTGCACATAAGCCAGGATTTTGTCTCCATAAGTCTTGGGTGCAGCAGGTACCTGAGTCTCTTTTTTTCCAGGGGCATTGCGGTCGACCACCGCAGGCACCTCCCTTTTTTTGGTAGAAGTCTGTTGATCTTTGGTGACTTTCTTCCCTGTTCCACATGCTACGGTGAATATGAGCAACAATAACATTAAATATCTAAAAGCAGCTTTCATCTTACATCAAAATTGGGGGTAAATTCTTCATTTTAAGCACTTCATTCATTCCGGAAATCCCCTGGAGGCCTCCCGTATGAATGGCTAAAATACGAGTATTTTTAGAAAAATATTCCTTCTCTGCAAGATCAAAGAGCCCGTACATTAATTTCCCTGTGTACACAGGATCGAGCTGTACGCCAAATTCATTTCGGAAGCTGTTAATGAAGTGGATCAATTCCGCATTCACCTTAGCATAACCTCCAAAATGGTAATCTGGTATTATTTTCCAGTTATTTTTTTTGCTGAAACCTTCTACTTCAGCTTTCAGAAAATCGCCTTTTAATGCCGGAAAGCCCAGGATTTGCTGATCTTCTCCTGAAGCATTGATCAAACCGCTGATGGTTCCACCCGTTCCTACGGCACAAGCAATCAGGTCAAAATTTTCATCTTCGGGAGTTAGTATTTCTTCACAACCTTTTACGGCCAGTTCATTTGTTCCGCCTTCGGGGACCAGGTAGAAGTCTCCGAATTTCTTCCGCAGCTCTTCAATAAATGCTTCGGAAGTTTTCTCGCGATAATCACTTCGGCTTATAAAATGAAGTTTCATTCCGCACTCATGTGCAAACCCAAGGGTAGAATTCTCCTGAAGGGTTTTTTCAAGATCCTTTCCCAGCTCCTCCCCTCTTATTACTCCCACGGTTTCAAAACCTGAGATCTTACCGGCAGCGGCCGTTGCAACTATGTGATTTGAAAAAGCTCCGCCAAAGGTGAGTAGAATTTGCCTTTTTTGAGAGGTAGCTTCAGCTATGTTGTACTTCAGCTTCCGGAATTTATTGCCCGAAACTTCAGGATGCAAAAGATCTTCCCGTTTCATATAAATGAAAACTCCATTCACTTCAGTAATGAATTGGTTGGGAGTAACGGGAGTTGAGGTGAACAGGGTTGGTGTTGTGGTCATTGGTTTACAAGTTCGAATCCAGGTGCAGGGATCTTGTGCAAAGATTATGAACTAATTATAATAAATGCAGGAGGTTATTCCAAAAAGTCTTATTAATTTCTGAAAACATGGAATCAAGGCAGGAAATCTTCAGAAGTAATTGAAAAAGCAATGAAAAAATATGACGCGATCATCATAGGCACCGGGCAGGCTGGTCCGCCGCTGGCCGCCAGTCTCGCCCAACATGGCCAGAAGGTTGCAATAATTGAAAAAGACGATCTTGGCGGTACTTGTGTGAACACGGGTTGTACACCCACAAAAGCCTACGTGGCTTCAGCCCGCCGGGCCTTTGTTGCAAAGCACAGCAGTGAACTTGGCGTGAACATCGAGGGAAAGGTGCAGGTAGATCTGAAAAAAATAAAAGCCCGAAAGGATAAATTAATAGCCGATTCCCATGCGGGCCTGGAGAAATTGTTTTCTACCAGTGAAAATATAAGCCTTATTCGCGGGGAAGCGGTTTTTGAAAATGACTTTACGATAAGAGTAAATGATGACCAAATTACTGCCAGTAAGATCTTCATCAACGTAGGAGGCCGACCCCGTGTCCCGGAAGCCTTCAGAAATATAAATTATCTCACCAACAGGAGCATTTTAGAGTTGGAAGAGATTCCTAAAACCCTTGTCATTATTGGAGGTGGCTATGTTGGTTTGGAATTCGCTCAAATGTTCAGTCGTTTTGGAAGCCGGGTCATCATCATAGAACGTGGGGATCGCCTTATGAAAAAGGAAGATAAGGATGTTTCAAAACTTCTGCTGGAGATCATGTGAGACAGCGGGGTCGAGGTGTTTCTCAATTCCGATTGCATTGCAGCGAAAGAGCGTGATGGCGAGATAGAAGTGACATACAATTGTGAAGCAGGCTCAAAAATGATAAAAACATCTCAGCTTTTGCTGGCGGTGGGAAGAGTGCCAAATACCGACAGGCTGGGATTGGAAACCACAGGAATAAAGCAAAACGAGCATGGATTTATAGAGGTCAACAAACAGCTCCAGACTTCTGTGCCCCACATCTGGGCCACGGGCGATTGTAATGGCGAAGGAGCCTTTACCCATACTTCTTATAATGATTTTCAAATAGTACGTGCTCAGCTCTTTGAAAATAAAAAGAGGAGCCTCACCGACAGATTTCCCTGTTATGCAGCATATATAGATCCACCCCTGGCACGTGTGGGTTTAAATGAGCAACAAATAAAGGAAAAGGGAATAAGAGCAAAGTTGGCCGAAATGCCGATGGAAAATATAGCCAGGGCAAAGGAGAAAGGAGAAACCACAGGCATGCTCAAGATCTTTATTGATGCAGACACTGATAAAATACTGGGAGCGACTTTCTTAGGAACCGGGGCAGACGAGTTGATCCATACCGTCATAGATCAAATGTATGCCGGCGCTTCCTATAAGGTTTTAAGAGATGCTGTTCATATTCACCCTACTGTAAGTGAACTATTACCTACCATGCTTGAGGACCTAAAAGACCTGGAATGACGAATGCAACTACAGGTATTTTCTGAAATTCCAGAACCTTCTGTTCCTAATGTAATTCAGGTTACGTTCGTTGGCATAAGCCTCACGCTCAAAGCAGATCCTGTTATACGCCTTGTATGAATCCCTGTATTTAACAAGCCTGATAAAATATTCAAAGAAATACCAGATAAAGAAGAAAATCACCAGCAGTTCCACCTGTTGCTTGAGATGAATGCGTTCATGGTTCATAAAAACAGCGTCTCTTTTGAGTTCTTCGCGCTTCACAACTACAAACGGCCATAAGACCACTCCGTCGAAGTGTTTGGCGAGCATGAATTTATTTACCACCACAAACATAAGGGCAAGATAAGAAAATGCTATTTTTGTAATATGAGTTTTTTAAAGAAAAAAATTCCGCTGGAAGAAGGAGATTACTACCTCACTCCCGAAGGCTACCGCTGCTTTACCGAACAATACCATCTCAAGAGAGGGTACTGCTGCCAGAGTGGTTGTCGCCATTGCCCTTACGGCTTTAATAAGAAAACCAACCAACAGAAAAAATAGCTCAAATGGACTTCAAAAATGCCATTTTAGAAGGTATTCCTGAAAACTTACCTCCCGCAAAAGCCTACGATCCACAAGTTAATCACGCTCCAAGAAGAAAGGACATCCTTACTCCCGCAGAGAAAAAACTGGCCCTGCGCAATGCCCTTAGGTATTTTGATAAGCAACATCACGAAGAACTGCTTCCGGAATTTCGACATGAGCTGGAGACCTATGGCAGGATCTATATGTATCGCCTGCGTCCCGCTTATGACATTTATGCGCGTCCTATCTCCGAATACCCCGGAAAGTGCGAGCAGGCAAAAGCTATTATGCTTATGATCCAGAACAACCTGGATCCTAAAGTGGCCCAGCATCAACATGAATTGATCACCTATGGCGGTAACGGAGCAGTTTTTCAGAATTGGGCGCAGTACAGGCTCGTGATGAAATATTTGGCCGAAATGACCGAGGAACAGACGCTCGTCATGAACTCTGGCCACCCGCTGGGGCTATTCCCATCTCATAAAGATGCACCTCGCGTTGTAGTGACCAATGGAATGATGATCCCGAACTATTCAAAGCAGGATGACTGGGAGAAATTCAATGCGCTGGGAGTAACACAGTACGGACAAATGACCGCGGGAAGCTACATGTACATTGGCCCGCAGGGAATTGTGCATGGGACCACGATCACGGTGCTCAACGCCCTACGAAAAATAGCAAAAAACTCATCCTCCTTGCCAGGGAGGGGGCCTGGGGGAGGGTCCCTTTTTGTGACTTCAGGTCTTGGAGGAATGAGTGGTGCGCAACCTAAAGCCGGAAACATTGCCGGCTGCATCACTGTTTGCGCCGAGGTAAATCCAAAAGCAGTTCACACGCGTCATTCTCAGGGGTGGGTAGATGTAGTTGTTGAGGATCTTGAGGAATTGACCCAAAAAGTGACCGAAGCAAAAGCTGAAGGAAAAACAATTTCCTTCGCCTATTTAGGAAATATAGTAGATGTATGGGAGAAATTTGATAAAGCAGACATACATATCGACCTGGGAAGCGACCAGACCTCTCTTCACAATCCATGGGCCGGCGGCTATTATCCCGCTGGATTAACTCTGGAAGAATCAAACGAGATGATGAGCACAGATCCTGAAAGATTTAAGGATAAAGTAAGGGAAAGTCTGCGCAGGCAAACGGAAGCCATCAACCGCCACACCAAAAAAGGCACGTACTTCTTCGATTACGGAAATGCCTTTTTACTTGAAGCCTCTCGGGCCGGAAGATGAGGATGGAAATTTCGTTAGCGGAACTTCAGGCGGCGACGATAAGGACTTCGCCTACCCCAGTTACGTACAGGATATCATGGGACCTATGTGCTTTGACTATGGCTTCGGACCTTTCCGCTGGGTTTGCGCTTCCGGAAAAGAAGAAGATCTGGAACGAACAGATGAAATTGCACGGGCAGTGCTTCAGCAGTTAAAACAGAAAGCACCAGAGGAGATTCAGCAGCAAATGCAGGATAATATCAAATGGATTGAAGGTGCCCGCGCCAATAAGCTGGTAGTAGGCTCCCAGGCCAGGATTCTTTATGCCGATGCCGAAGGTCGTATTGAAATTGCAAGAGCTTTTAACAAGGCTATCGAAAAAGGGGAAATTGGACCTGTAATTCTGGGCAGGGATCACCATGATGTTTCGGGAACAGATTCTCCTTACCGGGAAACCTCCAATATTTACGATGGATCCCGCTACACGGCCGATATGGCCATACAGAATGTCATTGGAGACAGCTTTAGAGGAGCGACCTGGGTGAGCATCCATAATGGCGGCGGAGTTGGCTGGGGAGAAGTGATCAATGGCGGCTTCGGTATGGTTCTTGAGGGTAATTTGGAGTCAGAAAGACGACTTAACGCTATGTTGTTCTGGGATGTAAATAATGGTATTGCCAGAAGGTCCTGGGCTAGAAATGAAGGTGCCATATTCGCTATAAAACGGGCTATGGAAACCGAGCCCAGGTTAAAAGTCACCATTCCAAATATAGTTGACGATCGTCTCCTGGACACTTAACCTAAAAATTCTTTTTTTATGAAAGCAATTAAAATTACTTCGGTACTTGTGCTTTTTGTGCTGGTGATGACATCCTGCAGCAGCGTTAAAGTAGCGACAGATTACGACCGGGAAGTAAATTTCTCACAGTACCAGACTTACGCATTCTTTAAACCCGGAATCGACAAAGCTGAAATTTCTGACCTCGACAAGAAAAGGATCCTGAGAGCCATAGATCAGGAAATGCAGGAAAAAGGATTTACAAAGTCAGACAATCCCGATCTGCTGGTAAGTATTTTCACAAAGACGAAAGAAAATGTGAACATTTACAACAATCCTTACGGATATGGTTATGGCTGGGGATGGCACCCCTGGTACTGGGGAGCTGGACATAACACTGTGAACTCCACTACAGAAGGAACTTTGTACATCGACCTTGTAGATGCCAGTGAAAAGGAACTGGTATGGCAAGGAATGGGTACAGCCGCACTTTCAAGTAAAGTAGAAAAGAAACAGGAGAGAATCAACGAGATTGTTGAGGAGATCCTTAAAAAATATCCCCCGTCGTTGAATTAAACTTCAATTCCCCTGATAAAGCCGCAAAAACCTCTAATTTTTGCGGCTTTTTATTTTCTTTACATCGGCATTCCACATGAGGTACAATCTATTGGAAAGTCAATAATTTTGTATCTTTAGAACCTGTTCATTACCTATAGCTATGGAACAAGAATTTGAATCTAACGAGATCATCGACAGGCTTCCGGCACACCTGAAGCAGTTTATAAAACCACAGAATTACGAGGACTACACGCCTATCAATCAGGCAGTGTGGAGATACGTGATGCGTAAAAATGTGGATTACCTGAGTAAGGTAGCCCACTCCTCTTATCTCGACGGCTTAAAGCAAACCGGGATTTCCATAGATCACATTCCCAACATGTATGGAATGAACAGGATCCTTAAGGAGATAGGTTGGGCTGCAGTAGCGGTTGACGGATTTATTCCGCCGGCAGCTTTTATGGAATTTCAGGCATTTAATGTACTGGTCATTGCCAGTGATATTCGGCAGCTCGAACACATTGAGTACACTCCGGCACCCGATATCATCCATGAAGGTGCGGGCCACGCTCCTATTATCGCGAATCCTGAATATGCCGAATACCTGCGCCGCTTTGGAGAAATAGGCTGTAAGGCGATATCCAGTGCCAAAGATTATGAGATCTACGAGGCTATTCGTCATTTATCTATCATTAAAGAAGCCGAAGATACTCCTGAAGAAGAGATCGCAGCGGCCGAAAAAAGAGTCGATGAACTGCAGAATGACCTGCGGGAACAAAGTGAAATGGCCCAAATTAGAAACCTGCACTGGTGGACCGTGGAATACGGACTTATTGGCACTGTAGAAAATCCGAAGATCTATGGCGCCGGACTTCTTTCTTCTATTGGTGAAAGCGCCTGGTGTATGACCGATAAGGTTAAAAAGATACCCTATACCATTGCAGCTGCACAGCAGGAATTTGACATTACAAAACCTCAGCCTCAGCTATACGTAACACCAGATTTTGCTCATTTGAGCATGGTGCTCGAAGAATTCGCGAATAAAATGGCTCTCAGAGTGGGTGGTTTGGAAGGCTTACGAAAGCTCATAACATCAAAAAATATTGGCACCATTGAATTAAGTACGGGAATACAGATCTCCGGAAACTTTAGCCGCGTAATTGAACATGAAGGAAAACCTATCTATTTCCAGACCACCGGGGAAACAGCTTTGGCAGCGAGAGAAAAAGAACTTGTGGGTCATGGAAAAGTAAATCATCCGGAAGGTTTTGGATCGCCCATAGGTAGATTAAAAGGTATAAATCTTGCCATTGAAGATATGAGTCCGAGAGATTTGAGGGCGTACGATATCTACGAAGGGGAACAAGTAAGCTTTGAATTTGAAGGCGGATTAACAGTTGAAGGAGAGATCATCACCGGAACCAGGAATCTCCAAGGGAAAGTTATTCTTATCAGCTTAAAAGATTGTACCGTTACCTGTAAAGACGAGGTACTATTTAAACCTGAATGGGGGAATTACGATATGGCCATTGGAAAAGAAGTGGTTTCGGCTTTTGCAGGACCTGCAGATGCGAAATCCTTTAACCTCATCACCCACACGCCTTCTTCTACGACCATTAAAAGCAAAAAAACACCAGAACGTGAGGAACTGGAGTCTCTATACGAATCTGTACGCAATATAAGACAGGGTAAGAACACCAAATTTTCCCTGCAGGCAGCCTTTGATCTGGTTAAGAAATATCACCAAAAGGATTGGTTGCTATCGGTAGAAATCTTTGAACTGGCCCATGGTAAAGATGAAAAACTTGCCAACGAAGTTGTGGAATATCTTGAGGACGTGAAAAAACGCAGGCCCGAAGTCGCCCATCTCATAGACAATGGTCTTGAACTGGTCAAACCTTCTCTGGTTACAGGTTGATCAAAGTTTTAGCTCCTGCATTTCGCGGGCTGCACCAAACTCCTCGTCGTTATAGGTAAGGGTCCAGCCAAGAGTATTTGTAAGGATATAGATCTTTTGCAGCTCACTGATCAGCCGGTTTTTGGCATTCGATTTTAATGACGAATTCTCCACTTTTTCACGCATGGATTTATTGATGCGCGTCTTGATCTTATTGTAATCTTCGGCAGTAAATTGATTGAGATAATCCTGCGTGATGTCGTAATATTTTATGTCGGGATAAATGTTGATCTCTTCTTCAGGAATGTGTGTGATTCGCACCGTCTTATTTTCGACATCTACTTCTGTTTGCAGCTGACTCAGATCGTAGGCCACAGTAGCTTTTGCATTGACAATGATCAATGCCTTTTTTCGGGCTGGAAGTACGTCCAGGAATCGATTTTTGGTGTCTTTATAAGTGTAGACCTGTGAAAAAGTACCTTCGGTCACCACCAGTTTGCCAACATTCTTTATTTGTTGCTGGATCATTGCGGTACTCTCCTCCAGGCGATCCCTCTCCTCATTCCTGTTTTCCCAATACCTATAGCCCAAAAAAATGATAAGGACCACAAGAGCACCAACAATGTATTTTTTCATGTTCTAAAAATACGAATTAGGAACAGGCTTTATTTGAAGAAAATGTGAAGATTCTTCTAGAATCGGATTTCCGGCACCTCTTTTTCCAGCTTTTCTATCTTTTGCTGAAGATCTTTTCTGAATTTTTGGTGTGCTTCGGAAGTTTCATTAAAAGGTCGGTGTAAAAGCCCTTTTTGGATGGTATCCACTCGTTTCATTACTTCGGAAGCTTCTGAAGCTATCCACGCCTCCCGGAATTTCTCCCAGATGTAATCTACAGCTGTGGAATTAGGATGTATCATGTCTTCAGCATAGAACCTGTAATCCCTAAGCTCATCCATCATGATCTCATAAGAAGGAAAGTAAGAGCAATGTTCTTCGGAAGCTACGATTTCCTGAATTGCAGTGATCAATTTAGCCTTGCTCAGCTGATTTTCAACAAAACCATCTTTTAGATGGCGAACAGGAGAAACTGTAAAGATAATTTCAGCTGAAGGATTCAGGATCCTCACAATTTCTGAGGTCTCAAAAAGGACATTTTTGACCTCTGTTATTTCCTTGCTGAAATTCGCCTGCGGCACCTTGTGGCAATTGGCCACCACCTCACGAGATTCCTTCAACCTGTAGCCCCAGGCAGTCCCCGGCGTAATGATCACATGAGTAGCCGACTTCAAAAATTCCGCTGTTTCTTTTACTGCGGCATTCAACTTGTTCAGGATTTCTTCCTTTTCCACCGCATTAAGATCTGAATGTGCTTCGTAGCAGTGCCAGGTTTCGTTGTGGAAGAAGATATCGGCTTCAGAATAAACATGCTGCTCTTTTACCCTTTTTAAAAGGTTATGTATGGCAGCAGGATGGAATAGAATTCCGAAGGGATTAAGTAAGTTTCGGAATTTAAAGTAGTCCAGTTTCTTCCCAATATTTTCGACAAAACAGGAACCCAAAAGCAGCACTTTTGAGGAGTAACCAATTTTTGGTTCCTGAGGTGTTACGGGAATTTGGGTTCGAAATTCCATTTTAATATTTTCAAGACCTCAAAGGTTTTTCAAACCTGTGAGGTCTGATTTACTATAAAACCTACAAGGTCGGAAAAAAGACCTTGCAGGTTAGGTATGATTAAAACCCTTTCAGGGTTCTGAACCCTGAAAGGGTTGTTATGCAGTTATTTCACAAACTCTACCGCCTTTTGCAATGCTTCATTGAGTCCGGCGGGGTTTTTACCTCCGGCTGTGGCGTAAAAGGCTTGTCCGCCGCCACCGCCCTGAATGTATCGGCCTAATTCTTTTACTACTTTCCCTGCATTCAATCCCTTTTCCTCTACCAGGTTCTTAGAGATGTAACAGGAAAGCATGGCTTTTTCATCCTGTTGTGCACCAAAAAGGAGAAAAAGATTGTCCATTTCATCTCCCAGCTGAAAAGAAAGATCTTTTACCCCGCCCATATCCAGGTCAAGCTGCTGCGCCAAGAAATTCACTCCGTTGACCTCTTTGATCTGGCTCTTAAGATCTCCTTTTAAATTTTTAGCTTTATCGCGAAGCAGAGTTTCGATCTGTTTCTTTAGTTCAGTATTTTCTTCCTGCAGGTTCACCACCGCTTTCACCGGATCCTGTGCGTTTTTAAGCACTGCTTTGATCTCGCTGAAAGTCTTTGTTTGATCTGAAAAATATTCCTTTGCAGCTTCATTTGTTATCGCCTCGATCCTTCTGATTCCCGATGCTACCGCACCTTCAGAAAGGATCTTAAAATGCCATATATCTGACGTGTTTCCAACGTGGGTTCCCCCGCAAAGCTCCATAGATTTTCCGAAGCGAACCGCACGGACCTTGTCCCCGTACTTCTCTCCAAAAAGGGCAATTGCGCCGTCATTTATAGCTTCCTGATAAGTCATCTCCCGATTGTCAACAAGCGGCAGTTTCTCGGCAATCCTGAAATTTACAAAATCTTCTATTTGCTGTAATTCCTCTGAACTTACCTTGCTGAAGTGTGAAAAATCGAATCGCAGGTAATCACTTTGCACCATAGAACCTTTTTGCTCCACATGTGTTCCAAGAATGCTTCTTAACGCCTGGTGCAGCAAGTGAGTGGCGCTATGATTTGCAGCTGTCCGCGCACGTTGTGCCGCGTTGACCTTAGCAGTGAAAGTTCCCGAAAGTTCTTCAGGAAGTTCTTTTGCCAAGTGAATGATAAGGTTATTCTCCTTTCGGGTGTCTAAAATGTAAATTACAGCTCCATTTTTTGCCTCCAAAACTCCCTTGTCCCCTACCTGGCCCCCGCCTTCAGGATAAAAAGGAGTTTTGCTGAAGACCAGCTGATACAGCTCGCCTTCTTTTTTCGATTCCACTTTTCGGTACCGCAGGATCTCCACTTCAGCTTCAAGGCTGTCATAACCTACAAAACCTTCGGTTTCGGCATCCTTCACCACCTGCCAGTCACCCGAAGTCACTTTTGAGGCATTTCTCGAACGATCTTTCTGCTTTTGAAGTTCTGCTTCAAATCCTTTATGATCCAGGGAATATCCTTTTTCGCTGAGAATAAGTGCTGTTAGGTCTATAGGAAATCCATAAGTATCGTATAATTCAAAGGCTTTTTTGCCCGAAACATTTTTGTCTTTGCTCTCCTGCATGATCTGGTCCAACAAAACCAGTCCCTGATCAAGGGTGCGTAAAAAGGAATTTTCCTCCTCTCTTATCACATTAGTAATGAGGTTCTGCTGAGAACGTAATTCGGGAAAAGCTTCTCCCATTTGATTTGCCAGCGTTTCCACCAGCTTATATACAAAGGCTTCTTTTTGATTAAGAAAAGTAAATCCATATCGAATTGCTCTTCTCAAAATTCTTCGAATCACATATCCTGCTCCGCCGCTTCCGGGTAACTGCCCGTCAGCAATAGCAAAGGATACCGCCCGCACATGATCTGCGATCACACGTACAGCTATATCAGTTTCTTCGTTCTTTCCGTAGTTTGAATTAGTGATCTCGCAAATCTTCTTGATTAGGGGCGTAAAGACATCGGTATCATAATTGGATTTTACTCCCTGCAACGCCATGCAAAGGCGCTCAAACCCCATCCCTGTATCCACGTGTTTTTCCGGCAATTTCTTCAGGGAACCATCGGCTTTTCTATTAAACTGAATAAAAACCAGGTTCCAGATCTCCACTACCAGCGGATGGTCGTTGTTTACAAGGTCTCTTCCGGGAGTTATGGCCTTTTCTTCAGCCGACCTTAAATCAATATGAATTTCAGAAGAAGGTCCGCATGGTCCCTGGTCTCCCATTTCCCAGAAGTTGTCTTTTTTATTTCCGTAGATGATGCGGTCTTCAGCAACTATCTGCTTCCAAAGATCAAGCGCTTCCTTGTCTAAAGGCAGATCTTCTTCTTCGTTTCCTTCAAAAACTGAAACATAGAGATCTTCCTTGTTCAGCTTGTAAACCTCTGTAAGTAATTCCCAGGCCCAGCTAATCGCTTCCTTCTTAAAATAATCTCCAAAACTCCAGTTGCCCAGCATCTCGAACATGGTGTGGTGATAGGTATCCTTCCCCACTTCTTCGAGGTCATTATGCTTTCCGCTTACGCGCAGACATTTCTGGGTATCGGCAATACGACGACTTTTAGGAATTCCGTTGCCCAGGAAGAATTCCTTGAACTGGTTCATCCCGGCATTGGTAAACATCAACGTAGGATCATCTTTCACCACCATGGGCGCAGATGGCACTATGCTATGGGCTTTATTTTGGAAAAATTCGAGGAATTTAGAACGTATCTCCTGGGATCTCATGAAAGTAAAAATTTAATATTATGCTTTAGGAAAAACAATTTTTATATTTGTTCGTTTCTCAAGCTGACTGTTGCACTGTTTTTGCAACATTTTAAGTAACGCAAAAATAGAATAATTTAACTTATGTCTAAGGTTAAATATTATTACGACAGCGAGACGCTTTCCTATAAAAAGATCGAGCGCAAGAAGGGCCGCCGCCTGGGAATTGCTGCTCTCAGCGTCCTAGGATCTTTCCTGGCAGGTTTCGTTCTTCTGGTAATTTACCTCAACATTCCGCAGTTGGAAACTCCTAAGGAAAGAGCACTTTCAAGGGAACTTGCAAACATGAAATTACAATACAATCTTCTCAATCGAAAAATGGAGCAGGTTGAACAGGTTTTGGCCAATGTAGAGGATCGAGACAACAATATTTACCGACTTTATTTCGAGGCAAATCCTATTCCAGAAGAGCAGCGGCTTGCCGGATTTGGAGGAATTAACCGCTATAAGGATCTTGAAGGCTTTGACAATTCAAAATTAATCATGGACAGTCATAAAAAGCTGGACATGCTCACCAAAAGGCTGGTAGTACAATCTCGTTCTCTTGATGAAATTGTGAGCCTTGCAAAAGACAAGGAAAACCTGCTCGCTTCAATTCCCGCAATAATGCCTGTGAAAAACGAGAACCTTAAAAGGATGGCTTCGGGGTATGGATGGAGAACAGATCCATTTACTAAAGTTAGGAAATTTCACTACGGTATGGACTTCACTGCCCCTCGCGGCACCCCTGTCTATGCAACCGGAGATGGCGTTGTGGAAAGGGCAGATAACCGCTCAAGTGGCTATGGAAATCACATAAGGATCGATCATGGCTATGGGTATGTAAGCCTGTATGCGCATTTATACAAATACAATGTTAGAAGAGGCCAGAAGGTGAAGCGTGGAGATCTTATTGGCTTTGTGGGCAGTACAGGGCGATCACAAGCACCACACCTGCACTACGAGATCTTCAAGGACGAGGACAAGATCAACCCGATCAACTTCTATTATGGTCATCTTTCTCCAGCCGAATATGATGAGATCCTCGAACAGTCACAACAGGAAAATCAATCTCTGGATTAATGCATGTAGACCTGCCCGATAAGCTGTATTATGGAATTGGTGAAGTAGCCGAAGCATTTGGCGTCAACACCTCGCTTATTCGATTCTGGGAAAAGGAGTTTGACGTTATCCAGCCAAAGAAGAACGCAAAGGGCAATCGCAAATTTACCAGGGAAGACATAAAGAACCTCGAACTCATCTTTCACCTGGTCAAGGAAAGAGGTTTTACTCTTGAAGGTGCTAAAATCCATCTAAAGGAAGAGAAAAGCCGGAAAACATTGTCTAACTTTGAGATCATCCGAAAATTGGAGAATATAAAATCCACACTAATCAAACTAAAAAACGAATTATAACATGAAAAAATGGCTTGTGCCCGTTCTAATTATTGGGGCAATTCTACTAGGACTCTACTTGCTAACTGTAGGTAAATATAATACTGCCGTAGAAAGGCAGGAGAATGCCGAGACTGCCTGGTCTCAGGTAGAGAGCGCTTATCAGCGACGAAATGACCTGATTCCAAATCTTGTGAACACTGTAAAAGGCGCGGCCGATTTTGAACGTGGTACACTTACAGATGTTATCGAGGCTCGTGCTAAGGCGACTTCAGTAAATGTCGATGCAGACAATCTTACCGAAGAAAATCTGCAACAGTTTCAACAAGCCCAGGGGCAGGTTTCTTCTGCACTTTCAAGGTTACTCGTAACTGTGGAGAGATATCCAGAGTTACGGGCCACCCAAAACTTTCAGCAGCTACAGTCACAACTGGAAGGCACAGAAAACAGGATCAATGTAGAAAGGAACCGATACAATGAAACCGTTCGGGATTACAATACCTACATTAGGAAATTTCCAAATAACCTGATTGTTGGCATGTATGGTTTTGATGAGATGCCTTTATTCGCAGGAGATCCAGGTTCCGAAAATGCACCCGAAGTTGACTTTGACTTTTAAAAATGGCAAAAATTGAAGATTTTCTTTCCAAGGAAGATGAAGCAGAAATAGTAGCAGCTATTCAGCAAGCCGAGCAAAAGACCTCGGGAGAAATTCGCGTGCACATTGAACATACCTGTAAAGGTGACATCTGGGCCAGGGCAATGGAAGTCTTTCATTTGCTCAAGATGGACAATACCAAAGAAGATAATGGAGTGCTTATTTATGTTGCGGTAGATGATCGCCAGTTCGTCATCTATGGAGATAAAGGGATTAATAATGTGGTGCCTAAGGATTTCTGGGAAACAACAAAAGATGCCATTGTAGCGCAGTTTAAAAAGGGAAAATTCAAGCAGGGTTTAATTGACGGAATTTTAAAAGCCGGTCACGAATTACAGGAACATTTCCCCTGGACCGAGGGCGACAAAAATGAACTCTCGGATAAAATATCCAAATAATGAAATATTTACTTCGGAAATTCCTCGTGCTTTCTATTGTCTCAGGCTGTTTCCTTGGAGTACAGGCCGTACATGCACAACGTGACATCCCAGAAAAACCTGCGAATCAAACCAGCGTTTACGATGGCGCCGATGTACTTTCCACAAGCGAAGAGCAGGCGCTGGAGCAAAAGCTCATTAATTATGCCGATACTACCTCCACACAAATTGTCATTGCCACCATTGAAAGCCTTAATGGAGAATACATTGGAACTTATGCTGCAGAATGGGCACATGAATGGGGCGTAGGACAGGCGGAAGAAGACAATGGTATTATGATCCTGCTGGCAGAGGCCGAACGTAAGATCTGGATCTCTACCGGCTACGGTATTGAAAGCACTCTTACCGATGCTCTTTCTAAAGAGATCATAGAAGGAATTATTTTACCCGAGTTCAGGGCGGGTAGTTATTATCGTGGACTGGACGCAGGTACAACAGCAATTTTTGAAGTCCTCAACGGAAGCTTTAAAGGTTCGAGGCCTGCAGGTACCGGTAGTGGCGTTTCTGCACGCTTTATAATTCTGGCCATTATCTTTATTTTCTTCCTTATTGTAATGAGTTCCCGAAACAAAAGAGGTGGCGGCAAAGGCGGCTACCGGCGTGGCGGCGGACTTCTAGACGTACTCATTCTTAGCAGCCTTGGACGCGGCGGATTTGGCGGCGGTGGCAGCTTTGGAGGCGGAGGAGGCTTCGGCGGAGGCGGTGGCTTTGGCGGCGGCTTCGGAGGCGGTGGCTTTGGCGGCGGTGGCGCCGGTGGGGGATGGTAGATTCTAGAAATACCAAATTACAAGCACCAAATTACAATCTGTTTATTTCATTTACTGCCTTCGAGCAACACATTGGTAGCCTCGAAATTCATTCCGGGGGAAATGGTATTATTAAAAGTTACAGCCCCAGAGGGGCGAAATATTTATAGATATGGGCAAACCCCGGCAAGGAAACCCAATGTTCATCAGAGCCCTGGAAGGGCGAAATATGGGCCAACACAGCAAGGATTGCATATCTGCCTTGGCATTCCATTTATGCTCAAAAAAATAGACCTCTCAAAAATGTCATTTTTTGAGAGGTCTTGTTGTTCAACTGCAATTCAATTGCTTTAAAACATAAAAATTCCGCCTCTTCCTCTGCCTCTGTTCGGATCTTTACCTCCAAATCTGCTAAGTTTATAAGTAAAACTAACCATGAAATATTGTTCCAGGATCAATTCCTGCGTATCCTGCACGTAATCATCGCCTATTACTCTTCGGGTGCTGACGTTCTCATTCAGGAGATCGTAAACCTTTACCTTTAGCGTGGCATTATCTGCCAGAAATTTGTATCCCAGGCTCATGTTCCAAAGCAGGGAAGTAGAATCGAATCCCGGCGCCACGTTTCCGAAGGAAATAAAAGAAACATCATTACCAAATACCACATTTTTGGGCCAGTAGGTAGTGGCTTCCAAGGCGATAGTGTGATTGGTATATTCCTCTTCCCTTCCAAAATTAATATCATATCTGGACTGATTATAATTCATTTCATACCGCGGATTGATCTCTACAAGATCATTGTAATTATAGCCTAGTCTCAGGGAAGGATTGAAAGAATAACGATCTGCATTATATCTAAAACCATTGCTGAAGCCAATTTGACGGTTGTAATTTCCGAAGATCCCCAGCCTGTAACTCAATTCCCGCTCCTCCTTTTTAAACCTCTTACTCAAAGTAACACCCGCATAACTGGAAATTCCGCCATCAACATTGCGATAAGTGGTGGTAGTCACAAGGTCTTCGCCCGTAACGCTGTAAGGCACTACCTGATCGTCATATATAGTGGCCGATGCAAACACACTCATCCCGCTGCGGGTTGCGAAATCAAAGTTCTGGTATCCTAAATGAAAGCGCCGGGAATATTCGGGGCGCAATTCAGGATTTCCTATGATTATGTTGAGCGGATCTGTAAGGTTAGGTACAGGTTGCAACTCCCGAATAGATGGAATTTCTGTATCACTTCGAAAGTCGGCATACAATGTTTTCCCACGCTCTATTTCGTAACGCACATTGGATCTTAGAAAAAGATTGTTGTAAGTATTCTTAAAATCGACATCGGCAAGGAAGTTTGTATTTTCAAGGGAAGTGCTTAATAGTCCTACATCAAAGCCTGCTCTTAACTTCTTACCCTCAAAGGATACCCCAGCATTGGGGATGTGCTTCAAACTCTTCACTTCAAAGTCATTAGACAGCACCTCATTAAATCGATCATATTCGCGGGTGTCTTCGTTAAATTCTAAAACGTTTCGCGTGTTACTCAGGATTTGTGTACTAAAATCGTAGGACAGGTCTAAGAACAGCTTTTCGGCCAGAACTGCCCGTTGGGAGATCCCGGCTTCATATTCGTCTGTCGTATTTTCCTCATCTATGAACTGGTCCTGAATTCTGGTTTCTACAAGCTCCCCAGCTTCGGTATCTAAAAGTTCGGAATAGAAAAAATTCTCGCTTTCCCGCAGCTGGTTTGTATTTTCAAAAGAGGCCTCCAGATAGGCTCCGCGTTTCCCAAATTTTCGGGTGAAGCCAATTCTGTTGTTAAAATCTGAATTGTAAACATCCTCCCTGTCATCTGTGTTCGTAAGCAGCTCTCTGTTACTGTCAATTCTTTCAGAAGCGCTTGTTCTATGCGCAAAACCGTTACTGATGCTCAAAGATGGCCGAAGTTCAATCCTGGTCATTGTATCCAGTTCCACTTCAAAGGAAAGATTGGCCCGATGATTTTCATTTATAATATTGGCATCAGACACTATGTTTGTATAAAAAGTGCTGTTAGGCAAAAAGGTTTCCCTTTCCACAACACTTGCCGTTTCTGTATCGCTCTTCCCAAAAAAGTAATCTCCGGTTAGTTCGAGCTTTTCACCCCAGTCGTTCGTAAAATTGAGACCTGCAGTTTCACTTTTCGTAATTCCCTGGTCACTACCAAATGACATTCCATTCACTGCAAAAGTTCCGTTACTCCTAATCATAATACTTCTTGAGCGACCTCGCATCATATCAAAAACCTCATCCATACTAAAGCCCGAGCTGTTGATGTTGTTGGAACTGGCCAGCACGCTTACCCGCAGGTCATCCTTAAAATAATTCGCAATCCCACTTAGTTCATAACGTTCATCTGTACCACCGCCAGCTGTAAATCGAGAGAAGTACCCTTTATTTTTATCCTCCTTTATGGTCACATTAATAGTTTTATTTTCAGGATCTCCAGCCTTACCGGTAAATTCTTCAGATTTGGTTTTGGTGTCTACCACCTGAATCTTATCTATGATCTCCTTCGGAAGGTTCTTAGTAGCGATCTTAGGGTCATTCCCAAAGAATTCTTTCCCGTTCACGAGGATACGCGATACAGGTTTTCCATTAACAGTTATATTTCCCTGTGCATCTATCTCTACGCCGGGAAGTTTTTTCATTACCTCTTCAAGATTGGCATCCTGCCTGGTATTAAAGGAGGCCGCATTAAATTCAAGGGTGTCAGCTTTTACCGTAACAGGAGCTCGTTCAGAAATTACAGTGACCTCTCCCAGGAGGTTATTGGCAACCTCCATCTTTAAGACACCCAGTTCCATAGTTGGCTCTTTTAGAACAAGAGTTTTTGAAAGAGACTTATAACCGTTATAGGTACTTACCAGCCTTAGCGTATCGACCTTTTCGGAACCTTCGATGACAAAATTCCCTGTTTTACTGGAGATGGTATAGGACACGAGGCTGCTATCCTGGACCTTCTCTACAAAAAGAGTTGCAGATTCCAGGGGTGCCTGTGTCTCGGCATCAACTACTTTTCCGGAAATTTTGAATTGCTGAGCCCAACTTCCTGTGGCAACAAGAAATAGGCATAGAAAGAAAAAATGCTTCATTAAGAGGAGGTTATAAAATAAAATGCTGCCACTTCTCTTGTGGCAGCACTACATTGGACTACAAATTCCTCCAAAAGTTACAAAGAACCTCCTATTTTTTTCGGAAGTAAACAGAAACCGGAACGCCAGTAAAATCAAATTTTTCTCGCAGTTTGTTTTCCAAAAACCTCTTATAAGGATCTTTTACATACTGCGGAAGGTTGCAAAAAAATGCAAATTGCGGCTGAGGTGTAGGCAGCTGCATGCAAAACTTGATCTTCACATACTTCCCTTTATATGCTGGCGGAGGGTAAGATTCTATTATTGGCAGCAGGACTTCATTCAATTCGCTTGTCTTGATCTTTTTACTGCGGTTATTATAAACTTCTACTGCTGTTTCAATTGCTTTAAAGATCCTTTGTTTATTAAGTACAGACATAAATACAATAGGAACATCTGTAAAAGGCTCCATTTCCTGGCGAATACGAGCTTCATACTCCTTCATGGTATTCGTTTCCTTTTCAAACAGGTCCCATTTATTGACAAGGATCACAATACCTTTCCTATTGCGCTGGGCAAGCCAGAAGATGTTTTGAACCTGTCCATCAAATCCGCGGGTAGCGTCCATAACAATGAGACACACATCACAATGTTCAATCGCTCTAACAGAGCGCATCACTGAATAAAACTCAAGATCTTCCTTGACCTTTGATTTTCTGCGTATCCCGGCAGTATCAACCAGGTTGAATTCAAATCCAAACCGATTGTACTTGGTATCTATGGAATCACGTGTGGTTCCCGCAATATCTGTAACTATGTATCGATCTTCTCCAATTAAGGCGTTGATAAAAGAAGACTTTCCGGCATTGGGACGCCCCACCACAGCAAATCTTGGCAGTTCTGCCTCTTCTTCCCTGGTGTCTTCCGGAAGTGCTTCAACAAGTGCATCCAAAAGTTCTCCTGTACCACTTCCATTGGTACTTGCTATAGGAAAATATTCTCCCAGACCTAAAGCGTAGAATTCCACTGCATTTTCAAGCCGCTTTGAATTATCAACTTTGTTGACAGCTAAAAAGACAGGCTTGTTCACCTTCCGAAGCAATTGTGCCACATCCTCATCCATGGGAGTTACCCCTGTTTCCACATCTACCATGAAAATGATGGCATCGGCTTCTCCAATAGCAAGTTCTACCTGCTTGTCGATCTCTGCTTCAAAGACATCATCGCTTCCCAGCACGTACCCACCGGTATCAATGACAGAAAAGTTGCGGCCATTCCAGTCGGTTTTCCCGTAATGACGATCACGGGTCACTCCGCTAACGGAATCAACAATGGCTTCCCGGCGCTGGATCAACCGGTTAAAAAAGGTAGATTTTCCAACATTAGGTCGCCCTACAATGGCTACAATACTGCTCATAATTTTATTCTTAAATAAGGGTGCAAAATTAGGTGATTTAAAACAATTGACCTGCAATTACAGCGATCTAAATTCCAGGGAGATAAAAGTTCTAAAAATCATGCGAGAAAAGAAAATCAAACTGCTACAAAGAGCTGCCTGAAGCATAAATTTAAAATGCTATTTTTTATCGCCCGAATAGCCAAAGCGCTTCAATTGTCTGCTGTCACTGCGCCAGTTCTTATTCACTTTCACATATAATTCGAGATGCACCTGTTTTCCGAAAAATTTCTCAAGATCCTTTCGGGCCTCTACTCCCACTCTTTTAAGAGCCGCACCTTTGTGCCCAATGATTATTCCCTTTTGAGTTTCTCTTTCTACCATAATAATGCTGCGCATCCTAATGATCTCTTCCTCCTCAAAAAATTCTTCAGTATCAATTTCCACACTATAAGGGATCTCCTTTTTGTAATGCATCAGGATCTTTTCGCGGATGATCTCGTTCACAAAAAATCTTTCAGGCTTATCTGTAAGCGTGTCTTTAGGATAGAAAGGTGGCGAATCTGGTAAAAGTTCAACGATCCTTCCAAAAACCTGAGGTACATTAAATCCTTCCAATGCTGAAACGGGAAAGATCTCGGCATTTGGCACCTTTTCCTGCCACAGCTGCACCTGTTCTTCAAGTTCATCCTGATTGGATTTGTCGATCTTGTTCAGAAGTAAAAGAACAGGGATCTCCGAATGAATGATCTTGTTGAAAAAGCTTTCATCCTTTAATTCCTTTTCCCCAATTTCCACCATATACACCAGAACATCTGCATCTTCAAAGGCAGACTTGACAAAATCCATCATTGACTCCTGGAGCTGATAAGCGGGTTTGATGATTCCGGGCGTATCGCTCAAGATCACCTGGAAATCCTCTCCATTAACGATCCCCAGGATCCTGTGTCTGGTAGTTTGCGCTTTTGACGTAATAATGCTCAACTTTTCGCCTACAAAGGCATTCATGAGCGTGGATTTCCCAACATTTGGATTTCCAATTATATTTACAAAACCTGCTTTATGCGCCATAATCTCAATTTTTTACAAAGATACCTCTTATTTTCTAAGAGGCGAATTAGAGAAATAATAGAGATTGCTCTCATATAGATGTATCATAATCCAGATTTCCTAAACTCGCTCATAAGTCCTTTTAACAGAGAATTATAACAAAAGGACCTGTGCTTTTGTAATTTTGTAAACAATAACCTTCAAAACCAACAAAAAATGAAAAAATTTATGATCATATTGTTCTCGATGGCTGTTTTATCTGCCTGTGGAGATAATGAAAAAGAGTCTCTTTCAAAGGAATTTGATGACCTAATGGCTCAGAATGATAGTATCCAAAAAGTTCATTCAGAATTTACCTCGGCCCATGAGCAACTGAAACAGAACCACAGCAGTATTTCTCAGCAACTTGAGACAATGCAGGTATCAGATTCCTCTTACTTTGAGCAGATGGCACAGTACGAGGTGGTATTAAAAAAACACGAAGGAATGCTCACAGGACATGAGGAGATGATGAAAGGACACCAGGACCTGAAGAATGACTTCGGAAATCTTTCCAGCGACGAAATGAAGGCGCAGATCTCCAAGATGCAGGAGGTTCATGATGAGATCATGAATGACCACAGCTCCATGAAGAGCGAGCACGAAGAGATGATGAAAACCCATGATGAAATAAGAAAGAATCTCATTGACAGTAATCAGCCGGATGAGATGAATGCTGAATCTTAATTGTATAGAGGATTTTATATACATAAGGATCCCATAGTCTTAGCTATGGGATCCTTATTTTTTACAGATCTATCTTTTTGATGTTCAATACGTTGTTTCCAAGAAGTTTTATGGATACAAGCAAGGTTTGTTGACCGGGGATAATTTCCTGGACTCTAAATTCATTTATTTTACCAGAGAGGCTTATTCCATCGACCACTTCCTTGCCAGAGGAAAGCTCAAGATTCAACTTCTCCAGTCTCTTATTTATTACCGGCCTCAGGTCGAAATGCATTTTCTCCTTGATCTTTGCATACATAAAGCTATTAATAAACGTCTCTACCACCTTATTGGTGAACCATCCTTCATTCTCACCATCTAGTCGAAACTTAGTTATGAGTACCTCCTGTTGAGCCTCTTTAAAACCAAGAGAAAGATGCATCACTATTTTGATCTCTCTATTTGTAAAAAGGGTGGTAAGCAGCTGTAGCTGCAGGTAAACTGAGAGGTCATAATCCTCCAGCGGACTACGTTCAAGGTTGATCTTCTGGATCTTTGCATGATCGGAAGTTGCACCATTAGCCTTTCCTTTGCTAAGAATCTTACCCAAAAATTTCTTCTGAAGATAAGTCTCCAGCACCTTGTATTCTATTTTTACCGGCAGGTAAATTGACACCTTATGCAGGTTTTCTAAAACTCCTCCTTCCATATTTCAATTTTGGCATTGGCATGAAGAAGATACACAATTTTACAATTGAAATCAAGGTGAGCTAGAAAACAGCTGAACTATAAAAACTCCGACTAATTTCAAAGCGGGCTTTAAAATGCCCTTTTTGGAAGGCGTTATTAATTCACAGATCAGGGCTTATTTTGTATTTTAGAGGCAGTAAATAATTACGTATGTCTTTGATCTTACCGGTTCAGAAAAAGGAGCCAACATTTGGAAAAAACTGTTTCATCGCCGATAATGCTACCATTACAGGAGATGTGGAAATAGGGGAATTTTGTTCAATTTGGTTTAATGCTGTAATACGAGGAGACGTCAATGCAATAAGGATTGGAGACAGAACAAACATACAGGATGGAGCAATTTTGCATTGCACATATCAGGAAGCTGCAACCACAATAGGTGATGATGTTTCAATAGGCCATAGGGCCATAGTTCATGGCTGCAAGATAAAAGATAAAGTACTTATTGGAATGGGTGCAATAGTGATGGACCATGCTGTAATTAATGAAGGATGTATTATTGCAGCTGGTGCAGTGGTCCTGGAAAATACAATTTGTGAACCCGGGTATATTTATGCGGGAATACCAGCCAGGAAGATCAAGCAAGTATCGGACACGCAAAAGGAAAAACAGGTAAAGACTGCAAATAATTACATCATGTATGCCAGCTGGTATGACTGAAAAACTATAGTGCAGTAAGCCTGGAAAGCGACAAGATCAGAACTACGCCAGCAACCGCAGCCAGGCAAAATATGATAATGAGCACCAGGGTAGAACTGTTTAATACTTTTAAAATTTCCTGCTTCGACATCTCCAGATTCTTTGGAGCTATAAAGAATCAAATCTAATGCCACTTTTGCCTTTCCAACCCACAGCAGCCCGGAATCTTTTCTATAAAAATTCGAAGAGTTCGAACCTTTGATGTAACCAGAAAATAAATATTCCAAGAACAACAAAAAACAAAACAACGAAGCAGACTAAAGACTTATGAAAGATTCCATAGTCCTTTTGAAAAGGCTTGTTCAGGTTCATAACTTTTTCTTTTTTAGACTCATAGCCCTACAAATGTAGTTTTATATTTATATTAGGATTAACATTTTTTAGGTTATTTTTAACTCAATTAGTTTCACCTGAATATTTCTGAATTCAAGTTTATAGTAAGGAACCCAAGATTCAGGCCTTTGCAGTTTCTAAACCAATGCAAAAATTGATATCTTGGCTTTAGATTCTCGCCAGGCACAATATGAAATTAAGATCAGAAATTATTTGGGCTGCACTAGTTATCGTAACAGCAGTAGTCTCCTTTTTTATAGGTATCGAAACTGGAAAGTTGGAGATTGAAGAAACTTTTAATACCAGCCTCGAAAAAAAATCAGATAAAATAGCTGCATTAGAGTTTAAAGTGCAGCAGTTGTCTGAAGAGCTAACTTCCAGAGGCATATTTAGTTATCCACAGGCCAGTATTGTTTCTGGCAAAAATAAAGAGACAGCAACAGTTCTTATTAATCTCAATGGCAGGGAAGCTATCGATAATTTAGAGATTGAAAGAAGAATACGTCCCGATTACACTTCGAATAAAACAGAAATGCCTCAACCAAAAAGTACCAGAGCAACTGTGGGCCTCTTAAATGCACACCACCCAGTGATGTTCGAAGTAGAGAAATTCGAGAATGAAATTGCTATTGATCTCATTTTCCGTTCCAAGGAAAAAAAATGGCATCAATATTTAAGAGCGCATAAGAATGATCAGGGGGAGATAAAAACCTTTTGGGTAATTACTAACAGTGAATCTGAAGTGATCGATAAACATATTGATGAAGGTTTTCCGGTTGATAAAGAGGAGCATCTTAGTTTCGGACCGGAAAAGGAACTGAAGTATTCAGAAATTAGAATGAATTCCATATTTCGTCCTTAGGTTTCAGAGTAAAGTCATTACCCTGTACTACAGATGTCCTTTTTCTTGTAACCAGATCTGCTTACCTGTCAAAAATGCAAAATCTGAACTGAGTTTTTTTCTATAAATTTCTGAAAATACAAAAGGCCTCACATTTCTGTGAAGCCTTTTCTTTGCTAGTAGCGGGAACAGGACTCGAACCTGTGACCTTCGGGTTATGAGCCCGACGAGCTACCTACTGCTCTATCCCGCGATATTGGACTGCAAATATACAACTGAATTTCACTCTGCCAAAGAAAAAATAAAAAATTTAAGAAGAAATCCAGTTGAGCGCCTCCAGGCGATCTTTGTTGTCAAAGATCTTTATATTGGCATCTGCTAATTCAACGTTTACTTCATAAACAGCTTTGATCCATTTCCTGTCTGTCACCACTGCAATCTTACAGAATTCTCCTCGATGTTTGATATTGAACTTCAGGTTCTCGAAAAAAGCTTGCAGGGAGATGGTCTTACCTCTCTTTAACTCGCAGAAAAGATTAATAGTCTCATGAGCCTTCATGCGGTCCAAAATACTGGCGATGATCTCTTTCATCAATTCCTTATCAACATCAGTATCTATTGTAATCCCTATTACGTTATCAGCAAATTCAAAGTTTAAGACCATTTTTTTATCTGAATTTAGGAAAAAAAGTTTCCAAAAATGGCCAATTACTGTTCAATTCTTTGCGCATGAAATTCAAGTATTTGCCCATTCTCAAAATTGAAATGTAATTCGATGGGATTACAGCAGACTTCACAGTCTTCTATATAGTCCTGCCTCCCTTCGGAAGGATCAATTAGCATAGATATCTCTTCTGCACAGTAAGGACAAACAAAAAATTGTTCCAGCATTGTAATTATTGATTTTCTTCAATGGACAATTGTACCTGTTCCCAGTCTTTCATTAATCGCTCCAGTTCCTTTTTCTTTTCCTGATATTTAGTCAGAAAATCTTTTTGCGAGGCTGTTTTTTCATAATTGGTGGCCAGTTCAAGATCTTTTTGCTTTATTTCCTTCTCAAGTTTAGCAACCTTGCTCTCTATATTACTTAATTTATTATTCAAAGATTTCAATTTCTTCTGATTCTGATAGCTATCCTTATTACTTTCCTTAGGCCCCTGCTTCACTACATCTCTCTTTTCAACTTCGCGCATGTCCGCCAGCTTGCGTTGATCTAGGTAATAATCAATGTCTCCCAGATATTCTTTGATCCTGTGATCTTTGAATTCATAAACCTTATTAGTGAGCCCCTGGAGAAAATCCCTGTCATGAGAAACCAGGATCAAGGTCCCTTCAAAACTCTTTAAGGCATCCTTTAGAACATTCTTCGATTTGATGTCCAGGTGATTGGTAGGCTCATCCATTACCAGCACATTAAAAGGCTGCAGGAGCATTTTTGCGAGGGCAAGTCTGTTCCTTTCTCCTCCCGACAAAACCCTGACATATTTCTCAACTTCATCTCCTCTAAAAAGGAACGAGCCAAGTATGTCCCTTACTTTGGCCCTGTTTTTTTCATTCGCTGCATCGATCATGGTGTCCAGAACGGTTTTCGTGCCGTCAAGATATTCTGCCTGGTTTTGAGCAAAGTATCCTATCTGCACATTATGCCCAAGTTTCAATTCGCCCAGAAAGTCCAGTTCTCCTACTATGATCTTGGCAAGTGTAGATTTTCCCTGCCCGTTCTGCCCCACAAAAGCAGTCTTTGAATCCCGTTCGATAAGGAGGTTAATGTTTTTTAAAACATTTTTATGGCCATAACTCTTAGAGATATGGTGCGCTTCCACTACCACCTTTCCAGGTGTCACAGAAACCGGAAACTTAAGATTCATTACTGAATTGTCGTCTTCATCCACTTCAATTCTGTCGATCTTATCAAGCTTTTTAATAAGAGACTGCGCCATATTTGCTTTGGAAGCCTTAGCCCTGAACTTTTCGATAAGTTTTTCAGTTTGCTGAATTTGCTTTTCCTGATTTTTTTGAGAGGCCAGCTGTTGGTCTCTAAGCTCCTTCCTTAAAACAAGGTATTTAGAATAGGGTTTGTTGAAATCGTAAATTCGTCCAAGGGAAATTTCGATGGTCCTGTTCGTGACATTGTCAAGAAACATTTTATCGTGGGAAACGATCACTACTGCCCCGGGATAATTATTTAAGAACCCCTCAAGCCAGATGATCGACTCAATGTCGAGGTGGTTGGTAGGTTCATCGAGCAGGAGGATGTCATTTTGCTGAAGTAAAAGCTTCGCCAGTTCTATTCTCATTCGCCATCCTCCCGAAAAGGTATCTGTAAGTTTGTTGAAGTCTTCTCGTTTAAATCCAAGCCCCTGGAGAATACGCTCGGTTTCCCCCTGGTAATTATAGCCTCCATGGATCACGTATTGATGCTGCACATCATTAAGATCTACCATGAGCTGGTGATATGCCTCACTTTCATAATCTGTCCTTTCGGCCAATTGATGATTTATACGCTCAAGCTGCTGCTCCAGTTTCTTTATTTCTGCGAATGCTTCATAAGATTCTTCAAGTACAGTTCTTCCTTCTACAAAATCTATATCCTGCTTTAAAAATCCTATTTTCAGATCCTTATCTGCCGCTATCTGGCCCGTATCTGGCTCCATTTCCCGAGACAGGATCTTCAGCATTGTGGATTTTCCAGCTCCATTCTTACCAATCAAGCCTACCCGGTCTCCAGCTCCTAACCTAAAGGTGATCTCTTCAAATAAATACTCTCCTCCAAAGGAGACAGACAAGTTGTGAATATTCAACATTTCTCTTCAAAATTTTTGCAAAGATGCTTAAATTTACGGGGCTAAAAAAACCTTGTGAAATCTTTAAAAGGGACTAAGTTGTACAGTATTTTTTCCGGTAGCTGTCCTGTATGCCAGGAGGAAAGCATGTACCGGGACAAAAATCCCTACCATCTCTCCCAATTATTTGACATGAATACCAGGTGTTCTACCTGTGGTACAAAGTATAAGATAGAACCCTCTTTCTTTTTTGGCGCTATGTACGTTAGTTATGCCGTGGGAATAGCTTTTGCTGCAGCTGCCTTTGTTGTTTCCTATTACTTTTTAGATCTTAACCTCCTCAATACCTTCATTGGAATTGTCATCACTCTTGTGGTATTTCTTCCCGTTATTGTAAGATGGAGCCGGAATATCTGGATCAATTTTTTCTTCAGCTATGATCCCGGAAAGGCGCGGGACTAATTTTCCTTATACCACTTCTTTGTAAAGCGGGAAATATCGATCATGGGATCCAGGGGCTGCTGCTCCTCTATATGAGCCAGCAGCTCTTCTGAAAGGCTGGGGGCGAGTAAGATCCCTCTGCTTCCAAATCCATTACAGGTATAAAGATGGTCATAAACAGGATGTCCTCCCACAAGAGGCTTACGGTCAATGGTAGAAGGACGAATTCCCGCAATCTGATGTACCACCTCAAACTTTACATCAATAAGATCTTTCAATTTTTCTACCAGCTCTTCCTTTGCTGAAGCACTGGGACTTCGGGATTTATCGGTATTACTATAGGTTGCACCAACCGCATATTGGTCGTCACCGACTGGAAAAATGAAAACTGAAGATTTAATGGCCGCATTGAGGTCCAGGCCTGGAGCTTTAATGATTATGTATTCTCCCTTATTTCCTTTGAGCGGCAAATACTGAAAAAAGGGATTATCCTTTAGCCCAAAACCTTCGCAAAAAATGACATTTTTGGCAGGTATATCTTTGTATACCACCCCGTGATCTGTGAAGGACAAATGCTCGTATTCAAAACGCTCCTGCCTCAGCCAACCGTTCTTCTGAAGATGTTCCGCATAAGAATCCAGAAGATACCGGGTATTTAATCGGGAGATCCCTAAAACCCTTCCGAAAGAAAATCTGCCGGGCACGTGCTCGTTGACACTGGATATAATTTTGGGGTCCAGATAAGGTGACACCCGCGGATTATCTGTCGCAGAAAACCAGTTATTCTGTTCCTCAACAGACGAAAATCGGCGGTACACCTCCAGAGGGGATAGAAAACTTTTGTTCAAGGATCTTTCCATTCCCCGGTATAAATCATACGCCTTCTCCAGTTGCCTATCGGCATTCCATGCCAGCGTAAAGCGCTTCAGGATGACCGGATTCATAAACCCTCCGGCAACCTTTGAAGCCTCCTGGCTCCCGTCGTCAAAAACCAGAAAGCTTTTTCCGCTTTTTTCGAGCCTATAAGAAAGACAGCTTCCGCTTAAACCAGCACCAACAATAAGATAATCTACCATAGGACAAAATTAAACATAAAAAAACGCCTTTCAGAAGAAAGGCGTTTCTTAAATATCAATTTATGTCGAGGATCAATAGTTCCACATGTCCTGCTCAAAATTCCTGATCTGTTCTTTTATGCGTTCAGATTCCAGTAGCTGCATAAATGCATTGTTACTAATATAATCTTCCACCTGCCGGTCTCCCTGTACGTTATCTTCTGCATAGATCGTAGCATTGAACCTCCTGGCATTGAGCAGGTGGTCAAAGGAAACAGGATTTGAGGTATTCTCCGGATTAAAAGCATAAGATTCATTCAGGATCTCTCTTGCTCCCGGAAACCATACCCAGAATAGTTCTACAAGAGCCGAGGCTCCTCCTTCATCAATAAAGTTCACATCGGGTGCCACAGGCGCAATACCAAGCAATCTGTATTTTAGCTCCGCCTGCCGCTTATCGAAGTACCAGTAACCACGAATATGATATTCAGCAATATCGGCAGAGGAGATATCCCTCCGGCTGATATACTGCTGATCGATGGCTTCTCCAGCGTTATACTGTTCGATACCAAGATCTGTGGTGTCCACCTTTGAAAGTGCAGCAGAGATATCCTTTAAAGTGATCTTATCGTTAAAGTAAGAATCGGCATAGATATTCTTGATCTTTCCGCTTCTTATCCCCGATACCAGCACATCATAAAGGGACCTTCTGGAACCTCCAATTTGGTTCGTATCTATTGGGTAATACAGAGGGAAATTCACTCGCTCATCGAGATCGATCACCTCCCATGTAGTTTTAGCCCACAGTACATCTCTGTCATCTACATAACCATACTCAAGAGGTTTACTTTTACCGTATTTCTTTTCGGCAACGGTAGGACCACCTATTTGATCGGGAGTTTTGGCATTTAATAAATTACTCTGGCCAAATGATGTCACCGAAATGAGCATGCCGCATAATCCTATCAAAAATCGGTTCCAGTTCATAATATTTATTTTTAGTTTGTTAACTCCACAACCACTGGAGAAACTTGTTTCAGCTTGTATCCAGAGTTGTTTGCGAGTTGCGCTTCTACATCGAAAATCTGTACAGCCTCTCCTCTTCCTGCACGACGTAAGGCTGCTTTAGCCCTTTCATCCAATTGCTGACCCCGTACCTGTACAGTTGGCTGTCCCGGAACTTTAAACTTGAATCCGGTTACTCTCAAGGCAAGATCGAAATCGAAATCTGGAAGCGCTGCACCAATAGTTGCAATCTCTAAAGTATTTCGCTGCATTCTCACTGTTCCATCTTCTCCTCTTACGGTCCCAACAGGTCTTGGAATATCTTTAACCCTAAAAGTTTTGCTGTCGCTCACTTTCTCACCTCCAGGAAGCTGACCACTAACGTTAATCGTTACTTCTCTAGCCTGTAAAGTGGTAACATCCATAATATAATTCCCTGCACCGCCAGCTGATCTTAAACCAGGAGCATTTGCCGAAACATTTCCTACCCCAGGAATAGAAATAGTCATAGGGTTTGCCACTCCGCGATAGACCACATTCATCTTATCGGCAGAAATAACTGCGGAATTAGGCTTAGGAATTACACTATATGAACTTTTCACAGGAATAGTAACAATAGAATCCCCCTCCTTGAACTGAAGCTGCCCGGTGATCTCATTTTCTCCTACATTTCCTGCAGGGAAATCAAGTTTAACCTGCCCAGCCTGTGTACTCTTTACTTCGCGTCCATTGATCACAACCTTATCGAATTGAAGGGTCTTATCAACTCGCCCAAGAACAACACTACCTGTAAAGTTCTCTCCATTAAAGAATGCCGTCTTGGATGGAATTACAATAGCCTCATAGTTGGTAAGCGAAACTTCACTTTGCAACTGCCCGGAAAGCATAGCCGATAAAATATCATTTTCGGCCGACTTTGCATCTCCCTGCATTTGGGTTAGTTTCGTAAGAGAAGCAATTAACGGGAAACCTTCAAAGTTGTAGGCAAGCCATGGACGTTTGACGCCTTCGCTGTCTACAACAGGTTCTGTACTAAATTCCCTTCTTACCTCAGCAGCTATTTGGGAAAATTCATCCCCCAGGATACTTGCAACCCCTTCACGGTATTTCTCAATTTGCGCAAGAAATTCTTTTCCTGCTTCACTTGGTTGCCCACTGGAGAAAAGATATTCGTCCAGCTGATCTGGCTTATCCATAGCCTCATAATCCTGACGCTCTTCGCCTTCTCTTTCTTCAAGAGCTTTTTCCTTTAGATCCTCCAGGTATCCCGTAAATTCGGTCGTTAACTGGTGAATTTGATCTGCTTTCTCCTTTAAGGGAATATATTTTGCCGGTTGTTCTTCGGCCTTTGCAGCCAGTCCTGCAATTGCAGCATTATTTCTTTCAGTGACAGAAGCATTAGATTCCGCAAGACTCTCATTGATCATCCCAAAAGCAGTAAGTACTTCCTTTGACATGTTAAGAGCCATCATTGCGATGAAAACCAGATACATCAGGTTAATCATCTTCTGCCTTGGTGTTTGTTTTCCAGACGCCATTCTCTTATTTTAAGTTTGTTTTTTTATTACTGATTACGCCATTCAAAGCTACTATGCCTTTACATGCATTGCAGATAACATACCTCCGTAAACATGATTTAGAGAAGATAGGTTGGAAGCCAATGATTCCATTTGCTCATTTAGTCTTCCGGCGTTTTCAGCTACAGCTTCATTCACTTCTGCCTGACGGGCAGCAGATTCTACCTGTACTTTATAAATACTATTAAGAGATTCCAATTGATTGGCAGCAAGGCTCATTTCTTCACTATACTTCTTTTGAGAAGCCATTGCATCTACGGTTGGAGTAATGTTTTTGGCGGCACCTTCAAAATTGCGAATGCTCTCTCCCAGGCTTCCCATTAGATTTGCATCTATTTTGGCCTCACGAAGAATTTCATCAAGTTTTCTGGAAAGCATTCCTTCAGTTTCCTGGTCGCTTATTAAAGCCTGATTATTTCTTGCAGTTGGCTCCCCACCGGCCAATTCTGGATAAACTAATGACCAGTCAACATCATCATCAACAGGTTCAAATGCAGAAACCGCAAATACCAGCGCCTCCACAATAAGCCCTATGATAAGCATCTCGTTACCAAAAGGCCAGTGCATAATTTTAAAAAGCGCTCCGAGGATAACCACAGATGCACCTAAACCATACACCATGTTCATTAGTTTCTTACTTGACTTTGCTTGTGCCATAATAAATAAAAATTAGGTTCTTTTTTGTTATAGGTTTATGTAAAAATAGGGATTTTTTATCTTCGTTGATTGAGCGTAAGATCTGTACCTAAATAATCCTGTACAGTTCTGAATCCAATGTAGCTCCTTGCAGAATCGGCATATTCGTAATCTCTTGAGCTAACCTGCAGGAAGTATGCAACATCCTTCCAGGAACCTCCACGCACCACTTTCTTCATATTTTCCTCATCGTTCACAGAAGGGTTCATAGATGAAGAATACTCATATGAAGCAGGGTCATAGGAAGAGAAAACCCATTCCGCAACATTTCCAGCCATGTTGTATAGACCGTAGTCATTTGGCTCATAAGACTTAGCCTCTACAGTGTAAAGAGCCTGATCTGCAGCGTAGTCTCCTCTTAAAGGCTTAAAGTTCGCCATAAAACAACCGCGATCGTTCTTCGTGTAAGGTCCACCCCAAGGATAGCTGGCAGATTCTAATCCCCCACGCGCAGCATATTCCCATTCTGCTTCAGTTGGTAAACGATAGGAATTCACATTGTGCTTTCCTCTCTCCTTACGGTATGCATTGTGGTAAAGTGTGCGCCACTGTGCGAAGGCACGGGCTTGTTTCCAGTTAACCCCAACTACAGGATAATCGCCATATGCATCATGCCAGAAGTAATCATTGTGCATTGGCTCATTATAGGAATAATTGAAATCCTTGATCCATACTGTGGTATCAGGATAGATCTGGATCTCTTCAGTTTTAATGAAATCGGCACGTCTTCCTGGTTCAGCTCTCGCTGCCTGCCCTACATCCATCCAGGTATACCTGAACTTAAGATGATTCACATCAAAAGAACGTTGCCCGTTGTAAGCTTCTTCTATAGGAATGTAAAGAGTATCCATTACCTCGGCATAATACTCATCTGGATAATCACGGGTATCCCAGATGATATCTACCCGCTTATTAATTTTTCTCCCTTCGTAGCCACCCAGGCTGTAGTAATTGTCATACATGTACTTTTCATAAGGCGTCATATCAGCCTCTTCGGTATCGGCAAAAGCAAATTCTCCAATTCCTCCAGTACCAGGAGTTTCTCCAATTTCTTCAGCAAAGATCGCAAGTTTCATGCGGGTAACAGAATCCTTTACCCAGTTCACGAATTGACGATATTCTGCATTTGTTATTTCGGTTTCATCCATATAGAAGGAACGTACCGTAACTGTTTTTGGAGGTGCGTTCTCTAATGCAGCGATGTCATCATCACTCTTACCCATAATAAATGCTCCTCCGGGAATTAAAGTCATTCCCAAAGGTTTTTCCGGATGCCATTTTTTACCCTGCGCACCTACCAATTGCCCTTGATCACCGCGGCCGCAAGAGGCCAAAACAGAAATTACAGCAATAAGCAAAAAAAGTTTCCTCATAATATCTCTCAAAGTTAGGACGTAATAGCTTCAAGGCAGTAAACCTATTTATTTATTTTCTAATAAACAATTTATTTAGGCAAAATGCAGGAGCTACAGATTTCTATAAAAGTTAAATTTCGTTCTTTCTCTTAGTTTTATACCACCTCTCGGGGATCATTTGATTACAGGCATCCAGATAATCTCCTTCTGTGCAAGGTAATAACGAATGTCTTTTCAATTTATTATTGGCCGGTGAAATAAAGGGTATCTCTATCCACCAGCGACCACTCACCGGACTCTTAAAAAACACAAGCACCTCGTCATCTATTGGCACCTGATATCTTATAAACTCCTTTTTTGCAGAAATAGTATTTTCATTCTTTCTAAAATTCACACCCTCTATAAAATACCATAACATTTGTGCAACTAACATATGAGCAGCAGGGAAATTGAATTCCGCTCCAAATTCGAAGATCCCGAATGAAGAAACCTTATCGCTGATTCCCGCATATCTCGAGAGCGCACAAATTTCCTTTCCATCAAAGCCATTCGGACTTTTTAATCTGTAATTTCCAAGAGCACCCCCTCCTATTGCATGAAGATCAACTCCTACAAGATTAGCATCTCTCATCACCGGCTCCACTACCGTGATATCTCCACTAACCTCCCCCAATCTATAGGCATCGAAGAACAACCTGTCCATCAATTCGATCTCATCCTGTGAATTAAAATAGGTTTGATAACCCAAATTGGAATAGTTGAAGAGATTATAAGGTTTGGTAACGACAATTCGTCCTACATAAGAGCGATTACTAATTGGCCTATCTGCGTCTCCAAGATCAAATCTTGAATCTATGTTGACAAGGTTGACCATATCCTCTACCCCATCATAAGCACGGTATTGAGCATATAGAAGATCCTGACTACCACCTAAAAGAACAGGAATAATGCCTTTTTTGAGACATTGTGATACAGCAGCTTGTACTGCGAAAAAAGTATCTTCTACAGTTTCGCCCTTCTCTATATCTCCTAAATCTGCAACCTGTAAGTGCCAGTTGCCAGGGAAAAGCCCATAAAATTCTCTACGGATCTGGGTGAAATCGAAGGGTTCTCCGCTGCGGTTTTCATCCAGCCTGTCTTCAAGAACTCCAAAAATTGCGACCTTCACCCCATCAAGATCGGGAAAAGATCTCCCCAGAATATTGATCTGGAGCGACGAAGCCAGTAGGTTGCCGCCTTCGGGAAGAAGCTCCTCATTAACAGGAACAAAAAAATCCATCTCCATTAATTAGCTCTTTTTAGCTGTGTTCTTTTTTCGCGCTGCGCTCTTCGTCGTTGTCTTCTTTTTTCCTGCCGTCTTTTTAGAAGCCTTCTTCTTGGGAGCCTTTTTCTCCAGGATCTCCTTCACCTCTTCCAGGCTCAGTTTCTGGGCATCGACAGTTTTAGGCAATTCTATTTTGGTCTTGCCTTTAATAATATTAGAACGACCCCATCTCGCCTTCTCTACTCTAATCCCTTCATCTTCCCAGTTATGGATCACTTTCTCCCGCTCTTTCTTCAACTTATCCTCAATGAGTTCCTCTATATCTTCTGCAGAAAGGTTATCGAAGTCATATTTTTTATTCACATTGATGAACATATCATTCCACTTGAGAAATGGCCCAAAACGTCCCACTCCTTTTTGCACAGGCAGTTCCTTGTACTCATATATTGGCGCATCTGCTTTCTCCTTCTCTTTGATGAGCTCCAGAGCTCTTTCCATCGTTACCTCAATAGGATCTTCCCCTTTTTCCAGGGACACGAATTTTTTACCGTAACGCACGTAAGGTCCAAAGCGGCCATTATTGACTTCTACTGTTTCTCCCTCATAGGTTCCAAGTTCCTTAGGAAGTTTAAATAGCTCCATTGCCTCTTCAAAGGTCACAGAGTCCAGCGTCTGGTCTGGTGAAAGACTTGCAAATTTTGGTTTTTCTTCATCCTCTACAGAACCCATTTGCACCATAGGTCCAAATTTTCCTAATCTCACACTCACGGGTTTTCCCGTTGCAGGATCTTTCCCAAGTATTCTCTCCCCTACTTCCCTATCTGCATTTTCAGCTACATCCTTCACATGTGGATGGAAATCGCTGTAAAAATCCTTCATCATCTTCGTCCACTCCTCATTTCCTTCGGCAATGTCATCAAAATCCTGCTCTACCTTTGCAGTGAAATTATAATCGAGGATACTCGAAAAATGATTCACAAGAAAATCATTCACAACCATTCCCACATCTGTGGGCACCAGTTTTCCTTTATCACTTCCCACTGTTTCTGTGAGCTTCTTCTCATTGATCTTCTCACCTTTTAAAGTAAGTTGGAAATATTCTCGCTCAATACCCTCAACAGATCCTTTTTCTATATAGTTCCTGTTTTGTATGGTAGAGATCGTTGGCGCATAGGTAGAAGGTCTTCCTATTCCCAGCTCCTCAAGCTTTTTAACCAGTGAAGCTTCTGTGTATCTATATGGTGGCCGGGTAAATCGTTCTGTAGCCGTGATATAATTATTCTGAAGTCTTTCATTTATTTTAAGCGCCGGCAGCATTCCTTCCTGTTCCTGTAGATCTTCATCCTCCTCGTCTCTCCCTTCCAGGTAAACTTTCAGGAAACCATCGAATTTAAGCACCTCTCCATTTGCTGTGAACTGCTTATCGTGTTTATCGGCTTCAATTTTTACGTTGGTTCGCTCCAACTGCGCCTCGCTCATTTGAGAAGCAATGGCTCTTTTCCAGATCAGTTCATAAAGTCGCTCTTCATCTCTGTCGGCCCTTACAGTATGTGCTGCAAAATTTGTTGGCCTTATGGCTTCGTGGGCTTCCTGGGCTCCTTTTGTCTTTCCTTTAAACTGGCGTGTTTTGCTGTACTTTTCTCCGTAGGCATCAAGGATTTCCTTTTTTGCCCCGTTGCGTGCGTCATCAGAAAGATTGACGCTATCGGTTCTCATATAGGTAATATGACCTGCTTCATATAGCCGCTGGGCCATGGTCATGGTCTTACTTACAGAAAAATATAATTTCCTGGCGGCCTCCTGTTGCAAGGTCGAGGTGGTAAAAGGTGGTGCCGGAGATTTCTTAGCGGGTTTGGTAGTAAGATCGGCCACCTTAAAATTGGCGCCCAGATTTTCTGAAAGAAATTGCTCGGCCTCAGTTTTTGTGCTGAAATTCTTCGGAAGCTTCGCCTTAAAGGTTTTTCCTTCTTCATTAGTGAATTCCGCATCTATTCTAAAGGAAGCTTCTGGCTTGAAATTCTGAATTTCGCGCTCCCTTTCCACTATAAGTCTTACAGAAACCGATTGTACCCTTCCGGCTGAAAGGCCACCTTTGACTTTTCTCCAAAGCACCGGAGAAAGTTCATAACCTACAAGCCTGTCAAGTACCCTTCTCGCCTGCTGTGCATTGACGAGGTTATAATTTATGTCTCTTGGATTTTCAATAGCTTTGAGAATGGCCGATTTCGTGATCTCGTGGAAAACAATTCTCTTCGTCTTGCTTTTATCCAGATCCAGCTCTTCTGCAAGATGCCATGCAATAGCTTCTCCTTCCCGGTCCTCATCACTTGCCAGCCACACCATCTCGGCGTTCTTAGCAAGATTCTTGAGCTTCTTGACCACTTCTCGCTTATCTTTCGATACTATATATTTAGGAGTAAAATCACCTTCGGTATCCACCCCAAGCTCCTTTGTGGGTAGATCGGCAATGTGACCAAAACTCGAAGCAACGGTGTAATCTTTACCCAGAAACTTCTCGATGGTCTTTGCCTTCGCAGGGGACTCTACAATCACTAAATTCTTTGCCATAGTATCTTTTTTAGTTTTGCAAAAGTATAGGAATTTTTAAATATGGCTTTTTTATTTTGTTAATTACCCATTTTCAACGCTCCCGAATTCTCAATATTTCCTCCTGTCACTTTGTCATATCTCAACTAAAAATGTATCTTTGCGCGTTCTAATACCTAATGGTACCTATATTGATTATGGAGAAGATTATAGACGAAAAACAACAGGGGAATACACTGGTGATGGAGCCTAAGGCCGGAAACGGAAAAAAGCTGATGATCGAGAGCTACGGCTGCCAGATGAATTTCAGCGATAGTGAGATTGTTGCATCCATCTTAGCAAAAGAAGGATTTGACACTACCCAGAGCCTGGAAGAGGCAGACCTGGTTCTTATAAACACCTGTTCTATTCGTGATAAAGCCGAACAAACAGTAAGAAAGAGGCTGGAAAAATATAATGCCGTAAAGAAGATCAACCCAGGAATGAAGGTAGGAGTGTTAGGCTGTATGGCCGAACGCCTTAAAGCTCAGTTCCTGGAAGAGGAAAAGATCGTCGATCTTGTAGTGGGTCCCGACGCTTATAAGGATCTTCCAAACCTTATCAATGAAGTTGAAGAAGGAAGGAACGCAGTAAACGTGATCCTCTCAAAAGATGAAACTTACGGCGATATTTCTCCCGTACGTTTGCAAAGCAACGGTGTTTCTGCCTTTGTTTCTATTACCAGGGGCTGTGATAATATGTGTACTTTCTGTGTGGTGCCTTTTACCCGCGGAAGGGAGCGCAGCCGCGATCCACAAAGTATTCTTGAAGAAATAAATGACCTTGCCGCCAAAGGCTTTAAAGAAATCACACTTTTAGGACAAAATGTGGACAGCTATTTATGGTATGGCGGCGGACTCAAAAAGGATTTCAAGAATGCTTCAGAAATACAAAAAGCCACCGCCACCAACTTCGCAGCACTTTTGAGAATGGCTGCAGAAGCTCATCCAAAAATGAGGATCAGGTTCTCTACTTCAAATCCGCAGGATATGACCCTGGATGTGATAGAGGCCATGGCTAAATACCCGAACATCTGTAAATACATTCACCTGCCTGTGCAAAGCGGTAGCGACAGAATCCTGAAGGAGATGAATCGACTTCATACAAGGGAAGAGTATTTTGAATTGATCGACAATATCAGAAGATTAATGCCAGATTGTGCCATCTCGCAAGACATGATCACCGGCTTTCCAACAGAAACTGAAGAAGACCACCGGGATACACTTTCCCTGATGGAGTACGTGAAGTACGACTTCGGATTCATGTTCGCGTATTCGGAAAGGCCCGGCACCATGGCCGCCCGTAAGATGGAAGATGATGTGCCCGAGGAGGTCAAGAAAAGAAGGCTTACCGAGATCGTGAACCTGCAGCAAAAGCACAGTCACTATCGTACCCAGCAATTTGTAGGGAAAACAGTAGAAGTTCTTATAGAAAAGGAATCCAAAAAATCTGATCTCCACTGGAGCGGAAGGACCTCACAAAATACCGTAGCTGTTTTTCCGAAGGAAAAATACAAGGTAGGAGATTTCGTGAATGTCAGGATCAATGACTGCACCAGCGCAACCTTGATAGGAGAAGCGGTTGGATTAAGTGAGAACAATTAGTATTCAGTGCTCAGTGTTCAGTGATCAGTAACTGAACTTTGAACCTTGAACCTTGAACCTTGAATTTATAGATGGAAAGTATACAGGCGATAAAACAGCGGTTTGGCATTCTGGGAAATGACCAGAAATTGAATCGGGCGGTAGAGAAAGCCATGCAAGTGGCTCCCACAGATATTTCTGTACTTGTTACGGGAGAAAGCGGAGTGGGAAAAGAAAGTATTCCTAAGATCATTCATTCCCTGTCACATCGCAAACATGGAAAATACATTGCTGTAAACTGCGGCGCCATTCCTGAAGGTACCATTGACAGTGAACTCTTTGGGCACGAAAAAGGTGCTTTTACCGGTGCTACCCAAACCCGTAGCGGATATTTTGAAGTGGCCGATGGCGGAACTATCTTTTTGGACGAAGTAGGAGAATTGCCTTTAACCACCCAGGTGCGTTTGCTCAGGGTGTTGGAAAACGGCGAGTTCATCAAAGTTGGATCTTCAAAAGTGCAAAAAACCAATGTTCGTATAGTCGCCGCTACGAACCTGAACATGGTGGAAGCCATCAAAAAAGAGAAATTCAGGGAAGACCTTTATTACCGTTTAAGTACGGTTGAAATTTACCTGCCGCCATTAAGGGAGCGGAAGGATGACATTCACCTGCTTTTCAGAAAATTTGCGGCCGACTTTGCCATGAAGTACAAGATGCCCACCGTGCGTCTTAAGGATGATGCTGTTGCCCTGCTGCAAAAGTATCGCTGGAATGGAAATGTGAGACAGCTGCGAAATATAGCTGAACAAATTTCTGTACTGGAACAGGAGCGAAATATCGACGCCGAAAAACTGAAGGAGTATTTGCCCGGCTACGCCAGTAATTTGCCTGCAGTCATTGAGGAGAAGAAAAAAGACAGTGACTTCAGCAATGAGCGTGAAATTCTTTATAAGGTCTTGTTTGATATGAAAAGTGATCTCCATGACCTAAAAAAGCTTACCCTTGAGCTCATGGAGAACGACAGCCATAAAAATGTGCGGGAAGAGAATGAAAGCCTTATCCAAAAGATCTATGGCAATGATGAGGAAGAGGTGATTCCAGAAGAGATCACAGATGAGCAACTGGAAGTGCTTCAAATTCCGCAGCAAAATACTCCCGATAAACAGGATAAATATTATTTTGCTGAAGAAATTGAGGAGGAAGAAACGCTATCCTTACAAGATAAAGAACTGGAACTAATTAGAAAATCTCTGGAGCGGCATAACGGCAAGCGCAAACCTGCAGCCGAAGAGCTGGGCATAAGCGAACGCACCTTATACCGAAAGATCAAACAATATGACCTCTGAAAAAAGGCATTTTTGACACCTGTTATTTTATGAGAAATTTTAGAATGCTAATTGCCGGAATCCTTCTTTTAAGCACGATCTCCTGCGGAATTTATTCCTTTTCGGGTGCCGATACGGGGAATGCACAGACCTTTCAGGTGAATTACTTTCAGAATTCTGCCGCAATCGTTGAACCGGGAATTGACAGGACCTTTACCTTACAACTTCAGGATCTTATTCAGAGCCAAACTAACCTTAGCCTTACAGATTCCAACGGAGACCTTGTATATGAAGGTGAGATCGTTGATTACTACGTTTCTCCAATGAGTGCTACTGCCGAAAGTACTGCGGCTCAAAACCGTTTGACGATAGTCGTGCAACTAAGATTTTTCAATACCTTAGATCCAGAGAAAGACCTGGATCGCAGATTTTCCTTTTATTATGATTATCCTGCCAATGCGCAGTTACAAGGTGCGGTATTATCTACGGCCCTTGAGGAAATCTTTACAAGGATCACTCAGGATATTTTCAATGCTACCTTAGCTAATTGGTAATGAAACAAGAGGAATTACTTTCCCTGCTGCAACATCCTGCTGCCATTTCTTTTGAGCAGACAAAGGGGCTGCATGAGGTTTTAAAGGAATTTCCCTATTTCCAGGCAGCACGGGCCGTGCGACTTAAAGGTCTTAAAAATGCCAATAGCCTTCATTATAATAAGGAATTAAAGCTCACGGCAGCCCATACGGCAGACAGGGGTGTGTTGTTCGATTTTATCACTTCGGAAGAATTCAACCAGAACCAGATCGCCAGCACGATCAAGAAACAGGAGGTCTCACAAAAAGAAGCTGAAGTAGATCAAGCCCAGAAGCAACCGGCAGAAGATGACCACCTTAGCCTGGACACTGCTTTAAAAATGAAAGTTCGGGAATCTGAACAGGTTTTTGATCCGGAACTTTTCAGAAAAAGAGAAGAAGAGAAAGCTGCCGCGCAGACCGAGGAAAGCCTGGAGCTGGGCAAACCCCTATCCTTTGACAGGAACGAGAATCACTCTTTTTCTGAATGGCTCAAACTTGCAGCCGCAAAACCAGTTAAGAGGAAGAAGCTATCTCCAGAAGAAGAGGAAGCCAAGAACAGAAAATTTGAATTGATAGAGGAGTTTATTGCGAAGAATCCGCGGATTTCGCCTTCCAAATCTGCCAAAAAGGCAAATCTTGCAGAAGAGCACCTGGCAGCGCCCGAAGCTCTAATGACAGAGACTCTGGCCCGGGTTTACCTGGAACAGAAAAACTATAAAAAAGCAATTCAGGCATATAAAATTTTAATTTTGAAAAATCCGGAAAAAAGTGGTTTCTTTGCGGACCAAATTCGGGCGATCGAAAAATTACAAGACAATAACAGTTAGAGAATGAGCACGTTTACAATCTTTTTAGCATTAATCATTATCGTAGCATTTTTGCTAATCGTAGTTATCATGGTTCAAAACCCTAAGGGTGGCGGACTATCCTCTGCATTTGGTGGAGGCGCAAACCAAATTGGTGGAGTTCAGAAAACTTCAGACTTTTTAGATAAGAGTACCTGGACCCTTGCAACCCTTCTTTTGGTGCTTATCCTGCTTTCTAACGTAACCATCATGGATGGTAACGGCATTGGAGAATCCAAGATCATGGGCAGCGAACCAGAAGTAGAATCTAATGTACCTGCTCCAATTCAGCCTCCTGCAGATAATCCGCAAGAATAGAACATTCAATTTTCAATATATGATGCCAGCCTATGACAAGCTGGCATTTTTTTTTGGCTTTTGTCAGCATTTTTCAAGTGGCACAATTTTCGTCTTTAAGGCAGTTCAAATAAAGAATTCATTAACTAAAATACATTTGTAAAATGGCACTAAACATTAAACCTCTTTCAGACAGAGTACTTGTTGAGCCTGCCGCAGCCGAAACACAGACTGCATCAGGTATTTACATTCCCGAAACCGCAAAAGAAAAGCCTCAAAAAGGTACCGTAGTAGCCGTTGGCGGCGGTAAAAAAGATCACGACATGACCGTTAAGGTTGGTGACAGCGTGCTTTATGGAAAATATGCAGGTACCGAACTCAAACTGGAAGGTAAGGATTACCTTATCATGAGAGAGGATGATATTCTTGCCATAGTATAACAAACTGTGGTTTTAACCGCAAGGTAACTTTTGGCGGTTTTTCACCTTATTTTCAGGAAAACAACTAACTAATTCCCAACACCGGGAGAAAAAAAATTTAAGTAAAATGGCAAAAGAAATAAAATTTGACATTGAAGCTCGCGACGGTATTAAGCGCGGAGTGGATGCATTGGCAAATGCAGTAAAAGTAACTTTAGGGCCAAAAGGCCGCAACGTGATCATTAATAAGTCTTTTGGAGCTCCAATAGTGACCAAAGATGGGGTTACAGTTGCAAAAGAAATTGAATTAGAAGATGCTCTTGAGAATATGGGAGCTCAAATGGTCAAGGAAGTAGCTTCCAAAACCAATGATATTGCAGGTGACGGTACAACTACTGCAACCGTACTTGCACAGGCCATCGTAAAAGAAGGTCTTAAGAACGTTGCAGCCGGTGCAAACCCAATGGATCTTAAGAGAGGTATTGATAAGGCGGTTGAAGCTTTAACTGCCAACCTTAAGGAGCAAACTCAGCAGGTTGGAGATTCTTCAGAAAAGATCAAGCAGGTAGCTTCGATCTCTGCCAACAACGATGACCAGATCGGGGAACTTATTGCCCAGGCTTTCGGAAAAGTTGGAAAAGAAGGAGTGATCACTGTTGAAGAAGCAAAAGGAACAGAGACTCACGTTGATGTTGTGGAAGGAATGCAGTTTGACCGCGGATACCTTTCTCCTTACTTCGTTACCAACAGCGAAAAAATGACTGCAGATCTTGAGGATCCATACATCCTTATCTATGACAAGAAGATCTCTTCAATGAAAGACCTGCTTCCTGTACTTGAGCCTGTTGCTCAATCTGGAAAGCCGCTATTGATCATTGCCGAAGATGTTGATGGAGAAGCTCTTGCTACACTTGTAGTGAACAAATTAAGAGGTTCCCTTAAGATCGCTGCCGTTAAAGCTCCAGGATTTGGAGACAGAAGAAAAGCAATGCTTGAAGACATCGCTATCCTTACAGGTGGTACTGTGATCTCTGAAGAAAGAGGTTTCACTCTTGAGAACGCTACACTTGATATGCTTGGTACTGCCGAGAAAGTAGCCATAGACAAAGACAACACAACTGTAGTGAACGGTGCCGGTGACAACCAGGCGATCAAAGATCGTGTGAACCAGATCAAGTCTCAAATGGAGAGCACTACTTCAGATTATGATAAGGAAAAACTTCAGGAGCGTTTGGCTAAGCTTGCCGGAGGTGTTGCCGTACTTTATGTAGGTGCAGCTTCAGAAGTTGAAATGAAAGAAAAGAAAGATCGTGTTGACGATGCGCTTCATGCAACCCGTGCGGCTGTAGAAGAAGGAATCGTTGCCGGTGGTGGTGTTGCTCTTGTTCGTGCGAAAGCAGTACTGGCTAACCTGGAATCTGCAAATGCAGATGAGGCTACAGGAATCCAGATCGTGAGTCGTGCTATTGAAGCTCCACTGAGAACTATCGTTGAGAATGCTGGTGGCGAAGGCTCTGTTGTGATCAACAAAGTTCTTGAAGGAAAAGATAACTTTGGTTACGACGCAAAATCTGACTCTTATGTAGACATGATGAAAGCTGGTATTATTGATCCTAAGAAAGTTACTCGTGTAGCTCTTGAAAATGCAGCTTCTGTTGCCGGAATGATTCTTACTACAGAATGTTCTTTGGTAGACATTAAGGAAGACAACGCCGGTGGTGGAATGCCACAAGGAATGGGCGGCGGTATGCCAGGAATGATGTAGTCGCACGACCAACGCAAATATAAAAGAACCCGTTCCTGTAAAGAAGCGGGTTCTTTTTTTTCTGAAGAAAATAAAATAAGAGGCTCCAAAAATGGCATTTTTGGAGCCTCTTATTTTGCTATTATACTTTGGCTTCGGAAGCTGTTATGCTTTCCAAAGCCCTCTTCGCCTGAAGTAAATGTCTTTGGTTGTGATAAACCACCACGCGAAAAGTATCTCCCACCCTCAGCCTGATGTATTTCGAAATACTAATACCGGTTTTGGTGCGGGTAAGACTCACATGTTTGGCTTTTTTTAGCAGATCCAGGAGCTGTTGCTGCTGAGCCATAAAATGCTGAAGCACCTCTTTATCCAGTTTCTTCCCCATAGGATTTGAGCTTCTAAGGGTTTTCATCTTCTTCATGCCCTCTTTGGGAAGCATACTTTGCGCAAAGTAATTCCCCAGGAATCCGCTTTTAAAATTGCCTTCTGCAGCATAGGGAGAAGTCGCTATCTGCTGCGCTATCTCAGGCAGGTAGTAATTGCCATAGAAGTTGAGATGTTCAATACACTCCATTGCACTCCACGCCTGCGGCGCTGGACGGTAGTTAAGCTCGGCCTCTGTTCTTTTGTTCAGTTCACGTGCGGCTCTTAGATTAGCTTCAGTGCGTAAAATAAGGTCATTGATTACCGCGGCAGATGATGTTTTCATACGGTAAGTGATTAAAATAAGATCTATTTTTTCATGAAGTCGAAACCGCCTTTTCTAAGATTGATATCGTACTCCATATAAGCTTTTAAACAGGCTAGAAAATTTGCCCAACCCTCTGTATTCTGTGCCAGCCATTTAATACCCTTCGCGTCTGCCTCCATTTCTCCCTCGGTCACTCTTACCAGCGTATGGTCATTGCCTCTATCTTCAAGAGATATCTCAACCTGCAGGTTACTACCTTCCTGACCTTCCCATTCAAAAATGACCTTTTCAAAAGCTGTTACTTTTTTAACCTTGACTGGAAAGGAATCTGGAAATTCAGGAAATGACCAGGTAACGACATTTCCTTCTTCCATTCTTCCTGAACCCCGTGCAATAAAATAATTTGACATTTTTTCGGGATTTACAATAGCTTCAAAAATGTCATTTCTGGATCTGGCTATTTGTAAGGCAGTATGTATCTGCAGTTTTTCCATGATCAGGTATTTCCTTCTGGTTTAGCGTAATTAATTATCCAGGTAACTCCAAATTTATCTGTGCACATTCCGTAATAACTGCCCCAGAAAACATCTCCTATCTGCATGGTGATCTTACCTTCATTACAGAGGCTCTCGAACAGATGATCTGCCTGTTCCCGTGATTCGGCATTTATAGACAAAGACACATTGTTACCTACAACTACTTCGGGGCACCAGCCATCATCGCAGTCACTGCCCATGAGCAGGCATCTTTCTCCCAGGGGCAGGGCAATGTGCATGATCTTATTCATCCTGTCTTCGGGAATAGACAAACCCTCTTCAGAAGGGATGTCACTAAACCTTCCAAGAAAGGAGAATTCTCCTCCAAAGACAGATCTGTAAAAATTGAAAGCTTCTTCACAATTGCCGGGAAAAGTTAAGTAGGGATTTAATTTTTCCATTTTTTTACTGATTTACAAAAGGTTACATTCAATCTAATTTACATTTTATAATCATGCGTTGTATTAAAATTTTCTAAAAAAGAAGCCTTTTCCGTTAATCTATTGGGGTGGTGCAGAAGTCATATAAAAACCCAGCTCCCCACCTTTCATAATATCTGAATGGTCCAGGAAAGGTTCCGTCAAAAGCTTTCCATTGAGCTCCACCTTTTTTACGTATACATTCTCCGCTGACTGATCCTGAGCGATGATGGTGAATGTTTTTCCATTTTCCAGGTTAATGACAGCTTTCCTGAGAGAAGGACTTCCCAAAGCGTATAATGGAGAACCCGGGGCTACAGGATAAAATCCCATAGCACTAAAGATGTACCAGGCGCTCATTTGACCAAAGTCGTCGTTCCCGCTAAGGCCATCGGCCCCGGTCTTATATTTTTCCCTAAGGATCATTCGTATTTTATCATGTGCCTTCCATGGGGTATCGGTCCAGTTGTACAAATAAGGAACATGATGAGATGGTTCGTTGCCATGCACATAATTTCCAATGATCCCTTCCCTTGAAATATCTTCGGTATTGGCAAAGTACGTATCAGGTAATTCCATGGTAAAAAGAGAATCAAGATATTGGGTGAAACGTTCTTTCCCACCCATAAGCTCGATCATTTCTTGAGGCGCATGAGGTACGTACAGGCTATAATTCCACGCATTACCTTCTATAAATCCCTGTCCGTGGGTATCGAGAGGATCAAATTCCTTTTTAAAGGAACCATCGTTCAAGCGAGGTCGCATAAATCCTGACACGCTGTCAAATACATTTTTATAATTCTGAGCACGTCTGCTGAATTCCCGGTAGATCTCTTCCTTGCCTAATTTCTTAGCCGCCTGCGCAATTGCCCAGTCATCATAAGCGTATTCGAGCGTTTTAGATACAGATGCTCCATTTTTATCTTCGGGCACGTAGCCTTTCTTCATATAATATTCCAGCCCGTCATAGTATTTTGTTCTGGCCGTGTTCACCATTGCTTCCAATGCTAGTTCCTCGTCAAAATCTGCATTGTCCTTCACAATGGCATCGGCGATTACCGAAGCGCTGTGATAGCCTATCATGCACCAGTTTTCATTAGCATAATGAGACCAGACGGGCAGCATGGAATGCACGCTCTGCTCGTAATGTGCCAACATGGATTCCACCATGTCAGCATTTCGTTCTGGTTGCACAATATTGAAAAGTGGATGCAGTGCTCTATAGGTATCCCAGAGGGAAAAGCTGGTGTAATTGGTGAAGTTCTCTGCCTTGTGTATGTTGAGATCCAGCCCCCGGTATTGGGCATCTACATCCATATACTCTGTAGGGCCCAGGAAGCTGTGATACATCGCAGTATAAAAGTTCGTTTTTTCAGTTTCTTCTGCAGGTTCAATGTCGATCTTGTTCAGTTCTTTATTCCACAGCTCCCGGGCATTTTTCCTTACCCGCTCAAAATCCCAGTGCGGAATTTCGGAGGTAAGATTCTGCAGTGCCCCGCGAGTGCTTACCGGAGAAAGCGCAAATTTTACCTGCAGCTCTTTATTGTGTTGCGTGTCGAAATCAAAGTACATTCTTATCTGTTCTCCGGCTATTTCAGGGAAATTCTCTTCCTGATCGAATTTTCGCCAAAAGCCGTTGTAAGGTCTTTTATCATATTGCTCCCTGCCATAATTCAGTATTGGTCTATTAAAGCTCATCGCAAAATAAACGGTGCGGGTGCGGGCCCATCCTGTGGTTTGCCTGTAACCGGTAACCAGCGTATCATTTTCTACCCTAACCACCGTCCATACATTCTTTTCCTTGTAGTTGTATATCCCATGAACAAGGTCAAAAATGAGATGGGAAGAGGAAGCACCTTCCGGAAAGGTATATCTATGCATTCCTACTCGGGTGGAGGCGGTAAGTTCAGCTCTTATGTCATGATCCAGTAACTTTACACTATAATATCCGGGTTCTGCGTTTTCCTGTTCGTGTGAGAATCTGGACCTGTATCCACTCTCAGGATTTGTTTCGGTACCGGGATTGAGTTGCAGGTCGCCCGTGGTTGGCATAAGCAGAAAATCCCCAAGGTCTGAATGCCCGGTTCCGCTAAAATGGGTATGGCTGAAACCTACAATAGTGGGATCTTCATATTGATATCCTGCACAATATTTATACACATCTGGGTTGTACTGCCCATCTACCGCATAAGGAATGGTATCTGTATCTGGGCTTAGCTGCACACTTCCAAAAGGAACTGTAGCCCCGGGATAGGTATGTCCCATTTTTGCGGTGCCGATCATAGGATCTACAAATCGGGCAAGATCCTTCAGCTCGTGCTGAATAGCTTCAGGTTGATCTTGCTTAGCAAAAGAAGTGTCACAGGAAGTAAAACTTCCAAGGGCAGCAGCTAAAATTCCGAAGTACAAAAAGCTACAGGTGTTCTTTAAATGGTTCATTAGTTGTCATTAGTTAAAGAGTAAGGAAAATCCTCCTTTTTGACACCTCTGGAGGTATTAGGTTCGGGTCCCATTTCGAAATCAATGACAGCGCCTTTCATTAATTCTGAATGACTCAGCCAGTTTTTGCTGTAGGGTTTCCCATTATAGGTGATCTGCTGAATATACCTGTTCCTGTCACTGTTGTTGGGCGCATTAAGAATGACCTTCTTGCCGTTTTCCAGCTGAAGCGTCACCTTTTGGAACAGAGGAGCACCAATAACGTATTGATCTGAAGCCGGCGTAACAGGATAGAACCCGAGCGCCGAAAAAACATACCAGGCAGAGGTCTGCCCATTATCTTCGTCTCCAATATAACCATCGGGAGTAGGATGATACATCCTGTTGAGGGTTTCCCGAACCCAGTATTGGGCCTTCCAGGGCTCCCCTGCGTAATTATAAAGATAGATCATATGCTGTATGGGCTGATTACCATGAGCGTATTGTCCCATATTTGCAATTTGCATTTCCCTTATTTCATGGATCACCTGCCCATAATAACTTTCATCAAAGACCGGAGGCAGGGAGAACACCTTGTCAAGCTGAGCAATAAATTCTTTATTCCCACCCATGAGATCGATTAGCCCCTGCACGTCATGAAAAACTGACCATGAGTAATGCCAGCTGTTCCCTTCTGTAAAGGCATCTCCCCATTTAAACGGATTGAACGGCTTCATGAATTCACCATCTTTATTTTTCCCTCTCATCAACATTGTTTGAGGATCATAGAGATGCTGGTAATTTCGACTACGTAACTTGTAAAGGTCAATTTCCTCCTGAGGTCTTTTCAATGCTTTTGCCAATTGGTAAATAGCAAAATCATCATAGGCATATTCTAAAGTCCGTGCTGCATTTTCATTAATACCTACATCATAAGGCACATAACCCAGTTTAGTATAATAGTCTGCACCGGCCCGCCCTACTGCAGTTAAAGGTCCTGCATTGTTGGCGCCATGAAGAAGAGCCTCATAGAGATTTTCAATATCATAGCTATAGGCATTCCTGCTTTTTAAATAAGCTTCTGCCACAACAGAGGCAGAGTTATTTCCCACCATCACGTTTCTCGAGCCGGGACTCGCCCACTCTGGCAGCCAACCGCTTTCATCATAAGCATGCGAAAGCCCTTCCTGCATTTTGCCGTTTAGTTCGGGATACATCAGGTTAAGGAAGGGGAAGAGGGCTCTAAAAGTATCCCAGAATCCTGTATCTGTGAACATGTAGCCGGGATTCACCTCACCGTTGTAAGGGCTGTAATGAACTACGTCCCCACTGGCATCATATTCGTAAAATTTCCGCGGAAAAAGCAGAGATCTGTAAAGGCAGGAATAGAAGGTCTTCATCTGCGCATAGGTACCTCCTTCTACCTGGATCCTGCTCAATTCCTTATTCCAGGTCTCCCGACCCTGAGATCTTATCTCATCAAAATTCATTTTCCCAAGTTCCAGTAAATTTCTTTCGGCCTGCTCATGATCAATAAAAGAAGAGGCAACTCGCGCAGTGACCTTCTCTCCTTTTGAAGTTGCGAAACCTATTACAGCACCTGCATGATTGGACGTGGAATGCAGGGCACTGGTCAAGGTAGAGTCGGCGAAGGTGGCTGTGTAGCTGAAATCCTTGTTGAACTCTACGACAAAATAGTTCTTGAAATTATCGGGTACTCCTCCACTGTTACGAGTGGTGTAACCAATGATCTTCCTTTGCTCCGGAAGGATCTTCACATAGGAACCTTTGTCGAAAGCATCGATAATTACAAAGGAAGAATCTGTTTTGGGAAAGGTGAACCTAAAAATGGCGGCTCTTTCTGTAGGTGTGATCTCGGTAGTCACATCATGATCGGCCAGATATACTTTATAGTAATGGGGTTTTACGATCTCCGACTTATGTGAGAACCAGCTTTGTCTTTCCTCTTCCCTGAATTTCAACTTCCCTGTGGTTGGCATGATGGAGAATTGTCCATAGTCGTTCATCCAGGGCGAAGGCTGATGGGTTTGCTTAAAACCCTTTATTTTTGTGGCATCATAGGTGTAGGCCCAGCCATCACCCATTTTTCCAGTTTGCGGAGTCCAGAAATTCATGCCCCAGGGCATAGCGATGGCAGGATATGTATTTCCATGGGAAAGGCTGTAATGGGAATCGGTTCCCATAAGAGGCTCCACAAGATCTACAGGAGGTTCTGCCTGCTGCACCACCACTTGCTGCGCAACAGTTGAAAGGGAAAAGCTAAGCAGGAACAAAGCAGGCAGGGAAAAGGATTTCATAAATGACGGAATTTAATCTGTCCAAATTAACAATTCAGCATTAAAAAACCAGCAAAAGCAGCAGCATCTTTAATTCTTCCCTACCTCCTTAAAATCATCGCATAAAAAAAGCCACGTAAGAACGTGGCTCAAAAATGTCATTTTTGACAGGTCTTATGAAACTGCCTTCAATCTCTTAATTCCAGATTTATCCAGCTTTTCTTCGGCATAATCCTTATCGACCACAAGTTTATTATCTGCACCTTCGGGCATTTCAAACATGGCATCTGTGAGGATAGCTTCACATAAAGATCGTAATCCACGGGCTCCTAACTTATACTCTATTGCTTTTTCAACAATAAAGTCAAGCGCCTCATCTGTAATACTGAAATCTATATCATCCATTTCAAACAATTTCTGATATTGTTTGATAATGGCATTCTTAGGCTCGGTAAGTATGGAACGCAAAGTAGCCCTGTCTAACGGATTCATATGTGTAAGAACCGGAAGTCTACCAATGATCTCAGGAATCAAACCGAAATCTTTTAGATCTTTAGGAATGATGTACTTCAGGAGGTTTTCTCGCTCAATAGCGTCATCACTCTTGGACGCACTAAAACCAACGGCCTGCATGTTGAGTCTTTTGCTAATGTTTCTTTCAATTCCGTCGAAAGCTCCGCCGGTTACGAAAAGAATATTTTCCGTGTCTACTTCGATAAACTTTTGATCGGGGTGCTTTCGGCCACCTTTTGGCGGAACATTCACTGTAGTTCCTTCCAAAAGCTTTAACAAAGCCTGCTGCACACCTTCTCCCGAAACATCCCGGGTAATGGAAGGATTGTCGCTTTTACGGGCAATCTTATCGATCTCATCGATGAAGACGATCCCGTGCTGTGCCTTTTCCAGGTTATAGTCGGCTGCCTGCAGTAATCGGGTAAGAATGCTTTCCACATCTTCTCCCACATAGCCAGCTTCTGTAAGGACTGTAGCATCAACAATGGCCAAAGGCACATTAAGCATTTTAGCAATGGTCTTTGCCATGAGGGTTTTCCCCGTTCCGGTTTCTCCCACCATGATGATGTTACTCTTTTGAATTTCAATATCATCATCACTCACCGGTTGTAACAATCTCTTATAGTGATTATAAACCGCAACAGAAAGCACCTTTTTTGTGTGCTCCTGCCCTATCACATATTGATCTAAAAACGACTTTATAGCCTGAGGTTTTCTCAGTTTTAATTCAGAAGAAAGCTCTCCTGTGCCATCCTGTTTAGATTCTTCTATTACAATACCATGAGCCTGCTCAATACAGCGGTCGCAAATGTGTGCGTCCAGGCCTGCGATGAGCAGATTGGTTTCAGGTTTTTTCCTTCCGCAGAAGGAACATTCTAATTCTTCTTTTGCCATACAATTTAAGTTGCAGCCTTTAAGGCTTTCCTTTCATTCTTTAAAAAGAGATCTTTATTCTCTCGTTAAAATTTCATCAATCATTCCATATTCCAAAGCTTTATCGGCTTTCATCCAGTAATCCCGGTCACTGTCTTCGTGGATCCTTTCATATGTTTGTCCTGTATGTTTTGCGATGATATCATACAGTTCCTTTTTGAGGATAAGGATCTCTCTGGCTGTGATCTCGATATCACTTGCCTGCCCCTGCGCTCCTCCAAGAGGCTGATGGATCATCACCCGGGAATGAGGAAGACCACTTCGCTTTCCTTTTTCCCCTGCACATAAAAGCACTGCACCCATAGAGGCTGCCATTCCGGTACAGATGGTCGCCACATCGGGCTTTATGAACTGCATGGTATCATAAATACCAAGACCTGCGTAAACACTTCCTCCCGGGGAGTTAATATATATCTGAATGTCCTTAGAGGAATCTGTACTTTCCAAAAACAACAACTGTGCCTGAATAATGTTTGCTACCTGGTCACTTATCCCGGTACCCAGAAAGATGATCCTGTCCATCATCAATCGTGAGAACACGTCAAAAATGGCAATATTCATTTGTCTTTCCTCGATAATATTAGGGGTCATCCCCTGGGGATACATGCTGCTTATGATCTTGTTGTAATAGTTACTATTGATCCCATGATGCTGGGTAGCATATTTTTCAAATTCTTTTGCGTAATCCATTGAATTCCTATGTAGTTTTTCCGGTTATAGAAAGGAAATTTCTGTTTCGAAACTTCCCGTGTTACTTGCTAAAAAAGGCGTTAGACCCAATTTGGTCTAACGCCTTAAAGATAAGTATTAATTTATTAAAGATCTATTGATATACCTCTTTAACAAATTCTTCATATGTTACTTCCTTCTCCTCAAGATTTACTTTCTCCTTGTAAAGTTCAAGAAGCTTTTGGTTCATCAATTGCTCAGAAAGACGCTTCACCTCATCCTGACGGGAAAGAATTCTCGCTGCGATGTCATCAAGTTCCTTTTCCTCTGGATTCAACTGGCCAAACTGTGCCATTTGTTCTTTGATCCTTTCTTTCGCAAAAGCTCTAAGATCTTCAAACTTCACCTGCAGGTCGTGGTTCGCGATCAGCTTTCCTTCGATAAGCTGGAATCTCAAACCTTTTTCACTCTTTTCGTACTCTTCATGAGCTTCTTCTGGGGTTAGTTCTTTTTCTCCTGCAGTCTGGATCCACTTCTGAAGAAATTCTTTTGGAAGATCAAACTCGGTGTTCTCAATAAGCATTTCGGTCACATCATTCAGCAATTGTTGATCGCTTTGTTGTTCGAACTGCTTAGCTGCGTCTTCCTTGATCTTGTCCTTAAGTTCTGTAACTGAAGTCACTTCTCCATTTCCAAAAAGCTTGTCAAACAATTCCTGATCAAGGTCTGCCAGCTCCTGCGTGTTCACTTCTTCAACGTGAAATTCAACTTCCACATCAAGTCCATGTGCCTTGTCATGCTCCACTTTAAGAACTTCCATAAGATCATGATCATCGGCAAAAAGACCCTTGGTGCTTACTTTTACCACATCTCCTGCCTTTGCTCCCAAAAATGGCTTTTTGTTCTCAACTTTTTCCAGCTGAAGTGTAGTTTTGGCATCAATGCCTTCAGCCTCATTCTTAAAAGTACCGGTTAACTGGTCCCCTTCTTCAGCAGTCTCCTTAGAGATAAGTTTTCCGTATTGCTTCTGAATGGTTTTGATCTGGTTATCGACCATTTCATCACCGGCAACTATTTTATAATAGGTAATTGGTTTTTCATTTTCAAGGCTCACCTCAAACTGTGGAGAAAGACCAAGTTCAAATTCAAAGGTATAGGTCTCGCTGTCCCAGTCGAAATTATCCTGCTCTTTTGGCAATGGATTTCCAAGAACGTCCAGTTTTTCTTCAGTAAGATATTTGTTCAAAGCATCCTGAAGCAGTTTGTTCACCTCATCTACCAAAACAGCTTTTCCATACTGTTTCTTCACCATTCCCATAGGTACATGTCCTTTTCGGAAGCCAGGGATATTCGCATTCTTGCGGTAATCTTTCAGGACTTTGTCAACTTTGCCGCTGTAATCTTCTTTGGCTATATCAACCTTGATCACTGCATTAAGTTCGTCAATGTTCTCTCTCGTTATATTCATTATAAGCGCTTATAAAAATTGGTCTGCAAAAGTACAACTTTTTTGAGAGCGAGCAAAGTTTCAAAATTCTGAAATTCAGGTGTCTTATTTCCTTTCAGCAATTGAAAAAAACAAGGACTGAAATATCGACAGCAATAAACTGAAGAGTACTGCAATCCAGAAGCCGCTCACCTGGAAACCTGCAACAAAAGCATCGACCAGAAGAATGATGATTGCATTGATCACGATAAGAAAGAGACCCAGAGTAAGTATGGTCACCGGCAGGGTGAGCAGAACGAGAATGGGCTTCACAATGAGGTTGAGCAGTGCCAGCACGAGGGCAACAACAATGGCGGTCACATAACCGGTAACCGTAACACCGGGAAGAAAATTAGCAAGAAAAACCACCACTACGGCGGTAAGGAGAATTCTTAACAAGAACGTCATAGCTAGTTAGATTTGTTACTAAGATACATTTTTAATGAAAAACGCCGGAAGAGTTCCGGCGTTTCAAAAGTTTAATGTTATAAAAGAATTAGTTTACGTCCTGGCTTGGAGTAATTGTACCGTATGCACCAATGTTCACTTTAGGAACGGTAGCATCATAGGTACTGTTAATGGCTTCAATAATTCGGTTTGCAACCAGGGCGTAGCCCCTTGGAGTTAAGTGCACACCGTCAAGAGAAAAGGCTCCGCCTGTGGCAAAGGTGGAAGTAAGAACACCTCCATCAAAAGTGATCCCGCCCCCTGCAGTTTCTTCGAGAATAGCTGCAGCATCAACAAATGTCAGCCCTTTTGATTCTGCCAGTTGTTGAATGATCTGGTTGTATGCAGTACGTGCGGTGTTGATCGCCTGAATTTCGGAAGGTACGAGAACGAATTTATCTTCCATTGGGTAGGTCACTCCATTGACAGAAAGCTGCCCGGCCTGTTCCTGGGTCAAGCCCATTGCCATAAGCGCCGCAACTCTCTGCGTATTTACCTGTCCTATTGCTCCAGAACTTGTCAATACCAGAAGATCCTGGGCAGTAGCCTGTCTTGCCTGTCCATACTGCATTCCGTAGATGGTGGCAAGCCCCCGGTCCATTCCGTTATTAACCAGTACTTCTGTAAGTTGTTCAGAAATGTTAGGAAGAGATTCATCATGGATAAGTACAGGGCTCGCAGCAGAAGCGCTGAACTCTATAGAATATACCGATTCGCCCGGAGTTTCTTCTGAAACACCTCTAAGTGCAGTCAACGCAGGATTCAATTGTGCAAAAGTGGCATTAAGGGTTGGGATCATAGGTCCAAAGGACGAGTTTGCCGGACTTAACGGAGCGTGAGGTACAGTTGTGAAGAATGGCACATCTGTAACGTTCGGGATGTTCAATAAAACGCCTTCTTCGGCACCTGCGGCAATCATAGCATTCACTAGATTCATATAAACACTACCAAATACCTGTGGATCTGTTATGTCATTAGGTCCATACTTCGAAGGATCCATGTTGCCTGTTTGGTCAACACCTGCACCACCAGAAGTAGCAAAGCTCAATACGTCATTGTTCCCAATCCAGAGAGAGAAAAAAGTCGGGTTCTGGGCTGCTGCATCTTCAAGAACAGTAGCATTATCGGCAGATGCGAATCTTGCAAAATAAGGGTTAGCTGCGCCTGTAGCTACTCCTGCGGGATTTCCATAACCAGGTGCTACAAGGTGAAAGCTCTTCGCTCCAGGCACTCCCATGTTATTAAAGGAACCGGTAAGTTTGTTAAGCACTTCTGTTGTGGGTTGGCTTCCGGTGTAGTTCATTGGGGCTGGCCCGTTTGCACCAACTGCAAGTACAAGGCGAGTACCGGCAATTTGATTACCGTTTAAAAGGAGTCCGCCGGCATTATCTGCCATTAATGGCTGCAGGAACATTCCTGTCTCCTGTACCTTGGCAAACTGGTGCGCAAGAATATTAGGGTAAGAATTCTGCTGCCCGGTAATATACAGGGCATTATCTGCATATCCTGCCGTGAGGGAATTCCCTAAGGCCACATAGTTTGAAAAGTCGGCCTCTCCACTGGTGTAAGCTCCCTGTTCATCAACCGGATTTTCAAATTCAGGTTCACAAGCCACCATACCCAAGGCCAGGATCCCGATGTATTTTATATAATTTCTCATAATTTCTTTCTTTAATTATAATTTGTAAGTCACACCCAAACCAGGAATAAAGGCTACAGATTTGTAAGTACCACCAAAGGGCACATTCTGGTTATTTTCATCAACATAATGATCATACGAGGCATCTACCTCATCAAAACGGATATAAGCAAAAGAAGCATCAATAGCTAGTTTTGAAGTCACGTCAAGAGAAAGACCTCCTGTAAAGCCCATAGAATCATTTCTAGGAGTTTCGGGAGCAAAATATCCAGGTTGTACCGGAGATTCATCCAGGTAATATCCCGCGCGAAGCGTTAATTTATCTGTAGCGCCATATTGAGCTCCAAATCTCCAGGTATTGGAATCTTCGTAAGCACGTGGGTTTGAAGAGACTCTACCATCGGCAAATCGAATGTCAAGCGATTGATACACATCCCAGAAAGTTCTGTTGAAGTCAAAAGCTAACAGCCATTTTTCGTTCAGCTCATAAGAAAGTCCAACGGTTAGCTCGGCTGGAAGAGGCAATTCAGCATCAAACGTAGTATCCTCAAAAGGAGCAAGCGGGGTATTAGGAATGTTCTCGAAATCAGCTTTTCCACCTTCCGCATTCATGATGATCTCAGACCGGTAGTTCACTCCCACTCTCAGATCTTCTGTTGCAGTAAAAAGTGCACCGACAGACCAGCCGAACTCATTTACTCCGGAAGCATCAATAGTAACGTTTGCACGATTACCATCAATATCAGAAAGCGTGCGGGTAAGGTTACGGTTGAAGTTAACAGAACCGGTAACAAAGATAGGCCCACCTCCAACACTTAAGAATTCTGCCACTTTAAATGACACCAGGGGCTGAATGTAGATCGCCTGAAGCTCAATATTATTCACAAGGTGAGAGCCTGCCCAGTCTTCTTCCCATTTCACAGTACTTCCATAAGGAGTGTAAACGCTTAGACCTATGGAAAGCCAGTCTTTTAGATTGTATGATGCATTAAAGTAGAAAGGAGTTCCTGCGGGATTATCTGTACGGGCTGTTTCACCAGTAGCTGAATTTTGCCAGGCAACTTCAGCAAAAACGGCACTTACCCCTGCAGATATGGTGAGTTTGTTCTCTAGATGTACCAATCCTGCCGGATTGAAAAAGCCAAGCTCGGCACTATTTATAACTGCTACCCCCGTGTGCCCCATGGCCAGCGCACGCTGCCCCTGAACACCTACCCGATAACCACCGGCATAAGTTACAGTACCTGCCAAAGCAAGCACCATTAGAATTAAAATTTTTCTCATAATAGTTTGTGTAGATTATTAAAGGATCAATGGTTCAAAAATAGTATAAATTAGATATTACGCAACAAAATCCGCATTTTATTGTGCACGCATAATATTAGGTCGTTAAAATTAGAGAAAATTGATCACAGCCTCAAAAAATGCCGACTTATTTTCAGCGTGAACCCAGTGTCCGGCGCCGGAAATACTCACCAGCTCGGCCTTCGGAAAATGCTTTTTTATAAGCGGCTCATCTTCAGCAGAAATATAATCTGACCTTTCTCCTTTAATAAAGAGCGTGGGGTGCTGAAAGGAATACTCAGCTGGCAATTCCTTGCCCAGTTCCTCAATGTTTTCCTTTAAGGCATCGAGATTGAGACGTAATCCCAGGTGAGCTTTTGTCTTCCAGTAAAGGTTCTTGAGAAGGAACATCCTTACCGCCTTTTCCTTGATATACTGCGCAAGCAGATCTTCTGCATCTCCTCTTGAGGTGAGGCTGGCTTCATCTATAGCAGTGAGCCCTGCTAATATTTGCTGATGATGCTGAGGATAGTATTTTGGTGCAATATCTACCACAATGAGCTTATCTATTAAGTGCGGAAAAAGAGAGGCTGCCGTCATTGCTGTTTTTCCACCCATAGAATGACCCAGTAAAATGACATTTTTGAGGCTATAGCTATCCATATATTCCTTGACATCCTTTGCCAGCTCAAGATAATTGAAGCTGCTGCTGTGCGGGCTGCGCCCATGATTTCGCTGATCTATAAGGTGCACCTGAAAGCCAGCCTCAGCAAACTCATTTCCCAAGGTCTTCCAGTTATCGTTCATCCCCAGGAATCCGTGAAGGATCAAGAGAGGCTTTCCTGCTCCTAAAATATTGGAATTTAATTTCATTAGCTTCTCAGTAAACTTAAATATTGGTTGATGACGTATTCCATGCCCTGGTAAAGAGATTCGGCAATGAGGGCATGACCTATGGAGACTTCCAGCAAGCCCGGTACCTTATTTTTAAAATACGAAATATTTTCAAGGGACAGGTCATGACCGGCGTTGATCCCCAACCCAAGTTCATTTGCTATTTCGGCGCAGGCTACATAAGGTGCAATTCCTGCTTTATTTCCTTTGGCGAATTGTTTTGCATATTCTTCTGTGTAAAGTTCAATTCTGTCTGTACCCGTATGAAGAGCAGCTTTCACCATGGCAGGATCGGGATCTACAAAGATCGAGGTGCGAATACCTTTAGCTTTAAATTCGGAGATCACTTCCTTCAAAAAATCCCGGTGCTTCATGGTATCCCAGCCTGCATTTGAAGTAATAGCGTCTTCGGCATCGGGCACAAGGGTTACCTGCTCGGGTTTTGCCTTTAACACCAGGTCAATAAACTTCCTGATGGGATTCCCTTCTATATTGAACTCGGTTGTCACTACAGGCCTCAGGTCAAAGACATCCTGATATCTAATGTGGCGCTCATCGGGACGAGGATGAACGGTAATCCCTTCTGCTCCAAACTTCTGAGCATCCTTGGCTACCTGCACAACATTAGGCACATCTCCTCCCCTGCTGTTTCTAAGGGTAGCGATCTTGTTTATATTTACACTTAATTTGGTCATTTCTACCTGCTGTTTTGAACAAAAATACAAAGTTGAATACCCAAAAAAGTACTTTATTTTGATTAATTTGCAGAAAAACAGCCTGGGCTATGAGCATTCAACCCTACATACTTAACGAGATAAAAATTCCGCAGTTCACCTCAACCGTAAGTGAGGTTCTGGAGGTCTTTAACGAATTTCCATATTCACATTTGCCTGTAATGCAGGGAGATGTTTACATGGGCAGTATTCCCGTGGCCGATGCCCGCATGTTTGAGGTCAACAAGCCTATGGAAGAGTATCAGTATGCGCTTGAGGGCTTTTTTGTTAGAGAAAATGACAACTGGATCGATGTTTTGCACACATTTTCCAAGAATGATTCCAATATCATGCCTGTTCTTGATGCCGAAAACAAGCTACTGGGATACCTGGAACTGCAGGACATCATGAACCTGTTTACAGAGTCTCCATTCCTCAACAATCCCGGGGGTATCCTTATAGTTGAAAAAGGCATGAAAGATTACTCCTTTAGTGAGATCTGCCAGATTGTAGAATCTAATGGCACCAGTGTGCTTGGAGCCTTTATTTCGGGGATGGAAAACGACCGGGCCCAGATCACGATTAAAACCGGAGTCACACCTTTTAATGCCATTTTTCAAACCTTTAGAAGATACGGCTATGAAGTAGTTACCCAGCACCCGGAGGATTCTTTTAATGCCAACCTAGAGGACAGGTCCCGCTACCTCGATAAATACCTGAACATATAAGATGAAGGTTGGAATCTACGGGCAGTTCTATCATGCTAATTCGGGAATATATATAGAAGAACTTCTAAATGTGCTGGATGAGGAAAACATCAAAGTTGCCATTGAAGAGAATTTCTTAAAGCTTATTGATGAAAACAATGAGATCAAGAAAGATTTTCATCATTTCGAAACCTTTAAAAAGCTAGATGGAGATTTCGATATTTTCATAAGTGTGGGGGGAGATGGCACCATCCTCCAGTCGGTTAAATATATTCAGGATCTTGATATTCCAATAATGGGCATCAATACCGGTCGTCTGGGATTTCTTGCCACCGTAAACAAGGAGGAGATTCGCACAACAATTACGCGGCTGCTCAACAAGGACTATAAAATATCTGAACGCTCCCTGCTGAGTATTCGCACAAATCCAAAGGTTGAGGCGCTCTTCGAAAACAATTTTGCCCTGAATGAAGTAGCGGTGAGCCGTAAGAACACTACTTCCATGATCACGGTAGATACCTGGCTGGATGACGAATTCCTTACAGCTTACTGGGCAGATGGGCTTATCGTTTCAACTCCTACCGGTTCTACAGGTTATTCTCTTAGTTGTGGCGGGCCAGTGGTCACTCCTGCAACAAAAGCTCTCATTATCACCCCTATAGCCCCGCATAATCTTAATGCACGACCATTGGTCATAAAAGATAATACGAAGATCACGCTCAAGGTATCGGGCAGGGCAGATGATTACCTGGTCTCAATGGATTCCAGGATCGCCACTTTAAAGAACAACACCACCATAACCATTCAAAAGGCACCCTTCAAACTCAAGATGGTTGAATTTACTGAAGACAGCTTTCTTAAGACCCTTCGGAAAAAGCTTTTATGGGGAGAAGATAAGCGCAATTAAACAATAAAAACTCCTGAAATCTGTTAATGCTAAGGTACAAACCTGCTCAAATTGTTGTGGGGCAAACAATATTGTTATATTTGCAAACTTTTGAAAACCTATGAGGTATCTTGTTGTTGTGGTTCTTATGATACTATGCGGAAACCAGACATATTCCCAAAATTTTGAGCTAGGTCCTTTTATAGGAGGCGCGAACTATATTGGTGATGTTGGCAACACTACTTACATTAATCCCAACACTCTTGTTTTTGGCGGCCTGCTGAAGTGGAATCGAAGTGAGCGACATGCTTTCCGGTTTTCGCTAATGTATGCAAAGCTCGAGGCAGATGATGCGAGATCAAATGAAGGGCGAAGGCAGCAGCGCGGCTACTCATTTTCAAACACTATTGCAGAAGCTTCCCTGGGTCTCGAGTTCACTTTCTGGGAATGGGACCTGCATTCCAACACATATCAATCCACTCCTTATCTTTACACCGGGATAAATTACTACTTTGCGAACCATTACATGTTAAAGAACAAGGCATATACGAACCCTGCAGCAAACGAATTACAGGAAGCAGGAAATAACTGGGAGTTTTCGGTGCCAATGGTGATGGGATATAAGCAAACGCTGAATAAATTCCTTTCTGCCGGAATTGAGATTGGTGCCCGTTACACCTTTACCGACAACCTGGATGGCAGTCAGCCTTCAGAAGTTGATGGTGATTACAACCTCTGGAACTTCGGAAACAGCAATACCACAGACTGGTATGTATTTACTGGTTTGTACCTCACCTTTAATTTTGGGAGAGGCTCAAGTTGCTTCAACAAATACTGATATGAATTTCAAAGAGAAGATCGATCCCAGCAAATTACCTCAGCATATTGCGATCATTATGGATGGCAATGGCCGGTGGGCAAAGAAACAGGGGTTGATGCGGGTGCGAGGCCATGAAAAAGGCACCAAAGCCGTGCGGGATGTTGTAGAAGGAAGTGCAGAAATAGGTGTCAAAAACCTCACTTTATACGCCTTTTCCACAGAAAACTGGAACCGCCCAAAATTAGAAGTAGATACCTTGATGAAACTCCTGGTCTCTTCTCTAAAGAAGGAGATCAAGACCTTACAGGACAATGACATTAAGCTTAATGCCATAGGTTGTCTTGATAATCTACCCACAAAGGCCCTGCGAGAACTGAATGAGGTCATCAAAAAAACCTCCACCAACAGCAGGATGACCCTTACCCTCGCATTGAGCTATGGATCTCGCGAAGAACTGACGCATGTGGTGAAAGAAATTTCCGAAAAAGTGTCCAGCGGTGAGATTTCAGCAAAAGCTATTGATGAATCGGTTATAAATAAGCATCTTTACACCCACAATTTACCCGACGTGGATCTTATGATAAGAACGAGCGGGGAACAACGCATTAGTAACTTCCTGTTATGGCAGTTGGCTTATGCCGAGTTATATTTTTCAGAAATACTTTGGCCAGATTATCGTAAAGATGATCTTTTTGAGGCCATTTATAATTATCAAAACAGAGAACGAAGATTTGGAAAAACAAGTGAGCAACTTAGTTAGTGCCTTTACCACAAAGCATATTTTAGCACTTTTAGCCTTTGGCCTTTTAATTAATTTTACTTCCGCAGCTCAGGATCTGCCACTTGCAAACGGGAAAGAATATACCATTGGAGATATTAATGTAACCGGCACTGTCTCTTACAACGAGCAAACGGTGATCGCCTATACCGGGTTAAAAAAGGGAGAAAAGATCTTCATTCCGGGAGATCGCATTAGCAAGGTATTAAAGAAACTGTGGGATCTCGGTCTTTTTAGTGATATTAATATTTACGTCACCGGAATTGAAGGCGACGTAGCCGACCTGGAAATTGAGATCCAGGAAGTGCCTGCTTTAGCCGATGTGAGAATACAGGGGGTAAAGAACAAAAAACAGCAGGATCTCAAGACCGAAACCAAACTGAATGTTGGGGCAAAGGTCACCGAAAACCTCATTACTACAACCAAGAATTACATACAGGAGCATTTTCGAGATGAAGGTTATTTAAATACCAAGGTGGTTGTGAATACTGTACCTGTTGAAGATACCCTTAACACCAATCTCGTTAACATGGTTGTCAATATTGACAAAGGAGAGCGCGTTAAGATCGAAGATATTGAAATTACAGGAAACGAAGCATTGTCTGATGCGCGATTAAGACGGGCAATGAAAAAGACGAAGCAGGAAAATTTCCTGAGATTCTGGAAGCGTTCAAAGTTCATTCCTGAAGAATATGAGAATGATAAGCAGAATTTGCTGAACGTCTATAAGGAAAAAGGCTATCGTGACGCCAGGATCGTTTCAGACACTTTAATAAACATAGATGAAGACGATGTTGCACTTCGCATAAATGTTGAGGAAGGTAACCAGTATTATTTTGGAAATATTGAGTTTATTGGAAACTCTGTTTATAGTGACCGGGAACTTCAAAGAGTACTCGGAATAAATAAAGGTGACGTTTACAACGGCGTATTGCTCGAGAAGCAGATCGCAGACAATACCAAGCCCGATGCTAATGATCTTACAAATAAATACCAGAACACCGGGTATCTCTTCTCCAATATCAACCCCGTAGAAGTAAGGGTCTATAATGACACTATAGATTTCGAGATAAGGATAAGAGAAGGTAAAGTCGCATATTTTGACAACATTACTGTAGTTGGGAACGACAAGACAAAAGATCACGTAATCTACAGGGAAATGCGAACCAAGCCGGGACAAAAATACAGTAAGGAGGCAGTAGTAAGAACGGTAAGAGAACTGGGGCAATTAGGTTTCTTTGATGCTGAAAATCTATCTCCCGAGTTCAAGAACGTAGACCAAAACAGCGGAACTCTGGACCTGCAATATTCTGTTGTGGAAGCAGGAGCCAGCCAGATCGAGCTGCAAGGTGGTTATGGCGGCGGCGGATTTGTTGGTACTTTAGGACTTTCCTTTAACAACTTCTCCTTAAGTGGCTTGTTCGACAAGGAAGCGTATAAGCCGTTACCTATGGGGGATGGACAAACCCTGTCTCTTAGAGCCCAGGCAAGTACTTATTACCAGACCTACAGCCTGTCATTTTCTGAGCCATGGTGGGGAGGAAAGAAACCGGTAAGGCTATCCACTTCCTTACAACATACAGAGCAGTATTTCTACGACTACAGAAACCGCGAAGCAGACAGAGATCGAAAATTTTCCATCTCCGGAATCACCTTAGGTCTTGCTAAAAGGCTTACAGTACCCGATGATTTTTTCATCTTATCTACCGCGGTTGCATTTCAGCATTACAACCTGAGCAACTATAATACAGGACTCTTCACATTTGGTGATGGTTATTCAAATAATTTCTCGCTTACCCTTGGCCTCACTCGTGATAACACCTTTAGCAACCCTATTTATCCAATGGGCGGTTCTAAGTTCGAGATCCTTGCCAAGGTCACGCCACCCTATTCTTTATTTAACGATATAGATTACGGTAACCTGGGAGATCAGGAAGAATTTCAGCTTAAGAATGAGAACGGAGTACTTATAAACAGGCAGGGCCGACCTTTAAGTGCCGGGGAAGATCCAGTTGCCGATCAAGGTAAGATCGATCAGGAAAAATACAAGTGGCTCGAATTCTACAAGATCAAGTTCAACGGAACATGGTACACTACCCTTTATAATTTTGGAGGGAGCAACAGTTTAGTTCTTAAAACCCATGCGGAATACGGTTTCCTTGGGGCATATAATAACGAACGCGGAGTACCACCTTTTGAAAGATTCTACCTTGGAGGAGATGGTATGGGAACATACAGCATGGACGGCCGTGAGGCTATAGCATTGAGAGGTTATCCAAACCAGTCGCTTACGCCTCTTGACAGAGGAGTTTTAAGCCAGGCTACAGATAATGATGGTGCGACGATCTACAATAAATATTCATTAGAGCTGCGTTATCCTATTACCTTAAAACCTACAGCTTCGATATTTGCACTTACCTTTCTTGAGGCAGGAGCATCATACGATGGCTTTAAGGACTACAATCCATTCCAGGTGAACAGATCTGCCGGCGCAGGATTACGTATCTTTATGCCAGCATTTGGATTACTGGGTATTGACTTTGGGTATGGCTTTGATCCACTCCCGGGCGAGACGCAGAGAAACGGGTGGGAAACCCACTTCATCATTGGACAACAGTTCTAAAAAAATGGCACGGTATTTTCTATAAACACTCAGAGCATGAAAAAATCGATTCTTTTTAGCCTTGCTTTTTCAGTTTTCACGGCCTTTGCGGTGCAGGCACAGCAAACGGTAAGAATTGGTTATGTGGACATGGAATACATTCTGGAGAATGTGCCCGAGTACCAGGAAGCTTCGGCACAACTTGAGAAGAAAGTGCAGCAGTGGAAGAGAGAGATAGAAAGCGAGATGAGCAGGATCGATAAGATGAAGCAGGATCTTGCTAATGAAAGACCGCTCCTAACCAGTGAATTAATAAGTGACCGCGAAGATGAGATAAGGTTTGAGGAGAGAAAGGTTCTGGATTACCAGCAAAAGCGATTTGGGCCAAATGGAGATTTGATCACCCAGAAGCTGCAACTGGTAAAGCCAATACAAGACCAGGTTTTTGTTGCAGTACAGGAAATTGCCAAAGCGCGGAATTACGATCTTATCTTTGACAAATCGGCCGATGTTGTGACCCTTTATGCTGCCGACAGGCTTGATGTAAGTGACCAGGTTTTGCGAAGTATCACCAGGGCATCAAACAGAGAAGAACTGGAAACGCGACAGGAGAAGCGGGAGTTGATAAGAGCTGAAGCTAAGACTGTTGAAGAAGACGCAGTACTTTCTGAAAGGGAAAAACTTCAGCAGGAACGAAAGGCAGAGCGGGAAGCATTGCTAGAGGAACGCCGCCGTGTAAGAGATTCAGCAAGAGCTGCGAAAATTGAAGAAGCCGAGCGACGCAAAGCTGAAATTCTGAAAGAGCGAGAAAGAAAAAGAGATTCTGTGGCAAAGGCCAGGGAAGAAAAAAAGGAAAATTAGTACAACCCGAAATGGGGAATAACAAGTAAAATTCAACAATTAAATAATCAATTCTAAAACAATGAAACAATTCAAGACCCTTCTAATAGCTGTAGCTTTAATTCTGGGAGCAACTTCTTTTACAAATGCACAAACCAAGGTAGCTCATATTGCCACCCAGGATCTTATTGAACAAATGCCGTCGTACAAAGCTGCAATGAACCAGTTGGAGAAACTTCAGAAAACATACGACACAGAGATCAAAGACATGGTAACTGAAGCTCAGAATACCATGAAACGATACGAGACAGAAGCTCAGACTAAAACAGATGAGGAAAACCAGAAAAGAGCTGCTGAGCTGCAACAGACTCAAAGAACTATAGGTGAATACCGCCAGAATGCAATGCAGGAGCTTCAAAAGAAAGAAGTTGAACTTCTAAAGCCAGTACTGGAAAAAGCACGTACCACTATTCAAAAAGTAGCCCGCGCTAAAGGTTTCCATTATGTGCTAGACTCAACTACCGGAACTGGAGTGATCATGGCCGATGGTTATGACCTTATGCCAGATGTTAAGAAAGATCTTGGGATCTAATACATCGACAAAAAATAAATTCAGGAAACTGCGCATCATTGATGCGCAGTTTTTATTTTTACAGGAATGAGTAAAGACAGTCCTATTGGTATTTTTGATTCGGGGGTTGGAGGCACCTCTATCTGGAAGGAAATTCACGACCTACTCCCGCTCGAGCATACCATCTACCTGGCCGACAGCCAGAATGCTCCCTACGGAGAAAAACCAGCAGAAGAGATAGTAAGGCTAAGCGTTAAGAACACAGAGAAACTGCTGCAAATGGGCGCCAAGATCATTGTAGTTGCCTGCAATACCGCGACCACAAACGCAATTCAACACCTAAGATCGTCATACACCATTCCCTTTATAGGCATTGAACCCGCCATAAAACCCGCAGCTTTGAACACCAGGACAAAAAGCATCGGGATCCTGGCTACAAAAGGCACTCTTACAAGCGCACTTTTCGCAAAGACATCAGATCTTTATTCCCGGGACAACCAGGTGGTGGAAGTAGTGGGAAAAGGCCTGGTGGAGCAGATCGAAAATGGACAGAAGGATGCGCCACAGGTAGAGCAAATGCTAAGACAGCTGTTGCGCCCCATGCTGGATGCCGGGATCGATTACCTGGTGCTTGGCTGCAGCCATTATCCTTACCTTATCCCCACTTTAAAAAAGATCCTTCCCGCGCATGTGACCATTATAGATTCGGGTATGGCAGTGGCAAAACAAACCAAACATGTACTGCAAAGCCTTGGTTTGCTTTCAGACATCCAGTTAAAAGCACCGGAGTTCTTTACCAACGGAAATTTAGAAGTACTTCGGAATTTATTACCCGAGCCACAGGAAAGATTCGAGGTAAGCCATCTGGAATTTTAAAAAAACCAGAAGGCCGAACAATCAGCCACTCCCAATTAACCATTCCCCAATTAACCAATCCCTAATTAACCAAGCCCCAATTAACCAAGCCCCAATTAACCACTCCCCAATTAACCAATCCCCAATTAACCAATCCCCAATTAACCATTCCCCAATTAACCACTCCCCAATTAACCATTCCCCAATTAACCACTCCCCAATAACCAATCCCCAATTAACCATTCCCTAATTAACCATTCCCCAATTAACCACTCACCAACAATTAACCATTCCCCAATTAACCCTCCTGCACTTCCCGCGATCAATCTTCGGCTTCAAATTGAATCATTCTAAATAAGCTTCAAAAGACCAACATAAAATCGTATTTTTGCCGAAATTTTTAGTCATGCAGCAAATCAATATCAGCATACAGCCTACTACAAAACCCAGCATTGTAAAATTTGAGGCTAACACTTTCCTTACGAAGCACGAAACCTTTGAATTTCATAATATTGAAGAGGCCCAGCGCTCTCCCCTGGCACAGCAGCTTTTTCACCTTCCGTTCATAAAGACGGTTTACATAGCACAGAACTTTGTGGCCATTGAAAAGTACAATATTGTTCATTGGAAAGATGTGCAGCAAGAAATAGCAGAACAGATACAGGCATTTTTAAATAATGGGGGCCAGGTGATCACCCCATCAAGCGAAGAGCTTAAAAAATTACCTGCCACGGTTTATGCTGAAAGTACGCCAAACCCAGGAGTTATGAAGTTTGTTTCTAACAGAAAACTGGTATTGCAAACGGTCGAGTTCAAGAATATTGATGATGCAAAAGATGCACCATTAGCCAGGGCTTTATTTCATTTTCCATTTGTGAAGGAGGTCTTCATAGATGAAAATTACCTGTCCATTACGAAATATGATATTGCGGAGTGGAATGACATCACTCAGGAACTTCGGGAATTTATAAGAGAATATCTGGAACAGGGCAAAGATGTACTTACCGAAGACGGAATTCAACCTACGCCTGCTACGCCTGAAGGTCCTTCTACGCCAGTTGCGGCATTACAACTGGATGATACCTCGAAGGAGATCGTAGCCATTCTGGATGAATATATCAAGCCGGCTGTTGCGAGTGATGGCGGGAATATTCTGTTTGAGAGCTATGATGAAAAGGAAAAAGTGGTGAAGGTGATCTTACAGGGCGCCTGCAGTGGCTGCCCATCATCTACTTTCACTCTTAAGAATGGTATAGAAACCATGTTAAAGGAAATGCTACAGGGCCGGGTAGAACGTGTGGAAGCCATTAATGGCTAAAAAATAAATCAGCAAAAACATTAATGCCGGAACTTTTTTAGGTTCCGGCTTTTTATTTCAGGGAGCCCTGAAGAGCTCAGTTCAAATTAAGCTTAAGTGAAAATCCCAATGCCGATTGGCCATAGCTCTTAAAGACCACGGGGTCACCACTCATTTCCAATTTGGCAGCTTTACCGTGCTTTCGGGCGGCAACGAATAATGGTATAGAACCAACAACACTTGCAGCACCAACATAGGCGGGCCAAATGCCTTCGTTAGGATCTACGCCTTCACATTCGAACATACAGAAGGTCTTGTCAAAATTATTGGCTACACCAAAAACAATTAAGCCTACACCTCCTCCAACTGCTACCCAACCTCCTGTTCTATTTTGGTTGCGCTTTTTAATATGGTATTCATAGGTTGAATTTTGTTCGATAGACCCAGTTTCAATCTTCTGGCTCAACCCCTGGTTTGCACCTCCAATAATCATAGAGACAGCAATTAGAATATGAGATTTCATAGCTAGCTATTTAGTTTATTTTCAGGTGCTTACATTATATGAAATTACGAAAAATATCAATTGCTATCTATATGTTTCTTTCGGAAAACTGTTCAGCTCTAAAAAATGCAGAGAGGTTTATTAATATTAGATTTTGAGACGTACAAAATATCCGATACCTCTCAAAAATGCCTCTTTAGGGTATCTTTAAGTTTCCTTCCTACCCAATACTAATCTCTGAAACACTTCATCTTAAATGGATCTATCTCGAGATCATCTCTCAGATCTACTCTACCACCCAAAAATTCAGTAAGCGTGTAAGGAAGTGGAGAAAAAAATTACTCTGGACCAATTCCAAAATGTCCCTGCTTCAAATTGCATCTCTCCGCTGCATCGTTCAGGTCGCCTTCTGGTAATTAAAGGGAATTTTTCCGCAGCAAATTTTTTTACAAGGCCAGGAGTCAGCACTTATTTTCAGCGGCTTCAGCCACAATGTGAATGCAGGAATTTACGCACTTTTTTCAGTACTCATTTCAGCTATATTTATCTAAAAATCAGCAGTATGAAAAAAGTTTTCCTCACTCCTCTTCTGTATAAAGGTGCATGGCAAATTTCCGTCAAATTTCCTTTTGATCTTTACATAAGCAGTACGCTTAAAAAGTTAAAGATCATGAAGTGGTCAAATCACCACGGCTGTTATTATGCTCCCTGGACTGCAGAAAATAAGCGTCTTATCTATTCCAGGCTTCGGGTCATGGATGTTTTCGTGGATTATTCTGAAATTCAGAATTTTGCAATTCCAATAAAACAGGAACCTGTGAAGCAACCGGTTTTTAGCCGGAAACAGAAAAAGGTGTTACATGAATACGTGGCTTACCTAAGAGGCCAGCGACTTAGTGAGAGCAGTGTGAGGACCTACTATAATTTTGTTCTAAAACTGGTGGATCATGTAGGAGAAAGGCCGTATGCAGATCTAAAACCCAGGGACATAGAGTTGTTCATTGAGCAGCGCATTGCAGCCGAAAATTATGCTCTTAGCACTCACAGGCAATGTATAAGTGCGATCAAGCATTTTTTTGATCTTTATACCAGCGAAAGCATTGATACGAGTGAAATCAAGCGGCCGCATAAAAGCCGGTATTTACCTACGGTGTTAGCGAAGGAGGAGGTCATTTCCCTGCTCAGGGTCACCCGGAATTTAAAGCACCGGGCCATCCTGGCCATGATCTACTCGGGCGGATTGCGGATTGGGGAATTACTGGAGTTAAAACTGGCACATATTGATGTAATGCGCAGGCAAATTATGATCAAGAATTCGAAAGGCCGCAAGGATCGTGTTGTGGTTTTGGCCGAAAGCATGTTGCCTCTGCTCAACAATTACCTGATGACCTATATGCCAAAGGAATATTTTACTGAGGGGCAGGCAGGAGGACCTTATAGTGCGCAGAGCATTCGGACTTTCTTGCAGGAATCCTGCAGGCGGGCAGGAATAAGAAAGAAGGTGACCCCACATACTTTACGACATTCTTATGCGACGCATATGCTCGAGAACGGGATCGATTTAAGGTATATTCAGGAGTTACTGGGACATAGCAAGCCAGAGACTACGATGATCTACACCCATGTTTCCCGCAAAGACATTTTAAAGATCGAGAGTCCGTTGGATGTAACGCTCAAGGAGCTGTTTCAAACCGATAAAAGAGAAGAAAACCTGTTGTTATCCCGCCAGTATAAGAGATAAAAAACTATATTAGTTTTCATATAACGAGTTGCCTGCAATATGAAAAAAACTCTACTTATAATAATAACAGTCTTCATCACAGCTTGTGGTTCGACCAAAATGAAAACGGACCGAATTATTGATGAAAAATTTAAACTTTGTTCTGACATAAAATATGACCGCCTCATTACTGTCTTTTATCCAGATGAAGAAAAGCGGTTAATTACAGAGAATATTCACAGTCTATTCGAAAATTCGCTCTTAAAACAAGGGCATCTGACTGATATAAGTAAAGCTGGTTATTCCAATTTATTGGGAAAAATAAAACGTGGCGAAGTAGGCGAAGAATCGACTAAGAAATTTAGCCAGGAATTAAGTTTTAATCCTGTTTCTTTATTTCCAGATAGTTATTTCACAAGCTGTTATGCAGAACTGATTGAAGAATTGGAACTGGTGAATGAACAAAGCTGGCAATATCAATTTAGAGATGCTTACTGGAAATTTGAAGCCGAGGGAGACTTAAATTCAGATAATGTAAATCAGGTTGAAAAAGCCTTGCAGCTGATCCCAGCAGAGAAGTTCAAAGAAATTGCCTACCGCAAATTATTTTTAGATTTAATCTATATGCACCTCAGATAATACTGCAGGCAACAATATATAAAACCAATGCTCAAACCTGTCTCGAATCGAAAGTCCGTGCTCGCTTGTTGCGCCTGATTGTCCTGCGGACAATCACGCTCGCCAGCTCGCACAGTTTTTATACGAGACGTTGTGTGCAATAAGTCGGCCTTCTGGATATCAACAATGATTTTTGCGGAAAAGGATTTAAAAAGCGGACACTCTTTTGGAACTGATAAGGGGACTGCCCAGAGGAAGGTCACCGGTTTCAGACTTGTGCGATGGGATCGTTGAGAGTTTCACTATCAGAACGTTAACACGTACCAAAGTCTGACGGAAGGTATCGGAAAAATTTCACATTTCCTAATGAGGAATTCCGATATTTTCAGGTCAGTTTCAAAAGAGTGATCTCTTCCCCGACTTTTTTCCCACCATGCTTTATTGGACCGAACAATAAAGGCAGATGAGAAAAAATAAAAATCATTGTGGAAGTACCCAAAGTAGCGCCCGACTGACTGCGTAATTTTTGAACCGCACATTTTCACAAATAGTGCTAAATTACTGCACACAACAAAGAACTGAGTTAAAAAACAAGTTTTCTAAGCTAATCTCGAAACAAAATTTTCCTCATAAGGCAGACCTGATTTAGCGATAGCAAATGCCTGTTTCAGTAGCTTGTTACATACAGCGATAAGAGCTAACTTTTTACTTTTCCCTTTTGCTATAATCCGTTCATAGATCTCTCTACAGGCTTTATTGTGTTTACAAGCGGAAAAACTGCACATGAATAATAGATTTCTAAGCTTTGCATTCCCCATTTTTGTTATCCGGCTCCTGCCTCTCACACTAATACCTGATTCACGCAAAGTGGGCGTGATCCCGGTGTAGCTACAAAGTTGTCGGGCGTCTTCAAAGTTTGAAAATCCGTCGGTTAGAACAATTAGCATAATGGCTGTTTTACTGCCCATTCCGGGAATGCTTTTGAGAAGGGTCAGTTGTTTTTGTTGCTCTTCCTTTACGATCTCCGTCAGGCGGTCCTCCAGGATCTGGATTTCTTTCTGCACGGCTTTTAGAGAGCGATTTAAAGAATGATATACTACCTTGGATGGTTTCCCCAGGGTTTTCTCTCCGTGCATTTTATTCTTTAAGGCCGTACTTTGTTTTAAGTAGATATCGATGAGGCGCATGAGCTGTAGGCATTCCGCCTGGTTCTTGTCCCTAGCAGTATATAATGGAACTTCATTTACAGTGGCATATTCACAGATGGCCTTAGCATCAGATTTATCTGTTTTTATTCTAGAAAGTTTCATTTGGATAAACCTTTTAACAGATAGTGGATTTACTACAGAGACCTTTACGCTTTGCTCATACAGGAACTGAGCCAACCGGTAATGATAATATCCTGTAGCTTCCATTACAACTAAAGCATCGGCAGGAAGAGCTTTTTGAAAGGTTTTAAATCCATTACCATCATTCTTAAACTGAGAGTGATTTCCCTGGGAGTCTACAACATCGAATACGTTTTTACTGATGTCTACTCCATAAATTTGGCTACATTTATTCATAGAAAATTGATTAGGAAAGGACACCTACTTTGCTTTCAACAACTTAAAAACGAGATCAAAGTCTCATAGAACTGAACGAAATTGAAGTAGAAAAGAGAGGGGATTATCAATGTTGTCGGAATCTCCAGGTTCCCACGAATAACATAACCTTACTCCTCTCTTTTGTTCTTTCTGATTAGTACTCAAAAATTAGGAAATCAAACTTAAGCTGTATAAAAACAATGCTAAAACCTGTCTCGAATCAATAGTTAGTGCTCGCTTGCAGCGCCTGATTGTCCTGCGGACAATCAAGCTTGCCAGCTCGCACTGTTTTTATACGGGACGTTGTCAACCATAGCTCCGGACCTTACTCAAGCTGCTTAAAAAATAAAATTTTGACTCTTCTCCTGGAGATGAAAAACGGACAATTACTCAGCCACATAAAATTAAAAGAAACTAATTTCTCACTCAGCCGCTGATTTTAATTTATCACTCTTGCGGATAGAAAAAAGATAAATTAGAACACAAAAGATTAATTTAAGGAAGCGAGATTATGAAGTTGCGGATGCCACTCAGACGCAAAAAAGAATTTCTCACTGTTGCGAATAAAAAATGCGAACTAAAAAGATAAATAATAATTCAAATTAGAAACCAAGCAGACGGCAAAACGGAACGGCAAATCATTCGTGCTTACTCGGCTGTGTCGCTACGGATTGACAACAACGGTTAACACAAATGCGGCAAGACAGTCAAAAATGGCATTTTTGAGTACCTTTAAAAAAAGTAATTAAAAGATCCATTCGTTTCCCCACTCCGCAACTTGCGTTAACCGAAACGTAAACCATAGCCCCGAACTCAACTTGCGATAACCGTAACCGTTGTACGAAACCTAAAAAGAAGGTGATTTTATTTTTATGTTTCCTGATATTCTAATATATCACCAGGCTGACATTCCAGAACCTGACATATTGAATTTAATGTGCTAAAACGAACAGCCTTTGCCTTTCCAGTTTTTAAAATTGATAAATTTGATAAAGTAACACCCACCCTCTCAGAAAGTTCATTTAAGGACATTTTCCTCTTGGCCATCATAACGTCTACATTAACAACTATAGCCATAATTAAACTGTTAATTCGTTTTCCAACTGTATTTCAATTCCTCTCTTGTAAAATAAAGCAACAATAAAAATTACACCCGCCATAAAAAGAAATTCTTCTGCACCCCAATCGAATGGTATAAGAATATTTTTTATACCCAACCATTTGCTGTACCCTGTCCCAATTGACGCGATCAATCCTGTAAAAAGAGAAAAGTAGCTGATCTTGAGGATCAACTTTGATAATTCTTTATTAAATGGAGAATGTTCATCGAACTTGGTAAATAGTTTGATTACGAGAAAAAATATATAAGCCTGGAGAACTAACAATGAAATTATTAGAGCTAAAAGCATTACATAATGGCCAACACCAAATTCATAAAGCGTTGAAAGATTGAGCCCCAAGTATAAATCTTTGGTCGCCCCCTGATTTACAAAAAGACTGACAAAAGAAGAAATAACCATCGCTCCTGCTTTAATACATATTCCAATAAAAATCACCCACGAAACGACTTTCATTGTGCTTAAAATTTTATTTGTTTTCATTTTGGCTTTTTAAGTATTACACAAATATCAATAATAATTTATTGAAAAACAATAATTTATTATTATTAGTCATCAAAATCGAAAAAGCCTGCGTACAATAATGGATACCAATAACTGCTGAATACCTCTTAAAAATGGCATTTTTGACTACCTTTAAAATTCAGCCTTTAATGATAATTCGGGTTCCCAAGTCGCAATTTGCGTTATTCGGCCATTAGCACAAGCTGAAAAATCCAAACTCATAAAATATATGTTGAATTTTAAAAGAAGACTTCAACTACAAAGTTTAATTATTGTTACAACCCTATCTATCAGCCTTTTATCCGTATCCTGCAAAGAAAGATCTGATTCTTCAAACAATGGAGAAAGTGAATTAATAATGAAAATCAATGCTGTTCAGGAACAGGTTATGGCACAGGGAAATTTGACAAAAGAAGAGGAACAAGCAATACGAAGTATATGCAGTATTATGTCACAGGAGGACGGTTTGGCAAATTATACTACTGACAATAGTATGATATTAAAAGATGTAGAAATTACGCCAGTGTATAATGGTTGTGAAGATCTCTCTAGAGAAGAAACAAGAGAATGCTTTAAAGAAAAAGTAGCGGAATTTATAAAGCGGGAATTTAATACAAATTTGTTGAAAGAATTAAATCTTTCAGAATCAAAGAAGGTTGAAGCTTTTTTTATAATCACTGAAGACGGGAATCTAACCGGCATGAAAGTCAGAGATGCAGAATTAACTATTCAAGCTGAAATTTTGAGAGTACTTAGAAAAATGCCAGTAATGGAACCCGCTATTAACAATGGAAAAAGTGTCTCAGTGTTATGTTCTTTGATAGTTGAATATGGAGATGAAATCGAAATTAATTTCGTTTACATTCCTGAAAGACCAAATAACGAATAAATTTAAAGCTCTAATTATAGAGCCGGGAAAAAGCCAGTTGCCAACACGGTTACCACAAACACGACAGACACGTCAAAAATGGCATTTTTGACTATCATTGAAATTTGTGTTAGGCGAAAAATTATAGCTCCCACACCACACTTTCGTAACCGGGACCTTATTTGAAGCAGTCAACAATGATGAAATTAAATAAAATTTTATACTTAATCATCTTCATAAGCCTTAATACCTACTCGCAAAGAATTTTCGAAGAAAATGGCAATAGAAAATTTTCAGACACCTTAAACATTCAATTACTTCACAAAGTTTGTGATAATTTGAGAATAAAATTTTCGAATGTTTATACTTACAAATCTCATTCAGTCAGCTTGCAAGCAGACAAAACCTTCTTTGCTATACAATACATTATTAAAAATACCAATGATGGAGATCTATATACAACAAAATATTTATTTGCTGACAATGCAAGTGGACAAGTGATTGATCATGTTGATGATACAATACACTACTACAGTCAAGAAGCGGTTCAACCTTCTCCATCATATATTTTAAAAAACCCAATTCAATTATCTGAGAATATATCTGGAATCGGTGTAATAACTGAAGAATCGGCAGGAAGTTGCGCAACATTATATTCTCAACAAAGAATATCGATATTTACTTTGTCAAAAAACAAGATAAAGGAAGTATTGAAAGGCTATCCTATAAGAAAGACTCAGGGAGAATCAAATTGTTCAGGAAGTTATGAAATTGAAATCTTTGAAAAGTCCATTGAATTGACGACAGAAAAAACCAAGGGGTTTTTTGATCTTTTGGTAACACAAATGTTCACCTATGAAAAGGTGGTCGAAGAAAACTTAAATGAAAATAAAGCAGGCAAAAAAACAGTAAAAAACAAAACTGAATTTCAGAAACTTACGTTTAACGGAATAGACTACAATTTTAAAAAAGATGAATATTGAAGTTTTCTAAATTATTGAAGAACGAAGGCCAGATTACAACAAAGGTTAATTTAGTCTTGAATCGAAACCCTTGTGCCCGCGCCGGTAATGCCTGTTTGTTCCACTCCCAGTCACACCCGCGAGCTCATTCCGTTTTTGTACGAAACCGTCAGCGCTATTTTAATATGGAAAAACTATTAATTAACCTACTTCTAATCTTTTGCGTTGCCTTCAATGCATCTTCCCAATCTCTCTCTTCTGCTCGATCCAACATCTTTGATCAGTATACCACAAAATTTGGTCACCCACGGGAAATAAGAAATACAAATACTTTTTACAACGACTCTGGCAAAGAGGTTAAAGAAGAAAAAATTATTTTTTCAAAATCTTCAGATACTATATCGGAGCTGAGATATAAAAATTCCCTGCTGGATGCGAGGCTCATTTTCATTTTTGATAAGGAGGGTAAACTAATTTTAAGAACATTAACCAACAAAATTCCCCTGGTGGGCTGGCAAAGTCAAAAAGCCGAATACAGATATGGTAAAAACGGACTTACAGCGATCATTAACTATAATTCAAATGACGTAATTTCTGGAAAAGCAATTTTTAAAAATGATTCCAAGGGAAACCCTGTTTCTATGGAGCTCTATGATCAAGACAGCAGATTATTAGGATATGAAAAAGCGGAATATAATTATGAAGACAGCACCTACACTTACAAAGTCTATGATTCCAGTAATAACCTACAAACCAGCAAAGAGTACGAAATCAATTCTGAAAGACCTAACTCATCAGAATATAATGAAATTGGAGATGTCATCTTGTATCGGAGGAACTGGAACGAAAATGATAACACTTTCTATTTGATAGAATATAAATACGATGAGTTAGGAAACTGGATTGATAAAAAGATCTTCACTATTGAGAAGAAAGGAGATAAATTCGTTAAAAAGAAAAAAAATAAAAGATTTAAAAGAAAGATCAAATACTGGTAACGGTTACTAACCCCAGCATCATATAGCAAAAACACGAAAGACCCGTCAAAAATGGCATTTTTGAGTACCTTTAAAAGGGGGTAATTAAAATTTCCATTTTTTTTCCCAATCTGCAACTTGTACTATTCTAGACCCTGGGGAGCAAGTAAAACAATATAATGGTGGTAATCAAATTCTTGATATTACTTTTGATCTTCACTTCGTGTAAAGTGGTTAAACAGAACAAGCTCAATGTTGACGCCTCTTCTTCACTCCAGGAAATTGTATTTGTAACTGATAGAGATGGCAACTCCGAAATATATGTCATGGACATACACGGAGAGAATCTACGAAATATTACAAATAATGATTCTCTAGACTTCAGTCCTTCGTGGTCTCCTGATGGCCAAAGTCTTTATTTCTATTCTAAAAGAGATGGTAATGCCGAAATATATTCTCTCAAATCTGGAGGAGCAGATTTAACCCGACTAACAAACCATCCGGCATCTGACATACTTCCCGAATTATCACCCGATGGAGAGACTATCGTGTTCATGAGTGATAGAGATTCTCTTTCAAGGAACATTTATCTAATGAACAAAGACGGCTCGAATATAAGACCTCTAACAAAAAACAGGTTCTATGAAGAAAGTCCCAGTTGGTCAAAAGAAGGTCGGGAAATTTTATTCACGAGACAATTACGTGATTCAGCGGATACTTCTCATGCGGCTAATGGAGAAATACATATCATGGATATTAAAGGCGAGAATATCAGAAGACTAACCAGGAAAACTGGTTACGATTCAGGTGCCAGGTTTTCACCAAATGGAAAGCAAATCGCCTTTTACGGTTTCAATGATAAGAATTGGGACCTATACATTATGAATTCTGACGGCACAAATTTGTATAATCTCACTAATGATAGTGTAGAATGCTATTCGCCGGATTGGTCTGCAGATGGACAATGGCTTGTTTATACAGCAGGAAAGAAAGGGAATTACAATATTTGGAAAATACATATCAGCACAAAAGAACGAATCCAGTTGACCAATACCAACGGCAGAAATGAAAGCCCTGTTTGGAAGAAATAGAAGGAAAAAAACGTTTTATAGTTCCTTCTGGCTGAATTTTCAGTCGGAATTCCTTGCAATTTGATATCTTCCGATTACTGCTGAAAACAAAGCCAGGTTCAGCAATTAGCCATCCGACATGAAAACACTTCCGGTTCTATTAATTACGTTGTTTACCTACTTCGCTTCAAGTAGTCAATCTGTGGTGAAGGAGTTAAGTGAAAGCGATTTTTCTATTGGCAAATCAATTACGATTGAGTCCAAAATATTAGGAGAAGAACGAATCCTGAATATCTATTTGCCTTCCTCCTATTCCACAGATAGCTTGAAAACCTATTCCTTGATTTATTTACTCGATGGCTCAAGGGATGAAGATTTCATTCATATCAGTGGAATTGTGCAGTTCGCGTCATTCCCATGGATCAACACCCTACCGGAAAGTATAGTTGTGGGCATTGCAAACATCGACAGAATGCGAGATTTCACCTATCCGTCAGGAAACAAATTAGATCAGACAGAATTTCCTGAGTCTGGAGCATCAGAAAAATTTATAGGTTTTTTAGAGAAGGAAGTACTTCCGTTTGTAGAAAATAGATTCAGAACTAATGACGAAAGAACTTTTATTGGACAATCACTAGGCGGACTTTTAGGAACGGAAATTCTGCTTAAAGCACCGCATATGTTCGATAATTATATTTTAGTAAGTCCAAGTTTATGGTGGGATGATGAGAATCTTTTGAAAGCAGAGATCGGGAATTTTGACTCCTGTAAGAAAATCTATATTGCTGTAGGTAAAGAAGGTGATGTCATGGAAAGAACAGCAAAAGGTCTCTATGAAAAATTACTGACCGAAAAATCGAACAACACCAACCTCTATTTTAATTTTTTAGAAGATAAAACTCATGGAGATGCACTGCATGAGGCCGTATACAAAGCTTTTGAGGCTTTTGCCCAGAAAACTACCTCTACCAGTGATTAACGAAGCTGTGACAGACCTCTCAAAAATGGCATTTTTACCAGCCCTTCAAATCGCACCTCAACCTGCCCCTCCTGCCCCAGGCTTTCTGTGCTCTAAAGTTGCGAAGAGTTCAAGCAGCCTTCAGTATCGCGGGCGTGTCATACCATTAGGTGAAACGGGTGGCGTAATTTTTAAAGTAGAAATGAAGACAATCTTCTTGATTTGTATGCTGCTTTTCAATACTGCAATGGCGCTGGCGCAAGGACAAGAACCTAAAGCAATACTCATAAAGAATATCAAGCTGATCGATGGTACAGGTGGCCCTGTTTTAAAGGAAAGATCGGTTTTAGTAGAGAACGGGGTGTTCAGAATGATTGGACATTCCTCCGATTTTCAAGCCTTGAAGGATGTAACGATCGTTGATGGGAAAGGGAAAACCATGATTCCCGGTTTGGTAGGAGTTCATAACCATCTTCATATTCCGGGATTTCCGTTTATAGGAGAAGTGGCTTCCAAGTTGTACTTAGCATCTGGCGTTACCACTATTCAGACCTGCGGAGCCGCTTCAGCAAAAAGAGAAATAGCGCTTGCTAAAAAAATTGCGGCAGGTGAAGCAATTGGTCCCGAAATAATTCCGAGTGGGCCCTATATTACAGGTAAAGGTGGCAATCCAAATATGATCATTCCCCAAAATGAGATCCATTTGCGAGATACTATAAGGTTCTGGGCAAATCAAGGCGTGAAGTGGCTGAAGGTGTACAGAAATATAGAACCAGAATTTCTTAAAATTGTGATTGATGAAGCACATAAAAGGAATCTTAAGGTTACAGGGCATCTTTGTTCTGTCACATTCAAGGAAGCTTCCGAAATGGGCATAGATGCGATCGAACACGGTTTTAATAGCGTTTCATATTTCAGGAGCAATAAGAAAACAGGAACATGTTCTGGTACAAGAGAATACATTGACACTCTTGATATGCAGTCTAAGGAGGTGGATGATCTCTTGCATCGACTGGTGAAAAATGGAACTGCTTTAACCTCTACCCTGAGTATTTATGAAGCCAGCATTCCCTCGCGCAGATTTATAGATGAACGTAGTGCAGAAATCATGGCAGCTTCCTTTCGGGAGGATTTTCAGCACTTGAAGGATCAGCCAGACCAGAAAGAGATTAATGCGATTCGAGAAAAACGTTTCAAAAGGATCATGGAATTTGAATACAGATTCTATCAAAAAGGAGGCATCCTTTCAGCAGGCGTAGATGCAGGCCGCCATGTGCTACCAGGGTTTGGAGATAAGAGAAATTTCCTGCTCTTGCTGGAAGCTGGTTTTACGACACTTGAAGCGATCAATATTATGACAAAAAATGGCGCTCTTAAGTTAGGCAGGTCCGACATTGGCACTATAGAACCTGGAAAAAGGGCCGATTTTGTGATCCTCGACGGAGACCTGGAACTGGACCCAAAGGTGATAGAAAAGACGGAAAAGGTTTATAGCAACGGAAAGCCTTACGATCCAGAAGTGATCCTTGAAAGTTTAAAAGGGAAATATGGCGAATGAAACCTGCATTTCCAAGATCCATTTCAGCTGAAGGATTCACTCCAACTGAGGATTCATCTCAATCATCCTATTACATTGATCGTTTACAAAAGCATTTGACCTCAGCCTGAATTGGAATAAATGAGAACCACCAGAAAACAACTGACTTTATTCATTGATGATGCGTCTGGAAATATTGAGAGAATTCGGGCGACTTATAATCCTGTCCAGTTCAGCATTATTCCTGCGCACGTAACGCTGTGCCGGGAGGACGAGCTTGAGTTTATCGATGATATTCTTGCCCGAATAAGAACTATTTCTCTCGAGAAACCCCTGCATGTCGCCTTTCAGGGGGTGGAAAGGTCTGCCGACGGGAAAGGCGTTTTCATGCCATCTTCAGGAGAAAATGAGGAATTTAGGGAATTAAGACAAAACGTGCTGGGGGAAACCAATTTGAAGAAAGAACAGGTCCCTCATATCACCCTCATGCACCCCAGGAATTCGACATGTGATGATGAGATTTTTGAGCAAATAAAGCAATATGAACTGCCCGTTACCCTCGAATTTGAAAAAATAAGTTTGATCGAACAAAGTGATGATGGGAAATGGAAGCTGTTGCAGGAATTTCACCTGGTCAAAAAATGAATTAAACAGGTGGAGTTTTAAGCCAGAGCTTTTCCAGTTGCAGGTACAAAAATTTTACCGCTGCACTTCTGCTTATCTGAAAAAGAAAAAAACTGGGCGACGAATAATTCCCTACATTTATTAGAAGATCTGGAGCAGGAGGTGCAGGAGTTTTTGCTGAAAACATGGCGCTATGCAAGGATTAGTCAAATAATTAGAAACGAATGGCATCAATCAATCCACACCTCAACTTCAACGGAAATGCCGAAGAAGCCTTTAAGTTTTATCAGTCGGTTTTTGGAGGAATTTTCGAAAGGATTATCAGGTTAAAAGATCTGGAAAGTTCCGATCTTCAAATCGAACCTGAAGACGCAAATAAGATCATGCACATTGCGCCGCCCATTGGTAGTAATCAGTTAATGGGTAATGACGTGCCTCAGAGTATGGGCAGGGTCAATGAAAATGAGAACAGGTCCAAGATTTCTGTATCTGCTGAAAGCCGGGAAGAAGCCGACAGAATTTTAAACGGACTCTCAGCCGGTGGCGATATTGAAGTGCCCATAAGCGACAGCCCCTGGGGTTCCTATTTTGGAATGTTCAGAGATAAATTTGGGATTGAATGGATGGTCAATTTTGATTCGACCCAAACAAGCAGCTAGCTCTAAAGGTGCCAAAAACGTCATTTCGAAGCAGCTTTTTTTGCGACTGAACAATCTATCTTGTCTCCAATTGGAATTTGGTGCTTATAATTTGGAATTTCCTTTCAGGTTTCTCGCAAAGCCCGCAAAGTTTATCCGCAAAGGCCGCAAATCGTTTGTCATTTCGACAGAGCCTTTTCTTTTGAGAAAAAGAAGAGGCGACGAGAAATCTCTAATGGAAGCTCTCACAAAGGTCACAAAACCAAAAAATAAGAGCACGAAGAAATGGTCCTCCAATTTGGGCTTGGGTGCTTGTGATTTGGAATTTCCTTTCAGATTTCCCGCAAAGCCCGCAAAGTTTGCCCGCAAAGCCCGCAAATCGTTTGTCATTTCGACGAGAAATCTCTATTGGAAGCTCTCACAAAGTTCACAAAGCCAAAAAATAAGAGCACGAAGAAATGGTCCTCCAATTTGGGCTTGGGTACTTGTGATTTCGAATTTCCTTTCAGGTTTCTCGAAAAGGCAAAGCTCAACCGCAAAGGCCGCAAATCGTTTGTCATTTCGACAGAGCCTTTTCTTTTGAGAAAAAGAAGAGGCGACGAGAAATCTCTAATGGAAGCTCTCACAAAGGTCACAAAACCAAAAAATAAGAGCACGAAGAAATGGTCCTCCAATTTGGGCTTGGGTGCTTGTGATTTGGAATTTTGTACGTCCCTGATATAGGTTGACCACTAAATCAACTTATATGAGATCTAATTTCAAATTACTAAAGAAGCATCGTCGGTATTCTGATGAGTTTAAGAGGCAGATCGTTGCCGACTATGAAAGTGGA